>NZ_CDBT01000001.1:0-799 GCF_000819765.1 Aeromonas bivalvium
GGCGGCCAGCTCCTCCTTGTGCACCCCCAGCTTCATGGTATTGGAGCGGGGCTCCAGCACCGCCAGGATGCGGGCCTGGCCGCCTGCGGCATCAACCCTGGCGCGCAGACCGCCGAGGGTGGTCTCGATGGCGGTGGGGTGGTGGGCGAAGTCGTCATAGACGCGGATCCCGGCCACCTCTCCCTTGAGCTCCATCCGTCGCTTGGGAGAGTGGAAGGCGCACAGGGCGGCCATGCCATGCTCCACTGTCACGCCGGCATGACGGGCGGCGGCAATGGCCATCAGACCGTTGCTGACATTGTGTTCGCCGATGCACTCCCAGTGCACCTCGCCCTGCTTCTCGCCATCGAGCCACACCTCGAAGGCGGAGCCATCATCAGCCAGCTTGACCGCCTTCCACCTGGCGTCGTCCTGACCCACCAGCTCCACCTCGCTCCAGCAACCCATCTTGCGCACGGCAGTGAGGTTGTCGTCGGCCTGGGGGAAGAGCACCCGGCCATTGCTCGGCACAGTGCGCATCAGATGATGGAACTGCCGCTGGATGGCGGCAAGATCGGGGAAAATGTCCGCGTGATCGAACTCCAGATTGTTCATGATCAGGGTGCGCGGCCGATAGTGGACAAACTTGGACCGTTTGTCGAAGAAGGCGCTGTCGTACTCGTCGGCCTCGATGACGAAGAAGGGGGCCGAGCCCAGGCGAGCCGAGACCGGGAAGTTGCCGGGCACGCCGCCGATGAGGAAACCGGGCTCCAGCCTGGCGTATTCGAGCACCCAGGCCAGCATGCTGGCGGTGGTGGTC
>NZ_CDBT01000001.1:1125-26661 GCF_000819765.1 Aeromonas bivalvium
GCCGGCTACCGCCAATACCCAGCGATCCTGCAACACATGTTCCAGCAGCCACTGGGGACCCGAGATATAAGGAAGGTTGCGATTGAGCACATACTCCACGCAGGGATTGCCCCGGCTCATGGCATTGCCGATCACCACCAGATCCGGCGCAGGATCGAGCTGGGACGGGTCATAACCCTCGGTCAGTTCTATGCCCTGCTGTTCGAGCTGGGTACTCATGGGGGGATAGACGTTGGCATCCGAGCCGGTCACCCGATAACCCAGCTGCTTGGCCAACACCGCCACCCCCCCCATGAAGGTGCCACAGATCCCGAGGATGTGAATATGCATACCGCTTGCCCTTGCTGTAGAGAGAGCAGGCATTCTAGCAAGATGGCGGCAATTTGGCAGAGGCTGGCGCAGATCCTGCGACAGTAGCCCGCCGCCATGGGATCAGGGCAGGCCCCCTTGCCCGCAAAATCCGGGCCTGTCACGGCAAACCGAGCACCATGGCGCGCATATATGGTCATTTGACGGGACATCGCTATAATATCGGCCTGCAAACTCGACTCGACTCTCATTGAAGGAATCCCCATGAGCCTGAACCTGGTACCGGCCGGCAAGAGCCTGCCCGAAGATATCTATGTTGTTATCGAGATCCCGCAAAACGCCGATCCGATCAAATACGAAGTCGACAAGGACAGCGGTGCCATCTTCGTTGACCGCTTCATGTCCACCCCCATGTTCTACCCGTGCAACTACGGCTACGTGAACGCGACCCTGTCCCTGGACGGGGATCCGGTCGACGTGCTGGTGCCGACCCCCTACCCGTTGCTGGCTGGCTCCGTCATCCGCTGCCGCCCGGTCGGCGTGCTGAAGATGACCGACGAATCTGGCGAAGATGCCAAGATTGTGGCCGTGCCGCACTCCAAGCTGACCAAGCAGTACGACCACATCCAGGATGTGAACGACCTGCCCGAGCTGCTGAAAGCCCAGATCCAGCACTTCTTCGAGCGCTACAAGGAGCTGGAAGCGGGCAAGTGGGTCAAGGTGGAAGGTTGGGGCGACAAGGCTGCCGCCGAAGCCGAAATCCTGAGCTCTGCCGAGCGTTACGCCGCCAAATAAGCCGCGTCTCCCTCGACAAGTCCATAAAAGGCGCCCATCGGGCGCCTTTTATGTTTCACCGGAGCACATCCCCTCTCTGCCTGCTCAGGGGCTCTCGCCCCTGCCCGGATCCCCCTTGATATAGATGTCGCGTCCCCCTTGCCGGTAGGGACGATAATAGTCATCCCCACAACGATAACCGCCACCGCGCTGGCGATTGAGCTCGCAGTTGACCGGCAGTGCCTCCAGCCAGGTCAGGGCCTCCTGGCGGCGCAACCACTCCTGCCACTCATGCTCCCTGGCCAGCTCGTCGCGCAGGGCGAAGGCATCTATCTTCTCATCGCCCTTGGTGATGATGATCTGACCGGCCCAGAGCGGCAGGCTGCACAGCCACAACAATCCCCATAATCGGCCCATGACGGTTTCCTCTGTTACTTATTTCCGGCATTAAATTTAAATGCCAATCAATCTGTTAGTGGATTTTTACCCGAAAAAAGTTCGGAACATGCGTCAAAAACGTATCAAGTCACCTAGTTGTTAATCAGGACACACTGGCGAGGCGCACCATGATGAGATCCATACCCAGGCTGGTGCTCGGCATGATGCTGGCGGAGTCAGTGTACGCCGCCGAGGTCAGGCTCGACTGGCAGTGGCAATCCGCCGATGGCCAAGCCCGCCACTTCCAGCTGCAGACAGATGACAGCACCCTGGCCCGGCAGCGGCACGAGATGGGACTGCTCGATCTCTCCCTCCAGCATCCCATCGAGACGCTCTACGCCTATATCAGCCCGCGGCTCTACAACAGCCTCAGCCAGATTAACCAGAACAGCCCCAGCACGGCCACCAAGTTCCTCAGCCTGGAGCAGGCCTTCACCACCCGGGACAACAGCCCGGAGTCCAGGGAGTTCTGGCAAGCCTACGAGCAATATCAGGAAGATGCCTTCACCCAGATGATGGTGGTGCCCTGCGTTCATCCCGCCAACATCAAGCTGCCTTGCGTGCGCCCCAACTACTCCCAGCTCTTCTACCACTTCAAAGGGGCACTCAAGCCCCTGGCCAGCCAGTTCACCGCGCCGGACCTTGCCGCCTCGGTGCGCTTGATCAAGGAGTGGCTGGACGTCATCCCCAGTCCGTCCGAGCAGCTGGACAGCTTCCACCCCCCGCTGCAGGCCCTCAAGGATAATCAGGCCGACAGCGACGAGAAGGCACTCCTGATGGCCAGCCTGCTCACCGAGCTCGCCCCCCAGTTCATGCTCAGCATCATCTACCCCGATACCAGCATCGGCAGCGTCTCTCCCGCCTGGCTTGCCATCACCGCAGACAGCGGCCTGCCCGGCGATGTGGTCGTGATCAACAACCAGAAGCATGTGCTGCTCACCGGCTCCCCCCTGATGGTGCAACAGATGACCATGGCCCGCATCCCCCTCATCAGCGAACCCCTCTACTGAAGGGATAGTGCCAGCCACCCTGGGTCGAGCCCGGTGCTATCATGGCCTTGAGTGCGGCACGCCTTCGCCAACCCATCTGTTATTTAACACTTTTTAAACAGATCCGATCAGTTTAGGATGGAGAGCGCCCCATTTCCTTGGCCATGAAATCGTTATAACATAACAAAGGAGTGTCATCCGGATGAAACATCTCGTGCTTACTCTGGCGCTGCTGCCGACCCTGGTACTGGCTCACAACATCAAGCCATCGGCCCAGGTGCCTCTGGTGCAGATCGCCGAAGAAGGTGAACTGATGGTCAACGGCCAGACGATCGGCTACCGTCCCTGGCAAAGCAAACAACTGCTCGGCAAGGTATTCCTGATCCAGCACATCGCAGGTCGCTCCAGTGCCAAGGCGCTGAACGCCCCCATGATAGAGGCAATCAAGGCCGCCAAGCTGCCCCATGACGGTTACCAGACGGTCACCATCATCAATAGCAACGATGCCATCTGGGGCACCTCGGGTTTCGTCAAGAGCAGCGCCGAGGAGAGCAAGAAAGAGTTCCCCTGGTCCGCCATCGTGCTCGATGCCAAGGGCATGGCGCGCAACGCCTGGGGCCTGACCCCGGAAAGCTCCGCCATCGTGCTGCTGGATAAAGAGGGCAAGGTGCTGTTTGCCAAAGATGGCCAGCTCACTGCCAATGAGATCACCGAAGTGATGGGGCTCATCAAGTCCCATCTCTGAATCAGACGGGGGCCCCGGGCCCCCTCATCAAGGGATCATGGGTCGCGTCAACACAAGAGTCTGGATATTGCTGCTTGGCTGGTTGTGGTTGCAACCCGCCCTGGCCCAGCACCCACTCGAAGCCGAACTCGCCGGCCACAACCACCACTGCCTCGTCTGCGCCCTCCATCTGGACGGCAAGCTGGCCATTCCGCCGACCCCATTCCTCCTCGCCGCCCCCGGGATCCACGCCGAGGCCATCCTCTCTTGCCGTGAAAGTGCCGCCCTGGCGGCGACACTGACCCAGCCGATCCGCGCCCCTCCTTCATCCTTGCTCCCTTAAACCACACGACTCTTACTTTATTGTTTCAAAAGGATGAATGATGAAAGCTGTTACCCTGTTGCTGGCTGCGGCCACCTTTGCCGTCCACGCCCATCACGACGAACACGAAAGCCACGGCCACGGCGCCCATGAGCATGGCCATGGTCACCTCAATTTCGTCGTCGATGGCGACCAGCTGATGATAGAACTGCAGGCCCCTGCCGCCGATCTGGTGGGCTTCGAGCACGCCGCCAGGAGCGATGAAGAGAAGGCGCAATACGCCAAGGCGGTCGCCCGCCTCCAGCAACCTGACGCCCTGTTCCGCCTGGACCCGGCCGCCGGCTGCAAGCTGACCCATCAGGAGCTGCAAGCCGCCAAAGAGGATCACGACCATGAGCATGATCACGACCATGACCATGACCATGACCATGACCATGACAAGGCTGGCGCAGATCACGATGAACACCAGCATGACGAAGCGGGTCACGCCGATTTCGGAGCCATGTATACCTACACCTGCGCCACGCCGGCCAAGCTCACCGGTCTGGAGGCCAGTCTGTTCTCCGTCTACCCCAGCCTGGAGAAGCTGAGCGTGCAGGGGATACTGCCCGCCGGTCAGACTGCCGCCGAGCTGACCCCTTCCGCCAACAAGCTGAGCTGGTAACGCCATGACAACTGCCGTGGTTGAGATCCGGGACCTTGCCTTCGCCTGGCCGGGTCAGGATGCCGTACTCGATCTCCCCTCCCTGCGCATCGACCGGGGGGAGCGCGTCTTCATCAAGGGGCCCTCAGGCTCGGGCAAATCGACCCTGCTCGGCCTGCTGGCGGGGATCCAGACAGCCAACCAGGGCACCCTGGAGGTGCTGGGCCAGCCATTGGCCCGGCTCTCCGGTCGGGCGCGGGATCGCTTCCGCGCCGACCATCTGGGCTATATCTTCCAGCAGTTCAACCTGCTGCCCTTTTTGAGCGTGCGGGACAATGTCACCGCCGCCCTCACCTTCTCCCCCGAGAAACGGGCCCGCCTGCAAGGGAGCCCGGAACAGGAGGCCCGCCGCCTGCTGGCCGAGCTGCAACTGCCGGAGGAGGCCCTGACCCGGCCGGTCCATGCCCTGAGCATCGGCCAGCAACAGCGGGTCGCCGCCGCCCGGGCGCTGATCGGTTCGCCCCAGCTGGTGATCGCCGACGAGCCCACCTCGGCGCTGGATACCGACAACAGAGCCGCCTTCATCAAGCTGCTGTTCGAAGAGTGCGACAAGCAGGGCTCGACCCTCGTCTTCGTCAGCCACGACCCCTATCTGGAGCCCCTCTTCCCCCGGGTGGAAAACCTGCAACAGCTCAACCGGAGGGCCGCATGACGACACGCCATCATCCCGCAGCCCGTCCGGCCTTCTCCCCTTCACTGCGGAGGTTTTCATGCTGAAACTTGCGCTGCAAAGTCTCTGGGCCCGCCGCCTCACCGCCGGGCTCACCCTGCTGGCGGTGGCCATCAGCGTCACCCTGCTGCTCGGGGTGGAGCGGGTGCGCATGCAGGCCCGCGAGAGTTTTGCCAACACAGTCTCCGGCACGGATCTCATCGTCGGCGCCCGCTCCGGCCAAGTAAACCTGCTGCTCTATTCGGTGTTTCGCATCGGCAACCCCACCAACAACGTGGGCCGGGATGCTTATCAGGCCATCAAGGAGCGGCCCGGCATCGCCTGGACCATCCCGCTTTCCCTTGGCGACTCCCACAAGGGATTTCGAGTCCTTGGCACCAATGGCGACTACTTCAAGTACCTCAAGTACGGGCGCCAGCAAGCCCTGGTGATGGCGCAGGGACGCCCGTTCCAGACGCCGTTCGAGGCCGTGCTTGGCGCCCAGGTGGCACAGAAGCTGGGCTACCGGCTCGATCAGTCCATCATCATCGCCCACGGCGCCGGCAACACCTCCTTCAGCCAGCATGACAACCTGCCCTTCAAGGTGGTGGGGATACTGGCGCCGACCGGCACCCCCATCGATCGCACCGTCCATGTGCCGCTGGCGGGTATAGAGGCGATACACCTGGGCTGGGACACAGGCCGTCACAGCAAGAACGTGACCGCCGAGCAGGCGCTGGCCCAGGATCTCACCCCCAAGACCATCACCGCCTTCATGGTGGGCCTGAGCAACCGCATCCTGGCGTTCCAGTTGCAGCGCGCCATCAACACCTATCCCAGGGAACCACTGATGGCGATCCTGCCCGGCGCCGCCCTGCAGGAGCTGTGGGCCATGATGAGCGTGGCGGAAACCGCCCTCGGCGTCATCGCCGCCTTCGTGGTGGTGGCGGGCCTCATCGGCATGCTGACCACCCTGCTGGCGGGGCTCAACGAGCGGCGCCGCGAGCTGGCCATCCTGCGATCCCTGGGGGCAGGCCCGGGACATCTGTTCGCCCTGCTGACCATGGAGGCCATGGCCCTCACCAGCTTAGGCATAGCGCTGGGGGTCGCCGTGCTCTACCTGGGACAGGGGCTTGCCTCCCCCTGGCTGCTCAGCCACTATGGCCTGCAACTGAGGCTGGCGCTGCCAAGCGGCTATGAGTGGCAGCTGCTGGGGCTGGTCTGGCTGGCAGGCGTGCTGATGGGGCTGCTGCCGGCGGCCCGTGCCTACCGCTACAGCCTGAGCGACGGCATGAGCATTCGCGTGTGATAAACCGAAAAGGACGAGAGATGATATTGAGAGTGATGGCGCTGCTGACCTGCCTGCTGGCGCTGCCCAGCCAGGGCGCCGAGTCCTACAAGACCCTGGACTGGGACGCCTTGCTGCCCCCGGGCCAGAGCGTGCTGCCGCCCCCTCCCGTGCCCCACGATGGGGACATGAGCTCGGTGCCGCAGCCCATCGGCGAGGTCAACCAGGCCCTGGATGGGCAAGAGATCCGTCTGCCCGGCTTCGTGGTGCCCCTGGAGGGGGATGCCAAAAAAATCACCGCCTTCCTGCTGGTCCCCTACTTCGGCGCCTGCATCCATGTGCCGCCCCCGCCCACCAACCAGGTGGTCTATGTCAGCTTTCCCAAGGGTGCGCCGGTCGATGATCTCTGGGATGCCATCTGGGTCAAGGGCAAGATCAGGACGGTGAGCACCAGCCAGGAGATGGCCAACACGGGTTACAGCATGGAAGCCGTCGAGGTCACCGTCTATGAGGAGTGAGGGTCAGCCCCTTTCCCGCTTCCCAAACAAAACGGCCCCTGTGGGCCGTTTTTGCAAGGAGGCTCCCGGCGCCCCCAGCCAGGGGATTACCCCGGGGGCCAACTAGCGTAACATCTAGCCACAGTATCCCAGCGAATGGAGCCGCCATGGCCGACCTGCCACCCCCCAAGAAAGAGAGTGCCATCCTGAGCAGCCAGGAGCAGACCCTGCGCCTGGCTCGCAGCCGTGGCATCGACGGCATGCTGACTCGCAACAGCGACAGCACCTTCGAGCAGAGGGCCAGCTTTCGCCAGCTGGCGGATCAGGCGGCGCGCCAGCGCAACCTGGAGGCCATCATGGTGATGGCGTCGCGCCACTGCGAGGAGACGGCCGCCGGCGGCGAGATGGACAGCGACTGGCTGACCCGCTTCCTGCAACTGGCGGAAGATATCAGCATGGTGCCCATGCAGCAGCTATGGGGACGCATCTTCGCCATCGAGGTCGCTACCCCGGGCCGGTTTTCCATCCGATCCCTGGCCACGCTCAAGGAGATGACCCAGCGCGAGGCCCAGCTGTTCCAGCGCCTGTGCGCCCTCTCCTGTCACTACGCAGGCAGCGACGAGCTGCGCCTGCTGCTTGGGCTGCACAAGGGCGCCAGCCTGCTGACCCGCGCCAGGGTGACCCGGCTCGCCCTCGGTAAATACCGTCTGCCCTACAACGCCTTGCTGCAACTGTTCGAGCTCGGCCTGCTGCATCGGGGCGAGCTGGAATCAGGCCCCCTGCCTGCCGACGGGGTGGAGATTGCATTCGGCAACCAGCAGTGGCGCCTGCACCGCAAGCAGAGCAATATCACCCTGCTCTACTACCGCCTCACCCCGGTGGGCAACGAACTGGCCCAGTTGCTGACGGAGGCGCCGCTGGAGGAGTACCTGCAGGACTTGAAGACCCTGATCTCCGCCCACCTGCAGATAGAGACCCAGGTGACGGCCCCCGCCAGCGAACCGGACCTCCCCACCTGACGACGGCGGGGCCCCGCCTTGCCAGGTCACAGGACAACGGTCCCCATCCCTTTGCCCCCCTGCCTGACATACGATCCCGCTCGTGCTGGCGCGTCAGGCACTCGAGCCGCTGACAGGCCAGCCGCGCGACAGCGCCGTGCCTGGCACTCTCACCCAGTGGCTGCATCGACAACGTGGCCGTTCCGAGTTAGTCCCCATGGTCACTCAATTTATTGATCTTGCCCGAGAAACCACCAATTCCCCCTTCCCTAGCCGGCTCCGTTCGGTAACATAGCCATCAGGATCGCCTCTCGTCGGAGTCAGCCATGAACCAGACCGGAGCCATATCGCAGGTAAAAAGCAGCAAGCTGGAGGCTGAAATTCAGGGGCGGTAGCCTTGCTGGCGATCGCCATGGTCAATACTTTCGCTGTCTTTCTAAACCGTGGTAATTGTTGCGTAAAAAGAGGAAGTCAAGCGAACACGTTCAGCTTCAGAGGTAGATATATAAGCCATTGATTTAAAATATCATTTATTATGCCCTGTATCAGGGTGGAGCGGAGTTAGACGGAAGGCGGAATTAACGTGTTAGTACCGCCTTCCGTCTAATCACTGTTAGCTATCTTCGGTGTAATCAGGGAGCGAGATGGAAACTGAGTATTTTTGGTGGGGTCTTGAAGAGTCTACATTCAAGGGCGTACTTTATGATTCTATAAACATGTACTTCTTGCATGACCACCCTTATAAAAACTGGGAAGAATTTAAAGCTGCAGATCCTCATATGGCATACGCTCACTTAACCTACGTTAGATTTGATGCTTTGGAGCAACAGTTTGTTGACTTACGGGTGATACCGCAGATGCTAGGCGCAAAAGAAATTCCTTTGCCCTCCACGGTTCAAAATATAAATAGGTACGATTGGTTAAAATCTATAGTTGACCTAGCATTATTTCGCTTTTCCAGTTTGAGAGACATAGCGTTTCACTTTGTAAACGAAGTTTTAGAAATTAACTTACCCGACCATAAGCTAAATATCAAACAATTGAGCAAAGTGCTAAAAGAAAATCATCCAGAAATACTGGAGCACTTAAAAGTTATAGATCAAACAGGGGTTCCGTTGCGCCAAGATCGCAATGAGCGTGCACATAAAGGTTTTTGTAATTTATATACTGATGATGACCAAATGTTCAAAAATATGGCTTGGTCAGAATCACATAGTTCGTGCATCACAGGTTACGACTTAGTCAAAACATACGAAATGGCAAGGGACAAGATTTATGATGTTGTCGTTAAAGAGATCAAAGAAGCTCTTCATGCCTGTATTGAATTAACTGATGATCTATACGTTTACTACCGTGATCGGCATGACGCTTTATCTAAAAACTCTAGAAGTGGCGTTTCACATCACTTTCATGGTTACCACAGAGTAAAAGATAGCTAACAAACCAAGTCAGCGGGACACTAACACGTAGGCCTCCGTCACTTCGTTCCGTATTTTAGCCTACGTGTTATTGCCCCTGCTTGGGGCGTTAGGCCAGATACGCACATAGCACCGAGCAAAGGAATTAAATTTGAGCATCGAATTTTTAGCATCATTATTGGGACACCCACTATTTTGAACAGGCCTTGGTGTGACTGGCTGTGGTTGCCGTGATGGCACCATGATTGAGGGCTTTGGATAAGGAAGGAGAAAAGCTCGAGATTTTGGCTTGAAAAACGGCTTTTCAGCACAGCCCATTAGGACACCCACCATTTTGAGCAAGCCTCTGCATGGCTGGCGGCGGTTACCGTGATACCGCCATCATTGAGGACTTTGGAGCAGGTAGGAGAGATAGTTGCGGTGTTGGCTTAAAAAGCTACTTTTCAGCCACCGTCAACTTGGCATCAGAGACTTGTGCCGGGGCTCAGGGTGCGGTGCAACTCAAGGTAACGGCTGGTGACATCGTCGCTGGCCACAATGCTCTGCATAACGCAGGCAGCGCGTCTTGTCGCCCACCACCCTGATACCCCGCCGCCGAAACAGTGTCACTTGTCGCAACCACTGCACTTCATCAAGGCTCAGCCGCTGCAAGATGGGAGCCAGCCCCTCCGGAATATGGCCCCGCTTGTCTGCTCTGATGGCACGGCCGGTCCAGTCTACCAGCATCAGATAGTCAATGAAGACACATGGCAACCAGTCCTGTTTGCCCGGGCTGGCAAACGGCAGCAACAACGGAGGCAATGTGACTCTGGGCTCCTCGTCCTCAAGACGTTGTTTGATGCTGGTGTAATCACTTTGCTCCGGCCTGTCGGCCAATGCAGCCCGGATCGGGTTCAAATCTACATAGGCCATGCAGGCCAGCAGAGCCGACTCTGTCAGTAGCGCCTGAGTTTTGAAGCGTCCTTCCCAAAAGTGGCCCTTGCAGCCATCTTCCTGATTGGCCTGTCGCGCCATGCTCTCGTTGAGCAATCGCACAAACCAGCTGATGGAGTGCAGCCGTTCACGCCACTCAGCGATAACCCCTCGAACCACTTCGAGCTCGGGCGCAATCAGGGATTCATGCTGATACCAACGCCGCACTAACGGCGGCCATTGAAACAGCGCAGCCCAGCGCTCGGCCACTTCTCGCTCGCTCCACCTGGCGGCGGTTTCGAACTCGACTTTGAGCACCAGATGATAGTGGTTGCTCATCACCGCATAAGCGCATACCCCGATGGCAAACTGGCGTGACAGTTGGCCAAGCCTGTCAACCACCCACTGGCGTCGGTGCTCATAGCTATGGCCAGAATGCGCATCTTGCCCACATAAGAAGGCCCGCCGCACGCAGCGACTGACCACATGGTAGTAGGGGGTATCTTGCAGGCTGATCTGGCGTGAACGCGCGATGGTCATGGCACACTCCTCGACGGGCTATCCATCAAGCGATAGCTGCATGCTACGCTGCTGTCAAATTGGTGGGTGTCCCAGATTTCGTTTGAACGCGCGATGGTCATGGCACACTCCTCGACGGGCTACCCATCAAGCGAAGCTGCATGCTACGCTGCTGTCAAATTGGTGGGTGTCCCAGATTTCCAGATTTCCAGATTTCGAAAAATCAAGTGTATTAGGGAATTAAATGAAAAGAGCAAACATTTTTTACGTAACTATCTCTGTACTTGTTCTATTTTCCTCTTGTCTTGCAGTATGGATACATTATCTAAACGAAGGGAAAGATCTACTTAATTTCACAATATCAATAGTAGGGTTTTGCATTGCACTGTTAGCTTTATTTATTTCTGTCCGCACATACACATCAATTGACAGCGTTAATAATATAAGCAAGATGGATGGCAACATTCTTGACAATGAAAACTATGTCACCTCACTACCTGAATTAATTAGTCACTTTAAATCTCAAGATGAAAAGGATCTTGACAATAAAATATTTGAATCAATAGAGTACAAGTTAAAAAAAGAATCTCATACCGCAGTGCATTTTGCTGATACATTGCAATATATAATCGATCTGATTGTAATCTTCCCCGCTGTTTTTAACGCATCTGACACAGACAGAAAGCGCTATAAAGAACGCATGGAGAGCATACTAAGAAATATAGATAAGCGACGTAAAATTCTATACTCTATCAGTAAAGGAAACTCCATTCAGATCACTGAATCCATCAAACTATTTAAAGCTGTCGTGGCCTATCAACATTTTGTTTCAGATGGGAATTTCAACATTCACGCTGACCTTCTTCATGTTCGAGGACCGATACTTCGCAACCCTGTCACCAAAACTATCTACCACAATTACCTTGGATTGTATTACAACAAAAAAGGGATGCATTTACTGCGTGAGTTTCTAAAAATAGAATCTAAAGATATGCTGTCAATTGAGGGGCTTAATCTCATAAATACAAAACTATCTTCTCTCACACCCCCTATTAGAGAAGAGATAACCATGTATTTAACATCTGCATGCAAACAGTTTGATAAAGCCATTGACATATCAAAAGAAGACGTAATGTGGCCTGGATTCATAAATTACAACAAGAGCAGGACATTGTATTTTTTAAGTTCACTATCAACTAAAGACAATAGCTGGCTAGATATCATTGATGATGCCATTGACTCTCGCTCTAGATTGAATCGACTAATCGATGAGATTCTAACCACAAACAGTAAAAATCACACAACAATAAAAAACACTCATTTGCGTCAATTCTTTCTTTATCAAGAAGAGCTTGCTCGCATGGTAAAATTAAATATACTGCTTGCTGAAAAAGACAAGAACAATAGCGAATTACCTCTCTTATATAGAGGTTTAGAGATTAATAAGATTCACATTGATGATTTAAAGAAGTCATTCATAGCAACAAGTTGCTTCCCCATAATAAAATCATACCAAGATATGATTATTGAAAAAATGCAAGAAAAAACTGGAACACCATCCATGTTAAGAAAATAGTTACCTAAACAACTGAGCTTTTCTCATTTTAGCCAAAAGCTCGGCATCCGCTCTTATTTTGGTAGATAGTTAAACATCAGGTTTACTGTATATTGAATAAGTTTGTTATCACCTACGTGATCAATAGTCCTCTTCGGCTTAATGGTGGTGAAAAAAGGGAAAGTTTTGGCAGAAGAGCAATGAACAAGGGGGAAAATGTCCCCCATAATATCAATTCTCGGAATACTCAAGCAACCCAACCTCAGTCGATCAACCCCCGCCGCCTTAGCGCGGTAATCAACTCATCCACCAGCGCTTCCACCGGCTTGCCGGCGTTCAGCAGGTGGATCTCCGGGTTTTCCGGCGCCTCATAAGCCGAATCGATACCGGTAAAGTTGCGGATCTCCCCGGCCCGCGCTTTTTTATAGAGCCCCTTGGGGTCGCGCTCTTCACAGACGGCGAGCGGCGCATCCACAAACACCTCGACAAACTCGTCAGGCCCCAAGAGATTGCGCACCAGATCCCGCTCGGCACGAAACGGCGAGATAAAGGCGGTGAGCACGATCAGGCCCGCATCCACCATGAGTTTCGCCACCTCCCCTACCCGGCGGATATTCTCCTGGCGGGCGGCGTCATCGAAGCCGAGATCGCCGCACAGGCCGTGGCGCACATTGTCCCCATCCAGCAGATAGGTGTGCTTGCCTTGCGCCGCCAGCGCCTGTTCCAGCGCCCCCGCCAGGGTGGACTTGCCCGCCCCGGAGAGCCCGGTGAACCAGATCACCAGGGGCTTCTGTCCCTTCTGTTCAGAGCGGCTGCGTTTGTCGACGGCATGGGCATGCCACACGATATTGCTCATCTAAAACTCCTTGTTCGGTGCTCACGCATCCAGATAACGCCTTAAAACGGAAACAGCAGGGGCACCATGATCAAGACTCCGATGCTGTATGCGATGGAGACGGGCAGGGCCAGCTTGAGGTAATCCGGCATCCTGTAGTTGCCCGCCGCATAGACCATCAGATTGGTCTGGTAGCCATAGGGCAGGATAAAGCTGGAGCTGGCCCCAAACAGCACCGCCAGAATAAACGGCATGGTGGAGACATCCATGCTCAGCGCCAGCTGGTAACCCATGGGGAAGGCCAGGGCCGCGGCGGCGTTGTTGCTCATCAGCTCCGTCAGCACCAAGGTGAAGAAGTAGATGCCGATGAAGGCCACCAGAGGGCTGGCACCGTTGAACTCCCCCATCAGGAAGTCGGCGATGACCCGGGCCAGGCCGGTGCGTTCGAGCTGGTCGGCGATGGCGAGCGCCCCCCCCACCACCAGCCAGATCTCCAGCGGGAAGCGGCGACGGATCTCGTCCAGGGTCAGCACCCGGGTCAACAGCAGGGCCACCAGCATGATGAGCAGCCCCTTGAACAGCGGCACCAGATCGAACACCGACAGTGCCAGCACCCCGAGAAAGCCCACCACCACGGCGGCGCTGCGCTTGCCATCGAGCCGGGTGGAAGCCTCCAGCCCGCTCACCACCACAAACTCCCGTGAGAGGGACTTGTTGCCCGCAAACTTGGGGCCAGGGGCCAGCAGCAATGTATCCCCCGCGTGCAGTTCAATCTGGCCCAGGCCCCCGGTGAGCTGGGTCTCGCCCCGGCGCACCGCCAGCACCACCGCATCGAAGTGGGTGCGAAACTCCGCATCCTTGATGGTCTGACCCACCAGCCGCGAGCTGTGGCTGACGATCACCTCCACCAGGTGCTGGCCGTTGAGCCTGTGCTGGCCGTAGAGATCCAGTCCCTTCATCTCCTGCAATACGCCCACGCTCTCCACGTCGCCGCAAAACAGCAACATGTCCCCCTCGTGCAGCTCGTGCTCGGGCTGCACCGGGCAGATCACCTGATCGCCCCGGATGATCTCGGCAAGATAGAGGCTTTTCAGGCTGCGCAGGCCGTTCTCTTTCACGCTGCGCCCGGCCATGAGGGAGCCCTCGCTCACCTTGGCCTCGAGGAAGTAGCCGGAGGAGCGGTCTATCTCGGTATCCTGCTCCGGCAGGCGACGGGCGAACAGCAGCACGGCGACCAGGCCGGTCACCAGGGTCCCCGCCCCCACCATGAAGAAGTCGAACATGCCAAGGGGCTCGGCCCCCATCTTCTCCAGGAAGCTGTTGACGATGAGGTTGGTGGAGGTGCCGATCAGGGTCAGTACGCCGCCAAAGGTGGCCGCGAAGCACATGGGCAACAGCAGCCGGGACGGCGCATGATTGGGATTGCGCTTGACCGCCCCCAGCATGGAGGCCACCACTGCGGTGTTGTTGACCAGGGCCGACAGGAAGGCGGTGGAGAACCACACCTTCACCAGCACCTTGTTGAAGGAGCCGGTGCCCACCTGATTGGCGAACCAGCTCATGATGCGGGTCTTCTCCACCGCCAGGGAGACCAGCAGCAGCAGCACCAGGGTCAGCAGCGAGCTGTTGGTATAGCCGCCGACCACGGCGTTGATGTCCGCCAGGCCGCTCAGGTAGGTGACGAGCACGGCGCCCGAGAAGAGCAGCGCCGGCCTGAGTTTGCCCTGGATCAGCAGGACGATGAGGGTAGCCAGCAGACCCAGCACCAGGGATTGTTGCCAGGTCATGGGCTTATTCCTTGTCGTTGGCGATGGTCAGCGCCTGCCAGTGGGGGAAGTGCTTGCGCACCAGGGCGTTGAGCTCGATTTCGAACTCGCTGTATTGCCCTTTAGCCACTTTCGCGGCCAAGCCTTCCACTATCATGCCCGCGCCCACGGTGACGTTGGTCAGACGGTCGATGAGGATGAAGCTGCCGGTATCGCGGATATCCGCATAGGGGTCGAACGCCACCGGGTCGGTCAGGCTGAATTCGCACAGGCCGATCTCGTTGAGCTTGAGCTCGGAGGCGGGAAGCGATTCCAGCTTGTTGATCTCGATGCGGTGGCGAATGGCCTCCACCTGGCCGCGACTCTTCTTGGTGGCCAGCTTGACGTCATAGACCCGGCCCGGTTGCAGGGATTCCTCCCCCATCCAGACGATGTGAGCCAGCACGTTCTGGGTCACCTGGGGCTTTTTCGCCGCATCCACCAGCAGGTCGCCCCGGCTGATGTCAATTTCGTCCGCGAAGGTGACGGTGATGGCCTGACCCGGCAGGGCATAGTCCAGATCCCCGTCGAAGGTGACGATACGCTTCACCGTGCTCTCCTTGCCGGAGGGCAGCACCGCAAGCTTGTCGCCGACCCGCAGGATGCCGGAGGCCAGGGTGCCTGCGAAGCCGCGAAAATCGAGGTTGGGGCGATTCACATACTGCACCGGCAGGCGCACCGGGTGACGCTCCAGCTCGCGCTCCACTTCGGCAGACTCCAGCAAGGAGAGCAGGGTCTCGCCCTGATACCAGGCCAGCTTGTCGCTTGGGTTCACCACGTTGTCACCGTCCAGGGCCGAGACCGGCACTATGTGGATGGTGTCGACGCTGAGCTTCCTGGCGAATTCACGATATTCGGCACTGATGCGCTCGAACACCTCCTGGCTGAACTCCACCAGATCCATCTTGTTGACCGCCACCACGAACTGCTTGATGCCAAGAAGGCTGGCGATAAAGCTGTGGCGACGGGTCTGATCCAGCACCCCTTTGCGGGCGTCGATCAATATGATGGCGAGATCGCAGGTGGAGGCGCCGGTGGCCATGTTGCGGGTGTACTGCTCGTGGCCCGGGGTATCCGAGATGATGAATTTGCGCTTGGCGGTGGAGAAATAGCGGTAGGCCACGTCTATGGTGATGCCCTGCTCGCGCTCCGCCTGCAGGCCGTCCACCAGCAGGGCCAGGTCCAGCTTCTCGCCGGTGGTGCCGAGCTTCTGGCTGTCGGACTCCAGCGCTTTGAGCTGATCTTCATAGATCTGCTGGGAGTCGTGCAGCAGGCGGCCGATGAGGGTGCTCTTGCCGTCGTCCACGCTGCCGCAGGTGAGAAAACGCAGCAGGCTCTTGTGCTGCTGGGCGTGCAGGTAGGCTTCAATGCCCTGTTCGCTGATGGCGGTCTGAATGTGGTTGTTCATGTTGCGATTCCTTAGAACATTTTTTTAGAAATAGCCCTGACGCTTCTTCTGCTCCATGGAGCCGGCCTGATCGTGGTCGATGAGCCGCCCTTGCCGCTCGCTGGAGGTGGTGATCAGCATCTCTTCGATGATCTCCGGCAGGGTGGTGGCATTGGATTCGATGGCCCCGGTCAGTGGGTAGCAGCCGAGGGTGCGGAAGCGCACCAGCTCCTGCTTCACTTCGTCTTCCGGGCCTATGGGCATGCGTTCGTCATCCACCATGATCTTGATGCCGCCGCGATCCACCACGGGGCGCATGGCCGCGAAGTAGAGGGGCACTATGTCGATGTTCTCGAGATAGATGTATTGCCAGATGTCGAGCTCGGTCCAGTTGGAGAGCGGGAAGACACGGATGCTCTCCCCCTTGTTGACCTGGCTGTTGTAGACGCGCCACAGCTCGGGTCTCTGGTTCTTCGGATCCCAGCGGTGGGACTTGTCGCGGAAGGAGTAGACCCGCTCCTTGGCACGGGATTTCTCCTCGTCGCGGCGGGCGCCGCCAAAGGCCGCATCGAAGCCGTATTTGTTGAGCGCCTGCTTGAGCCCCTCTGTCTTCATGATGTCGGTGTGCTTGCCGCTGCCGTGCACGAAGGGGTTGATGTCCATGGCCAGGCCATCCGGGTTCTTGTGGACGATGAGATCCAGCCCGTACTTCTTGGCGGTCTCGTCCCGGAACTTGATCATCTCCTTGAACTTCCAGTTGGTGTCCACGTGGAGCAGGGGAAAGGGGATCTTGCCCGGGTAGAAGGCCTTGCGGGCCAGGTGCAGCATGACGGAGGAGTCCTTGCCGATGGAGTACATCATCACCGGGTTTTCAAATTCGGCAGCCACCTCGCGGATGATGTGGATGCTCTCGGCTTCCAGCTGTTGCAAGTGGGTCAATCTTTCACGGTCCATGTCTGGGTCCTCGGTTCATTGCTATCGCGCCTGGTCGGGACGCTGTGTTGGTTCAGTTCGCTGCCGCCATGGCAACGTCAAATCGATTCGGGTCTCGCCCTTCAGGCCAGGCTCACCAGCTTGAGCTCCTGGCTGCCTGCCCCGGCGCTTGCCTGCTCGCCAAACCAGGCGAGTCGGTCACGCAGGGCCACCACTTCGCCGATGACGATAAGGGACGGGCTCATTGCCTGCGCCGCCAGGGTGGCCAGCTCGTCCAGGGTGCCGGTCAATACCTTCTGCCTGGCCTGGGTGCCCCGCTCTATGATGGCGATGGGGGTGCTCCCCTTGCGGCCATGGCCCACCAGCTGCTGCTGGATGTGCTCGGAGCGCATCAGCCCCATGTAGATGACCAGGGTCTGGTTGGTGGCCGCGAGCTGCTGCCAGTCGGGCTGGGTGCCCTCCTTCTGGCAGTGGCCGGTGATGAAGACGGCGCTCTGGGCATGGTCACGGTGGGTGAGCGGAATGCCCGCATAGGCGGTGGCACCGGCGGCGGCCGTGATGCCGGGCACCACGGAGAAGGGAATGCCCTCGTCCGCCAGCACTTCCAGCTCCTCGCCGCCGCGGCCAAACATGAAGGGATCCCCCCCCTTGAGCCGCACCACCCGGTTGCCCGCCCTGGCGTATTCCACCAGGAGGCGATTGGTCTCTTCCTGAGGCACGCTGTGGGCGCCGGCCTTCTTGCCGACCGACACCAGGGTGGCGTCCCGGCGCACCAGATCCAGGATCTCGGGGGAGACCAGCTGGTCGTAGAGCACGACCTCGGCTTGCTGGATCTGTTGCAGCGCCTTGAGGGTCAAGAGGCCTGGATCCCCAGGGCCCGCCCCCACCAGCACCACCTCGCCCACTTCGGTCTGGGCCTTGTCCAGCCCCTCATTGAGCCAGCCCTCGGCACCTTGCCAATCTTCTTTCTCGATCAGACCGGCCAGGGTGTTGGAGGCAAAGGCCCGCTCCCAGAAGCGGCGACGATCAGAAATGGATAAGAGCACCCGCTTGGCCTTGACCCGCACCCGGCCGGAGAGCTCGGCCAGGCCGCCGAGATGGCGGGGCAGCAGGCTCTCCAGACGCTCGCGCAACAGGCGCACCAGCACCGGCGCCTTGCCGCCGCTGGAGACGGCCACCACTATGGGGCTGCGATCGATGATGGAGGGGAAGATAAAGCTGGAGCGGGCCGGGTCATCCACCAGGTTGACGAACAGACCCAGCTCGGTGGCGCTCTGGTAGACCAGGGCGTTGACCTCGGGATCGTCGGTGGCGGCGACCACCAGGATCTGCCCTGCCAGATGGCCAGGGGTGAAGCGCACCGGCAGATGGGTGAAACGATCCGCCAGTTCCTGAAATTCGGGAGCGATATCCGGGGAGACCAGGGTCAGCCTGGCACCGGCCGCCAGCAGCAGACGCGCCTTGCGCAGTGCCACCTCGCCGCCGCCCACCAGCAACACGGGACGCCCTTCCAGCCGGGCAAACATAGGTAAGTAATCCATCTCGTCCCTCTCGATACCGCTTGTCTTTGGCGACTATAGGCAGGGTTACTTATCCCTCAAAATAATAAAAAATGCTTTTTAAGACGTTTTGGTAATTAAAACTATCCCCTTGGCAACGGGAACAAACCTAAGCTTGTGGTGTTTGCGGCCAGGGCATAGGCTAGCGCCCGAGTTTCATAAGGAGCTATTCATGAATGAGTCACTGATAGTGCTAGGGATTTTCGTTTTCCTGGTGATAGCCACCCTGGGGGCAGGCATCAAGATAGTGCCCCAGGGCTATAACTGGACCGTGGAGCGTTTCGGCCGCTACACCCGCACCCTCTCCCCGGGCCTCAACCTGCTGATCCCCTATGTGGACAGGGTCGGCCACAAGATCATCATGATGGAGCAGGTGCTGGACATCCCGGCCCAGGAGGTGATCTCCCGGGACAACGCCAACGTCACCATAGACGCCATCAGCTTCGTGCAGGTGGTGGATGCCCGCAAAGGGGCCTATGAGGTCAACGATCTGCCCAGCGCCATCCGCAATCTGACCATGACCAACATGCGGACCGTGCTCGGTGCCATGGAGCTGGACGAGATGCTCTCTCAGCGCGACACCATCAACGAGAAGCTCTTGCGTACCATGGACGCCGCCACCGCCCCCTGGGGCATCAAGGTGACCCGCATCGAGATCAAGGACGTGCGCCCGCCGCTCGCCCTGGTGGAAGCCATGAACGCCCAGATGAAGGCCGAACGGCAGAAGCGGGCCGAGGTGCTGGAAGCCGAAGGGGTGCGCCAGTCCAAGATCCTGAAAGCGGAAGGGGAGAAGCAGTCCCAGATCCTCAAGGCCGAGGGGGAGCGCCAGGCCGCCTTCCTCGCCGCCGAGGCGCGCGAGCGGGCCGCCGAGGCGGAAGCCAAGGCGACCCACATGGTCTCCCAGGCCATCGCCGAGGGGGACATGCAGGCCATCAACTACTTCGTGGCCCAGAAATACACGGAAGCCCTGGCCCGCATCGGCGAAGGGCCCAACAGCAAGATCATCATGATGCCCCTGGAGGCGGGCAGCCTGATTGGCTCGGTGGCGGGCATGGCCGAGCTGTTCAACAAGGGTGAGAAAAAATGACAGACCTGCTGGAGGGGCTGACCCACTGGCACTGGCTGGGGCTGGGGTTCGCGCTGCTGGCCATCGAGGTGCTGGGGTCGGTGGGCTTTCTGCTCTGGACCGGCATCGCCGCGATCGAGGTGGGGATCTTGCTGCTGCTCTGGCCCTTCGGCTGGCAGTGGCAGTTGCTGCTGTTCGCCCTGCAATCCCTGGTGACCACCTGGGCCTGGTGGCGCTGGCAGCACAAGCGCGACCGCTCCAGCCGGGATGCGGCCGCCCCCATCAACGAGCGGATGCAGGGTTACCTGGGCCGGGAGCTGGTGCTGCTCGATGACGCCGTGCAGGGGCTGAGCCGGGTCCGCCTGGATGACACCGTCTGGACGGTGCGCTGCCAGACGCCGCTCAAGGCGGGCAGCCGGGTCAGGGTGGTGGGCACGGACTCCCATATCCTGCTGGTGGAGCCCCTGCCCTGATCCGGGCAAGCGTCACGACAAAGGGCTCCTCGGAGCCCTTTTTCATGATGCCGCTGCGGCCAGTGCCCAGGCGGCGTCCCCCTAGAGGGCCCCCTCCTCGACGGCGGCCTTGAGCAGATCCTTCCAGCTCAGCACCCCCACCAGCGTGCCCCGATCCAGCACCGGCAGGCAGGAGACCTTCTTGTCCAGCATCAGGCGGGCGGCATAGGCCAGGGTCTGGTGGGGCGAGACCATGATGGGTTGGCGGGTCATGATCTGGTGCGCGCGGCGATTGAGGGTCTCGGTATCGCGCGCCTGCTCGGCGGCGGAATCCAGATAGGGGCTCAGGGCCCGCAGCAGATCCCGATCCGAGATGATGCCGAGCAGCTCCCCCTCCTCCATCACCATCAGGTGACGGAAGCGGGCTTGATTGAAGATATCCCTGATGAGGCTCAGCCTGTCGTCCATCTCGACGGTGACGACCCGGGTGGTCATGATGGTTGCAACCTGCATGGCAGACTCCTTGTCCGGCCGCCGCTCCCGAAAGGAGGCGGCCTGATGGCGATAATGCTTGCTGTTATGACATCTTTATCGGCGCCGCACCAGTCGGCTCCAGTGCAAAGCGCCGCCATTTCACGTAAAATCCCGCCAGTTTCGTTCCCGGTTCCCGAGCGCGCAGACCCCTTCGGGCGGCGCGCCACCGTGTTTCTTCACTCTCGAGCAAGCAGACCCCCCATGATAGTTGCCAGTCAAATCGAGCTGATCCGCGGCGGCCGCAAGCTGCTGGATAACGCCTCCGCCACCATACACCCGGGCCACAAGGTGGGCCTGGTGGGCAAGAATGGTTGCGGCAAATCCACCTTCTTCGCCCTCATCCGAGGAGAGCTCACCCTCGACAACGGCAGCTTCTCCCTGCCGGTCGGCTGGCAGATAGCCGGCGTCGCCCAGGAGACCCCGGCCCTGGACTGCTCGGCCCTGGACTATGTGATAGATGGCGACAAGGAGTTTCGCGCCCTGGAAGCCGAGCTGGCTAAAGCCGAGCAGGATGACAATGGTCTGCTGGTGGCCGAGCTGCACGGCAAGCTCGACACCATAGGCGCCTACAGCATCCGCGCCCGCGCCGCCGAACTCTTGCACGGCCTCGGTTTTGCCGACGAGCAGCTCGGCTCGCCGGTGCGCAGCTTCTCCGGTGGCTGGCGCATGCGCCTGAACCTGGCCCAGGCGCTCTTGTGCCGCTCCGATCTGCTGCTGCTCGATGAACCGACCAACCACCTGGATCTGGATGCGGTGATCTGGCTGGAGAAGTGGCTCAAGGGCTATCAGGGCACGCTCGTGCTGATTTCCCACGACCGCGACTTCCTCGATTCGGTCATAGGTCGCATCATCCATATCGAGAACGGCAAGCTCAACGAGTACACGGGCGGCTACTCCGACTTCGAACTGCAACGGGCCGAACAGCTGGCCCAGCAGCAGTCCATGTACGAGAAGCAGCAGCGGGAGATGTCCCACATGCAGGCCTATGTGGACCGCTTCCGCTACAAGGCGTCCAAGGCCCGTCAGGCCCAGAGCCGGTTGAAAGCCATGGAGCGGATGGAGAAGATACTGCCCGCCCATGCCGATTCGGAGTTCAGCTTCGAGTTTCGCGAGCCCTCGGCCCTGCCGACCCCGCTGATTGCCATGGAGAACCTCAGCGCCGGTTACGGCGACAAGGTGATCCTGGAGAAGATCAAGCTCAACCTGGTGCCGGGGTCGCGCATCGGCCTCTTGGGCCGCAACGGCGCCGGCAAGTCCACCTTCATCAAGATGCTGGCGGGCAGCAATCCGCCGCTGTCGGGCAAGCTGGAGGTGAGCGCCGGGGTCAGCATCGGCTACTTCGCCCAGCATCAGCTCGAAACCCTGCGCCTGGACGATACCCCCCTCGATCATCTGGCCCGCCTCGCGCCGGACAAGCCCGAGCAGGAGCTGCGCAACTATCTGGGCAGCTTCGGTTTTCACGGCGACAAGGCGCTCGACAAGGTGGCGCCGTTTTCCGGGGGCGAGAAGGCGCGCCTGGTGCTGGCCCTCATCACCTGGCAAAAGCCGAACCTCTTGCTGCTGGATGAACCGACCAACCACCTGGATCTGGAGATGCGCCACGCCCTGACCATGGCGCTGCAAGGCTTCGAAGGGGCCATGGTGGTGGTCTCCCACGACAGGCACCTGCTGCGCACCACCACGGATGACTTCTATCTGGTGCACGGCGGCCGGGTCGAAGCCTTTGACGGCGATCTGGATGATTACCACAAGTGGCTCGGCGAGCAGGAGAAAGAGGCCAACGCCAAGCCGACGGATGGTGCCGTCTCCGCCAACTCCGCCCTGGCCCGCAAGGATCAGAAGCGGCGCGAGGCGGAGTTTCGGCAAGCGACCCGGCCCCTGCGCCAGAAGCTGGAGAAGCTCGAGGCCAGCATGGAGAAGCTGCAAGGCAAGCTTGCCGACATCGAGAACCAGCTGGCCGACCCCGCCATCTACGAAGAGAGCGCCAAGGGCAAGCTCTCCGAGCTGCTCAAGTCCCAGGGCCCCCTCAAGGAGCAGCTGGAAGCGGTGGAGCTGGAGTGGATGAGCCTCAGTGAAGAGCTGGAAACCATGGAGTCCGCCTTCCTTGAGCAATGATCTGATGCGAGACGCCAGCGGCCTGCCCAGTCCCCTGGGTTTTTGGCACTGGAGCGGCAAGACCTACGGGGCCCGCCCCGGAGACTGGCTAGAGGTGCAGCGCCTGGGCGGCAACGTCAACCTGGCCCTGCTGCTGCATTGGCTGGATCTGGCCAGCCTCAGCGCGGATCTGACCGCGCTGCAACCGGCCCTGGTGCAGACCGAGGCCGTGCTCGCCCCCTGGCGTACCCTGCGCCAAAACGCCAAGGCGCGGCTGGACGAGGCCGAGTATCAGGCCATGCTGGCCCACGAGCTTGAGCTGGAACAGTTGCAGCAAGGGGTGCTGCTGCAGAGTCTGCGCGCCCATCCCCCACGCCGGGAACCAGGGCACAACCTGTTGAATTACCTGACCTTGCTGGGCGCCGAGACGGGCCCCTTGAGAGACCTAACATGCTGAGCTATCGCCATGCCTTCCACGCCGGCAACCATGCCGACGTCCTCAAACACGCCGTGCAGGCCCTGATCATCGAGTCCCTCAAGAAGAAGGAGAAACCCTTCATCGTGCTGGACACCCATGCCGGCGGCGGTCTCTACGATCTGCGCGGCGACTGGTCCCAGAAAAAGGCGGAATACGCCGACGGCATAGGCCGCCTGTGGGACGAGCGGACCCAGTGGGCGGCCATGGCCCCCTATCTCGGCGTCATCGAGGAGATGAATCCCGCTCAAGAAGGAAACAGCGGCGAGCTGCACTATTACCCTGGCTCGCCGGAGCTGTCGCGCCGCCTCATCCGCGAGCAGGACAAGCTGGCGCTGATGGAGCTGCACAACAACGAGGTGGAGGACCTTCGCGCCAACATGGGTTACGACCCCCGCGTCGTCGTCCATCACAGGGACGGCTTCGAAGGGCTGGTGGCCCTGCTGCCCCCCACCCCGCGCCGAGGCCTGGTGCTGATCGACCCGCCCTATGAGCTCAAGGAAGACTACTTCGCTGTGGTCGATACCCTGAAAAAAGCGCAGAAGCGCTGGGCCACCGGCATCTATGCCCTCTGGTATCCCATCCTGGGGCAGGAGGCGGACAAGTCCCGCGACATGCTGCGCGCCATCAAGCGGGAGAACTTCGGTAACGTGCTGGTCGCCGAGCTGGAAGTGGCCGGCCAGACTGCCGACTGGGGCATGAACGGCTCCGGCATGCTCATCGTCAGCCCGCCCTGGCTGCTGGACGAGCAGATAGAAGCCTTCTTGAAACCCCTGTGCACCAGGCTGGCCCAGGGCGCCGGTGCCCAGTACAGGGTGGAGTGGCTCAACAAGGCAGCCGACTGAACTCCTTACCGACCGCAAACACGACAAAGCCCCGAAAGGGGCTTTTTCTATGGCTGCCGTTGCCAACATGACGCCGCTCGCCTCAGGCCCTGACGGGCATATCCCGCCAGAGCGCCAGCACAAGCAGCGCCAGCAGGGCGAAGGGCGGAACCAGGCAGAGCAGCACGCACAGGACGGTGACAAGCACGGGGTGGCGGCTCTTGCGCCGGGCCAGTCGCCAGGCCACGATGCCGACGACAATCATCAGCAGCAGGATGAACAGCACATAGATGTTGGCATTGATGGTCATGAAAGCGCCTTTTCCATGGCAAAAGGCACACTCTAGTGCCGCCATGGCCCCAGGCAAGTCCCCAATCTGGTGGTTTCGACCTCGGTCGATAGGCTTTTTCTATTTAGTTGATAGATGAGAATAGTTTTCATTTACTCCGCGTTTGGGCGATACTGCACTCATCGCCAGAGGGAGTGACCATCATGAAAAAGACCATCAGCTTTGCCGTCCTGCACTTCGGTGTCGCCTTTACCTTGGCTTACCTGCTGACCGGTGAGCTGCTGACCGCCAGCCTGATCGCCCTGATCGAGCCCGCCGTCAACACGGTCGCTTTCTACTTCCACGACCTTGGCTGGCACAAGTTCAAGCCCAACCACAGCCTGCAGGTCAAGACCAGCAGCTTTGCGGTCGTGCATTTCAGCGTCGCCTTCGGGGTTGCCTACCTGCTGAGCGGCGAGCTGCTCACCGGCGGCGTGATGGCGATGATAGAGCCCGCCATCAATACCGTGGTCTTCTTCTTCCACGAGCGGCTGTGGCGTGCCCGCCACTCCCTGGCCCTGGCATAACCCAGAGGCAGCAAGGGATCAGACCCGCTTCCTCATCCCGGGCCGCCGAGTCGCAAGAAAGCATTCGGCGGCCCGGCGTCGTCATTGTGTTGTGAAGTGCGTTGCAGAGTGAGTTCTAGAGTGCGTTCTAGCTTGTGTTGTAGCGTGCGTTGTAAAGTGAGCTCTGGTACTGGGTATCACCCCACTGTTGGAGCCTGACGATGAACAAGACCTTGCTTGGCACCCTGCTGTTTGCCCCCCTGCTGGCCACTGCGGCCACCCCTTCCTTCGATTGCGCCAAGGCGAAAGGCGCCGCCGAGACCCTGATCTGCCAGGATGCCGGACTGGCGGCGCTGGATAACGAACTGGCCGCCCTCTATCCCAAGGCGATTGCCGCGTTCTCTCCCGAGCAGCAGAAGAGCGAGCGTGCCATGCAGCGCGGCTGGATCAAGGGGCGCAACGACTGCTGGAAGGCGGGCGACTTGCGCCAGTGCGTGGAGGAGAGCTACCAGCTGCGGATCACCGAGTTGCAGATAAAAGGCGGCCAGTTGAGGGTACCAAGCCCGGTGGACTACCAGTGCGCCAACAATGTCACCCTCTCCACCTACTTCTACAACGAGGCCAAGTGTAGTGGTCTAATCAT
>NZ_CDBT01000002.1 GCF_000819765.1 Aeromonas bivalvium
TGGATTTGACCCCATAGGTCCAGACACTTTTTCCCGCTTAGGATTGTGATACCCGACTGCGCAGAAATTCCCGGGGTGAACGGTATCCCAAGGCGCTGTGCGGGTGGTGTTCGTTATAATGCTCAAACGCGATAGCCAAATTGCCTACCGCTGTTCGGCTATCCGGTTTTGGCATCATCTCGATATAGTCTCGCTTCATCGTCTTCACGAAGCTCTCCGCCATACCGTTGCTCTGTGGGCTTCTCACCGCAGTAGTTCTGGGCTCCAACCCGATTTCTCGTGCAAACGCGCGGGTCTCATGGGCTCGATACGCCGAGCCATTATCAGTCAGCCACTCCACCGGTGATGCCGGCAACGAATCCCCAAAGCGACGTTCGACAGACCTCAGCATGACATCTTGCACAGTGTCACTGTCGTAACCCCCAGTACTGGCCGCCCAGTCCAACGCTTCCCTATCGCAGCAATCCATGGCGAACGTGACACGTAGTTTTTCACCGTTATCACAGCGAAACTCGAAGCCATCTGAGCACCACCGTCGATTGCTCTCCTTGACGGCAACACGCCCCTTATGTGCCTGCTGGGCCAATGGTGCAGCTGGTTTTCTTTCCAGCAGCAAGCCATGCTCGCGCATGACGCGATATACCCGCTTAGCGTTTACCACAGGTTGTTCTGTTGCCTCAGACTGGCGCCGTAACAGCGCCCAGA
>NZ_CDBT01000003.1 GCF_000819765.1 Aeromonas bivalvium
AGGCGCCATAGGTGGTGTGAACCCCAAGGCCGATGGAGAGGGAGAAGAAGGCCAGCCCCAGGGCATCGAGCACGCTCTGGCCGCTCAGCTGACTGAAGTCCGGCAGCAGCAGCTGGCGTACACCCGCCATGGCGCCCGGCAGGGAGAGCCCCACCCCCACCAGCAGCAGCATCATGACGAACAGGGCAGGCATCATCCAGCGCAGCGCCCGTTCCACCCCCTTCTGGATCCCCCCCTGCACGAACCACCAGGTCAGGCCCGCGAACAGCAGATGGGTCAGGGCAGGCCACCAGGGATTGCTCACATAGCCGGTGAAGAGGGCGGTCAGGGCATCCCCCTCACTCAAGTTGAGGCGTCCCATGGCGGCGAAGCCCACGTAGCCCAGGGTCCAGCCACCCACCACGCTGTAGAAGCTGTAGATGCAAAAGCCGCACAGAATGCCCATGTAGCCCATCCAGCGCCAGTTAGGCCCCACCAGCTTCTTGAATGCACCGAGCACCCCGCGCTGGCTCTGGCTGCCGAGCAGGGTCTCCCCCACCAGCACGGCCACCCCCAGGGTGAAGCTGAACAGCAGAAACAGCAGCAGGAAGGCGCCGCCGCCATTGGTGGCGGTCACATACGGAAACTTCCAGATGGCACCGAGGCCGATCGCCGTGCCGGCGGCGGCCAGCACATGACCGAGACGTGAAGACCACTGCACCTGGCTCATACCAACTCCCTTGAGGACAACATGATTGACTCCATGATGGACACACAAAAAGGGCCGCCTCGCGGCGACCCTGCAACAAGATCCGGCTCGTCAGTCCGCCCCAAAGCGCCTCATATGGCAATAACTGGAGCGACTGCATCGAGCGGGGCCCCATGCCATGGCATAGGGCCCGGAAAACGAGTGGGCGACAGCCTAAACCATGGCAAGGCAAGTTGACAGTTCCTGTCGAACATTCTCGGCAAAATCGGTTGAAAAATCCTGATTTCTCACTCAAGGCAGGGTTTGATCGAGTCGGTGCCGTCACACATCGCCGTTTCGTCGGCCGACCCCCAGGTCCACCCCCAGCCTCATCCCAAGCCGCGGATCAGGATGCCGCCGATGAGCAGGGGCGCCAGCCAGCGCCACCCCCCCAGCAGCAGCGCCTGCCAGGGCTGACCCAGCCCTTTGGGCAGGATGGCGCGGCCCAGCCGCCACCCCAGCAACAGGGTGAGGCCGAGACCGAACAGCGGCATCATCAGGTTGGAGGTGACAAAATCGAGCAGCTCGAAAATATTCTTGCCAAACAGGGTCACCCCGGACCAGGGGCCGAACGAGAGGCTGACCGGTATGCCCCCCGCCATCACCAGGGCGATGATCAGGGTGCAGCTGCTGCGTCGCCGCCAGCCCCAGCTCTCGCTGACGAAGCATTGCAGGTGTTCGAGCAGGGAGATGGCCGACGAGAGCGCCGCCACCACCAGCAGGGCGAAGAAGAGGCTGGCCAGCCCCTGGCCGAAGGGAAGCTGCTGGAACACCGCCGGCATGGTCATGAAGGTGAGCCCGGGCCCGGCGGTGGGATCTATGCCGGTCGCCGCCAGCACGGGGAAGATCATCAGTCCCGCCAGCACGGCGATCAGGCTGGCCAGCAGCACCACCCAGAGGCTGGAACGCCCCACCCCTTCGCTGTCGGACAGGTAGGCGCCATAGGTGGTGTGGATGCCAAGACCGATGGAGAGGGAGAAGAAGGCCAGCCCCATGGCGTCGAGCACCCCTTCCATGCCGAGCTTGTCAAAATCCGGCAGCAGGAAGTGACGCACCCCTGCCATGGCGCCGGGCAGGGTCAATCCTACGGCGGCGAGCAGCAACATCATCACCAGCAGGCTCGGCATCATCCAGCGCAGGGTACGTTCCACCCCCTTCTGCACCCCGCCCTGCACGCAGCACCAGGCGAGGGCCGCGAACGCCAGGTGAGAGAGTAAAGGCCAGAAGGGATCCGCCACATAGTCGTTGAAGCGGGCGGTGAGGGCGGCACCATCACCGCTGTTGAGGCTGCCGGACAGGGCCATGGCGGTGTAACCCAGGGTCCAGCCTCCCACCACGCTGTAGAAACAGAAGATGAGCAGGCTGCAGAGCAGGCCCATGGCGCCGAGCCAGCGCCAGCGCGGACCCGCCAGACTGGCCATGGCCCCCACCACCCCGCGGCGGCTCAGGCTGCCGAGCAGGGTCTCCCCCATCAGCACCGCCACCCCCAGGGTAAAACTGAACAGCAGGAACACCAGCAGGAAGGCGCCCCCGCCGTTGGCGGCCGTCACATAGGGAAACTTCCAGATGGCGCCGAGGCCGACTGCCGATCCCGCGGCGGCGAGAATATAGCCAAGCCGGGATGACCATTGGGACTGCTGCATATGAACTCCGGGGTCAGGGCCAGGGCCTGGGATGCCGCTGGCGAAAAGCGGCGGCCAGAGTAAGGGAGGGGCTGCGCAATCACAATGGTGAAATCTGGCGTGAGCGCGGAAAAATTAGCAGGAATCACCAAAATATCGCCACATTCATGACAATGATGCCAACAATGAAAAACCGGAGCAAAGATGCTCCGGTTTTGATGCAGGATGGGCAGGCTGACCGGCTCAGATCACGCCGAGCTCCCGCAGCCGCTCCATCAGGTAGCTGTGGGCGGTGTGACGCTCCGAGAGCACCACGTCCGGGCGCGGATGGAGGAACAGCGGCAAGGAGATGCGGGATTTGCTGACGCTGCCGCCGGTCGGGTTGATGACTCTGTGGGTGGTGGAGGGGTAATAACCGGCGGACGCCTCCTGCAGCATGTCGCCGATGTTGATGATGAGGGTGCCAAAGTCGCAGGGCACATCCATCCACTCCCCGTCGGATCCCTTCACCTGCAGGCCCGGTTCGTTGGCGGCGGGCAGTATGGTCAGCAGGTTGATGTCCTCATGGGCGGCGGCGCGGATGGCGCCCGGCTCCTCGGTGCCATCGAACGGCGGGTAGTGCAGCACCCGCAACAGGGTCTTCTGGCTCTCTTCGATCATGGAGGAGAGCGGGCAGCTGTAGTTGGCGGCGATATCGCTCGGGGTGTATTGCTCGACCCAGCCCAGCAGCTCGGCGGCCAGGTTGTTGGCCAGCTGGTAGTACTCCATGGCCTGGGCCCTGAGCTCGTCCGGCATCTGACCCCAGGGGTAGAGGTGGAAATACTCCTTGATGTCCTTCTGGCTGTGGCCCTTGGCCACCTCGGACACCGAGGGCGGGAAGTAGCCGTCCTGGGTCTCCCGGTTGAACAGGAAATCCTGCTTGCGTTCGCTCATGAAGAAGCGATACCAGTTGTCGTAGATCCCCTGTACCAGCTCCTTGGGAATGGGGTGATGGGTCAGCACACCGAAGCCGGTGGTGCGCAGGGATTCGGTGAAGCGTTGGGCGGCATCGGGGGCCCGGTAGTCGACGGTCAGGACTTTCATGTGCGTTGTTGCATGGCTGTTAAAAAGTGGCCGCAAGTTTACTCTCATGCTGCCTGCAAGAGAAGCCTTGCCCGCCATCTCGTCTCCTTCCCCCCGCTGCCTGACCGAGCCGGGGCAAAAGCAGCGGCTCCCCCTTGTTCCCGAGCCGCCCCACTCCTAGAATGCGCATCCCACGACACACCGCCGTCTGCGACACCGCAAGGAGTGCAACCATGATGACAACCACGGGATCACGAGCCGCTCTGCTCATCCTCTGCCTGCTGCTGGGGGCCTGCAGCAGCCTTTCCCGGGAGGAGTGCGCCACCATGAGCTGGTACAACCTGGGCTTTGCCGATGGCGAACAGGGCAAGGCGCCGGATGCGGGCAAGGGGTACGCCGAGCGCTGCGGCGAACACGGGATCGCGGCGGATCTGGGAGAGTGGCAGCGAGGCTACCAGAAGGGACTTGAGCTCTACTGCATCCCGGAGCTCGCCTATCGCAAGGGACGCGACGGGGAGGAGTATCAGGGGGTCTGCCCCCATGACGAGACCTTCCTGCGCCAGTTCGAGCGCGGCCAGCGGGAGTATCAACTCGCCGCCCGCCTCGACGAGCTGGCCCAGGCCATCGGCCAGAACGAGCGGGAAATACGCCGGCTCGAGCAGCTGATCCGCACCGAGGGCGACAGCGCCAGGCGCGACGGCTATCGCTATCAGAGGGAGCGGGCCCTGCGCCGCGACGCGGCCCTGCGCCAGGAGTACAACCGCCTGCGCCATCCCCCCAGGGTGATCGAGTTCAAGCTGTAACAAGACGAAAAAAGAGGCCCATGGAAAACCATGGGCCTCTTTCATCAAGGGGCTAGAGCACCCAGCGCGCCAGTCCCAGCGCGATGCCATCCTCGTTGTGATCCGCCGTGACCTTGTGGGCCATCCCCTGGATCTGCTGGGCCGCATTGCCCATGGCCACCGCCAGCCCAACCCGTTCGAACATGCTGATGTCGTTGTTGTTGTCGCCAAACGCCACCACCTGCTCCAGGGGGATCCCCTCCCCCGCCGCCCACTGGGCGAGTCGGTTGCCCTTGCTGCAACCGGGTTGCACCAGCTCGACCGCATAGGGCGCCGCCCAGTCCTGGGTAAACGGCAGCGATTCCACCACCCGGCTGACGAAGTCGTGCAGCCGGGCCGGCTCCTGACCAAACAGCTCCAGCTTCCACACCTGGGGCTGGGCCAGCAGGTCGGCGCCGCTCTGGGGCAGCAACTGCACCCTGTGCTGCTGCGCCGCATTGGCCAACCAGTCGCGGATCCGGGTGACATAGGGCTCGCAACCGATGTGGCCTATGCCGTGGGAGAGGTGGGCCAAGGCCTCGACCTCCTCCTCGGCCATGGCGGCCAACAGGCGGCTCAGGGGCTCGCTGGCCAGGGGATCGCCACAGAGGATCCGATCCCCTGCCGGGTCATAGAGATAGGCGCCGTTGCTGCAGATGATGGGGGTATCCAGCCCCAGCTCATGGTGGAAGGGACGCGCCGTCATGAAGTGGCGACCCGTCACCAGCAACACCTTGATGCCGCGGGATCTGGCCTCGGCCAGCGCCGCCCTGGTCGCACTGGAGATCCTGTGATCCCGGGTCAACAAGGTGCCATCCATGTCGAGTGCGATCGCCTTGTACTGCGTCATATCCCCTCCCATCTGCTGAGCCACAAAGGGGATAAATTCCCAGACTCCCGACCCCGATGCAAGTCTCATCCCGCCTGGGTCGCCCATTCTGTGATCTGCCTGCGCCTGTCGGCCCGGCGGCGCAGGGCATAGAATCCCAGGGCGCAGAGCAGGCCGGCTCCCGCCGCCAGATAGAAGGGCCACTGATTGCCCGCCAGCAATGCCAGACTGCCCAGCACCACGGCGAGGATCTCGCTGCCTACCGCAATGCCGCGGTAGAGCCCCATGGCCTGCCCTTGCTGGCTGGCATGGCTGCGATTGGAGACGGCCACCGAGGTGGCCAGCTCCCCCAGGCTCATGCCGATGCCGGCCGGGATGAAGGTGAGCGCCAGCCCCCACCACTGGCTCGGCAGGATGAACATCAGCATGCCCGCCGCCATCACCAGATGGCCGACGATGCCAAGGGAGCTGCCGCGCCAGTGGCGTGCCAGCTGCTCACCGATCCAGGACCCCAGCATCATGGGCACGCTCACCAGCACGGCGGCCTGGGCCAGCTGCACCGGATCCCAGGCCAGCTCGTCCACCAGCCAGACATTGAAATAGCTGAAATAGAGCTGCACGGCGCCATAGCTGAGCAGGGTCAGCGCAAAGTAGGGCAGGAGGCGAGGTTGCAGCAGCAGCTGGCGAGTCGAGAGGGGCGTCTCATCCTGGGTCGCCGGAACCGGGGGACGGTTTGGCAGCAGCCAGAGCACCAGCAGCAGGTTGACCACCGTCATCCCGACCGCCAGCCAGGCCGCCAGGCTGTAATCCCCCGACACCACGGCCGCATAGCCCCCTATCATGGGGCCCACCACCCAGCCCAGGTTCATGCCGATGTTGATGCGGGCGAAGTTGCGCGCCTTGGTCCGGGCCGTGCTCATGTCCGCGGCCATCGCCTGCACGATGGCGATGTCGCCGTTGAAGAAGCCCTCCACCACTCGGCTCAGCAGCAACAGCGGCAGGGAGCGCCAGGCAATGCCGAGCGCCATCAACACATACCCCGCCAGCACCCCCACCAGGCAGAGGGTCAGCACCGGCTTGCGCCCATGACGATCCGACAGCCTGCCAAGCAAGGGGGCCCCCAGCAGTTGAAACAGCGGATAGAGTCCCATGATGACCCCGAGCCACACCTTGCGGCTCCAGTCCGAGGCGTCGGGGGTCAGCATGCCCTGGCCGGGATCCAGCATCAGGGGTGCCAGCACCGGGGAAGGCAGGCTGAAGCCCGCCACCGCCAGGGTCACCGTCATCACCAATACCCACAGACTCGCCTTGTCTTTGCGGCTCTCCATTGCACTCACCATTATGTAAAGTTAAAAGTTTATTTATACTGATGAACGCCAGATGTTTTGTAAAGTGAATTGTTGATTTAAATCATCCGCCTGCCCATAATTCCCATCAAGCACAGCAATCGGGGATGCCATGAACGCCAGTACCGACCAGATACGTCACCCGCTCGAGATGCAGTGGATCCCCCAGGGCGCCGCCGCTGTCGGCCAGCGTCGCTCGATAACCAGGATCGCCCCATGAACACCAGCACCAACAAGATACTTAACCTGCTCGAGATGCCGTGGATCCCCCAGGGCGCCGCCGCTGTCGGCCAGCGCCGCTCGATAACCAGGATCGCCCCATGAACGCCAGCACCAACAAGATACTTCACCCGCTCGAGATGCCGTGGATCCCCCAGGACGCCGCCGCTGTCGGCCAGCGCCGCTCGATAACCAGGATCGCCCCATGAACGCCAGCACCGACAAGATACTTCACCTGCTCAAGACCCAAGGACCCCAGAGCGCCGCCGCCCTGGGGGAGCAGCTGCAAATGACATCCATGGGGGCCCGTCAGCACCTGCACGCCATGGAGGCCGACGGCTGGGTGAGCTTTCGGGATGAAGCCCGGGGCCGGGGTCGACCGAGTCGGCTCTGGCAACTGACCGAGCAGGCCTGGCAACGCTTCCCCGATGGTCATGGCGAACTGACCCTGCGCCTGATTGAATCCGTGCAGCAGCTGTTTGGGGAGAGTGGACTGGACAAGGTGATTACGGAGCGGGAACAGCAGCAGCTGGTGCGCTACCGGGCAGAGCTGGCCGGTTTGCCCCTGGCGCAGCGAGTGGAGGTACTGGCGGCCTTGCGCACCCGGGAAGGCTATATGGCCGAGACGCGCCAGGAAGAGGATGGCAGCTGGCTGCTGTGGGAGAGTCACTGTCCCATCTGCGTGGCGGCACGGGGCTGTCAGGGGTTTTGTCGCAGCGAGCTGGCCATCTTCGCCGAGCTGCTGGCCCCGGCCCGGGTCGAGCGGGAGGAGTACCTGCTCAGCGGCGATCACCGTTGCCTCTACCGCATCCGTCCGCCCCATCCAGAAGCCGCAGCCTGAGCCGGGATCCGGCATGCAAAAAGCAACAAAGCAGGCGCCGGGAGGCCTGCTTTGTTGCTTTTTACGGACCGGTAAGCCCGTATCTGTCGGTCATGGCCCGATAAGGCGTGACGTCTCGTGGTGCTAGGAGTCCGGTTGAACTCGTCGCCTCAGGGGCTGGGTACTGCCGCTGCCTGACCACCGTTTGATGAGTTCATAGTACCGAAGCCGCCCGGGAGAGTGGTTGCGAAGATCCTGTTCTTTTCGGTTGTTTTTGCAATGACTCACCCTTAACCTATGAAAATACAATCAAACATTGCGACAAGGTGGCAAAGCATGCTGAAACTGGATCGTATCGACCGCCATATTCTGGAGTTGATGCAGGAGAATGGCCGCATCAGCAACCTGGAACTGGCCGAGCTGGTGGGCCTCTCCCCCTCCCCCTGCTCGCGCCGGGTCAAGGCGCTGGAGGATGCGGGGCTCATCGACACCCATGTCACCCTGCTCAACGCCCGTCAACTCGGGCTCACCCTCACCGCCTACATCCACATCTCCATGGACAGGCACACCCCGGAGCGGTTCGAGAACTTCGACACCGCCATCTCCGCCCTGCCAGAAGTACTCGAGTGCGACCTGATCACCGGCAATGATGCCGACTATCAGCTCAAAGTGGTGGTGCGGGACATGGAGCACTACCAGCACTTCCTGCTGGACAAGCTGACCCATATTCCCGGGGTGACCGGAGTGAGATCCAGCTTCGTGCTGCGTCGCATCAAGCACAAGACGGCGCTGCCCCTCAATCACCTCGGCTGAGGGCCGGGGCTTGATGAAAACGACAAGAGGAGGCCATGGCCTCCTCTTTTGCATGCATCGCCTGTGCTGGCGGTCAGGTCGCAACCGTGCTGACGTCCTCGACCTGCAACAGCCAGCCTTCCGCCTCCTGACGCGGGGCACCGCTCAGCAGCAGCCGCTCATCGGGGGCGGCCACCCGCCCCTGGGGCAACTCCACCAGCAGGCTGTCGGAGCCGGTATCGAATACCCAGCGCCCCTCGCCAAGGGATTCAATCAAGTAGCCTTCCATCTCGACCTGGGCTTGGGCATGCCAGAGCGGCTCCACCGGATCCCGGCTCTCGATGAAATCTGCCTGTACGCCGAAACTGGCTAGCCCCCATAAGATGGAGAGCCCGACCCAATGTTGCATATTTGGTACTCCTCTTGCGGGACTGTGAGGCCAGTATGGGAAGAGAAAACTGAGTGCACCATGAACAGTCGGGCAAACTGCTGGCGGGATCGCGAAAAAAAACCGACCAGGGCGGTCGGTTGCGTCATTTTGTGATGAGGATCTCCCCTCATTTGGAGGCTTCCTCTGCCGTGGCAGCCTCCCCTGGCTTATTCATCCACATGGCCACCCCATGATGATCGTCACAGATCCCCTGCTCGCGCACCGCCTTGACCCGGGTGCCATCCTTGCAGATGGCGCGCCAGGCGTCGGCATCATCGATCTCCAGCGGGCGGGTATGCTGGCCCGAACCACCACAGGCCACCAGCAAGAGCCCCAGCAGGGGGGCCAGTCGGCTTGTCTTTTTCATCCATGATCTCCTCACGTTGCCAGATGGGTATCAGCGACCCAGCTGGTGCGAGATGCGATCGCACAGTCCCTTGAGCTGGGTCAGCTCAGCATCGTTCAAGTCCACCTGATTGCGCAAGTTGTCGGCCAGGCAGCAGGCTCGCACCTCGGCCTGCAAGGCACGTCCCGCGTCGGTCAGCACCACGCATTTTTGCCGCTCGTCTTCCGTCGACACCGTGCGGGTGAGCCAGCCCTTGCTCTCCAGCCGCTTGACGATGGGGGTCAGGGTGCCCGCATCCAGCCCGGTATCCTGGCCAATCTGCTTGAGGCTGACCCCGTCTTCGGCCCAGAGGGAGAGCATCACCAGATACTGGGTGTAGGTGAGATCCAGCCGATCCAGCAGGGGGCGGTATGCACGCATCACCGCATTGGCGGCGCTGTAGAGGGCAAAACAGACCTGTTTCTTCAATTCGCTCATGGCACTACCTCGCTGACTGGGGGGCCAGTATACCCAAGATTAATCACCACCCAAATAATTTGCACACAAAATAGTTGTCAAGAGCGTGCCGCGGTATTAGCCTGAATTTACTTTGCACACAAACAATAGTGAGACGCCATCATCATGAAGAGCCTCTATCGCACCCAGGCACTGGCCCAGGCCGGTCGCAACGGGGAAGTCCACACCCAGGACGGCACCCTGCAACTGGCCCTCGCCCTGCCCACCGCCCTCGGCGGCAACGGCCAGGGCAACAACCCGGAGCAGTTGCTGGCAGCCGGTTATGCCGCCTGCTTCTCCAACGCCCTGCTGCATGTGGCCAAGGCCCTGGGCACACCCCTGGCCAGCGCCCCCGTCGCCACCACGGTCGATCTGCTGGCCCGCGCCGATGGCACCTTCACCTTCGCCATCCTGCTGGAGGTGACCTTGAGCGGGGAACTCGCCGAGCAAATCGTGCGCAAGGCCCACCAGACCTGCCCCTTCGCCAATGCCATGCGGGGCAATGTCGCCACCCGCCTGCTGCTCAACGGCCAACTGCTGGAGGAAACCAAATGAGCCATATCAGCCGCCAGATCCACCTGCTGCGCTACCCCAGCGGCCTGCCCAGCCCGAGCGATTTCACCCTGGCCGAAGTGGCGCTGCCCCCTCTGAGCGACGGGGAAGTTGAGGTCAGCAACCAGTGGCTGTCGGTGGATCCCTACATGCGGGGTCGCATGTCCCTGGCCAAGAGCTATGTGCCGCCCTTCGCCCTCAACAGCGCCCTCGACGGCGGCGCCGTCGGTACCGTGGTCGCCTCCCGTCATCCGGACTTTGCCATCGGCGACAAGGTCAGCAGCATGCAGGGCTGGCGCGATCGCTTCATCGCTCCTGGCGCCGCCCTCACCCGGCTGCCTGCCAGTTCGCTGCCGCCCCAGCGCTTCCTCGGCGCCCTCGGCATGCCGGGCATGACCGCCTGGGTCGGCCTGCACAAGATAGCTCGCCTGCAGGCCGGCGAAACCGTGCTGGTCTCCGCCGCCTCGGGGGCCGTGGGCTCCATGGTGGTGCAGCTGGCCAAGCTGGCAGGCGCCCGCGTCATCGGTTCCACCGGCTCGGCCGACAAGGTCGCGGCCCTCGAAGCCCTGGGCATAGATGGGGTGATCAACTACAAGACGACCCAGGATCTGGCCGGTGAGCTGGCGCGTCTGGCCCCCGAGGGGATCCATGTCTATTTCGAGAACGTGGGGGGCGCCATGCTGGAGGCCGCGCTGGATCACATGGTGGTCAACGGTCGCATCGTCATGTGCGGCCTCATCGACCAGTACAATGGCGCGGGTCAGGGGGGACCGGGCAACCTTTCCCAGATCATCCGCAAACGCCTCACCATGCAGGGCTTGATCGTCTTCGATCACTGGCAGCACTATGGCGACTTCCTGGCCGAGGTGACGCCCGCCTTCGAACAGGGTCAGCTGCAGGCCAGCGAGACCGTCTATGAGGGGCTGGCGCAGGCGCCTGCCGCCTTCATCGGCCTGTTCGAGGGACGCAATACCGGCAAGATGCTGATCAAGCTGGATTGATAGCCCCTCGCTGGCGGCTTGCGAAACGGGTCCACAGGCTCTAATGTGGTCCCGTTTTTTTATGGTGTTCAGCCAGCGTGGCATTCCAGCATCGACACCTTGCCCCCGCGTCGGAGGTCGATACCCGCATCATTCTGGTCAGAAAACACCCTCTTAGATGGCCTCATATAAATCCAAATCGAGGATTTCAAATGTCTACTCCTTACCCCCGCGTCGGGATCGGCGTCATCCTGGTCAATCCCCGGGGACAGGTACTGATCGGCAAGCGCAAGGGGAGCCACTCCCCCTACTGGTCCATCGCTGGCGGCCACCTCGAACTTGGCGAAAGTTTCGAGTCGGCGGCGGTGCGCGAGGTGGAGGAAGAGACCGGCTTCATCATCCAGTATCCCAGGGTCGTTGCGGTGAGCAACAACCTGGAGACTTGGCGCGAGAGCGGCCTGCATTATGTCTCCGTCGCCCTGCTGGCCGAGGTAAGCGGTGAGCCCGAACTGCGCGAGCCGGACAAGTGCGAGGAGTGGCGCTGGTGCGATCCAAGGGCGCTGCCCGAACCCCACTTCGATGCCAGCCGTCAGGCCATTGCCTGCTGGCTCGCGGGGACCAGCTATCAGCCCGTACGGCCGCAAGCGTCGTCATAAAAGTGACACCGGACTGTCATATTCTGAGAGTTCCCTTGCCATCTCTATCGTGAGCACAGCGCCATGATCCCGGTTTTCCTCCAGTTCCTCTGGCTGGGCTGCACCAGCTTCGGTGGCCCCGCCGCCCATATCGGCTACTTCCAGCGCACCTTCGTCACGCGTCTGGGCTGGCTCAACCAGGGCGAATTTGCCCAGTTGCTGGCCCTGTGCCAGCTGCTGCCCGGCCCTGCCTCCAGCCAGCTCGGCTTCGCCATCGGCCGCCACCGGGCCGGGCTCGGCGGGGCACTGGCCGCCTTCGTCGGCTTCACCCTGCCCTCCTTCCTGCTGCTGCTGCTCGCCGCCCTCGGTCTCGAGCGACTGACGGCCAACCTCTGGCTGGATGCGGCCCTGCACGGTCTCAAGCTGCTGGCCCTGGTGGTGGTGGCCGATGCGGTGCTGACCATGGCCCGCCAGTTCTGCCGGGACAGCCTCTCCCTGGGCATCATGGTGGCGACGGCTGCCGCCCTCTGGTGGCAACCCGGGCTGTTCACCCAGCTGCTGATGCTGCTGGCCGGGGCCCTGATCTGCGCCCGCCAGGCCATGGCAAGCACGGCCCCCGTACCGCCGTGGCAAGGGCCCCACTGGCCGACCCTGATCCTGTTTGCCCTGCTGTTTCTCGGCCTGCCCCTGCTGGCGTCCTCCGAGCCCGGCCGCCTGCTTGCTGACTTCTATCGCGCGGGCAGCCTGGTGTTTGGCGGCGGCCACGTGGTGCTGCCCCTGCTGGAAGAGAGCGCGGGCCAGACCCTGGGGGCCAGCCAGTTCCTGACCGGCTACAGTCTGGCCCAGCTGGTGCCCGGCCCCATGTTTACCCTGGCCAGCTACCTGGGCGCCCTGCTGCTGCCGCAGCAGGCGCTGCTGGGGAGCCTGCTCGCCACCCTTGCCCTGTTCCTGCCCGGCTTTCTGCTGCTGTGGGCCCTCGGCCCCTGCTGGCAATCCCTGCTGGCCAGGCCCAGGCTGGCGGGCGCCGTGGCCGGCATCAATGCCGCCGTGGTCGGCTTGCTGCTGGCCGCCCTCTACCAGCCCATCTGGCAAAGCGCCGTGCTCACCCCCCGGGATCTGGCCCTGGCCGCCATCGGCTTCTATTTGTTGCGCATCATCAAGCTGCCTGTGCTGGTCCTGGCCGCCCTGCTCATGGGAAGCAGCCTGCTGCTGGCCTGAGGGCCAACCAAGAGCCCATAAAAAAATGGCACCTTCGCAGGGGAAGGCGCCATTTTTCATGCCAGGGGATCTCAGGGGTCGGGGGTGGGCTCGAACTCCAGACTCAGGCTGTTGACGCAGTAGCGCTGCCCCGTCTCGGTCGGCCCGTCCGGGAAGACATGGCCCAGATGGGCACCGCACCCGCTGCAGGTGATCTCCACCCGCTTCATGCCGTGACTGCTGTCCTCTGTGTAGGTCACAGTCCCCTCGATGGCCCGATCGAAGGAGGGCCAGCCGCAGCCAGCATCGAACTTGGCCTCCGAGTGGAACAGCACGCTCTTGCAGCAGGTGCAGAGGTAATCACCGCTCTTGCGATTGTGCAGCAGGGCGCCGCTATAGGGTCGCTCGGTCCCCTTCTCCCAGCAGACATGGTACTGCTCCGGGGTCAGGCGCTGACGCCAGGCCTCGGGGTTTATTGCACTCATCCAGCCTCCGTGGCACTTGGTCGGTCACACTGTCGGTGACGGGAGCCACAGCATAACCAGCCAGCCTCACCGACTCCACCCCACACAATGTCCGGTTATGCCAGTTTGTGATCCCGCCAGCAGCACGACCTGTCAAAGCGCATGATGACCGCCGCCTGCCGCGCGACATCGGCCCCTGGGATATAGAGAGCATGATGACCGCCACCTGCCGCGCGACATCGACCTCTGGGATGTAGAGAGCATGATGACCGCCACCTACCGCGCGACATCGGCCCCTGGGGTCAGGGGGCATGATGACCGCTGGACTCCACCACCTGGGAGACCCGCTCCAGCAGCTTGAGGGAGTGGGCCCTCCCCACCGCCACCTGGCGCTTGATGTCATCCGGCAGGAAGGGCAGACCGTCGTTGGTGGCCGTGTCTATGGTCTGGATCCACTCCATGCCATTCCCCGGCGGCGGCAGACGAAACTGGATGTCGTAACCGCTGGCATTGAACAGCACCAGCCAGCGTTCCCCCTCCTCGTCCAACGCGCCTATGTCCATGGCAAACGCCTGCCCCATGGGGGCCTGCCAATCCTGCTCGGTGAGACTGTGGCCATCCGGGTGATACCAGTCGACCCTGTGGCAATGCGCCTGGGGCCCGCTCCAGTCGTCGTCACACAGGCGCAGATTGGAGAAGACCTCCGACTCGGCCCGCAGGGCCATCATCTGCTGGGTGAAGGCGAGCAGGCGCTCATCCTCCGGTCGCCACTGCCAGTTGACCCAGCTGATCTGGTTGTCCTGGCAGTAGGCGTTGTTGTTGCCAAGCTGGCTGCGCCCCATCTCGTCTCCGCCGAGAAAGTGCGGCGTCCCCTGGGAGATCAGCAGGGTGGCGATCAGGTTGCGCTTTTGCTGCTGGCGCAGATTGTTGATGCGCGGATCCAGGGTGGGCCCCTCCACCCCGTGGTTGCTGGAGAGGTTGTGGCCATGGCCATCCCGGTTGTCCTCGCCGTTGGCCTGGTTGTGGCGCTGGTTGTAGGAGACCAGATCCTCCAGGGTGAAGCCGTCGTGATAGCAGAGGTAGTTGACGCTGGTGCGGGGGGAGCGCCAGTTCTTGGGGAAGAGATCCCGGGATCCCATCAACCGGGTGGCGAGATCCGCCATCTTGCCGCCATCCCCGCGCCAGAAGGCACGCACCGTGTCCCGGTAACGATCGTTGATCTCCTGCCACTGGCTGGGAAACTGGCCGAGCCGATAGCCGAACGGGCCTATGTCCCAGGGTTCGGCGATCAGCTTGACCCCGGCGAGGACGGGATCGGCCATCACCGCCTTGAAGAAGGCCCCCATGGGCTCAAACTCCCCCACCTCCCGGGCCAGGGTCACCGCCAGATCGAAGCGAAAACCATCCACCTGCATCTCGGTCACCCAGTAGCGCAAGGCATCGAGTACCAGGCGCAGGCTGTTGGGGTGATCCAGGTTGACGCTGTTGCCACAGCCGGTGACGTTGGCGTGGCGATGGTAGTCCGGACCATGGGCTCCCGCCTCGAAGGCGTAGTAGCCCGCATTGTCGAAGCCCTTGAACGACAGCATGGGGCCGTCGAAGCCGGACTCCGCGGTGTGGTTGTAGACCACGTCCAGGATCACCTCGATCCCGGCCCGGTGCAGCTCGCGCACCATAGTCTTGAATTCGGTCACCGCATCCGCCACGGCATAGCGCGGCTCGGGGGCGAAGAAGGCGACCGGGTTGTAGCCCCAGTAGTTGGTGAGTCCCAGTTGCTCCAGCCTGGGTTCGGCCATGAAGGCCGCCACCGGCATCAGCTGCAGCGAGCTGATCCCCAGCGCCTTGAGGTGGGCCAGGATATGGGGATGGCACATGCCCAGATAGGTGCCGCGTTCGGCCTCGGGAATGGCCGGATGCAGCCTGGTGAATCCCTTGACGTGGGCCTCGTAGAGGACAGTCTGCTGGCTCGGGATCCCGGGCTTGCTGACCCCCTGCCAGTCGAAATCATCCTGAACCACCACCGACTTGGCCTGCATGGGGGCGCTGTCCCCCTCGTACAGGTCCGGATCCCAGCGCAGCGGGCGGGAGAGGGCGCGGGCGTAAGGGTCGATCAGCAACTTGTCGCCATCAAACAGCAGGCCATCCTGTGGTTCCCCGTAGACGCGATAGCCGTAACGCTGACCCGCCCTGATGCCCTTCACATGGCCGAAGCTGTACTGACCCCGCCGCCCGGGCAGCGTCAGACGCGCCGTCTCTCGCTCCTGCTCGTCATAGAGACAGAGCTCGACCCGCCGTGCCCGCGGCGCCCAGACGCAGAACTCGCACCCCAGATCATCGAGCCAGGCCCCGAGGCGCTGGCCGCTTCCCTTCTCTATGTCACGCATCAGGACTCCTGTTTGATGAACAAGGTCGCGAGGGGGGGCAAGTCCAGCACCAGGCTGTGCGTCATGCCCTGCCAGGGGGTCGGCTCGGCGACGAACACCACGCCCACATCATAGTTGCTGCCCCAGTAATGCTCGCTGTCGGTGTTGAGCAAGACCCGGTAGTGGCCGGCCGCCGGCACCCCCAACCGGTAACGCTGACGCGGCACCGGGGTGAAGTTGCTGGCCACCAGCACGGGGGCGCCCCCCGCCAGATCGGCCCGCAGCCAGGCCAGTATGCTGTTGTCGGCATCGCTGTGATCCAGCCAGCGGAAGCCCTGGCGCTCGTGATCCGCCTCGAACAGGGCGGGTTCGCTGCGATAGAGGCGGTTGAGGTCGCGGATGAGGGCCTGCTGCCCCGCGTGTTTCGGGAATTGCAGCAGCTGCCAGGGCAGCTGGGCATCATGGTTCCACTCGCTGCTCTGGGCGATTTCCGTGCCCATGAAGTTGAGCTTCTTGCCGGGGTGGCCGTACATGTAACCCATGTAGGCCCGCAGGTTGGCGGCCTGCTGCCACTCGTCCCCCGGCATCTTGTAGAGCAGGGAGTGCTTGCCGTGCACTACCTCGTCGTGGGAGAGCGGCAGGATGAAGTTCTCGTCATAGTGATACACCATGGCGAAGGTCATCTCGTTATGGTGGTAACGGCGATGGATCGGCTCTTTTTGCATGTAGCTCAGGGTGTCGTGCATCCAGCCCATATTCCACTTGAAGCCAAATCCCAGTCCCCCCAGGAAGGTGGGTTTGGAGACACCGGCAAAGGCGGTGGACTCCTCGGCGATGGTCACCGCATTGGGATACTGATCGTAGACCGCCTCGTTGAACCACTTGAGCAGGCTGATCGCCTCGTAGTTGTGGTTGCCGCCATCCACGTTCGGCACCCATTCGCCGGCGTTGCGTGAATAGTCCAGATAGAGCATGGAGGCGACCGCATCCACCCGCAGACCGTCGATGTGGAACTTGTCGAGCCAGTAGAGGGCGCTCGCCACCAGGAACTGGCGCACCGTATCGCGGCCGAAATCATAGATGTAGGAGTTCCAGTCCGGGTGCCAGCCCCGGCGCGGATCCTCGTATTCATACAGCGGCGTGCCGTCGAAGCGGGCCAGGCCATGGGCGTCGGACGGGAAGTGGGCCGGGACCCAGTCCAGGATGACGGCAATGCCCGCCTGGTGGCATCTGTCCACAAAGTATTTGAAGTCGTCGGCGCTGCCAAAGCGGCTGGTAGGGGAGAACATGCCCACCGGCTGATAGCCCCAGGAGCCGCTGAAGGGGTGCTCGGAGACGGGCAGCAGCTCGATGTGGGTGTAGCCCATGTCGGTGACGTAATCGACCAGCTCGCTGGCCAGCTCGCGCCAGTTCAGGCTGTCGCCGTTCGGGTGCCGCTTCCAGGAGCCCACGTGCAGCTCATAGATGGACATGGCTTGCTGGCGTTTGTCCCCTCCCTGACGTGCCTGCCAGTCGCCATCCTGCCACTGGTACTGCTCGTGGTCGTACACCACGGAGGCGAACGACGGATACTGCTCGCAATAGAAACCGACCGGATCGCTCTTGTGAGGCAGCCGGTTGCCCATGGGATCCTTGAGCTCGAACTTGTAGCGATCCCCGGCCTTGAGCCCAGGCACGAACAGCACCCAGTGACCGCACAGGCTGCGCTGCATGGGGTGGCGACGGCCATCCCAGAAGTTGAAGTCGCCGATGAGGCTCACCGCCGTGGCGCTCGGGGCATACACGGCGAAGCGGACCCCTTCCACCTGCTGGCCCAGGAGATCCACGGTGCGCAGTTGTGCGCCCAAGGTGTGATAGAGATGCTCCGGTTGTGCGGTCAGCTCCGCCAGGCCGGTCCAGGCGGCATCCTGACACTGATAGGGATCGACAAGCTCGGAGGTGGCGTCGGCGTAACGGACGAGCAACTGATAGGGGAAGGGATTCTTGCGGCGGGTGAAAACAGTTTCAAAAAGACCCGATGGGTCACTGGGGCTGAGGGTGGCAACTATCTTGCCCGACTTGAGATCCTTGACCCGGACCTCGAGCGCATCGGGCAGCCAGGCTCTCAGCCGCAGGCCAGGGCCATCGGGATTGACGCTGAGGCCCAGGTGAGAGAAGGGATCGGCGCAACGGGCCGCCGCCAAACGTTCAACAAGCATAAGCACATCCTTTCAGAGCAGAGCATCCGCCCGGGCCTGGGCCCGAGCGGATGTAAGCGAGTCATGGTAATGGGACTCAACGACTGGCCTCATCGCGGGCCTGGCTCATCTTGCCCGCCAGCGCCTTGAGCGCCTCGTCGGCAAAGATATCTTCCAGATCCCTTGAAAGCTTGCGACGCCAGTTGGGGTACTCGTAACTGGTCCCGGGTACATTGACCGGTTTGTCCATCTCCAGCCAGTCCTCCAGCTGGGTGCTGAACAGGGCGCAGCTGCCGCGGGACATATGCAGTTGCAGGCCATGGTTGAGCTCGGTGTTCATGCCGACCCAGTTCACGTCGTGACTGATGTTGCCGGAGATGACGCCATGGGCATGCAGGCTGTCGAGGATCCGCTGCTTGGCCTGGTGGCGATCAGCATACAGGGTCTTGAGGACGTCTTCATCTGGATACAAGCCCAGCTCGCGTCCCAGCGCCAGATCGTCGCAATGCCAGAAGCCCTTGAGGGTCGGCATGTCGTGGGTGGTCAGGGCCGACATTGCCTGCTCGGTGTAGTGAGCGGGAGAGATGAAACCGCCATCGGCCTTGGAGCGCTCGAAGAAGAACACCTTGTAGGAGTGCACCCCGTTCTCCTTGAGGGTCACGTCTATGCCTTCCGGCACGGTGCCGAGATCTTCCCCGATCAGCAGGCACTGATTGCGGTGGGACTCGAGGGCCAGGATCCCCAGCAGGTCGTTGACCGGGTAATAGATGTAGGCGCCCTTGGCGGCGGACGCTCCGGGCGGCACCCACCACAGGCGCAGCAAGGCCATCACGTGGTCGATGCGCAGGGCGCCGCAGGCGCGCATGTTGGCGCGGAACAGATCCACCATGGGCTGATAGGCCGCCTCGAACAGCTGGTTCGGGTTCATGGGGGGCAGGCCCCAGTTCTGGCCGAGGGGGCCGAGAATGTCGGGGGGGGCACCGACCGAGGCTTTCGGGCAGTAGAGATCCCGGTTGGCCCAGATCTCGGTGGAGCCTTCGGAGACGCCGACCGCCAGATCCCGGTAGATCCCCATCACCATGCCGGCCGCCTTGGCGCGAGCATCGGCCCGGGCCAGCTGCTCGTCGGCCAGGAACTGCAGATAGAGATAAAAATTCACATCCTGCTGGTGCTCCACCATCCAGGCCGCCACGGCTGGGTTGTGGTAGTCACGGAAGGCTTCCGGCCAGACCGGCCAGCCCCAGGCGTTCTCACCCTTGCCGTAGAAGTGGGCCTGCAGGGCATCGAAGGTCGCCTGCTGTTGCAGGCTGTCACCGCCGGCCGCCACGAAAGCATCGAAGGCGGCCTGACGCTCGGCACCAAAGCTCGCCTGGTCGAACACCTGGCGCAACATGCCGATCTTGGTCTGGATGACGCCGGTGTAATCCACGTTCTCCTTGGCGCGCAGCTCAGCCAGGTGCTGCTGGAAGGCGGGCGTCGCCACCTCGGCCTTGAGCCGCTCGTTGGCCAGAAACTCGGGCACCGCCTCCACGTCGATATAGGCCAGGTTGAGCCAGCGACGGGACGAGGGGCTGTAGGGGCTGGCGCTCTCGGGATTGGCCGGATAGAGGGCATGGATGGGGTTGAGACCCACGAAATGGGCACCCCAGGCTGCGGCTTTCTCTACCAGCTGGCCGAGATCGCTGAAGTCCCCCATGCCCCAGTTGGTGCGGCTGCGCAGGCAGTAAAGCTGGACGCTCGGGCCCCACACCTTGCGGCCGTTGGCAATCGGCGCCTGCTTGTAGCACGCCTTGGGGGCGACGATGAGGCGCATGGTGGCGAGCGGCTCCTCATTGCCCTCCTCCAGCAGAGTCAGCTGGTGATAGCCAAGCTCCGGCTGCACATCCAGCGCGACGCGATAGGCCTGGCACTCCATCTCCTCGAACTCGGCTACCCCGACCAGCTCCCCGTCGATGGGGGTGATCTTGCCGGACAAGACGGGTCCCTGCTCCTGGGCAAGCTGCCAGGTGAGGGCGTCGTTGACGAAATCGATGGGGAGACGGACTTCCAGGGTGACGGGCTCGCCGCTGCGTACCACCATCACGGGATCCAGTGCCCGCAGCCAGTGCTGGCGGTGCTCCTGCTCCAGCTGCTCGGTCAGGGCGCTCTCATCATCGACGCGATAACCCATGGCGCCCAGCATGGCGGCCTTGCTCTCTTCGGATACCAGGGCCGGCTGGCCCCAGGCATCGACATACTCGCTGGCAATGCCTTTGGCGGCAGCCAGCTGTTCAATCAGGGTGGTCATAGTTTGAGAATTCCCGCTGTGGATTCTGTCTATACTATTTTGTTTGTTTTTTATGGGTCGAGCTCGTGCGCTGGCGCTGTCGGCCACGCCAAACCGCCGCTATTTTTACACATTCAGTCCTGAGGTTGTGTGACAAGGCAGGCAGTATTGGGTTATCTCTTTTCGACAAAAACTGGTAGTGAGTTACATAAACAGAAAATAAATTTCACAGTTTTTCATGATATAGCGCAATTTCAGACAGATTGTTGGTTGACTCACGGGGGAGTTCTAGTAAATTTACAAACGGAATTTTCTTTGACTACTGAACAGTTAGGTAACCAATTATGACTATCAAAGTAGGTATTAACGGTTTTGGCCGCATCGGCCGTTTCGTCTTCCGTCTGGCCGCCGAGCGCGCTGACATCGAAGTGGTCGGTATCAACGATCTGATCGACGTTGACTACATGGCTTACATGCTGAAGTACGACTCCACTCACGGCCGCTTCAAGGGCACCGTTGAAGTCAAAGACGGCAACCTGGTTGTCAACGGCAAGACCGTTCGCGTTACCGCCGAGCGTGACCCGGCCAACCTGAAATGGGGCGAGATCGGTGTTGACGTTGTTGCCGAAGCCACCGGCCTGTTCCTGACCGACGAGACCGCTCGCAAGCACATCGCCGCCGGCGCCAAGAAAGTCGTGCTGACTGGTCCGTCCAAAGATGCCACCCCCATGTTCGTCATGGGTGTCAACCAGGACTCCTACGCTGGCCAGGACATCGTTTCCAACGCTTCCTGCACCACCAACTGCCTGGCCCCCATCGCCAAGGTGCTGAACGATACCTTCGGTATCGAGTCCGGCCTGATGACCACAGTTCACGCTACCACTGCTACCCAGAAGACCGTTGATGGTCCGTCCGCCAAAGACTGGCGCGGTGGCCGCGGTGCGGCTCAGAACATCATCCCGTCCTCTACCGGTGCGGCCAAGGCTGTTGGCGTGGTTATCCCGGAACTGAACGGCAAGCTGACCGGCATGGCCTTCCGCGTACCGACTCCGGACGTGTCCGTTGTTGACCTGACCGTCAACCTGAAGAAAGAAGCCTCCTACGCTGAAATCTGTGAAGCGATGAAAGCCGCTTCCGAAGGCGCCATGAAGGGCGTGCTGGGCTACACCGAAGACGAAGTGGTTTCCACCGACTTCCTGGGTGAGCGTCAGACTTCCGTATTCGACGCCAAGGCTGGTATCCAGCTGAACAAGACCTTCGTGAAAGTCGTCTCCTGGTACGACAACGAAATGGGCTACTCCAGCAAGGTTCTGGACCTGATCGCTCACATCTCCAAGTAATGGGATGCGCGTTCGCGTAGCTTGAAAAAAGGCGGCCATTGGCCGCCTTTTTGTTTTCTTTCTCTCGATGACAGGAGTCCCCATGCAATCCACTCGCCCCCTGACCGCCCACTGCCAGCTCGCCAACAACGCAGCCGGTCTGCCCATCCTCACCATCCACAACGACCAGGCCAAGGCGCAGATCAGCCTGTTCGGCGGCCATGTGCTGAGCTACCAGCGCCATGGCGAACCAGACTCCCTCTGGCTCAGCGACAAGGCGGTACTGGATGGCAACAAGCCCATCCGCGGCGGCATTCCCCTGTGCTGGCCCTGGTTTGGTCCGGCCCCGGCCCGGGTCGGCGACGACAAGCCCGCCCACGGCTTCGCCCGAACCAGCCTCTGGACCCTGGATGGGGTGAGTGACCACCAGGACGGCACCCTGGTGCATCTCTCCCTGGTGGAGGATGAAGCGACCCTGGCACTCTGGCCCCATGCCTTCGCCCTGGAGCTGGATGTGCTGGTGGGCAAGGAGCTCTCCCTGGTACTGACTACCCGCAACACAGGCAAGACGCCTCTCACCTACAATGCGGCCCTGCACACCTATCTGCAGATAAGCGCCCCGGAAGCGGTGAGCGTGACCGGGCTGGGCGCCCCCTATCTGGACAAGCTGACCGGCCGCAACGAACTGCAGCAGGGAGCACTGACCGTCACCGCGGCCATGGATCGCATCTATCGCCAGCCCGAGGCCATAGTCGCGGTCCAGGATGGGGAGCGCGCCACCCGGGTGGTGAGCGGCAACAACGACAGCGTGGTGGTCTGGACTCCCTGGGCACAGGGTGCCGCAGCCATGGCCGACATGAGCGACGATGGCTACCGCACCATGCTCTGCGTCGAGGCGGCCATCACAACCGACGCCGGCATCACTGTGGCACCGGACGAGGAACACAGCTTCTCTACCGTGATCCTCTGACGATATGCCAGACGGATAAATAAAGAGGGCTCCCGCGGGAGCCCTCTTTGCATCTGTTCGTCCACCCCAATCAGGCGTTGCCCTGCACCTTGAGCTTGAGCTCGGCGGCGAAATCCAGCATGCGATCCAGCGGGATCAGGGCCTTGATGCGCAGCGCTTCATCCACCAGGATCTCGTGCTGTTCTGCGCCTTCGGTCAGGGCGTCCTTGATGGCCGCCAGGCCGTTCATCGCCATCCAGGGGCAGTGGGCGCAGCTGCGACAGGTGGCGCCATCGCCCCCGGTTGGTGCCTCGACCATCTCCTTGTCCGGGCAGGCCTGCTGCATCTTGTAGAAGATGCCGCGATCGGTCGCCACGATGAGTTTGCGCTGGGGCAGCTCGCGGGCCGCCTTGATGAGCTGGCTGGTGGAGCCAACCGCATCGGCCAATTCGATGACGGAGGCCGGCGATTCCGGGTGCACCAGCACGGCCGCATCCGGATTCTGCTCTTTCAGCTCGCGCAGGGCGCGGGCCTTGAACTCGTCATGGACGATGCAGTGCCCCTGCCAGCGCAGCATCTCGGCCCCTGTCTTCTTCTCGATGTAGGCCCCCAGGTGGCGGTCCGGACCCCAGATGATCTTGTGGCCCTGGCTGTCCAGATGCTCGACTATCTCCAGCGCGATGCTGGAGGTGACTACCCAGTCGGCCCGCGCCTTCACTGCCGCCGAGGTATTGGCGTAGACCACGACGATGTGATCGGGATGGGCATCGCAGAAGGCGGAGAACTGGTCGATGGGACAGCCCAGATCGAGGGAACACTCCGCCTTCAGGGTCGGCATCAGCACTCGCTTGTGAGGGCTCAGGATCTTGGAGGTCTCCCCCATGAAGCGCACCCCGGCCACGATCAGGGTCTGGGCGGCGTGATCGCGCCCGAAGCGAGCCATCTCGAGGGAGTCGCCGACGAAGCCGCCGGTGGCCTCCGCCAGAGCCTGGATCTCGGGATCCGTGTAGTAATGGGCGATCAGCACGGCCTGCCGTTCGACCAAGAGTGCCTTGATCTCCTCGATGAAACGGCTCTTCTCGGCCTGACTCAAGGGGACGGGTTTGGCCGGGAAGGGGTAATCCATCTCAACCACGGGAGGAATACTGCTCAGTGCATTGCTCATTGCGACTGTTCCATCAACGCTTGGAAAGGCCAAAATTATAACCAGAAGCCGCGCACAAACCCATCAACAAATCCAGTACAGTACAAGGGTCAGACCCTATCCGGATAATTCGTTGTCATTCTTGCCAAAAGGAGTTGCCGAATGAAACAACGCTCGCTCAAGACCAAGTTGCTGCTGCTCACCCTGGGACTCTTTCTCGCCAGTGGCATCGCCATGACCCTGATGCAGTCTGCCTCCCTGAACAGCCTGCGCGATGAGATAGTGACCCAGACTCGCGGCGCCCTTGAGCAGGAGGTATCGCGCACCCTGCAGTTCCAGGCTGAGCGGTACGCCTTGCAGATCGCAGACCAGTTGCAACGGTCCTACCAGATACCGCTCGGCATGGCGGCGCAGCTTGAAGGGAGCCTGGCACGGCCGGACACCAGACTGAGCCGCCCCCAAGTGGAACTGCTGCTCGGCAGTCGCCTGCGTCAGGCGGACGGGATCAGTTCCATCTATGCCCAGTTCGAACCCGATGGCTATGACGGGCAGGATGCCGACTGGCAGACCGGCGCCAGCCACTCGGTGGCGGGCAAGGGCAGTCTGGAGATCTATTTCACCCGGGAACAGAACGGAGACATTGCGCAGCAGACCATAGATGCGGCAACCAGCGAAGCCAAGTTCGACACCTCGCGCAATGAGTTCGGCATCCGCAACAGCGAGTGGTATCTCTGCGGTCGCGAGACGCGTCATCCCTGCCTGATGGAGCCCTACCTCTACGAGATAAGTCCGGGCAAGCAGATGCTGATGACCAGCCTGACGGTACCCATCCTCAAGGAGGGCAGGTTTGTCGGGATCACCGGGGTGGACATGAATCTGCCCCTCTTCCAGCAACTGGCAGAACGCCTTGGCCAGAGCCTCTATGACAATCAGGCCGAGGTGACCCTGGTCAGCAAGATGGGCTTTATCGTCGGCAGCAATCGTCACGCGGACAAGCTGGGGCGCCCCCTGACGGAGGCCGGGCTGGTGGCGCCGGACGGACAGGCGCACCATAGCGACAGCGACTTCATCTTGCAGCAACCCATCAAGATCGACGCCGCCGACAGCCAGTGGTGGTTGATGATCAAGGTGCCCAAGGCGCTGGCCATGAGCCAGGCCAACACCATCGGCGACCAGCTCGCCGGCCTGCTGCAAGCCACCCAGCAACGGCAGCTGGTGGCCATGGTCGTCATTACCCTGCTGGCGCTGGGTCTGCTGGTCTGGTTCATCCAGACCATCACGGCTCCCCTCTCTCTCATCAGCCGCCATGTCTCCCACCTCGCCAGCAGTGAGGGGGACTTGACCCAGCAGATGCGCATCGACACCCACCAGGAACTCATCGAGCTGGGCGGTCAGCTCAACGCCTTCCTCGGCAAGCTGAGGACCATGGTGCAGGGCAGCAAGCAGATAGGACAGCAGGTTCATCAGCAGGCCAGAGGCATGAAGCAGACGGCCGACGCCATGCGCAGCAGCCTGGACGAGCAGAGCCTGGAGCTGGAGAGCGTGGTCAGCGCCATGCACGAGATGAGCACGACGGCGGTCAGCGTGGCGGGCTATGCCGAGCAGGCGGCCCAGGAGTCCCAGGCGGCAACCCAGCATGTCAGTACGGCGCAGCAGACCCTGAGCCGGGCCCGCAACGAACTCCACACCCTGGTCGAGGACATGCACCAGGCGGACAAGGCGGTCGCCCAGGTGGCGCAGCGCAGCACCAATATCAGCCGCATTCTCGACGTGATCCGGGCCATCGCCGAGCAGACCAACCTGCTGGCTCTCAACGCGGCCATCGAAGCGGCGCGGGCCGGCGAGATGGGCAGGGGCTTTGCCGTGGTGGCAGATGAAGTGAGGGCCCTTGCCAACAAGACCCGTTCGTCCACCGACGAGATTGGTCAGCTCATCGGCAGCCTGCAAGCCGAGGTGAGCAGCAGCCAGCAACTGATGAGCACAGGCATCGACCGCTCGGTCAGCACGGTCGAAGGCACCGAGCAGGCGTTCGAGGCGCTCAACCAGGTGGTGGCCCAGATCCAGCAGATCCATGATCACATCAGCCAGGTGGCGACCGCCGCGGAACAGCAGAGCGCCGTCAGCGACGATATCAACCAGAACCTGATGCGCATCGGGGATACCGCCACTACCCTGGGGCAGGAGGCGAGTGCCAGTCACCTGCTGAGCGAGCAGCTGGAGCAGGCAGCCACCACCCTGGCGAGCCAGCTCGAGCGGCTGCGCACCTGACGACAGAGACAAAAAAGCCCGCATCGCTGCGGGCTTTTTCAATCTGGTGGTCGTTACTGGGCT
>NZ_CDBT01000004.1:0-260 GCF_000819765.1 Aeromonas bivalvium
GCAAGCATCAGCTGCGCCTGCTCATCGCCCTGGATACCGGTGGCGCCGTCAAGCGCGGTCACCTGGATCTCTACCACGGCATGGGAGAGAAGGCCGGTGTGGCCGCCGGTCACTACAAGCACTTTGGCCGGGTCTGGAAGCTGGGTCTGGGCCATGGCCCGACGGCGGCCCCCTGGCTCTGAGCCCCTGGCGTCGCCATGGGGGCCCAACGTAATAGATATGCCATCAAACCGCCGTTTTTCGGCGGTTTTTTTTACCCC
>NZ_CDBT01000004.1:677-9276 GCF_000819765.1 Aeromonas bivalvium
CCCCCGCCGCTGGCAAAGCGGACCGCCAGGGCTGAGCCTTGCGGGAGGACAGGAGAGGGAGGTGATCATCATATGAAAATCAAACCTAGGATGGGGCCAGCCTGTCTGCTGCTGGGGCTGCTGGCGTGTCCGGCACTGGCCGAGGTGAAGGTGATCACCGTCTTCGAGGCCGAGGCCATGGTGCGCAGCCTGCGGGATCTCTATCCGGCCCTGGGGGTGAGTGCCATGGGCAATCAGCTGGTGCTGAGCGGCACGGCGCAGCAGCTGCAGGAGGCCGAGGCGCTGGTGGCACGGCTCAATCAGCCGCCCGCCATGCTGCTCATCGAGTGGCGGGTGTCCCAGGGCAGCGATACCCGGGGGGCCAGCCTGGGGGCTAGGTCAGGTGGTGATGGGGATTGGCGGGCGGGGGTGGCCCTGGACCAGGGGCGCGAGCAGGGAGAGCAGGCCTGGCAGATCCGCGGACTCTCCGGGCGCCCCGTGCTGCTGCAGCTGGGCAGCTATCGCCCCGTCAGCTTCTATCGCTGGCGTGGCGATAGGGTGACGGCCCTGCTGCCCATTATCAGCGGCCTCTATGCCAGTGCCACCCTGGTGGGGGAGCGGGTGCGGATCCAGCTCACCAGCGAACAGGCGAGCCTGGGTCAGGGTGTGCCTGAGCATGGCCAGAGCGTGACCGAGCTGGACGCCGTCCCGGGTCAGTGGATTGAGGTGGGGGCCCTGGCAGACAGCCGGCAGAGTCAAGCCCTGGGGCTGGGGCGCACCCCGGGGGGGAGCCTTGCAGAGGAGGCGCGCCAGCAGACCCTGGCCATCCGGGTGACCCCCCTCGACTGACGTTTCGTCAGGGTGGGGATGGCCTGATCGCCAAGCAAAGAGCCTTCATGATCAGGGCAAGGCCACCCGCGTCAGGCATCCGGGCCATGGGGCCTGTCCGCCGCATATTCTCTCAGCTGGCGGCTTCTTAGCAGATACCAGAGGCTCCACAGGCTGGCGATCAGCACCAGGGCGTTGAGCCAGCTGAATTGCCAGCCCAGGCTCATCAGCGCGTGGATCTGCATGGCGAGGCCGCCGAGGGCGGAGACGATCAGCAGCTGGGGGCTCAGGCGCCGCAGCCGCGCCCGCCAGCCATCCGGGCTGGCGAAGGTGCCGCCACAGGCGAGCAGGGCCAGCAGGGCGGGCAGGTCGGTGAGCAGGCTCAGATAGAGGCTCCAGCGTTCGGGGTAGAGCAGGGCCAGCAGTTCGCTGCCCCCCTGGCGGGTGGCGCCGGCCATCAGAAACAGCCAGACGGCGCGGGTCAGCAGCAGGGCGATGGGCCAGAACCAGAGGGGAGGGCGCAGCTGGCCATGGTCATCGTAGCGGTGGTCGGGATAGAGGGTCATGGGACGCCAGTTCGAGCAAGGGTGTTGCTGATATGGGGACGACGGCCCGGCTTGCAAGAGGAGGGGGTGAAAAAGCGGGCCGTCTGGGGGCCTGGCAGGGCGGATAAAAACGAAGGGGCCCCTGGCCCCTGTCGCTGCTCATGAAGGGATTGGCGTCAGAGCCAGCCCTTGCGCTTGAAGAAGAGTCCGGTGCCCAGGGATGACATCACCATGAGTACCAGAGACATGGAGTAGCCATATTCCCATTGCAGCTCGGGCATGCGACCGAAGTTCATGCCGTAGATGCTGGCGATCAGGGTCGGCGGCAGGAAGATGACGGCGGCCACCGAGAAGATCTTGATCACCTTGTTCTGCTCCAGGTTGGTCACCCCCATGGCGGCCTCGAGCTGGAAGTTGATCTTGTCGAACAGGAACTGGGTGTGGGGCAGGAGGGACTCCACGTCGTGGAGCATCTCGTCGATCCACTTGTTCTGCTCGTTGCTCATCTTCTGGCGCAGGCTGCGCTTGAGGAAGCGCAAGGCACGCCGGGTATCGTGCAGGGAGAGACGGATCTGGCCGTTGGCCTCTTCCTGGGCCATCAGCTCCTTGAGCATGGGGTTGATCTGGTCGGGCTCGAAGATCTGATCGGCGGTGTTCTCCAGGGTCTTGTAGCCATCTTCGATGAGATCGGAGAGGTATTCGACCTTGAGGTTTTGCACCTCCAGCAGGATATCCAGGGCATCTTCCACCTCCAGCCTGTCCTGGCGCATATAGTGGCGCATCAGCCGCACCAGGCCGATGTCGTCCTCGCGAATGCTGATCAGCAGGTTGTTGCGCAGGGTGAAGGAGACGTGGACCCCCTTGGTGTCACGGCCGATGCGCTGGGGAAACAGGGAGTGGATGTGCAGGCCATCCGTGTCCCAGTAGAAACGGGCGGAGGCCTCGATGTCGTCGAGCTCTTCCTTGTCGGGGACCTCTTCCAGAAAGAGCCCCGTCAACCATTCTCGCTCCGCGCCGTCCGGCTTGTAGGCATCGAGCCAGACAGTGTTGTCGGGCAGGATGTCGTCAGGCCCGAGCGTGACGATGTCGAGCACCTTGTTGTTGAGGATGTAGGCGGTGATCATCTGTCCCCCTTAAAGTCTTGGGTGGGATGGTTGAACAGGTTCATGCGGCGTCGATCACGAGAAGGGGATCGTATGAAGCATAGCGGGGCCGATGGGCAACCTGACTGCGGCGAACTATACAGGCGCTCGCCGTCAATGTCAGGGCCTATTCAGCTGATATTCATCCTGTTTGTCCAAAAAACCGCCCTGGTCGGATCACATGTTGGGGTAGTTGGGACCGGATCCCCCCTGGGGCGGCGTCCAGACGATATTCTGGCTGGGATCCTTGATGTCGCAGGTCTTACAGTGGATGCAGTTGGCGCTGTTTATCTGGAATCTGGGACGCTGCTCGGTCTCGACTATCTCGAACACCCCGGCGGGACAGTAACGCACCGCGGGTTCGGCCCAGGTGGGCAGGTTGACCTGGATGGGGATGCTGGCGTCCTGCAGCCGAAGGTGGCAGGGCTGATCCTCGTCGTGCTGGGTGTTGGCCAGATAGACGGAAGAGAGCCTGTCAAAGCCGAGCACCCCGTCCGGCTTGGGATAGTCGATGGGCTGGCAGCGATTGGCCGCCTTGAGGGCGCGGTAGTCTTCCTCCTTGTCCAGCAGCCTGAACCCGCCGCTCCCCCGCAGCAGGCGCTGCTCCAGCCAGTTGAAGGCGCCCCCCAGCAGGGGGCCGAATCTGTGCAGGGCGGCGCCGAAGTTGCGGGCGCCCTTGAGATCCTGGCCGAGCCAGCTGGCGGCCAGAGCCTGCTGGTAGTGGGCAAGGCTCAGGCCAGCGGCCATCCCGGGAGCCAGATGGGGGGCCAGGGTCTCGGCCGCCAGCAGACCGCTCTTCATGGCGCCGTGTATCCCCTTGATGCGGGAGAAATCCAGGGTGCCGGCGTCGCAGCCGAGCAGCAGGCCCCCGGGAAAATCCATGCGCGGCAGGGAGTGCCAGCCCCCCTTGGTGATGGCGCGGGCACCATAACCGATGCGCTCGCCGCCGCGTAGGGTGGCGGCGATGAGGGGGTGCTGCTTGAGGCGCTGAAATTCGTCGAACGGACTGAGCCAGGGATTCTGGTAATTGAGATCGACGATGAGTCCCACCGACACCTGCTGGTCCCCCTGATGATAGAGATAGAAGCCGCCATGGCTCTGATCCTGACCGCCGAGGGGCCAGCCACTGCCATGGAGCACCCGCCCGGGATGGGATTGCCCCGCAGGTACCTGCCACAACTCCTTGAAGCCGATGGCATAGTGCTGGGGCTGGAGGTGGCTGGCCAGGTCGAAACGGGCGATCGCCTGCTTGCCGAGGTGGCCACGGGCCCCCTCCGCCAGCAGGGTGTAGCGGCCGAGCAGGGCCATGCCGGGCACATGGTCCCCCTTGGGGTTGCCTGCCCGATCCAGCCCCAGATCCCCGGTGAGCACCCCCTTGACCACTCCGGCCTCCACGATGAGCTCGCTGGCGACGAATCCCGGGTAGATCTCGACTCCGAGGGATTCGGCTTCCCTGGCGAGCCAGCGACAGAGGTTGCCCAGACTGATGATGTGACAGCCCTGGTTGCTCATGCTGGGGGGCAGGGCCCAGTGGGGCAGGCGGCTGGCGCCGTCGGCACTGCGCAGCAGCCAGAGCTGATCATCCTGAACTTGGGTGCCAAGCGGTGCCTCTTGCCAGCGATCCGGCAACAACTCCTTGAGGGCGCGGGGATCGAGCAGGGCGCCGGAGAGGAGATGGGCGCCAACCTCGGCGCCTTTTTCCAGCAGGCAGACACTGCAATCCGGGGCGCGCTGCTTGATGGCGATGGCGGCACTGAGCCCGGCCGGCCCGCCACCGACGATGACCACATCGTATTCCATTGCTTCTCGTTCCATCTTGCCTCTGCTCTCGACTTGGCCTAGGGTAGTTGGTGTTAGTTTACGTAAACGTAAACCTGTCTGTAAACTCTCGGCACGCAATAGTTGATGGGGGGCGTGCCTGTCGCCTCCCCGAGGAAACGCGGGATAAGGAGTGTTCGAATGAAGCTGCTGGTAGCAGTCAAACGGGTCGTCGATTACAACGTCAGGATCCGGGTCAAGAGCGATGGCTCCGATGTGGAGCTGGCCAACGTCAAGATGGGGATCAACCCGTTTTGCGAGATAGCGGTGGAGCAGGGAGTCCGGCTGCGCGAAGCCGGGGTGGCGAGCGAGCTGGTGGTGGTGACCCTGGGACCGGAGGCGGCGGCAGAGCAGCTGCGCCATGCACTGGCCCTGGGGGCCGATCGGGCGCTGCATTATGTCACCGACGAGCGGCTCGAGCCCCTGACCGTGGCCCGGGCGCTGCAAGGGATCTGCGAGCGGGAGCAGCCGGATCTGGTGCTGCTGGGCAAGCAGTCCATCGATTCCGACAACAACCAGGTCGGCCAGATGCTGGCGGCCCTCAGTGACTGGCCGCTGGCCACCTTCGCCTCGGCCATCGCACTTGACGGGGAGGAGCTGCGGGTGACCCGGGAGGTGGATGGCGGCCTGGAGACCCTCGCCATGGGGCTGCCCGCCGTGGTGACGGTGGACTTGCGTCTGAACGAGCCGCGGTTTGCCTCCCTGCCCAACATCATGAAGGCGAAGCGCAAGCCCCTGGAGAGCCAGCCCTTCTCGGCCCTGGCCATTGCACCCGCCGACCATCACAGGCTGCTCGGGGTCATGGCGCCGCCGCCAAGGCGCGCCGGCATCCGGGTCGGCTCGGTGGACGAGCTGGTGGACAAACTCAAGCACGAGGCGAAGGTACTGGGATGAGCACACTGATCATTGCGCAGCAAACACAAGGTCCCCTCATCGCCAGCACGGCGCGTCTGGTGGGGGCTGCCAGCCTCCTGGGGGGAGAGATCCACCTGTTGCTGATTGGCCAGAATCCCGGCCAGGGCGCCGAGGAGGCGGCCCGTCTGCAAGGGGTATCGCGGGTGCTGCTGGCTGAGCTGGCTGAGGCGTGGTGCGATGGCCTGGACGAGCCCCTCGCGGCCCTGGCCCGGGATTATCACCATGTGCTGATGGCGGCGGGCACCACGGCCAAGGATCTGCTGCCCCGGGTGGCGGCGCGCCTGGGGATGGAGATGCTCTCCGAGGTGACCGCCATCGAGGGAGCCGATACCTTCGTGCGCCCCATCTATGCGGGCAATGCCCTGGCCCGGGTGCAGAGCCGCGCCCCCATCAAGCTGATGACGCTGCGGGCCAGCAGCTTCGGCGCGGCGCAGCAGGGAGCCGAGAGTGCGCCGATTGAGACGCTGCCCCCCCTGGCCATAGCGGCGCGCACCCGGCTCGTCTCCCGTCAGGCGGTGGTGTCGAGCCGTCCCGAGCTCGGCAACGCCCGGGTGGTGGTCTCCGGGGGCAGGGCCCTGGGCTCGAAAGCGCAGTTCGCGCTGATCGAGGCCCTGGCGGACAAGCTGGGGGGGGCGGTCGGCGCCTCCCGGGCCGCCGTGGATGCGGGATTCGTCGGCAACGATCTGCAGGTGGGTCAGACCGGGAAGGTGGTCGCCCCCGAGCTCTACATCGCCGTCGGCATCTCGGGGGCCATCCAGCATCTGGCGGGCATGAAGGAGTCCAAAGTGATCGTCGCCATCAACAAGGATGGGGAGGCCCCCATCTTCCAGGTTGCCGATTATGGCCTGGTGGGGGACCTGTTCACCCTGCTGCCCGAGCTGACCGCCAAGATCTAGCCGTCCGGCTATATTGGCCGGGCAAGCTGGGCCCCCTCGGCTCTCCTTGCCCGGCCCCTTGCTCCTCGGTGGCGCGCAGCGTCATGACATTTCATCAACCCGGCCCGGGGCAGGGGGCGCAAAACCTTGACCCAGCTCCCAAAAAGCCTTTGCCGAAGGGGCGCTGTTTCGTGTAAAAACGGGGAAGTCTTCCACTCTTTACCACCTCACGGAAAGTGTCATGAGCAAACAGGTTTACAACTTCTGCGCCGGCCCAGCCATGTTGCCGGTCGAAGTCATGGCGCGCGCTCAGCGCGAATTTTGTAATTTCCAGGGATTGGGTGCCTCTGTCATGGAGCTTTCCCACCGTGGCAAACCCTTTATGGCGGTGGCCGAGAAAGCCGAGGCCGACTTGCGCGCGCTGCTTGCCATTCCCGCCAACTACAAGGTGCTCTTCATGCACGGCGGTGGCCGCGGCCAGTTCTCCGCCGTGCCCATGAACCTGCTGGGAGGCGCCAACAAGAAAGCGGATTATCTGCTGACCGGGGTCTGGGCCCAGAGCGCCGTGGACGAAGCCCACAAATATGGCGACATCCTGACCCATGCCGGCGTGGTCAAGACGGCGCAAGGGGTGAGCCAGCTGCTGCCGACCCCGGCGTTTCGCAGCGATGCCGCCTATGTGCACTACTGCCCGAACGAAACCATCGATGGCATAGAGATGTTCGACATCCCGGCCACGGGGGACGTGCCCCTGGTGGCGGATCTCTCCTCCACCATCCTCTCGCGCCCGATGGACGTGAGCCGTTTTGGCGTCATCTATGCCGGTGCCCAGAAGAATATAGGTCCATCGGGCCTGGCCATCGCCATCGTGCGGGACGACTTACTGGCCCAGGCCAGGAGCGACGTGCCTGCGGTGTTTGACTATGCCCTGACCGCCAAGCACGACTCCATGTTCAATACCCCCCCCACCTACGCCTGGTACCTGGCCGGTCTGGTGTTCGAGTGGCTGCGCGAGCAGGGGGGACTCGAGGAGATCGAGGCGCGCAACCGTGCCAAGGCCGAGCTGCTCTACGGCTACATTGACGACTCCAGCTTCTACGCCAACCAGGTGGATACGGCCTGCCGCTCGCGCATGAATGTGCCGTTCCAGCTCAAGGATGACAGTCTGGACAAGCTGTTCCTGGCCGAGTCCGAGGCTGCCGGTCTGCTGGCGCTCAAGGGACACCGCATCGTCGGCGGCATGCGCGCAAGCCTCTACAACGCCATGCCCCTGGCCGGGGTCGAGGCGCTGGTGAGCTTCATGGAGCGCTTCGCCAAGCAGCACGGTTGAGTGCGAGGGGCATGCCCCTTGCCGCCGCGCACCGGGCGCGGCACAGGCCAGTCATATGGGGCGGCGCAGCTCGGGGCGCCGCCTCGTCTCACCTTGAACCTTCCCTGCGGGCCGGCGAGGAGAGGGGCAAGCAAGAGCCTTGCCCTCGCTCCCCTTGGCTGTTAACGTCCGGGCAGGTGTTTTTTGATATCGGTACAGGAAGGCTATGAATTCGTTGCGTTTGGAACCTATTGCTCGGGTCGAGGGGGTGGTCAATCTGCCCGGCTCCAAGAGCGTGTCTAACCGGGCCCTGCTGCTGGCGGCGCTGGCGCGGGGCACCACCCGCCTCACCAACCTGCTCGACAGCGATGACATCCGCCACATGCTGGCGGCGCTGACCCAGCTCGGGGTCAAGTACAAGCTCTCCGCCGACAAGACGGTGTGCGAGGTGCAAGGGCTGGGTCGCAGCTTCGCGGTCGCTGAGCCTGTCACCCTGTTTCTCGGCAACGCCGGCACCGCCATGCGCCCCCTGTGCGCCGCCCTGTGCCTGGGATCTGGCGAATACATGCTGACCGGCGAGCCGCGCATGGAAGAGCGCCCCATCGGCCATCTGGTGGATGCCCTGCGCGAGGCCGGTGCCCATGTGCAATACCTCAAGCGCGACGGCTTCCCGCCGCTGGCCATCGATGCCAAGGGGCTGTGGGGCGGCGACGTGCACGTCGACGGCTCCGTCTCCAGCCAGTTCCTCACCGCCTTCCTGATGGCGGCCCCCATGGCGGCCGGGGATACCCGCATCCACATCAAGGGTGAGCTGGTTTCCAAGCCCTACATCGACATCACACTGCACATCATGAAGCAGTTTGGCGTGGTGATAGAGCACGACAACTACCAGACCTTCTACATCAAGGGCAACCAGAGCTATGTCAGCCCGGGTGACTTCCTGGTGGAGGGGGATGCCTCCAGCGCCTCCTACTTCCTCGCCGCCGGTGCCATCAAGGGCAAGGTGCGGGTGACCGGGATCGGCAAGCACAGCATCCAGGGCGACATCCACTTCGCCGACGTGCTGGAGAAGATGGGGGCCCGCATCACCTGGGGTGACGACTTCATCGAGGCCGAGCAGGCCCCCCTGCACGGCATCGACATGGACATGAACCAGATCCCGGATGCGGCCATGACCATCGCCACCAC
>NZ_CDBT01000004.1:9476-10070 GCF_000819765.1 Aeromonas bivalvium
CGCCACCACGGCCCTGTTTGCCGAAGGGCCCACCGCCATTCGCAACATCTACAACTGGCGGGTGAAGGAGACGGATCGCCTGCACGCCATGGCGACCGAGCTGCGCAAGCTGGGTGTCGAGGTGGAGGAGGGGCACGACTTCATCCAGGTGACGCCGCCAGCCCGCTTGCACCATGCCGAGATCGACACCTACAACGATCACCGTATCGCCATGTGTTTCTCCCTGGTGGCGCTGTCGGATACCCCGGTGACCATCAATGATCCGGGTTGCACCTCCAAGACCTTCCCCGATTATTTCGACAAGCTGGCCAGCATCAGCCAGGATGCCTGAGTCATCCGCTGATTGCGCAGTCTGATCACGACCCGTCGAGGCCCGCACCCTGCGGGCCTTCTTGATCTCGCCCCTCCCTAGCAGCATTCCTGTAACATGCAATCATTGGCCTAAAAATATTTTATCAGGGTATGTAATTTTCTATTTACACTCCCGGGCCCCTCGGGCTAGATTGGTGCAAGCAATGTGTCTAGCCAAGCAGGAAGCCGAAGTATGCAGCATCAAACCGATGACGTTCGTATCAGTGAAATCAAAGAGTTATT
>NZ_CDBT01000004.1:10402-71188 GCF_000819765.1 Aeromonas bivalvium
CGCCTGCTGGTGGTGATAGGTCCCTGCTCCATTCATGATCCGGTCGCGGCCGTCGAATACGGCAAGCGCCTCAAGGCGCTGCGCGAGCAGTACAAGGATCAGCTGGAGATAGTGATGCGGGTCTACTTCGAGAAGCCACGCACGACGGTGGGCTGGAAGGGGCTGATCAACGATCCCCATCTGGACAACAGCTTCAAGATCAACGACGGCCTGCGCATCGGTCGCAAGTTGCTGCTCGAGCTCAACGATCTGGGCATGCCGACCGCCTCCGAGTTCCTCGACATGATCACCCCGCAGTACGTGGCGGATCTGATGAGCTGGGGCGCCATCGGCGCGCGCACCACCGAATCCCAGGTACACCGCGAGCTGGCCTCCGGTCTCTCCTGCCCGGTGGGCTTCAAGAACGGCACAGACGGCACCATCAAGGTGGCGATTGACGCCATCGGAGCCGCCAGCGCGCCCCACCACTTCCTGTCGGTGACCAAGTACGGTCACTCCGCCATCGTCTCCACCGCCGGCAACCCGGACTGCCACATCATACTGCGCGGCGGCCGTGAGCCGAACTACAGCGCCGCCCATGTCGGCGAGGTGGTGACAGGACTGGAGAAGGCGGGCCTGCCCCAGAAGGTGATGATCGACTTCAGCCACGCCAACAGCAGCAAGCAGTTCAAGAACCAGATGCGAGTGGCCGAGGATGTGGCGGGCCAGATCCGCGCCGGCAGCAAGGCGGTCTTCGGCGTCATGGTGGAGAGCCATCTGGTGGAGGGGCGCCAGGATCTGGTGGAAGGGTGCCAGCTCACCTTCGGTCAGAGCATCACGGATGCCTGCATCGGCTGGGACGACACCGAGACCCTGCTGCGCACCCTGGCAGAGGCGGTGGCCGAGCGCAACGCAGCCTGATGGCAGCCTGGCTCCAGTAAAAAAGCGCGACTCGATCGCGCTTTTTTGTGGGCGTCGTGGCGTGCCAGGGTCCCCGGCCGGATCAGCGACGATAGGTCTTGAGCAGGGCCTCCAGGGTCTGGCACTGGGTGACCAGGCGGGCGCTGGCGAGGCTGGCCTCATGGGCCTGGCCGAGGGTGTCGTTCGAGCGGCTTCTGATCTCATGGACGGCGCCGTCCACCTCCTGGCAGACCCTGTCCTGCTCCTCGGCCGATTGCGCCATCTGGGCATTGAGATCATTGATGCTGGTGATGCGGGTGATGATGGCCTGCATTGCCGTCAGGGTATCCTCCGTCTTGCCTATGCTCTCCTTCGCCTTGACCCTGGCATCCCCTATCACGGTCACCGCGCTCTGGGCCTCTTTTAACAGGGCGGCTATCATGCCGGCAATCTCCTCGCTGGCGGTGCGACTGCGGCTGGAGAGGGCGCGCACCTCCTCCGCCACCACGGCGAAGCCGCGTCCCTGCTCCCCGGCCCGTGCCGCCTCGATGGCGGCGTTCAGGGCCAGCAGATTGGTCTGATCCGCGATCCCCTTGATCACCTCCAGTACCCCGTCCACGGCGAGGCAGCGGCTGTCGAGCTGCTGGATCACGGTATCCACCCTGGCTATCTCGGCCGCCATCTCGTCCATGTCCGTGATGGCATGGCGGGCGAGGCGGCTGGTGTGGGCCGCGTCCTCGTTGGTGAGGGCGGAGAGTTCGGCGCTATGGCGGGCGTGTTCTCGCACCTCGTGGGAGCTGGCGGCCAGCTCGCTCACCGCCGTGGCGACCTGGACCGTCATCAGCTCCTGCTGACGCGCCGCGTGCTCGGTGCGCGTCGCCCCCTCGCGGATCTGATCCGATCCCAGATAGAGCTGGGCGGTGGCCCCCTCTACCTCGGCCAGGCTGTGGCGAAAACCCTGCACCATCTCATCGACCGCCCGAGTCATCTGGCCCAGTTCATCCTGGCTGTGATTGACCAGGGGCAGGGAGAGATCCCGCTCCCTGGCCATCTGCATCATGGTGCGCTGCAACCGGTTGATGGGGCCCTTGACGTGCCGTTGCAGCACCCACCACAGCAGCCCGAACCCCAGGCTGAACACTGCCCCCAGGCAGCCACTCAGCAGCCAGTTGTTGTGGCGGATCTCGGCAAAGATATGGCTCAGGTCATAGCTGATGCGCACGGCCCCCATGACGGTCCCCTCGGCCACCTGATGGCAGGTGAGGCACTGGGTGCCGCGGTACTCCTTGTAAGCCTTGAAGGGTTTTATCAGGGTGAGCTGGCTGCCTTTTTGCTCGAGGAGCGTCTCCCCCTGCTCAATGGCCCGCTTGTCCCACCCGTCGACTATCTGCTGATCAGCATGGCCCGGGCCAAACAGCGAGCTGACGGCGGGGGCGCGGATCAGGCGGGCCTCAGTGATGCCGGCCTCGCTCTTGATCTTGGTCTGCACCAGGGCCCGATTGGCAATGACCCCGGTCATCATCATGACGTTGAGCTGATCCATGTAGCTGTTGGCGGTACTCTCCACCTTCTCGCCCGCCAGGCGCAGGGCAAGATCCCGCTGCAACCAGGTGGAGAGCTCGAAGCTGAGGGTGAAGCTGGCCCCAATCACCAGGGCAAGGGGGAGGAAGATTTTCCAGTTGAGGGAGAGGTTTTTCATGGGTAACCGGATCCGTGCGGCAGAAAGGGGAGCCGAGCGGGCGGCTTGCCCGTCGGTGATGGTTCTCTATCGGCACACATTACCGCATCTTTAGTAAGGATTCTGTTAACGGGATCCAGCTGTGGCGTTAACCGCGGGTAGCCAGGTGTGGTTATTGATCTTCAGTTGATCTGGCGCAAGTCATCATGTTGTTGATAGTAATTATCATTATCGCAAACACCATACTGGCAGACCCCCGATGAGACTGACTCCCACCATGACGGGGCTTTCCACCCCGGACCCCCTCGCATTCGCCTTCACCGCCAAGACCTCGGCCCATGCCAGCCGGGGAGGGGCTGCCCCTCTCATGCTGGACGACGCCGGCTGGCGAGCCTGGTGGCAACGGCCGAGCGAGGCCAAGGCCCGAGCGCTCTATATCCATGTGCCCTTCTGCCGCAAGCGCTGCAGTTTTTGCAACTTCTTCGAAAACGGCGCCAATCCGGCGCGCATGAGCCGCTATATGGCGGCCCTGTGCGATGACCTGCAACGGGCCGCCGAGTCTCCCTTTGGCCAGAGCCGCCCCTTCTCGGCGGTCTATGTGGGGGGCGGCACGCCGACCGACATGGCGGCGGGCGATCTCTCCCGCCTGGCCAGCGCCATCCGCCGATTTCCCCTGACCGTGGATGCGGAGCTGACCCTGGAAGGGCGGCTCAACGGCTTCGATGACGAGAAGTGGCAGACGGCCCTGGCGGGGGGCTTCAACCGCTTCTCGTTCGGGGTGCAGAGCTTCAACACAGCAGTGCGCCAGCAGGCGGCCCGCTTCGACGACAGGGAGACACTGCTCGCCCGGCTGGCGGCGCTGACCCGCCACAACGAGGTGGTGATCGTGGCGGATCTCCTCTTCGGCCTGCCGGGGCAGGATGATGCCCTGTGGCGCCAGGATATCGCGGACGTGATGGCCAGCGGCGTGCACGGGGTGGATCTCTATCAACTCATCTCCATGGCGGGCACCAACCTGGCGCGCGCTGACGAGAAAGGCACCCTGGGCTGGGCCGCCGATGGCCAGCAGCGGGCAGTCATGTATGCCGAAGGGGCCCGGACGCTGGAGGCGGGGGGCTGGCAGCGGCTCTCCTGCAGCCACTGGCGGCGCATCGATGCCGAGCAGAGCCGCTACAACCAGATGGCCAAACGCGGCGCCGAGATCCTCCCCTTCGGTGCGGGGGCGGGGGGCAACATTCACGGCCACGGCCTCATGTATGGCCGGGATCTGGCAGCTTGGCACGAGGCGCTGGCGGCCGGTCAGCGAGCCCCCGGCATGGTGATGAGGCCCAATCCCGATGCCCGTCTCGACGGGCTGCTGCGCGGTGGTCTCGATACCGGCTGGCTTGCCCTCGGGCGCTTGCCGCCTTCCTTGCGGGCGCATCTGCTGCCGCTCTTTGAACGCTGGCAACAGCACGGCCTGGCCGAGCTGACCGGGGAAACACTGGCGCTGACCCTGGCGGGGCGCTTCTGGAACGTCAATCTGCAGGCGGGTCTGTTCGAGTATCTGCAGTCAAATCCCCTGGGAGGGGAGGCGGCAACCCCTGCCGCTCATCCGGGCGGGGCCCGGCATCATTCGCGGGGGTAGCGGGCAGGGAGCAAAATGAGAAACGAAAGGGGGCCGCTTGACGGCCTCCTTTCGTTATTGGTTGTTCACGTCCTCCACCCGCACCTGCAGAACTCCCTCTGCGAGGGTGGTGACCAGTTGCTGGCCCGGGCTCACCTGGGCGGCGCGGCTGATGACCTCGCCACTGGGGGTGCGGGTGATGGAGTAACCCCGCCCCAGGGTGGCCAGCGGGCTGATGCCGTCGAGGCGGGCTCCCAGCATGGCGAGGCGGTGGCGGGCGAGATCCTGGCGTTTTGCGATGAGGGCATGGAGGCGCTCCTCGGCAAGCTGGTGACGACGTTTGCCGATGGCCAGCAGCTTTTCGGGGCTTCTGGCCTGCAGGCGCATGGCGAGGCCCGCCAGGCGCCGCTCCCCCTGGTGCAGGCGATCACGCAGGTGCTGCTGCAAGCGGCGATCGAGCTCGTCCAGACGCTGGGACTGCTGCTCCAGCCGGCGCTTGGGATCCTGATGGTCGAGCCGTTTTTGCAGCAGGACGAAGCCGTGGCGGGCGGCGGTCTGGCGCCGGGAGATGGCCTGCACCAGGCGCTGCTTGAGGTGCACCAGACGCTGGGCGCGGGCGCTCCTGTCCGGTGCCACCAGCTCGGCGGCGGCGGAGGGGGTGGGGGCGCGCAGATCGGCGGCGAAGTCGCTGATGGTGACGTCCACCTCGTGTCCTACGGCGCTCACCACGGGGATGGTGGAGCCTGCGATGGCCCGGGCCACCGCCTCCTCGTTGAAGCACCAGAGATCTTCGAGCGATCCGCCGCCGCGCCCGACGATGAGCACATCCACCTCGGCGCGGCGGTTGGCAAGCATGATCGCCGAGACGATCTGGCCGATGGCGGCGCTCCCCTGTACCTGGGTCGGGTAGATGAAGACGGGCAAGTCCGGGGCGCGGCGCCCCAGCACCGTCAGCATGTCGTGCAGGGCGGCGCCGGTGGCGGAGGTGACCAGCCCGACGGCGCGGGGTTCCCGGGGCAAGGGGCGCTTGCGCCCTTCGTCAAACAGCCCTTCGGCACCAAGGCGACGCTTGAGCTCCTCGAAGCGCAGGGCCAGCATGCCATCCCCGGCGGGCTGCATGGACTCGATGATGAGCTGGTAGTCGCCCCGGGGTTCATAGAGGGAGACTCGCGCCTGCACCAGCACCTGCATGCCATCCTGGGGACGGAACGGCACCCGGCGGTTGTTGCCCTTGAACATGGCGCAGCGCACCTGGGCCGACATGTCCTTCAAGGAGAAGTACCAGTGGCCGGAACTTGGCATCGCCAGGTTGGAGAGCTCGCCGGTGAGCCACACCAGCCCCAGATCCTGTTCCAGGATCATGCGCACGGCGCTGTTGAGGCGGGTGACGGTAAAGATCTGCTGTTGTCTGCTCTGACTGGCGGGTTCGAGGTGATTCAAGGCTGGCCCTGCTGCTGTGTCCGCCGGGGCGGGAGAAACGATGGGGGTCATCTTACCCCAGTTCGGCCCATCCGCCGAGTCCGTGTCTGTGGCAGCAGCGGTGTCTGGCGCCAGTTTGCCTATACCATCTGCCGAGCCATGGGGCCCTCCAGATGACGCGAAGCCTAGGCTTGCGCCTTTGCCGGCTTGGCGGCCCTGCTCGGGCTCACCACCAGCCAGACCGCGAGGCAGACCACGGCGCCGCCGAACACGAAGCCGCCGGTGAGGGTTTCCCCCAGCACCAGATAGCCCCACAGGATGCCGAACGGAGGAATGAGGAAGGTGACAGTGAGGCTTCGCAGGGGGCCGATATCGGCGATCAGCCTGAAATAGAGCAGATAGGCAAAGGCGGTGCAGAGGAAGCCGACCGCCAGCACGCAGGCCCAGACCCCAGGCTGGGCCCAGTGGACGGCGGGGCCGGTCGCCAGGGTGTAGCCGAAGAAGGGAAGCAGGAAGAGGCAGGCACCGAGCTGGCTGCCAAAGGCCACCAGCTTGGCGTCCAGGCCCCCCCGCTCGCTGATCCAGCGCCGGGTGAGGAAGCCGGCGCAGCCATAGCAGGCGGTGGCGATGAGGCAGGCCAGCACCCCGATGGCCAGTTGGCCGCTCAGGTCGACTTCCCCCGTGGTGGTGATGAGGGCTATGCCCACCAGCCCCAGCATGACCCCGGCCCACTTGCGCAAGGTCAGCGTCTCGTGGAAGAAGGAGAAACCGATGAGGGCGCCCATCAGGGGCGTGGTGGCGTTGAGGATGGCGGAATAACCGGCGGGCAGCCAGAGCGCGGCGATGGCGTACATCAGGAAGGGCACGCCTGAGTTGATGATGCCGAGCACCATGGCGGACTTGAGCTTGCCCTGAAACTGCATGGGGGTGCGCAGCAGCAACAGCATGGCGGCGAGCCCGACCAGGGCGAAGAAGACCCGCAGGAAGGTGGTGTTGACCGAGCCGAAGGCGGGCGCCGCGATGCGCATGAACAAAAAGCTGGCACCCCAGATGGCTGCCAGCGCGAGCAATCTCCCGTAATCCGATGGTCTCATCGTCTCTCCCTGAATGAACCGCCCTGTTGCCCGAGATGGCAAGGGGGATTGCATCATGGCGGCAAGCGTCCCCGATGGCAACGGCAGCCTGAGCTTTGCGGTGCCTGCCTATTCCGCGCGGGTCTGGGTACTGAACGGCCCGGGCAAGGTGGGCGCGGACGGCAAATACCTCAAGTAAGGAAGCCCTGTCACAGGGTGCAGCGAGTCGGCCTTCGGGCCGACTTTTTTATTCTGCCTTCTGCCTATGCCTGAATGGATGCCCCATCCTGATGGGGCTCTGGCTCTGGCTCTGGCTCTGGCTGCGGGGGCTGGTGGATGGGCAGGCCTGTGGACTAGCGACCAGCACGCTCATGGGCAGGGGGCTAGAGGGAAGGGGAGTGGCGTATCCCGGCGCCCGAGTCACTCCATGCTCTGCTCACAGCAGTGTTCATTGCAGTGAGCAAAGCGGTGCCCATGCCGCCTCTGCGCCGCGCCGTAAGACAAACCCGCGCCACCAAATTGCTCCACCTTGGTGCAATTGCCCTGAACTGGTGCATGTTATCCACATCCGTTTCTGAAACCCACCCCGAAGAAACACGCCGCATCGCCCCCTGGCTTCCCCCATGATGGGCATCATCCATGCTGCAAAGTAGCATTATGTCGGCATGATCCACCGAATAACCGGGTTAATCAGGGATGACAACGACATGTTTTTTGGTTGACTGGGTAAACATGCTGAATCGGCCCGGGAGTCGATTCCCGGGTTGGTATGATCTATCTGTTTTTTGATGGTGAAGCGGAATTTAATTTCGATTATTGATTGTAGGGTGGACTCTTGTGTTGATTGGCGCTCTTTTTGCTGTGCCTTGTCATCCCCATGATGGCGACATCAGGGGCAGGGGGTAGCTAGATTGGGGGCTGGGGGCGGCAAGGTGAACGGGCCGCCGCTATCAGCCCCAAAACGGCCTGGTTGTCGGGCAACGAATGCCATCATCAAGTCGGATCTAAGGAGTCATATGGAAGGTGAAATGACCATGCAGCCAGCGGCTGCGGGCAGGGGGCTGGCCCACTCCCTCAAGGACGATGTCTACGGCATGGTGCTCGGTGTCATGTTTATCGCAGTCGGCCTCAACCTGCTCAAGTGTTCCGGCATGATCACCGGCGGCATCGCGGGCATCGCCCTGCTGCTCGCCCATGTCAGCACCCTGCCCATCGGCGTGCTCTTCTTCCTGGTCAACCTGCCCTTCATGGTGTTCTGTTACTTCACCATGGGGCGCGCCTTCACCCTCAAAACGCTGATCGTCAACGTCGCCCTCTCGGCGGCCACCCAGGCGGTGCCGCTGCTCCTGACGGTGAGCTATGTCCATCCCCTGTTTGCCGCCCTGGTGGGGGGCACCTTCCTCGGTATGGGGGTCTTGTCTCTGGCGCGGCACAATGCCTCCGTGGGGGGCACAGGGGTGGTGACGCTCTGGTTGCAAAGGCGCACCGGCATCAATGCAGGAAAGAGCCAGATGGTGCTGGATGTGCTGGTGTTTGCGCTCTCCCTGCTCACCCTGCCGCTTCCCTTGCTGCTCTGGTCTACCTTGAGCGCGCTCGCCATGAACGCCATGCTGATGAACTGGCACAAGCCGGGCCGCTATCAGGGGAATTGACAACAGACAACCGGCCAGGCAGCCATGACAGGGTTGTCAGTGAAAAATGCTGTTTCAAGAGACTGGCGGCAGAAAGGAGTTCAACGGCAAAAAAGATCATTTTGTCGGGAAAAACGCCATGGTTGCGGTTGTATTGATGGGGTTTTTAGCGGGTTGGCCGTCTAAAAACGGGCTACGCCATCAAAAATTCAAAAATACTTCTTTACCAACCGGGAAACCATGAGTAAAATTTGTCGGCAATATTTTACACCCCCACTCCTCAACGGTGAGATATTGCCATGCTCAGGATTGCCAAAGAAGCGCTGACCTTCGACGATGTACTGTTGGTTCCAGCACACTCCACTGTTCTTCCGAATACCGCCGACCTGCGTACCAAGCTCACGTCTGCTATCTCCCTGAATATCCCGATGATTTCCGCTGCCATGGACACAGTGACCGAAGCCCGTCTGGCTATCGCACTGGCCCAGGAAGGCGGCATCGGCTTCATTCACAAGAACATGTCCATCGAGCAGCAGGCTGCCGAAGTGCGCAAGGTCAAGAAGTACGAGAGCGGCGTGGTCTCCGACCCCGTCACCGTACGCCCTGACATGACCATCGCCCAGATCAAGGAGCTGAGCCACAAGAACGGTTTCGCCGGTTACCCCGTGGTGACTGACGGCAACCAGCTGGTGGGCATCATCACCGGCCGTGATGTGCGCTTCGTGATCGATCTCTCCCAGACCGTTGAACAGATCATGACCCAGAAGGATCGTCTGGTCACCGTGCGTGAAGGGGCCCCTCGCGAAGAGGTGGTTGCCTTGATGCAAAAGCACCGCATCGAGAAGGTGCTGGTGGTCAACGCCGACTTCAAGTTGAAGGGCATGATCACCGTCAAAGACTTCCAGAAAGCCGAGCGCAAGCCGAACGCCTGCAAAGACGAGCGCGGCCGTCTGCGGGTCGGTGCCGCCGTCGGTGCCGGTGCCGGCAACGAAGAGCGTGTCGCCGCCCTGGTGGAAGCCGGTGTGGACGTGCTGCTGATTGACTCCTCCCATGGCCACTCCCAGGGCGTGCTGGATCGCATCAAGGCGACCCGTGAAGCCTACCCGGATCTGCAAATCATCGGCGGCAACGTCGCCACCGCCGCCGGTGCCAAGGCGCTGGTCGCCGCCGGCGTCAACGCGGTCAAGGTCGGTATCGGCCCGGGCTCCATCTGCACTACCCGTATCGTGACCGGTGTGGGCGTGCCCCAGATCACCGCCATCTCCGACGCCGTGGACGCCCTGGAAGGCACCGGCGTGCCCGTGATTGCCGATGGTGGCATCCGCTTCTCCGGTGACGTGGCCAAGGCCATCGCCGCAGGTGCAAGCTGCGTCATGGTGGGCTCCATGTTCGCCGGTACCGAAGAGGCGCCGGGCGAGATCGAGCTCTACCAGGGCCGCTCCTTCAAGTCCTACCGCGGCATGGGGTCCCTCGGCGCCATGTCCAAGGGCTCCAGCGACCGTTACTTCCAGACCGACAACGCCGCCGACAAGCTGGTGCCGGAAGGGATCGAAGGGCGTGTGCCGTACAAGGGCCGCCTCAAGGAGATCATCCACCAGCAGATGGGCGGCCTGCGCTCCTCCATGGGCCTGACCGGCAGCGCCACCATCGACGACATGCGCACCAAGGCCGAGTTCGTGCGCATCTCGGGCGCCGGGATGAAAGAGTCCCACGTCCACGACGTGACCATTACCAAAGAAGCCCCCAACTACCGGATGGGCTGATAAAACGGGGCCCTGCGCCCCGTTTTTCCACCATTTTTTTATCCCGTGCTTTTTGTGACAACATCAGCCTGATGCAGGAATAAAATGACTAAAGACATTCACGCCCACCGTATCCTTATCCTGGATTTTGGTTCCCAGTACACCCAGCTCATCGCCCGTCGCGTCCGTGAAATCGGCGTCTACTGCGAGCTGTGGGCCTGGGACGTAACCGAAGAGCAGATCCGCGAATTCAATCCGAGCGGCATCATCCTCTCCGGCGGCCCGGAATCCGTGACCGAGGCGGGCAGCCCGCGCGCCCCCGAGTACGTGTTCAACGCCGGCGTGCCGGTGTTCGGCATCTGCTACGGCATGCAGACCATGTCCGAGCAGCTCGGCGGCAAGGTGCAGTCCTCCAACCTGCGTGAATTCGGTTATGCCCAGGTCGAAGTGCTGGGCCACTCCGGCAAGACCAGTGCCCTCTTGCGCAACATCGAAGATGCCATCGCCGACAACGGCAATGCCCTGCTGGATGTCTGGATGAGCCACGGCGACAAGGTCACCGAGATCCCGGCTGGCTTCACCACCATCGCCCAGACCGCGACCTGCCCCCATGCCGCCATGGCCGACGAAGCCAAGCGCTTCTACGGCGTGCAGTTCCACCCGGAAGTGACCCACACCCGTCAGGGCGCCCGCATGCTGGAGCACTTCGTCAAGGACATCTGCGGCTGCGAGTGCCTCTGGACCCCGGCCACCATCATCGACGACGCCGTTGCCCGCATCCGCGAGCAGGTGGGTGACGACGAGGTGATCCTGGGCCTCTCCGGCGGCGTGGACTCCTCCGTGGTCGCCATGCTGGTGCACCGCGCCATCGGCGATCGCCTGACCTGTGTCTTCGTCGACAACGGCCTGCTGCGCCTGAACGAAGGCCAGCAGGTGATGGACATGTTCGGCGATCACTTCGGCCTGAACATCATCAAGGTCGACGCCGAAGAGCGCTTTCTCTCTGCTCTCGCGGGCATCGACGAGCCGGAAGCCAAGCGCAAGACCATAGGCCGCGTCTTCGTCGAGGTGTTCGACGACGAAGCGAAAAAGCTGAAAAACGCCCGCTGGCTGGCGCAAGGCACCATCTACCCGGACGTCATCGAATCCGCTGCCAGCAAGACCGGCAAGGCCCATGTCATCAAGTCCCACCACAACGTCGGCGGCCTGCCGGAAGAGATGAAGATGGGTCTGGTGGAGCCCCTGCGCGAGCTGTTCAAGGACGAAGTGCGCCGCGTCGGCCTCGAACTCGGCCTGCCCTACGACATGCTCTACCGTCACCCCTTCCCGGGTCCGGGTCTGGGTGTGCGCGTCCTCGGCGAAGTGAAGAAAGAGTACTGCGACTTGCTGCGCAAGGCTGACGCCATTTTCATCGAAGAGCTGCGCAAAGCAGACCTTTACAACCAGGTCAGCCAGGCGTTCGCCGTCTTCCTGCCGGTGCGCTCCGTCGGCGTCATGGGCGATGGCCGCAAGTACGACTGGGTCATTGCGCTTCGCGCCGTCGAGACCATCGACTTCATGACCGCCCACTGGGCTCACCTGCCGTACGACTTCCTCGGCCACGTGTCGAACCGCATCATCAACGAGATCAACGGCATCTCCCGCGTGGTGTACGACGTCTCCGGCAAGCCGCCCGCAACCATCGAATGGGAATAAGCGGCTAACGCTTTCCTGCCGATAACGCAAAACTGTCAAAAAGGCGCCCTTGAGGCGCCTTTTCTTTTTCCAATCGTTTGCGAGAAAATTTTGCTCCTGGAGAAGGGGGTGAGGGCTCTGTTGCCAACGTTGTCGTGGTGAGTGCCCGAGTCGATCGGGAGAGTGTCTCGGACTTGCAAGAACGCGTTGCATTGGTGCCTTGCTATGGCGTTGCTAGTGGGACCCTAGGTGTATTTCATCACAAATTTGTTGATGTCCGACCAGGGGCTTGTGGAAGGTGCTTCAAGTCCAGGAGCGCTTGCTGTCACGCAGTTGGTGGGCGAGTGACTTCTTGCTGGCCCAAGACGCTATCAAGAGGGCTTTCTTCCAGCAAACAGTCTTCAGTGTGGATGATCTTGTTTTATCAACGGGTCGAAGGAGCCACAGGACATAGGATGCCCACGCTCCGCTGCACCACCGTACTCGAATTGGCTGTTCAACATCCTACCGAGAAGTGACAGGTGATAACGAGATCTGTACAGACAAGGATTAGCTCGATTAATGGAAAGATGGACATATCATTATTTTGTCTGCCGCAATAAGCTTGTAAACCGTGTGTAGTTCAGTTGAAATGAATGAACTTCAAGGCGCCATCACAGAACTCCAACACCAAAGCATCACTATGTATAGGCTGTTGAATGATGAAAATGACTTGAAAAATTTTCGTCTGTGTGTTTTCGATTTTTAAGGGGGCGTTAATTCCGTATCATATGATAAAGACAATCACTTCTCTAACACGCAGGCTTGCTAGTCGCCTTGATAGGCTAGTGTCTTGGATGGAAAGTAAAGACCGCTCTGCCAACATTCCATCTAAGTTCGTGGATCTTGCGCCCACTGATGAGGCAGACAAGACTGGCGTATATTCCGAAGCGATTCTGTTTGCTACAAACAATAGGAAGGTCTCCAACATTGCTCTAACTGGTCCTTATGGCTCAGGAAAGAGTAGTATTATCCAATCTTTCTTACTGAAATATCGGCGGCCTGCACTTCATATTTCGCTGGCTTCGTTCGTTCCCGAGACAGATTCGGAGGGAGGGAAGGTGAGCCGCCAAGAGATTGAGAGGAGTATTCTGCAGCAGATGCTGTATGGGGCTGATGCAAACAGACTTCCGCTGTCACGATTTAAAAGAATCCAGTCTCCAAGTGCATTGGCTATATTTAAATCTTTCTTCATAATGCTTGGTATTTTCTCGCTTTGGTACGTTATTCATCAGCGAGAGTATATTATAAGTGGCACTTACTTCACTCCATTCGAAATCAGCAATGGCATAAATCTTGTCGTTTTTACTCTCGCGGTAGTATTTTTCTGGGGGGCGCTGCATCATTTTTATGTTGCTAGCTTCGGACTGTCACTAAAAAGCATCTCGTTAAAAGACATTGAAATAAAGCCAGCATGCGATGACCAAACCTCCATACTAAATAGGCACCTAGATGAAATTGTCTATTTTTTCCAATCAACGAATTACGATCTTGTGATTATTGAAGATCTAGATCGATTTGACAACGCAGACATCTTTGTAACGCTACGTGAGATTAATAGCCTAGTAAACGAGAATGCTGGTGTGAAACGCACCATCAGATTCCTCTATGCCCTGCGCGACGACATGTTTGCCAATACAGATAGAACAAAATTCTTCGAATTCATTATACCTGTCATACCGATCATCAACACATCGAATTCGATTGATATGGTATTGGCGCAAGGAAAGAGACTTGATCTCGATGGGTGCCTTGAACGGCAATTTCTGAGAGAGGTATCACGATATCTGAATGATCTTAGGTTGATTCAAAATATATTTAATGAATACGCTATTTATGTGGCTAACCTGGAGGCCGATGGAGAAATTCTTCTCGATGCTAATAAGCTTCTCGCGGTCTTGATCTATAAGAATGTCTATCCAAGGGATTTTGAGAAGCTACACCGTGGCACAGGCAATCTTGCTGAAATATTGAGCCTGAAAGATAAATTAATTGAGTTAGGTGAAACCGCCTATAGGGTTGAAATTACTGAAATCGAAAGGCAGTTTGAATTTTTCGAGCGACAAACACCCTCTAACCTAAGAGAGTTACGGCAAATATATGCTATGGCTCTGGTAGAGAAGCTTCCGGCGAATGCAGCGTACGTCAGTGAGAATCAGCAAGCTTGGATTGAACTTCCTAATTTGGCCAGCAACGATGCATTCGAACAGTTGATAGATGCTTCACGTATATACTACCACACCAATAATGGTTACTCCCAAGCAATCAATATTTCAACATTACAAAGTGAAGTGGACTCTCAGAGATCCTATCTGCAACGCAAAGTGGAAATTGAAGGAAAGTCGATTTATTTCAGGAACAAAGGCTTGCACCGGATATACGACTTAAAATCAAAAATTGCAACGCTTCGCACAACGAAGCTCCATGAGTTGTTGCGCTTGGGGACTGATAATGTGCAGGATGTCTTCGATAATTTCGGAGAAAACGGGGAGCTTGCCCGTTTCCTTATATTGGAAGGCCATCTCGATGATACCTACTACCAATACACGTCACTCTTTCACTCAGGCCGATTGTCACCTAATGATAATAAGTATCTGATTCAGATTCGAGCATTTATCCCCCCCGTTCCAGTTTTTCCAATCGATAATCCACATGAAGTTATTGCAGCTATGCGAGATGAGGACTTCCGGCAAAACTATATCTTGAACGTTAAACTAGTTGATTGTCTCCTGAGCGATCGGGGTCGTTACCACAACCAGCTGCAGAAGCTTTTCGGGTTCCTTTCAACAGAGTTCGAGAGCTGCGAAGATTTCTTTGATATTTATTACTCGAGTGGCCACGATGTTGTAGGGCTACTTTCGGGGCTGGCCAATATTTGGAAGGGTCTTGTCCCTGCAGCCATTGAGAGCTCCAATAATATTTCCCACGCAACCCAACTAGTTTCTAGCCTGCCTGAAAGGCAGCTCGAAGAGCTGGCAAAAAGTTTCGAAGAACTACCTGTATTTGTTTCGGATAACCTCCCCGAAATTTTGATCAATTCACCTGAACTTGCACCAGAACGTCTTGTATGTCTTGGCTTTGATGTCAAAAATCTGGCCGCAATCAAAGAACATTTTGAGATTGTACGCGCTATGTTCGAGAAGGGGCGCTTCGAACTTACCATCGACAATCTGGAGTACATCTATCAAGCCATTTTGGGAGAGAACGATCTCGAGCAGCTACGTGAGAGAAACTTTACAGCTATACGTTCGACGAATAACGCAACCTTAATGACGCGGATCGAACGTGATTTCGAACGCTACCTACATGATATCCTTGTGGTGCTTGAAGGGAATTCAAAGGAGGATGCCTCGACTATTCTTGCCGTTATGCACCATGAAGGACTTGATCAGGATGATCTACTGAAATTTCTTGAACGACAGACGACCTTGTTGCCAACGCTAGCGGATGTTCCCGAGATATTGCACGCAACACTGTTCAAGTTACGTTTGATCGAGCCAACTTGGCTGAATTGTCTATTTTTTATAGAAAGTAAAGAATTCGTGGCGGAGAGTTTAATAGGGTATCTTGATCAAGATACTGTCCGTACAGCTCTCCTGAAACAGACTATTCCTAGTGACGATGATTCACAGAAACTGCGTTGCTTCCTCTTCAATGCCGGCTCTTTGTCTGACTCCGCCTATAAAGAATATATTCATGCTCTACCAAAGCCGTTCACAGAACTACCAGAAGGATTTGCACCTGCAAAGCTTCGCATTCTGATTGATGAAGGTAAAATTATCTTCAGTAATGAGAGTCTTGATGCACTCGCTGATAACAAAGATCTACAGGTTTTATTTGTAGCAGCAAACATCAATACATACCTTGAAGAGCCAGACGAGTTCGACCTCGATGATGATTTTAGAGAAAATCTTCTTTGCGCTGAAATTGATAATAAAGCCAAGCTTGGGATTATGGATTTGATGGATCTGGAGTTACTTGTGAACCACCCTGAACGATCGGCTCTCATCGGTAAAATTATTAACAGTACTGATGCCAACTTATCCAATATCGATAGTGGTATTGCTCAATCCTTAATCATTAACTCCATGCCTGTTGCGACGAAAATTTCACTCTTTAATAAATATCATTCTCTTATGACGGATAGCGAAGTACGTTTTGTCTTAGAAAACCTACCTAAGCCATATTCGGAAATAAAAGTCGGCTATATTACGCCGGTATTGAAAAAAACTCCTGAGAATCAGGCTCTTGTCATATGGCTTGACTCAAGAAACATTATATCGTCTTGGCGTGAGAGCCCTATCTTCACTGACGAGATAAGAGTGAATCTTTATAGGCGCTGATAAGAGAAAAGTCTGATTATGGAATCGGGTGCTACTCATACCTCGCCGCTTCCCAGGCGTGTATCGCCTGTTTGCGGGTCTCGCCCCAGTGATAACCGCCGAGTTTGCCGTTTTGCTGAATGACCCTGTGGCAGGGGATCATCAAGGCGACGGGGTTGGCACCCACCGCCAGCCCCACGGCGCGGGCGGCCTTGGGGTTGCCGACGGCGCTTGCCACCTGGGCGTAGCTCACCACCTTGGCTGGCGGGATCTCGAGCAGCGTCCGCCAGACGCTGATCTGTAAGTGGGCGCTGCTCACATGCAGGGAGATGGGGCGTTACCCTAACAACGAGTTCAAATCGCTCGCCTGCCTCACTGAGACTGGCTAAAATCCGCCCCTTAACCAAACGTGGGGGTTTGGCAATGGAAGCCGCATAGCTATGGGTCATTTCAGTCACGTTACCACCCGGGTCGGTGCACTTCTTTGCCGCTCAATGTTCATGGGATATCTGTTGGGGATGAATTAAGTGAAAGGATCAGAAGAGAACGTAAACATCAGCCTCCTGGAGGCTGAGCCTGGCAGCCTTCCCGAGTTCAAGCTCGCCTTGCAGGATGCCTTTCGCGTGGCGGCAGAGGCAGACTTTGGACACCCACTTGAAGAGCCGATTCCGTCTGACGAAGATATTGAACAGTCATTCCACACCAAGGGGGCCGTTACATACTGGATCATGGCAGCCGAACAGCGTGTTGGTGGAGCCGTGTTAGTGATAGACCAGATGAGCGGTCGCAACTCCCTGTCATTCTTTTTCATCGCGACGAGCCAACAGAGCAAAGGCTTGGGCCTGAAAGCCTGGCATGCGATTGAAAAGGCGTTTCCTCTCACCAACGTCTGGGAAACGGTGACGCCATATTTTGAGAAACGGAATATTCACTTCTACGTGAACAGATGTGGTTTCAAAATTGTCGATTTCTACAACAAATACCATCCAGATCCTCATCAGGTCTCACACCATCTTGATGGCAAAGGAGATGACGATGAGATGTTCCGGTTTGAGAAAATAATGGAAGGTGCAAGTGCTGGTAAACGCGAAAGCCCACCCGGCGATTGACCCCGTTTGTTTCGCTCTCTATAGGCTGTGCGATACATACGTGCGGCCCACGTTGTTTCAAAGGTGAAGGCGGCTTTCGAAAAATAGACCAGGCCCAGGCGGTATCATTCGTCGCCACCCCTATCAGGGGAATACTCTCTCCATCCATGCCATGGGCGGTGCTTATGGCATCCTACGGGCTTGGTCAATCCGATGAGTGGTGGTCCGGATGGCCATCATGTTCCGTCTCCAACTCAACAAAAGGGGCGATCTGCGCCCCGATTCTTCTTATGTCCCCGCTTTATATCGCTGCATGCTCGTTCGGCGCTGCCTGATTGTCTGCTGACTCACCACCAACACTTCAGTTTCTCCCTCATCAGGGCGAGCAGAAAAAGGCCACGTTCACTCATACCTCGCCGCTTCCCAAGCGTGTATCGCCTGCTTGCGGGTCTCGCCCCAGTGATAGCCGCCGAGTTTGCCGTTTTGCTGGATGACTCTGTGGCAGGGGATCATCAAGGCGACGGGGTTGGCGCCCACCGCCAGCCCCACGGCGCGGGCGGCCTTGGGGTTGCCGACGGCGTTTGCCACCTGGGCGTAGCTCACCACTTTGGCTGGCGGGATCTCGAGCAGCGCCCGCCAGACGCTGATCTGAAAGTTGGTGCCGCTCACGTGCAGCGAGATGGGGCGATCCGGCGTCTTGCTGCCATCGAACATGGTGTGGATGACGCTTTGGGTGCGTGAGGGCGCTTCTCGCAGCTCCGCTTCGGGCCAGCTGTGGGCGAGGGCGCTCAGCGGCGTTTGTGGGGCCTGGTCATCGAGAAACGAGAAGTTGCACACCCCCCGCGGGGTCAGGGCGACGAACGCCTGGCCGAAGGGGGTGTCGTGCACCCCGTGATCGATGACCAGCCCGGCCCCGCGTTGCTTGTACTCGCCCGGCGTGACGGCTTCGAGCTGCACGAAGTGATCGTAGAGCCGCGAGCCGCTGCTCAGGCCCAGGGTGTCGGCCACCTCCAGCAGGGAGCGCGATTCGTGCAGCAGCGCCTTGGCCCGCTCCAGGGTCAGCACCTGCAGGTAGCGCTTCGGTGTCACCCCGGCCCAGCGGCTGAACAGCCGCTGGAAGTGAAAGGGGCTTAGGTGCACATGCGCCGCTATCTCGTCCAGGGTGGGCTGGTGCGCCACCTGGCTTGCGATAAAACGGATGGCATCACTGATGCGGGCGTAATCAGACATAAGGCGCTCTCACGATAAGGTTGCGGTCGCAGGATCTTGGGGGCGACAAGGTCATGTGCGACAAATAGATACCCCACCATCGGCCAGCAGGGCAATGCCGGTGGTAAAGCTCGATGCATCGGACGCCAGATAGAGGGCCGAGCGGGCGATCTCCTCCGGTTGGGCCAGGCGCTTGAGGGCATGCATATGCTGCACAAAGGCGAGGCTTTCCGGCGTATCGGTAAAGGCCCGTCCCATGGGGGTGTCGGTTCCCCCCGGCAGCAGGGCGTTGACCCGCACCCCTTGTGCCCCGAACTCCGCGGCCAGCACCTGGGTCAGACCGATGAGGCCCGCCTTGCTCGCGGCATAGGCCGCCATGCCGGGCAGCCCCAGGGTATGGCCGACGAAGGTGGAGGTAAAGATAAGGGAGCCGCCCCCGCGTGCCTGCATGGCGGGGATCTGGTACTTGGCCCCCACAAAGGCGCTGGTGAGGTTGGTATCCAGGGTCTCATGCCACTGTGCCAGTGCCATCTCCTGTACGTTGCCCGGCGCGCCCGTGGTGCCGGCGTTGTTGAAGGCGACATCGAGTCCGCCGAAACGGGTCAGTGCGAGATCCACCAGGGCGCGGGCGTAAGTCTCGCTTTTCACATCCCCCGCCAGGCTCACTGCCTGGCCCCCCTCATGGCGGATCTCCTCCACCAGCGCATCCAGCTCGGGCTGGCGGCGGGCGCCGACGACGACGCTGGCCCCCTCCCGAGCAAACAGGATGGCGCTGGCGCGACCGATACCGGAGCTGGCGCCCGTGATGATGGCGACCTTGTTGGACAGTAATGACATGGCAGTTCCCTCGCGTGATGTGCATGGCGCCGGGTGGTGACGTTCATGCAGGGTTGGCAGACAAGTGGATGGGTTCAACCCCCTCCTGGTTCAAACCTCCTTTGGTTCAACCCTCCTTTGGTTCAAAGCTTTGGGGGGGTCGAAAGCACTGTTGGTTTGAAAGCACTATGGCGGCGAACCTTCGTCACGACGACCCGGATCTTGCTCACTTGTGCCATCGGCGATGGGCCATCACGGCATCGGGAGATATCAGCGTTTTATGAAGGGAGTGGGAAGGGAGCGGGAAGGGAGCGGGGCTGTGGCGCTGCTTTCCCAGGTGGTGGTGACCTGGGTTTGCAAGGGCAGGGCATGGAAAACAGTGCCACCGGTGTCGGTGGCACTGACGCAAAGCCTGGTGGGATAACGCTCTTTTAGGGGTTATCAGGCCAGGGCGGGGCTGGATGTGGCGGCGCAGGGCAGGGCGGCCAACTGTGCAAGGTGCTCGCGCAGGCAGACACCGGCGCCGGTGGCGTTGACCGTCTCGAAGTAGTCGTGCCAGCCCGATGCGGCTATTCCCTGGACGAGGGCCTCGATGGCTGCGGCATCCGGCCCGCGCCAGATGGCGAAGAAGAGGTGGGGCGCACCATGGAGGGTGGCAGCATCGGTCTCGCCCAGGGCGATGGGCTCCACCCCGAGGGCGGCGAGGTTGGCCATGCCTGTGCCAATGGCCTCGAAGAACTGCTGACGGGCCGTCTGGCTCAATGCCAGCCAGGCGGGAGTGGGGGTGTAGAGCTCTGCCAGATAGTGGGTCATAGGGGTTCCTTGGAGAGTTGGCCCTTGCGCAAGGTGCGCAAGGCGCGTTGACAAATCCGGGTTGTCGCGGGGCAGGGGCTTTCGCGAGACCAGCGCGCGCAAAGATCAGTGACCCACTGTGGCCTGTCTTTGCTCGCATCGTTCAGCCAGTTGGCAACGGAGTCCTGCACATAGGGGGCGGGATCGGCCTTGAGGGGCTCGAGCAGCATCAGGGCCTGCTCCGGCGCTTGTCGCAGGGACGCAAGATGGGTACACCAGACGCCGCGGGGCCGGGTCGCTTCGCTGGCAAAGCGTCGCAGCCGCTCGGACGGCTCCGCCGTCCAGGGCACCAGGGCGGCAATGGCCGCCTCGAGCTGCGCGGCAATGGTCGTTCGCATTGCGAGCCAGGCCCACTCGCGCACCCCGAAGTGCGGGTCATCGGCGAGGGGGCGAATGAGGGCCAGGCGCTCGCTGAGCGACAGCTCCTCGCTCGCGCCCACCATGAAACAGGCCCAGCCCCGCACGGTATCGGAGGGATGGCGGCTGAGCGCCGCAAGATCCCTCGTGCCGTTCTCGGCCAGGAGCAATCTGGCGGCCAGTGCCATGCGCCGGGTAATGCCCTCCCCGGATGCGGCGTGCATCGACGCCAGCGCCTGGGGCCCGAGCGCAGGCCGGGCGCACTGCATCAGGGCGGCAAAATCCACCGCCAGGCATTCGGTCAGGTTGCTTGCCTCGATCTCTCCCCGGTTGAGCTGGGCGAGGCGTGAGGGGGCGATATCCGTGATGCGGCTGCGTGTCATGGGTGCTCCTCTGTAACAGCCTCAGTGCAGCCTGCCCGGGATGAGATGACGTTGAGCCAGGCCCGCTTGAGCAGGGCGCTCAGGGTCTCTCGCTCTGCCTGATCGAACCCGGCAAACAGGGAGCCTATCCACTGGCTGTGCTCATCGAGCAGGTGCTGCGCCAGGGCCTGGCCCTGCTCTGTCAGGCGCACCGAGATCTTTCGCCTGTCCTGGCTGTCGCTGTGGCGAGCCAGCAGGCCGTCCCGCTGCAGCCCGTCGAGCAAGCCGGTGATGGTGGCCCGTGTGACCCCTGCCTTGACGGCAAGCTCGTGGGGAGCCAGCCCTTGTGGCAGGTCGCGCAGCAAAAACAGCAGCACGAACTTGCCTTCGGAAAGGCGGTGAGGGGCCAGGCGCGCCGCGCACGCCTGATCGATGGCAGCGGCGAGGGTCAGCACCTCAAAGCAGACGCGTATGTTTTCGGTGTCCGCGTGGCCGCGGCGCTCTGCATCCTCAAGCAGGGCGAGGTGTTTCTGTTCCAGCGTGATCATGGTGGTGAGGTCTCGAATGATTTTGTATGGCGCCATACTATATGGCGCCAATCAAATGATCAACCACGCAAGAGTGCGACCCGAATGATCGATGGCAATGGGGCGCGGGTGTGTGGCGATGGGGGCTTTGCAAGAAAAAGCCTTGCAAGAAAATCGGCCATCTTTGGCCGTCATTCCCTATAATGCCCCTCCTTTGTGGCCCGGGGGAGTGCCCCGCAGTGAGCCACCGCAAGCCCGAATCTTGATAGAGACGATCCCATGCATACCCTGGAACAGCTGCGCGCGGGCGAACTGCTTGGCGCCCGCCACCTCAAACTTGCTGAAAACCTGACGGTGTTCCCCCCCGAGATCTTGAGCCTCAAGGAGACCCTGGAGGTGCTGGATCTCACCGGCAACCAGCTGAGCGAGTTGCCTGACGAGCTGGCCGAGTGCAAGAAGCTGCGCATTATCTTCTGCTCCGAGAACAACTTCACCGAACTGCCCCAAGTGTTGGGGCGCTGCCCCGCGCTCACCATGGTGGGCTTCAAGGCCAGCCGCATCGCGACCGTCTCGGCCGCCTCCCTGCCCGCCAGACTGCGCTGGCTCATTCTGACCGACAACGAGATTGAGTCGCTGCCCGGCGAATTGGGTCAGTGCATTGATCTGCAAAAGCTGATGCTCTCGGGCAACCGGCTACATGAGCTTCCCGAGACTCTTGCCGGTTGCCATCGTTTGGAGCTTTTGCGCATCGCCGCCAATCGGCTGGAGGCACTGCCCGAGTGGCTGCTCGACTTGCCACGTCTGTCCTGGCTGGCCTTTGCGGGCAACCCCTTCTGTGATGAGCAGGCGTGCCTGAACGGCACATCGGTGTTCACTGCCGAGATCCCCTGGCAGGCGCTCTCACTGGGGGGTGTGCTCGGGGAGGGGGCGTCCGGCGTCATTCATCGCGCCGAGTGGGCGAGGGCCGAAGGGGCCGGGGCGGTGGCGGTCAAGCTCTTCAAGGGGGCCGTCACCAGCGACGGCCTGCCCCTGAGCGAGATGGGGGCGTCCCTGGCCGCCGGTCGCCATCCAAACCTGGTCGGGGTGATGGGGCGAGTGAGCGATCATCCCTCCGGCATCCCGGCACTGGTGATGCCCCTGATAGATCCCACCTTCGCCACTCTGGCGGGGCCCCCGAGCCTGGACTCCTGCACCCGGGATGTCTATCCAGCGGATCTCAACTTTACCCCGGCCCAGGTGATGGCCATGGGGCAGGGGGTGGCGAGCGCCGCCCGGCATCTGCACGAGCGGGGCATCCTGCACGGCGATCTCTACGCCCACAACCTGCTGTACTCCTTGCAGCCCGCGATGCCTCACTCGCCGCAGGAGGCTTCGGGCCGGGTGCTGCTCGGGGACTTTGGCGCCGCCTCCTGCTATGACCGCGCCGATGAGGTGTTGGCCGGGCGGCTGGAGCGCCTGGAGGTACGGGCCTTTGGCTGCCTGCTGGCCGAGCTGCTGGCGCGCTGTGATGGAGGGGATGCCAATCTGGATGCCCTTCATCGTTTGGCCGGGGATTGCGGCTTTGAGGCGCCCTCCCGGCGACCCGCCTTCGCGCAGATCCTGACCCGGCTGACAGAGATGACGACAAGCCAGCCTGGGGTCGTGGCCTGAGGGGGCCTGCCCCGGTGTGAGTCCCACTGGCTCCTTCCAAGTCTTGTCTTGCACAGGGGCGGGATCATGGGGCTTGCGCCACTTAGGTGAAGTTGTGATAGTGATGCACCATTGCAGATGACGAGAGGAAGATGATGGAAGCGGCGTTTTGGCATCAGAAGTGGAAAGAGAACCGGATTGGCTTTCATCAGGCAGATTTCAACCGCTGGCTGCAATCCTGGTGGTCGGCCCAGCTAGGGAGCGACCCCGTGCTGGTGCCCCTTTGCGGCAAGTCCCGGGACATGCTCTGGCTGCGTGAACAGGGGCATCCGGTGGATGGGTTCGAGCTCTCCGAGCTCGCCATTACCCAGTTTTTTGACGAGAACAAGCTGAGTGCAGAGAGAAGCGAGGTGGGCCCATATCAGTGCCACCGCCACGAGGATCTGCGCATCTATCAGGGGGATTTCTTCGCCGCCCCCGAGCTGGGACGGCGTTATCGCCTGGTCTATGACAGGGCGGCCCTCATCGCCTTGCCGAGCGCCATGCGCCGCCAGTATGCCGCCCTGATGAGCCGCCTGGTGGAGGCGGGGGGGCAGGTGTTGCTGGTGACCCTCGAGTATCAGCCAGAGCAGCAGCAACAGCCGCCGTTCTCGGTGGGGGAGATGGAGGTGCGCACCCTGTTTGAGCGCGATTTTGGTGTCGAGGTGCTGGGCCGGGCGACGGAGCTGGATCACCCCAGGGTGCTCTCGGGGCAGCTCTCCTATTTCGACGAGGTGGCTTACCGGCTGATCCGCCGTGGCTGAGGGGCGTCTGCGGGTGGTCCCGAACGGTGAACGTGCTGCGCGTGAGCTTACAAGAGGTGGAAGCCGTGATCCCGATCGGCAAACGGACAGCTTCCTGGCTCTTTGCTACCTCTTTTGATGTAGATCAACCGGCCTCTGCCGGGAGGGGGTAAGATGGACTCGTTTCTCAATCACTGCTGGCATCGACCTGGTCGCGTGCCGTCCAGTGTCTGATTTTCACGCTCATGTTCACGTTTGGCGGCTCTTGCCGTCTTTATGGTGGTATTTCCAGCCGGCCTCTTTGGCCGGCTTTTTCTTTGAGGCGCATCAGCCATCGAAGGGCTGAGCGGTGAGGCGAAATGCCCCTGTGTCGTCGATGATCTGCCCTGTGATCCGCTCGTCGTGCTCATGGCCCTGGCCATAGCTGCAGAGGATGAGCCTGTCCGAGGTGCGGGATCTCAGTTGGGTGACGAAGCGCACCAGATCGGCGCGATTGAGCCTGCCCACCTCCTCGCAGACCCTTTCTCGCTGATCAAAGCCCAGATCCTTGTTGCCTATGCTGACCCAGAGCCGCTGACCGCGGCTGCGCAGGTTGGCATCCCGCTCGCTGAGCTGGGCCTGAAGCCCCGCCTTGCTCTCCTGCCATTGCTGCTCGCTGAACTCGAGCATGGCCAGGGGGAAGAGATCGATGAACTCCTCCACCGCATCGAGCAGCACCTGGGGCCCCGCCACCGGCGATTGGATATAGAAGATGAGGCCGGGATGGCGATTGAGGGGCAGGTTGCCGGCTCCCACCACATAGCCGAGCTGCTGACGGGTGCGCAACTCGTGGAAGAAGGTGGAAGACATGATGTGGTTGGCCAGGGTGAAGCAGGCGAGATCCCGCGCCCGGGTGGTGCGGGACTGGTAGTAGACCAGCAGCGCCGAGTCTTCGTGCTCGCACCCGTGCTGGCGAATGAGGGTGCCTCTGTCCTGGATGGAGAGCAGGGGGCGGCGGGTCTCGCTGCCCGGCTGGCTGTAGGGCGCGAGATGGCGCTCGAGCAGGGCGGCCAGGGCCAGGGCTTCGCTCTCCTGCCAGTCGCCGTGCACCAGGGTCTCCACGTGCACCTCCCTGAACAGCTGGGCGACGAAGGCCGGCATCTCGCCAATCTCGACGCCGCGCAGATGGCGCAGCAACTGCTCGAAGGGCGGGTTGTTGGGTTGCAGCAGGCTGGTGAGCTGGTTGAACAGCTGGTTGATGGGGCGGGTCTTGGCCTGGTTCTCCCAGTTGCGAACAAGCTGCTGCTTGATGGCCGCGAAGCGGGCCGGATCCGGATAGCCCAGGGTGCGATTGCCAAGGATCATGTCCAGCAGCAGGGCCTGCTTGTCGGAGAAGCCGCTCAGGGTGATGGTAAAGCCCCCCTGGTGGGCATACATCTGATAGCCGAGGCCGGCGAGCTCGGCCGGGTAGGTGAGGGCGTTGAGGTGATCGCTCAGCAGCTCCACCGCGAGCCGGGCCATGGCGATGTGGCGCGGACTCTTGACCGCGTGCTCGCTGTCGATGGCGATGTAGAGGTTGCCCTTGGGGACCTTGAACTGGTGTTCATGAAGGTGCCAGAGCCGAAAGCCGGGCCTGTCTATCAGGCAGGCGGGCTGGTCGGCGGCGATCGCGGGTGTCCTGGGTTCCAGGCGACCGGCGATGAAGGGGTTGGGCTCGGGCAGGGCCAGGGCGCTATCGGGCTCGCACTGTTGCCAGCGGATCTTGCTGGCCTCCGGGATGGTGCTCACCTTGTAGGGGGTCTGATACCAGCGGGCGAGGCGATCCGTGACAAGCCCGGGGGCCACCAGGGTGACCCTCAGGTTGTGGGGGATCAGCTTGGCGAGCAGGCGTGCGATCAGGGGCTCGTCATACTCGCGCATCATGTAGTCGCCGTAGAGCAGATCCTCCGGGCGATAGAGGAAGAGGTTGAGCACCAGGCCCGCCACCGTGTCCTGGGCCTTGCCCCGCTCCTGGAAGCGAAACGCCGACTCGAGCACCTGTTGTTTCTCCACGTAGCGCCAGGGGGCGAGCCCCTGGCGCTGGATCAGCTTGAGATAGCCAAACAGCAGGCCGATGATCTCGTCCACATGATCGACCCCTGCCGGGGTCAGGCCGAAGTTGATGCCAAAATCCTTGAAGTTGCTGCCGCTCACGCCCCCACCGGCTGCCAGCTGATTGACCCATCCTTTCTCCTTGAGCAGGGAGAGCAGGCTGCCATTGCCCTCATAGCCGATGAGGTGGCTGAGGAAGGTGAGGGGTTTTCGATCGTAATAGGCATCGACCGGCGGCAGCGGGAAGGTCAGGCTCAGTCGGCGGCTCTCCTTGACAGGTACCAGATCGATGCGCAGCCCCAAATCCTCCTGCCGGTAGAGGGGCTCCGTCAGGGCGGGCTCCCCCAGCTTGCGATCGACGATGGGGCCGAAGAAGTGTTCACACCAGGTTAATTGGGTCGCAATAGACTCGGGCGACAGCATCACCAACGCCATGCGATCCGCGCTGTAGTGGCGCTCGTAGAAAGCAACAAGGTCGCCATGCAGGCTGCGTCCCGGCAGATCCGCCAGGGTATCGAGATTGCCGACCGAGAACTTGGTGAAGGGGTGGGCCGGGTTGACCGTCTCCTTGTGCACCTGATAGCTGCGGCGCACGTCGTCCATCAGCTTGAGGCGATATTCGGAATCGACCGCGTTGCGCTCCTTGTCGACCCATTCGGGCGCCAGGGTCGGGCAGATGAAGAACTGGGCGAACCGGGCCAGCCCCTGCTCGAAGTAGGCATTGTCGATATCGAAGAAGAAGTTGGTGAACTCGGTACCTGTCCAGGCGTTGTTGCTGCCGCCGTGACGATTCATGAACTGCTGGTACTCACCGGGTTTGGGGAAGGTCCGGGTACCGAGAAACAGCATATGCTCGAGGAAGTGGGCCATGCCCTGGCGATCGGCGGGATCGTCGAAATGGCCGGTATTGACCGCCAGGGAGGCCGCCGATTTGTCGGTCTCAGGGTCGCAAATGAGGAGCACCTTGAGCCGGTTGGCCAGCGTGAGGTAGTGATACTGCCTGTGGTCATTCGGGCTGGCATAGGGGCTCATAGGCGTTGACTCATGTTGGATTTATTTGAATTTAAAGATGATTATCGACCTCGGTTCCCGGTTGGGCAAACCCTTTTCTGAGAGGTCGCGCAATTGTTTCCCCGTGCGGGTCAAGGTAAGATCGCCCCGCCGTCAACGTCCAAACAGGCCCGACAGGGTGAGGTGGGAATGAAGATTTACATCATGCGTCATGGCCAGGCTGGCATGAATGCGAAAACCGATGAACAGCGTCCCTTGACTGAACAGGGGGTGGCAGAATCGCTGCACATGGCGCGTTGGCTCGCCCCCCAGTTGGACAATGGCCTGGGATTGGTGATCCACAGCAACTATCTGCGGGCGCGTCAGACCTGGCAGGGGATAAGCCAGGTGTTGCCGACCCCGAGCCGGGTCGAGGAGAGTGCGGAGATCACCCCTTACGGCGATCCGGCCCTGGTGGCCAGTTATCTCACCGCCCTGGCCGACCAGCACGACAGCATCCTCATGGTCAGCCACCTGCCCCTGGTGGGCTATCTGGTGCAGATGCTGAGCCCGGCGGCCGGTGCCCCCATGTTCGCCACCTCGGGTCTGGCCTGCATCGAGTGGCAGCAGGGTAAAGGCAACTTGCTCTGGCTGACTGGACCTCATACAATACCCATCGAAACAATTTGATAACATTCAGCTTTTTTAATGTTTGACCTTGTTGTTCATGGATGAATATCCAGTTTTCAGGGAACCGTTTCGCAGAAACTGCTGTCATACGGGGACAATGGCAAGAGGTTACAACGATGAGAGTATTTAAAAAATACCTGCCGCTGATGGTGGCAAAGCACGTCAAAACCTTCTTCAAGGGGCGCATTTATATCCATGGCCGTGGCCGCTTCGACTTTCAGTCCGGGCTGCTGCTGATGCCGAACCAGGCCGATCTGCCGCACCGCCAGACGGTGCTCGAGGTCAACGCCCTGATAGGTCGCCTGCACATGGATGCGGCGTAACGACGCCCCCCGCGTTGCCGCCATGCCGTGCCCCAGACCCTCTTCGGAGGGTCTGATTGTTTCGCCCCCGGGATATGGTCCTTGCACCCGGTACCTGGCCTCCTGCAATGAGCGCCTATTGCTGCGGATCCCATCCATCATGCCTCCATTGGCAACGCTCTTCCCCTTCTCCTGCATGGCCATCTGGACCGGCGATGACATCGTCAGCAAGCTCGCGCTGGGGCTGCGCTCACCGACGGCCATGGCGTGGTCATGCTGGCTGGTGGCCGTCCTCATCCTGACGTCATTTCTTGCCAGGCGACCTGACGGCCAGCTCGCCCAGTCGATGTCAGATCCACCCTCAGTCGCAAGGGGACGCCCGCCTTCTCGTCCATAGGAAAACGGCCCCGCAATGGGGCCGTCTGCTATCAGGATCCGCCGTCGGGGCCTTACTGGGCGATCAGGTACATGTCCTTGGAATAGACCAGATCCTGGGGGTTGTGGTAGGGGTAGCCCTTCACGAAGGGCTTGAGCAGTCGGGACTTCACGTAGAAGTAAACGGGAGCGATGGGGGCTTCCTGATCGAGGATCTGCTCTGCCGCCTGATAAAGCTGGTTGCGCTCGGCCGGGCTCTGGGCATCGTGGGCCTTGGCGAGCAGGGCGTCATACTCCTTGTTGACCCACTTGCCACTGTTGGCCGAGCTGCTGGAGGTCATGATGTCGAGGAAGGTGGAGGCGTCGTTGTAGTCGCCGTTCCAGGAGTAGCGGCTCACCCCGAAGTCTCCCTCGTTGAGGGCGGAGACCATGGTCTTCCACTCCATGTTGTTGAGCTCGGATTTCACCCCCAGGTTGTGCTTCCACATGGAGGAGATGGCGAGCGCTATCTTCTTGTGGCCTTCGTTGGTGTTGTAGAGGATATCCACGCTCAGGGGCTTGTCCGGGCCATAACCGGCCTCGGCCAGCAGCGCCTTGGCCTCCTGGATACGTTGCTCCTTGCTCATCAGCTGGCTGCGGGAGGGCTTGAGCTCGAAGCCATCGACGATGGGCGGCGTGAAGCTGTAGGCCGAGATCTGCCCCTGGCCCAGGATCTTGCCTGTGATGGTGTCGCGGTCGATGGCCAGAGAGAGCGCCTTGCGCACCCTGGGGTCGTCAAAGGGTTTGCGCTGGGTGTTGAACACATAGTAATAGCTGGCCAGCAGCGGCACGTTGAGCAGTTCGTCCGGCGCCGATTTCTTCAGGACGGCGTATTGCTCCAGGGGATAGCTGGTGTAGTGCAGGCTGCCGGCCCGATAGCGATTGTAGGCGGCGGTGTCGGCCACTATCTCCAGATAGAGCACCTTGTTGATCACCGTATTGGCATTGTCCCAGTAATGGGGGTTGCGTTCGGCCACCAGACGCTCGTTGGGGGTCCACTCCTTGAGCACATAGGCACCATTCGAAACGATATTGCCCGGTTTGACCCACTCCTGGCCAAACTTGGCGATGGTTGCCCGTGGCGCCGGGAAAGTGGTGTAGTGGGAGAGGGTCTTGAGGAAGAAGGGGACGGGGGCCTTGAGGCGGATCTGCAGGGTATGGTCATCGAGGGCCTTGATGCCGAGGGTATCCGGACTTGCCTTGCCCGCCAGCACCTCGCTGGCACCGGTGACCCCGGTCAGCTCGATGAACCAGGCATAGTTCGATGCGGTCTTGGGATCTGCCGCCCGCTGCCAGCCATAGACATAATCTGCCGCCGTCACCGGCTCGCCGTTGGACCACCTGGCGTCGGGCCTGAGGGTGAAGGTGTAGAGGGTGCCGCTGGCATCCACTTCATAACCGATAGCGCCGGCCGGCTGCAGCTTGCCATTGCCGTCCACGGTATAGAGGCCCTCGAACAGATCGTTCACTATCTCGCTGCCTGAACTCTCCTCCACCAGCTGGGGGTCGATGGAGGCGGGCTCTGCTCCTATGTTGCGAATAAAGGTCTGCTGGTCGGCGGGGAGCAATGTGGTGCCGGGTGGTACCTGTGCTGCCAGGGCGGGCAGCGCGAACAGGGCCAGCACGGCCCCGGCGATGAGGGTCTTCTTCATTGAATATCCTTATGTTTTTGTATGCTTCCAAAGCGATCCCAGTGTGCTGTATCCGCAAGGAAAGCTCAAGCGCGAGTCCGGCTCCCCCAAGGGACGGGCATCGTCAGGGAGGGGCGCAGGAGGAGGGGAGAGCGGCCTCTGGCGGCTTATCGAAGCGAATTAACTTCTCGAAAGCCCGGGGTGATCTCGGCACATCAAGCGCGAAATGGCCAGTGATGTGACTTTTTTGAACAGAAATTCAATGAGTTAATTCGCTGCAAAAACAAATTTTCAACGTTACATTGGGTTACATAACAACGATGCCGGGTCCGGCACTTTTTTTGTGCCGCCCTGCAAACGTTTTCAACGCCAACGGAAACGCTCAAAGGAAACACCATGAAGAACATGATCACCCTGGGTGAGTACATCGTCAAAAAACAGGCGGACTATCCGACCGCAACCGGCGAACTCAGCTCCTTGCTCAGCTCCATTCGCCTCGCTGCCAAGGTGGTCAACCGGGAGATCAACAAGGCCGGACTGGCCGACATCATGGGATCGGTGGGCTCCTCGAATGTGCAGGGTGAAGAGCAGCAGAAGCTGGATGTCTACGCCAACGAGCGCTTCAAGGCGGCCCTGGAGGCCAGGGGCGAGGTGTGCGGCATGGCCTCCGAGGAGGAGGAGGACTTCGTCGCCTTCGATTCGGCGCTCTCGGCTCACTCCAAGTATGTGGTGCTGATAGATCCCCTAGATGGCTCCTCCAACATCGATGTCAACGTCTCGGTCGGCACCATCTTCTCCATCTATCGCCGGGTCAGCGAGCCGGGCTCGCCGGTGCGCCTGGATGACTTCCTGCAGCCGGGCCATCGTCAGGTTGCCGCCGGCTACGTGGTTTATGGCTCCTCCACCATGCTGGTGTACACCACTGGCTTTGGGGTCAACGGTTTCACCTATGACCCTTCCATCGGCTGCTTCTGCCTCTCTCACGAGAACATCCGCATCCCGGAGGAGGGGAAGATCTACTCCATCAACGAGGGCAACTACATCAAGTTCCCGGACGGGGTGAAGAAATACCTGAAATATTGCCAGGAGCGGGATGAGGCGACCCACAGACCCTATACCTCCCGCTATATCGGTTCCCTGGTATCGGATTTTCACCGCAACCTGCTCAAGGGCGGCATCTATATCTATCCGTCCGGCACCAACTCCCCGAACGGCAAGCTGCGCCTGCTCTATGAGTGCAATCCCATGGCATTCCTGGTGGAGCAGGCGGGGGGCAAGGCCTCTGACGGTTTCCGTCGCATCATGGACATACAACCGACCGCCCTGCATCAGCGCACCCCTTACTTCGTGGGCTCAACCCGGATGGTGGAGCGGGCCGAGGGCTTCATGCGCGAGTTTTCCGCCCATGAAGAGGTGAAGGAGTAAGAGTCCGATCCCTTACGACAAAAAGCAAAAAGGCCGCACAAGCGGCCTTTTTCCATGCACTCACGGCTCATTTGGCCGCTTGTTTGCTCACCAGTTCCAGCAGTTCGTAGCGAATGCTGGGGGCGTCTGCGGGGGGATTTTCCACCGGATGCTTGGCAATCTTCAACTCGTACAGGTAACCAGGTTCGAAGGTAAAGCCTTGAATTTGGCTGTAAAACAACGTCCAGTCCTGATCCTTGCTCTCCTTGACCTCCATGCACTGCATGGGGCCTACACCTGTGCAGGGCACCAGCTGGGTGTTGATGAAGAGGGTGTCGCCCTTAGGAGCGGGGGCCGGTTGACAGCCAGCGAGCACCAGGGCGGCAGCGGCAAGGGGTAATTTCATGGGCATGGGCCTCGTTGATGAATTCAAGCGAGGATTAAAACGCGAAAGAAAAAGGCGGTCAATGACCGCCTTCTTGATCACTGTCTCGGCAACGGGCCGATCAGCGCTGTTCGAGCGGGGTGAACTCGCGCTCCGACGCGCCGACATAGAGTTGACGCGGGCGACCTATCTTCTGATCGGGATCGGACAGCATCTCGTTCCAGTGGGCAATCCAGCCGATGGTACGGGACATGGCGAAGATCACGGTGAACATGGAGACGGGGATGCCGATGGCCTTCATGATGATGCCGGAGTAGAAGTCCACGTTCGGGTAGAGTTTCTTCTCGATGAAGTAGGCATCGGACAGCGCGATGCGCTCCAGCTCCATGGCGACGGCCAGCAGCGGATCCTTGATCTGCAGCTCTTCGAGCACCTCGTGGCAGGTCTGACGCATGACCTGGGCACGGGGATCGTGGTTCTTGTAGACCCGGTGACCGAAGCCCATCAGGCGGAAGGGGTCGTTCTTGTCCTTGGCCTTCTCGATGAACTCGGGGATGCGATCCACAGACCCAATCTCCTCGAGCATCTTGAGGCAGGCTTCGTTGGCACCGCCGTGAGCCGGTCCCCACAGGGAGGCGATCCCGGCGGAGATACAGGCAAACGGGTTGGCACCGGAGGAGCCCGCCAGACGCACGGTGGAGGTAGAGGCGTTCTGCTCGTGATCCGCGTGCAGGGTGAAGATGCGATCCATGGCCCGCTCGACGATGGGATTGACCTTGTACTCCTCGGTCGGTACGCCAAACATCATGTGCAGGAAGTTGCCGGCATAGGAGAGGCCGTTGCGCGGATGCATGAAGGGTTGACCGACCGAGTATTTGTAACTCATGGCGGCCAGGGTCGGCATCTTGGAGAGCAGGCGGAAGGCGCAGATCTCGCGGTGCTGCTCGTTGTTGATGTCCAGCGCATCGTGGTAGAAGGCGGACAGGGCACCGACCACACCGCACATGATGGCCATGGGGTGGGCGTCACGGCGAAAACCGCGGAAGAAGTAGACGATCTGTTCGTGCACCATGGTATGACGCATCACCATGCGCTCGAACTCGGCGTATTGCGCCTTGGTCGGGGCTTCGCCGTACAGCAGGATGTAGCAGACTTCCAGATAGCTGGCCTGGGTCGCCAACTGGGCGATGGGGTAACCACGGTGCAGCAAGACACCCTGATCGCCATCGATGTAAGTAATGGAGGATTTGCAAGAACCTGTGGCCATGAAGCCGGGATCGAACGTGAAGTAACCCTGAGCGCCCAGCTTTCTGACATCAATCACATCGGGTCCCAGAGTACCGGACAGGATCGGCAATTCGACCGGCTCTTTTCCGGGTAAGTGTAGGGTGGCTATTTTATCAGCCATAGCACGTCTCCTTTGCTCTTTTATAATTTGTTCCAGTCGTACTCTATTACGAGATTCATGACTCAGGCACAAGGGTTTCTCACCCTTTTCTCACCCAGGGGGGCGGCTGGAGCGCCTTATTTGAACCAGAGTTCCCCACCCTTGTCAATTTTGCTGAATGATCATTAATGACCTGTTAAACAAGATGTGAGATCTGGTTTACGGTTTTGGGTTTTCTTTGTAGCTATTTGATTGTCATTGGTTAAGGCCGCCGATATACTGCGCCTCGTGGGTGATGGCTGTCGGTGTTTGAAACGCTTTCGCAAAGCCGGATGTGATATTGAAAATGTTGTTTTTGGCTTTCCTGAGTTGTTTTGGTAACAAAATCCTAACAAATGCCACTCCGTGCCCTCAATAGTTTGTGAAAACAATAACTAACGTGCTCAATGGAGCTGAGTGGGCAAAGCCGTGAAAAATAAACAGAGACCTGTAAACCTCGACCTACAGACTATCAGCTTTCCTGTCACCGCCATCGCTTCCATCTTGCATCGTGTCTCAGGGGTGATCACCTTTGTGGCGCTTTCCATCTTGCTGTGGATGCTTGGTACTTCCCTTTCCTCTCCCGAGGGTTTCGACACTGTCATGTCCATCCTGGACAACATCCTGGTCAAACTCGTGTTTTGGGGGATCCTGACGGCGCTCGCGTACCACATCGTTGGTGGTATTCGTCACCTGATCATGGACATGGGCTATTGGGAAGAGCTGGAATCCGGCTCACAGAGCGCCCGTGTGGCCTTCGTGATCACCGGTGTCTTGGCGGTATTGGCGGGAGTACTGGTATGGTAACCAATTCTGCAACCTTCGGGCGCAGCGGCGTTCACGATTACATCCTGATCCGTGCCACCGCCCTCATCATGACGTTCTACACCCTCTATCTGGTGGGTTTCATTGCCTTCAACGACATCACCTACCAGGTATGGGTCGGCTTCTTCGCCCAGACCTTTACCAAGGTGTTCACCCTGTTGGCGCTCTTCTGTGTGCTGATCCACGCCTGGATCGGCTTGTGGCAGGTGCTGACCGACTATATCAAGCCGGTTGCCGTACGGGGCTCTCTGCAATTTGCCCTGGTCGTGGTCTTGTTTGTCTATCTGATGACGGGTTTCGTCGTGCTGTGGGGTGTATAAGGTGACTATTCCAACTCGTGAATTTGATGCGGTGGTGATCGGTGCCGGTGGCGCCGGCATGCGTGCCGCACTGCAGATTGCCCAATCCGGCAAGAGCTGTGCTCTGCTGTCCAAGGTATTCCCGACCCGCTCCCATACCGTGTCCGCCCAGGGCGGGATCACGGTCGCCCTGGGCAATGCCCATGACGACAACTGGCAGTGGCACATGTACGACACCGTCAAGGGCTCCGATTACATCGGTGACCAGGAAGCGATCGAATACATGTGCAAGACGGGCCCGGAAGCCGTCTACGAACTGGAGAACATGGGCTTGCCCTTCTCCCGCTTCGACAACGGCCGCGTCTATCAGCGCCCGTTCGGTGGCCAGTCCAAGGATTTTGGCGGTGAGCAGGCGGCGCGTACCGCCGCGGCGGCCGACCGTACCGGTCACGCCCTGCTGCACACCCTGTATCAGCAAAACGTCAAGAGCAAGACCACCGTCTTCTCCGAGTGGTATGCCCTGGATCTGGTGAAGAACCAGGACGGCCACGTGGTGGGTTGTACCGCCATCGACATGGAGAGCGGCGAAGTCGTCTACTTCAAGGCCAAGGCCACCGTGCTTGCCACCGGCGGCGCCGGTCGCATCTACCAGTCCACCACCAACGCCCACATCAATACCGGTGACGGCGTCGGCATGGCGCTGCGCGCCGGCGTGGGCGTGCAGGACATGGAATTCTGGCAGTTCCACCCCACCGGCATCGCCGGGGCAGGGGTGCTGGTGACCGAAGGCTGTCGCGGTGAGGGCGGTTATCTGCTCAACAAGGACGGCGAGCGCTTCATGGAGCGCTATGCGCCCAACGCCAAGGATCTGGCCGGTCGCGACGTGGTGGCCCGCTCCATCATGATCGAGATCCGCGAAGGCCGTGGTTGCGACGGTCCCTGGGGCCCGCACATCAAGCTCAAGCTGGATCACCTGGGCAAGGACGTACTGGAATCCCGCCTGCCGGGCATCTGCGAGCTCTCTCGCACCTTCGCCCACGTGGATCCGGTCAAGGAACCCATCCCCATCATCCCGACCTGCCACTACATGATGGGCGGCGTGCCGACCAGCGTGAACGGCCAGTGCCTGACCCAGGATAAAGACGGCAACGACGTCCCCGTGGTCGGCCTGTTCGCGGTGGGGGAAATCGCCTGTGTCTCCGTGCACGGTGCCAACCGCCTCGGCGGCAACTCCCTGCTGGATCTGGTGGTGTTCGGTCGTGCCGCCGGCATGCACCTGGTCAACACCCTGGGGGAGATGGAGCATGGCCGCGCCGCCTCCGAAGCGGACATCGATGCCGCCCTGGCCCGTTTCAATCGCTGGGAAAACACCCGAGACGGTGAAGACCCGGCCCAGATCCGCCGGGATCTGCAACGCTGCATGCAGAACAACTTCTCCGTGTTCCGTGAAGGTGACGCCATGGCCGAAGGGCTGGCGGAGCTCAAGCTCATCCGCGAGCGCCTGAAGAACGCCCGTCTTGACGATACCTCCAAGGAGTTCAACACCCAACGCATCGAGTGCCTGGAGCTGGACAATCTGATGGAGACGGCGTTTGCCACCGCGGTGGCGGCCAACTTCCGTACCGAGAGCCGGGGCGCCCACAGCCGCTTCGACTTCCCGGAGCGTGACGACGATAGCTGGTTGTGCCACAGCCTCTATCACCCGGACACCGAGTCCATGACCCGTCGCGCGGTCAACATGTCACCCAAGACCCGTGAGGCGTTCCCGCCCAAGGTCCGGACTTACTGATTGCGGAGCAAAGCACAATGAACGTCACATTCTCGGTATATCGCTATAACCCGGACGTTGATAACGCCCCACATATGAAGGATTATCGTCTTGATATTCCTGAAGGTTCCGACATGATGGTGCTCGATGCGCTGATCCAGCTCAAAGAGCTGGATCCCACGCTCGCCTTCCGTCGCTCCTGCCGTGAAGGGGTCTGTGGCTCGGACGGGATCAACATGAATGGCAAGAACGGTCTTGCCTGCATCACCCCGCTCTCCGATCTCTTGAAGAAGGGCAACAAGGTGGTCATCCGCCCCTTGCCCGGCCTGCCGGTGATCCGCGATCTGGTGATCGACATGACCCAGTTCTACACCCAGTGGGAGAAGGTCAAGCCCTTCCTCATCAACGACGAAAAATTGCCGCCCGTGCGTGAGCACCTGCAATCCCCTGAAGAGCGTGCCAAGCTCGACGGCCTGTACGAATGTATCCTCTGTGCCTGCTGCTCGACCTCTTGCCCCTCCTTCTGGTGGAACCCGGACAAGTTCATCGGCCCCGCCGGTCTGCTTGCCGCCTATCGCTGGCTGGCCGACAGCCGCGACAGCGCCACCACTGAGCGTCTGGGCAACCTGGATGATGCCTTCAGCGTCTTCCGTTGCCACGGCATCATGAACTGTGTGAGCGTCTGTCCTAAGGGCCTCAACCCGACCAAGGCCATCGGCCATATCAAGTCGATGCTGCTCAACCGGGCTGTGTAATACCCAGGGCCCCGCCGCAAGGGCAGGGGCCCGACCTCTGGATGGCCACTCGACCCCTGGAAGGGTGGCCGTTTAACCCCGACAAAGCTGCTTCGTGGCAGTGACAAGAAGTACAAGGGATAGACATGCATAACGGCGTGATGAAGGCCTGGTTGGAGTCATCTCACCTGGCTGGTGCGAATGCAAGCTATATAGAGGATTTGTACGAATCCTTTCTGGACGATCCCGATTCCGTTGCCGAGGAGTGGCGCAGCATCTTTGCTGAACTGCCCCAGGTCAATGGTCACGCGGTAGAACAACCCCACTCCCAGGTCCGCGATTATTTCCGTCGTCTGGCCAAGGACCCCTCCCGTTTCAGTGCCCCCGTTTCCGATCCCCAGGTGGATGCGAAGCAGGTGCGCGTATTGCAACTGATCAACGCCTTCCGTTTCCGCGGTCACCAGAATGCCAAGCTGGACCCTCTCGGTCTCTGGGCCCGTGAAACCGTTGCCGAGCTCGATCCGGCCTTTCACAACCTGCAGGGTGCAGATATGGAGGCCACCTTCAATGTGGGCTCCTACGCCATCGGTCGCGAGACCATGGTGCTCTCCGATCTCTATGCCTCGCTCAAGAAGACCTATTGCGGCAGCATAGGCGCCGACTATATGCACCTCACCTCCACCGAAGAGAAGCGTTGGCTGCAAGACAGACTCGAATCCATCGAAGGGAAGGGGACCTATAGCCTCGAAGAGAAGACCCGCTTCCTCGAGAACCTGACCGCCGCCGAAGGGTTGGAAAAATACCTGGGGGCCAAGTTCCCCGGCGCCAAGCGCTTCTCCCTGGAAGGGGGCGATGCCATGGTGCCCATGCTCAAGGAATTGATCCGCCGCGCCGGCGAGCAGGGCTGCAAGGAGGCCGTGATCGGCATGGCCCACCGCGGCCGTCTCAACGTGCTGATCAACGTGCTCGGCAAGCGTGCCCAGGACTTGTTCGACGAGTTCGCCGGCAAGCATGGCGAATCCTGGGGCACAGGGGACGTGAAGTACCACATGGGCTTCTCCTCCGACTTCGCCACCCCGGGCGGCAACGTCCACCTGGCGCTCGCCTTCAACCCGTCTCACCTCGAAATCGTCAACCCCGTGGTCATCGGCTCCGTGCGTGCGCGCATGGACAGACGTGGCGACAAGGACGGCTCCAGCGTCTTGCCCATCACCATCCACGGTGACTCGGCCATCGCGGGGCAGGGGGTCGTTGCCGAGACCTTCAACATGTCCCAGACCCGAGCCTATGGCGTGGGCGGGACGGTGCGCATCGTCATCAACAACCAGGTGGGCTTCACCACCTCCAACATGCGTGACGTGCGCTCCACCGAATATTGCACCGACATCGCCAAGGCGGTGCAGGCCCCCGTGCTGCACGTCAACGGGGACGACCCGGAAGCCGTGGTGCTGGTGACCCAGATAGCGCTGGATTATCGCAATACCTTCAAGCGCGACGTGGTGATCGAGCTGGTTTGCTACCGTCGTCACGGCCACAACGAGGCGGACGAGCCGAGCGCGACCCAGCCCTTGATGTACCAGAAGATCAAGCAGCATCCGACGCCGCGCAAGATCTACGCCGATCAGCTGGTCGCCGAAGGCAGCATCAGCCAGGAGCTGGCCACCGCCCAGGTCAATGAATACCGTGACGCCCTGGACAAGGGGGAGCGGGTGGTCAAGGAGTGGCGCCCCATGGAGCTGCACTCCGTGGACTGGACCCCGTATCTCGGTCACGACTGGGCCATGCACTATGACGCCAGCCTGCCCATGGAGCAGCTCAAGGCCCTGGGCGAGCGCGTCAGCCAGTACCCGGCCTCCCACGTGCTGCAACGTCAGGTGCAGAAGATATACGAAGACCGCCGCCTGATGGCCGCCGGCGACAAGCTGCTGGACTGGGGCTTCGCCGAGACCCTGGCCTACGCCACCCTGGTGGACAAGGGCGCCCGCATCCGTATCACGGGGCAGGATTCCGGCCGCGGCACCTTCTTCCACCGCCATGCCGTGCTGCACAACCAGAACGATGCCAGCACCTACACACCGCTGTGCAACATTCATGAGCAGCAGGGACCGTTCGAAGTTTATGACTCCGTGCTCTCCGAAGAGGCGGTACTGGCGTTCGAATATGGTTACGCCAGCGCCGAGCCCGCCGGCCTCACCATCTGGGAAGCCCAGTTCGGTGACTTCGCCAACGGTGCCCAGGTGGTGATCGACCAGTTCCTCTCCTCCGGCGAACAGAAGTGGGGCCGGATGTGCGGCCTGACCATGCTGCTGCCCCACGGCTACGAGGGACAGGGTCCGGAGCACTCCTCCGCCCGTCTGGAGCGCTATCTGCAGATGTGCGCCGAGCACAACATGCAGGTGTGCGTGCCCTCCACCCCGGCCCAGGTCTATCACATGCTGCGCCGCCAGGTGGTGCGCCCCATGCGTCGTCCGCTCATCGTGATGTCGCCCAAGTCCCTGCTGCGTCATCCGCTGGCGGTGAGCAAGCTCGAAGAACTGGCACAAGGCACCTTCCAGAATGCCATCGGCGAGATCGACGCCCTGGATCCGAAAGGGGTCAAGCGGGTGGTGTTCTGCTCCGGCAAGGTCTACTACGACCTGCTCGATGCCCGTCGCAAGGCCGAGCAGCAAGACGTGGCCCTGGTGCGCATCGAGCAGCTCTACCCCTTCCCCGAGGCGGAAGTGCGCGCCATCCTGGCCGATTATGCCCATGTCACCGATTTCGTCTGGTGTCAGGAAGAGCCGCAGAACCAGGGCGCCTGGTATTGCACTCGCCATCACTATGATGGGGTCCTGCCTGCCGGTGCCACCCTGCGTTATGCCGGTCGTTCGGCCTCCGCCTCACCGGCGGTCGGTTACATGTCCGTCCACGCCAAGCAGCAGAAAGCCCTGGTGGAAGACGCCCTTACTCTGGCCTAAGCCCTGAACAAGAAGTAACAAGGAACTGATTACATGACTATCGAGATCAAGGTACCGGACCTGCCGGAATCAGTGGCCGACGCCACCATCGCGACCTGGCACAAGCAACCGGGGGATCTGGTTGCCCGTGACGAAGTGCTGGTCGACATCGAGACCGACAAGGTCGTACTGGAAGTGCCGGCGCCGGAAGCGGGCATCCTGGGTGACATTCTGCAGGCCGAAGGCGCCACCGTGCTCTCCCGCCAGCTGATCGCCATGCTCAAGGCCGCTCCGGTCGCGGGCGAAGAGACCAAGGAGAAGCCGGTTGAAGCCGCCGCCGAGAGTGGCGCGGCCGATGATCTGAGCCCCTCGGTGCGCCGCCTGGTGGCCGAGCACGCCATCGACGTGGCCAAGCTGACCGGTACCGGCAAGGGCGGTCGCGTTACCAAGGAAGACGTGGAAGCCTTCCTCAAGGGTGGCAGCAAGCCCGCCGCCCCGGTTGCGGCAGCTCCGGCTGCGCCGATCGCCCCCCTGGCCGGTCGCACCGAGAAGCGGGTGCCCATGACCCGCCTGCGCAAGCGCATCGCCGAACGTCTGCTGGAGGCCAAGAACACCACCGCCATGCTGACCACCTTCAACGAGATCAACATGGCGCCCATCATGAAGCTGCGCAAGCAGTACGGCGAGATCTTCGAGAAGAAGCACGGCATCAAGCTCGGCTTCATGTCCTTCTACGTCAAGGCCGTGGTCGAGTCCCTCAAGCGCTACCCGGAAGTGAACGCGGCGCTGGATGGTGACGACATCGTCTATCACAACTACTTCGACGTCAGCATCGCCGTCTCCACCCCCCGCGGCCTGGTGACCCCGGTACTGCGCGATTGCGACAGCATGAGCCTGGCCGACATCGAGAAGGCCATCAAGGAGCTGGCGGGCAAGGGTCGTGACGGCAAGCTGACCGTGGACGAACTGACCGGCGGCAACTTCACCATCACCAACGGTGGCGTGTTCGGCTCCCTGATGTCCACTCCCATCATCAACCCGCCGCAAAGCGCCATCCTGGGGATGCACAAGATCCAGGACAGGCCCATGGCGGTGGACGGCAAGGTGGAAATCCTGCCGATGATGTACCTGGCGCTCTCCTACGATCACCGCATCATCGACGGCCGCGAGTCGGTCGGCTTCCTGGTCTCCATCAAGGAGCTGCTGGAAGATCCGACCCGTCTGCTGCTGGACGTCTGATCACCAAGAATATAGGGGCCTGTCCGGGCCCCTATCGCAGGGGCATTGAGAAACACCCCAACGGATATAACGACAACACGGATAGAACATCATGAATTTGCATGAATATCAGGCAAAACAGCTGTTTGCCCAGTATGGCCTGCCGGTCTCCGAAGGTTATGCCTGCGCAACCCCGCAAGAAGCTGCCGAAGCGGCAGACAAGATTGGCGGCAACATGTGGGTCGTCAAGTGCCAGGTGCACGCCGGCGGCCGCGGTAAAGCGGGCGGCGTCAAGCTGGCCAAGAGCAAGGACGAGATCCGTGCCTTCGCCCAGAACTGGCTTGGCAAGAACCTGGTCACCTACCAGACCGACGCCAACGGCCAGCCGGTCACCAAGATCCTGGTGGAATCCTGCACCGACATCGCCAAGGAGCTCTACTTGGGCGCCGTGGTCGATCGCAGCAGCCGCCGCGTGGTCTTCATGGCCTCCACCGAGGGCGGTGTCGAGATCGAGAAAGTCGCCGAAGAGACGCCGCACCTGATCCACAAGGCCGCCATCGATCCCCTGGTGGGCCCCCAGGCCTATCAGGCCCGCGAGCTGGCCTTCAAGCTGGGTCTGGTCGGCGATCAGATCAAGCAGTTCACCAAGATCTTCATGGGTCTGGGCAAGATGTTCCAGGATTGCGACTTCGCCCTGCTGGAGATCAACCCCCTGGTCATCACCGACAAGGGCAACCTGCACTGCCTGGACGGCAAGATCAACATCGATGCCAACGCCCTGTACCGTCAGCCCAAGCTGCGCGAGATGCACGATCCCTCCCAGGATGACCCCCGCGAGGCGCACGCCGCCCAGTGGGAGCTGAACTATGTGGCCCTCGACGGCAACATCGGCTGCATGGTCAACGGTGCGGGTCTGGCCATGGGCACCATGGACATCGTCAACCTGCACGGCGGTTCACCGGCCAACTTCCTGGACGTCGGCGGTGGCGCCACCAAGGAGCGGGTGACCGAGGCGTTCAAGATCATCCTCTCCGACACCAAGGTGCAGGCCGTGCTGGTCAACATCTTCGGCGGCATAGTGCGCTGCGACATGATCGCGGAAGGCATCATAGGCGCCGTGAAGGAAGTGGGGGTCAAGGTACCCGTGGTGGTACGTCTGGAAGGCAACAATGCCGACCTGGGTGCCCAGAAACTGGCCGAGAGCGGCCTCAACATCATCGCCGCCAAGAGTCTGACTGACGCAGCTCAGCAAGTGGTTAAAGCAGCGGAGGCCAAATAATGAGCGTTCTGATCAACAAAGATACCAAGGTGATCTGCCAGGGCTTCACCGGCGGCCAGGGTACCTTCCACTCCGAACAGGCCATTGCCTACGGCACCCAGATGGTCGGCGGCGTGTCCCCGGGCAAGGGTGGCACTACCCACCTGGGCCTGCCGGTATTCAACACGGTGCGTGACGCCGTGGAAGCCACAGGTGCCACCGCCTCCGTCATCTATGTGCCGGCGCCCTTCTGCAAGGACGCCATCCTGGAAGCCATCGATGCCGGCATCCAGCTCATCGTCACCATCACCGAAGGCATCCCGACCCTGGACATGCTGGACGTCAAGGTGAAGCTGCAGGAAACCGGCGTGCGCATGATTGGCCCCAACTGCCCGGGCGTTATCACTCCGGGTGAGTGCAAGATCGGCATCATGCCCGGTCACATTCACCAGCCCGGCAAGGTGGGCATCGTGTCGCGCTCCGGCACCCTGACCTACGAAGCGGTCAAGCAGACCACGGACGAAGGCTTCGGCCAGTCCACCTGCGTCGGTATCGGCGGCGACCCCATCCCGGGCTCCAACTTCATCGACATCCTGGAGATGTTCCAGAACGATCCGCAGACCGAAGCCATCGTCATGATCGGCGAGATCGGCGGCAATGCCGAGGAAGAAGCGGCGGCCTACATCAAGGCCAACGTCACCAAGCCGGTGGTCTCCTACATCGCGGGCGTCACCGCGCCTCCGGGCAAGCGCATGGGCCATGCTGGCGCCATCATCGCCGGTGGCAAGGGTACCGCGGCCGAGAAGTTTGCCGCCCTGGAAGATGCCGGTGTGAAAACCGTGCGCTCCCTGGCCGATATCGGCAAGGCCTTGCGGGAAGTGACCGGCTGGTAAGTTAGCCTGTTCTCTCCGATAGCAAGATGCCGCCCCAGGGCGGCATTTTTTATGGCGCTTAATCGGTATGGTGAGGGTATTCACCTGACCATTGCCCTCAACCATTGCCCTCAAAGGGGAGCGGTCATCCGGCTTCCAACCGGATGGCAGCATGGTGCCCAGTATGATTGGACCATACAGCCTTCACCTTGAAAAATCGGGGGATAAGGGGTATAACCACGCGCTTTCCTGGTGTATTTAGCGAGCCTCTTATGCAAACTCCTTTTTGGCAGGCCAAGACCCTGCAACAGATGACCACGGCCGAGTGGGAGTCCCTGTGCGATGGCTGCGGCAAGTGCTGCCTCAACAAGCTGATCGACGCCGATACCGATGAGCTGGTGTTCACCAATGTGGCCTGCAATCTGCTCAACACCAGGAGCTGCCAGTGCTCCGACTATCACAATCGCTTCAAGAAGGAGCCGGACTGCCTGCAGATCACGGTGGACAAGATTGCCGAGTTCAACTGGCTGCCGTCAAGCTGCGCCTACCGTCTGCTGGCCGAGGGACAGAGCCTGCCGGCCTGGCATCCGCTCATCACCGGCAGCCGCTCCGCCATGCACCAGGCTGGCCAGTCGGTGCGTGGCAAGGTGATACACGAGCGCGAGGCGGGAGAGTGGGAGGATCACATCATCACCTGGGCGAGCTGAGCTGCCCATTGCCCCCTTTAAAAGAGAGCCACCTTGCGTGGCTCTCTTCGTTTCTGACGGGAGGTGAAGCAGTCGAGCCGATGGTGGAAGAACTGAAGGAGAGCCATTTGTGACGAGAGCAGGGGGCCCGAAAGCGCCTCTCTAAACGGTCCGCCTTGATGGTTACAGCCTCCAGGCGTGGAAGATGAGGGAAAAAAGATAAGTGCCCGGCAAACCCGGGATAAAAAAAGAGCCGCAGATGCGGCTCTTTTTGGTGACGGGCGTTCCCTTAGGGACGACCGGCCGGGCTGTGGGCCTTGTTGACGGCTGCTGTGCTGCCCGCGTGACGACCCGAGCTGGCGACGTCACCGCGCACCAGGGGTGGGTAGTCGACAGGCTCGGCGGCCGGCAGGGCAGGGGCTTCAGCCGGGGTCGCCATGGGAGCGGAGGCTTTGCGGGCCTTGGCCAGCAAGCCACCGGTGGCGCGCGGCGCAGACTTGGCGGCCTCTACCTTGGCGGGGGCGCTGACGTCGGCACTTGGCGCGGCTGCCACCGGGGCCTCGGCGGCAGGGGCGATGGCCTCTGCCTCGGTGACCACGGGAGCGGTGTCGGCCACTGGGGCAGCTTCCACTTCGGTTGCTACCGGCGCCTGGGTCACGTCGGCCTGAGCCGGCTCAACGGGCGCAGCGTCAACCTGAACCAGGTCAACCGGCGCGGCGTCAGCCTGCACAGGGGCCGGGACCGCTTCCACCACCTGAACGGGGGTATCGGCCTGGGCGGGCGCTTCAACCTTGGGCTCGACCAGGGTCGGCTCAACTGCGGGTTCGGCTGCGGTGACCATGGTGGCCTCTGCCTGCATGCTCGCGACCACAACCGCTTGCTCGATCTTCTCCTCGGCTTGCGGCGCGGAGTCGGCAACCGGAGCAACCGGCTCGCTGACGACCTTGCTGGTGTCGACGAAGGGCACTTCCGGCAGGTGGTGATCGGTATCCACGACGGCGTGCTCGACCAGGGCGGCGGAGGCCTGGGTCGCGGCGGCAATGGCTTGCGGGCTCAGAGGGGCAACCAGAGGGGTCACGGGCTCATTGCTCTCGACCTGGGGCTGCTCTTCTTCGCGCTGGTTGCGGGTCTCTTCGTTGATGCGCTTGCGACGCTGACCTTCGCCACGCTGGCCACGGGGATTGCGACGGGAGCGGCGCTGGCCGTCCTGATCGTCACCCTGCTGGGCATCGGCGCCTTCGGTGGCCACCACGGCGGCTACCGGCTGCTCGGCCTGGGGGGCGTCGACGCGGATCTGCTTGCGCAGTTGACGACGTTCGCGGCGCTCGGCGACGATCAGCTCCTTCTCCTGGTTAGCCTCGGCTTGAGTCTCTACCTGGATCGGCAGCGCCTCGGCGGCGACCACGGCCTGCACCTGGGCTTCACGCTCTGCGCGGGGCTCGCGGGGCTGGCGCGGCTCACGCTCGCCACGGGGTTCCCGGGGCTGACGCGGTTCGCGGGGCTGACGGGGCTCACGCTCGGCGCGGGCTTCGTTGGCCTGACGGGGTTCCCGTTCGGTGCGAGGCTGACGGGGCTCGCGCTCGGTGCGCGCCTCGTTGGCCTGACGCGGTTCGCGTTCGGTACGGGGCTCACGTTCCTTGCGCGGGCGACGGGCACGGTTGTCACCCTGCTCGCCACTCTTGGCGTCACGGCGCTGTTCGCCACCTTCGTTGCGGTTGCGGTTGCCCTGACGCGAGCCACGGCGCTCGTCACGCTGATGGCGATGGCTCTCTTCCTTGCGGGCCTCGGCCTGGACCGGGGCGGCCGGTTTGGCCTCGGGAGTGGCTGGGCTCGCGGCGAAGATGCCGGCGATGGCCTTGAAGAACTTGCCGACCAGGCCAGCCTCTGCCACGGGGGCAGGGGTGACCGGAGCGGCAGGCTGAGGCGCAGCGGCCGCAGGCGCAGGCTGAGCCGGCTGGATGAAGCCTTGCAGCAGCGGCTGTTCCCGCTCGATGGCCTGGGCCTGCTTCGGCTGGTAGACGGGCTTGGCTATCTCCGTCTTCAGCTCGTAGCTCACCGCTTCGGGGATCTCATTCTTGCGAATGCGGGTCACCTCGTAGTGGGGCGTCTCCAGGTGCTGGTTCGGGATGATGTAGAGGCGCACGTCGTTGCGCTGCTCGAGGTTGGCGATGGAGCTGCGCTTCTCGTTGAGCAGGTAGGCGGCAACATCCACAGGTACCTGGGCATGGACCTGCTCCGTGTTGTCCTTCAGGGCCTCTTCTTCGATGAGGCGCAGGATGGACAGGGCGAGGGATTCGTTGTCACGGATCACCCCCTGACCCTGGCAACGGGGACAGATGTGGCTGCTGGACTCGTTGAGGGAGGGGCGCAGACGCTGGCGGGACATCTCCAGCAGACCGAAGCGGGAGATCCGTCCCAACTGGATGCGGGCCCTGTCCTGATGCACGGCTTCACGCAGACGGTTTTCCACTTCGCGCTGATGGCGAACCGGGGTCATGTCGATGAAATCGATGACAATCAGGCCACCCAGGTCGCGCAGGCGCAACTGACGGGCAATCTCGTCGGCCGCTTCCAGGTTGGTCTGCAGCGCGGTTTCCTCGATGTCGCCGCCCTTGGTGGCGCGGGAGGAGTTGATGTCGATGGAGGTCAGAGCCTCGGTCGGATCGATGACGATGCTGCCGCCGGAGGGCAGGCGCACTTCCCGCTGGAACGCAGACTCAATCTGGCTCTCGATCTGGAAGTGGTTGAACAGGGCAACGTCCCCCTGGTACAGCTTGACCCGATTGAGGAAATCGGGGCGAACCAGTTCGATGTGCGCCTTGGCGCGCTCGAAGATGACGGGGTTGTCGATCAGGATCTCGCCCACATCGCGACGCAGATAGTCACGAATGGCGCGCACGATCACGTTGCTCTCCTGGTGGATGAGCACGGGGGCGGCACGCTGCTGGGAGGCCTTGTGGATGGAATCCCAGTGATTGAGCAGGACGTTCAGATCCCAGGAGAGCTCCTCGGGGGACTTGCCGACACCGGCGGTACGCACGATGAGCCCCATGCCTTCCGGCACGGTAAGACCCGACAGGGCTTCTTTCAGCTCGGTGCGCTCGTCACCCTCGATGCGGCGGGAAATGCCGCCGGCACGGGGGTTGTTGGGCATCAGCACCAGGTAGCTGCCGGCCAGGCTGATGAAGGTGGTGAGGGCTGCACCCTTGGTGCCACGCTCTTCCTTATCGATCTGGACGATCACTTCCTGGCCCTCGCGGACCACTTCTTTGATGTTGGGACGACCCTGATAGGAGTAACCGGAGGGGAAGTAATTGCGGGCGATCTCCTTTAACGGCAGGAAACCGTGGCGCTCGGCGCCGTAGTCGACAAAAGCAGCTTCGAGACTGGGTTCTACGCGGGTGATTTTGCCCTTGTAAATGTTCGCTTTCTTCTGCTCGTGTCCCGGACTTTCAATATCCAAATCGTAGAGCTGTTGTCCGTCAACCAGCGCTACGCGCAACTCCTCTTCCTGAGTCGCGTTGATTAGCATTCTTTTCATTGAGTTCTCATTATTTTGTCATTTTGATTTCCTCCACTGGATCCTGCCGGCGCCGGCCTCGGGTCTTCAGCATACTGGGGCAACCTCCCGGTTGGGGTATGCATGAGGCGCAAACTAAGGGCGCTCTGGTTCAGCCTTCTCGAGAAGGGATGAATAAAGGATGCCGGAGTGGAGACAAATAGCCGGTTCTGTTTGCGTTCTCCATGCGCTGTACCTCGCACCCGGGAACCGTCATGTTCTTGTATACACGGTGTTTCGGGATTGGGTGGCATACTTTTTGGCCACTTAGTACAAGGCTTGAACACAATGACAAAACCTTGTGTATTATCCCATTTAAACCGCTTTTATAGCAAGGTGCCATTTTTCAACAAAGCATGGAGCCAAGGGGCCCGTGGGGTGTTAAAATCCGCGCCATGACACAGATACATCAACAAGTGCAGCTGCTCACCATCGAAGCTGAGCATGAAGGGCAGCGCATCGACAATTTTCTCAAGACTCAGTTAAAGGGCGTCCCCAAGAGCCTGATCTATCGCATCCTTCGCAAAGGGGAGGTGCGCGTCAACAAGAAGCGCATCAAACCGGAATACAAGCTCTGCCCGGGCGACGAGGTGCGTGTGCCCCCCGTGCGCGTCGCCGAAAAGAATGAATTGCCCTCCGCCAACCTCGGCAGCATTCAGCGTCTGGAGAGCCAGATCCTGTTTGAAGATGACGCCATGATAGTGCTCAACAAACCGTCCGGCATGGCGGTGCACGGCGGCAGCGGCCTGAGCTTTGGCGTCATTGAAGGGCTGCGGGCCCTGCGTCCGGAAGCCCGCTTCCTCGAGCTGGTTCACCGCCTCGATCGCGACACCTCCGGCGTACTGCTGGTTGCCAAGAAGCGCAGTGCCCTGCGCAGCCTGCACGAGCAGTTGCGGGTCAAGACCATGCGCAAGCAGTACCTGGCGCTGGTGCGCGGTCAGTGGCAGTCCCATGTCAAGGTGGTCAATGCGCCCCTGCGCAAGAATGATCTGCAATCGGGCGAGCGGGTGGTGCGGGTCAGCAGTGACGGCAAGCCGTCAGAAACCCGCTTCCGGATTGCCCGCCAGTTTGCCGAGGCAACCCTGGTGGAATGCAGCCCCATCACAGGCCGCACCCACCAGATCCGGGTCCACACCCAGCATGCCGGTCATCCCATCGCCTGCGATGATAAATACGGTGAAGCAGCCTTTGATGAGAAAATGCGCAGCCAGGGGCTGAAACGGCTGTTCCTGCATGCCTGGAAGCTCACCTTTACCCATCCGGTGGATGGTCGTGAGGTGTTGATCGAGGCGCCGCTGGCCCCCGAGCTCGATACCTTCCTCAACAAGCTGGCGCGCTGATGCAGGGCACCCGGCTCGCCATCTTCGACTGGGATGGTACGCTGATGGACTCCATCGGGCGCATCGTCAACTGTGTCGAGCTGGCCGCCGGGGAGTGTGGCCTCTCCCTCCCGACCCGGGAGCAGACCCGGCAGATCATCGGCCTGAGCCTGGAGGTGGGGCTGGCGAACCTGTTTGGGTTGACGGCCGGGAGTGCGCCCTGCGCCCGTCTGGTCGCCTCCTATCGTCATCACTATCTTCATGACGATACGCCGAGCCCGCTGTTTGCCGGAGTCGTCGACTTGCTCCATGACTGGCATGGGCGCGGCATCTTGCTGGCGGTGGCCACTGGCAAGTCTCGCCGTGGTCTGGATCGGGTACTGGAGGAGACGGGTCTGGGGCCGCTGTTTGCCGCCAGCCGCGGCGCCGACGAGGCCCGTTCCAAACCCGATCCCCTGATGCTGAGTCAGCTGCTGGACGAGCTGGCAGTGCCGGTCGGCGAGGCGGTGATGATAGGGGATTCTGTCCATGATCTTGGCATGGCCCAGTCGCTGGGGATGGCCCGCATCGGGGTGACCTGGGGCGTGCACGGCAGAGAACGGCTGTTGGCCCATGATCCGGTCGCCATCGTCGATACCATGACCCAGCTAAGGCGCAGCCTGGATTAGCGAGTCGTTGGTAAGGATGACAAAACGGGAGCCTGGGCTCCCGTTTTTCGTGGCTGGCGTACCAAGGACGTCAGGGCAGATTGAGGCCGTGACGCCCCAGCAGCTCGATGAGGCCGATCAGGGGCAGGCCGATCAGGGCATTGGGATCGCGTCCCTCCAGCGCCTCGAACAACACGATTCCCATCCCTTCACACTTGAAGCTGCCGGCGCAATCGAGCGGTCGCTCTGCCTCGACATAGCGGCGAATGGCCGCTTCATCCAGGGTGCGAAAACGGACCGTGAAGGGCTCGACCAGGCCGTGGCATTGGCCCGTGGCGGCATCCAGCACGGTGAGGCCGGTATAGAAGGTGACGCTGCGCCCTTGTGCGGCCATGAGTTGCGCCACCGCATTGTCCACCGACCCGGGTTTGCCGAGGATCCGACCGTTGCAGACACACACCTGATCGGAGCCAATGATCAATCCCCGCTCAACGGAGTCGGCAATGGCTAGTGCCTTGGCATGGGCGAGCCGCGTCACCAGCGCCTCGGCGGATTCGCCGGGCAGAGGGGATTCATCCACCCGGGGGGCCGCACACTCGAAGGGGAGGCCGAGTTTTTCCAGCAGGGCTTTGCGATAGGGGGAGGTGGAGGCGAGGATCAGCGGTGTCGACATCATGATATCCAGGTTCGTAGCAGTCAGCGGCCGATGGTATCGCCGTGCCATCGGCAGGGCAATGGTCGGTTGGGATGCGAGCCCCGCCATGGCATCCGGTATGACCTGGTCATGGCCGGCCGTATCAGGGCCATTGCCACAGGCGAACACTCATCTTGCCCACTGGATGAAGCATGCAGGATGCCATGAGTGACACCTTGTGGACATGCGAGGGCGCAAGGGGCGGACAGGATCCTGTGTCGGATCCTCCGCTTTGTGGCATAATCGGTCACCGATGAGCGCAAGCCCCGACATACTGGGGACTTGTGATGTTAAAATCATCGGCGGTAAGGACTTTTTCCTTTGACTATCCCCTGTTGGACCTATAATATTCGCGCCCTATGCAAAAGGTGAAGTTGCCCGTTAAGGTTGATCCAGTCCGTAGTGCCTTGAAGCTACTCGATTATGTCGGGATAGTTGAAAAGTCGCAGATGCCCAGGCTGGAGGCATCAACCGCAGGCTTGCGAAGTGATGTGGATGTGTCACTGCACTTTGGCAAAGATGTCCAGAAGTTGACCGTTATGAAAGGCACTGCCCATGCCGAGGTTGACCTGGTTTGCCAGCGTTGTGGCGAAACGTTCCAACACCTTTGTGAAGCTGAATTTATCTACACTCCGCTGTTCGAGAGAACAAACGAGGAAGAACTGCCGGAAGCTTATGAGCCCATTGAGTTGGACGAAAACGGCGAGATAGATCTTCATCAAATCCTGGAGGATGAACTCATCCTCTCGTTGCCTCAAGTCGCAATGCATCCCATGGATGCCTGCCCGAGAGGAAACATGGAGATGACCTGGGGTGATATCGAACCTGCTGATGAGCGGCCAAATCCCTTTGCAGTTCTTGAAGAGCTTAAACGTAAGTGAATCTAGGAGTTAGCCTACCATGGCCGTACAACAGAACCGTAAAACCCGTGCCAAGCGTGGCATGCGTCGTTCCCACGATGCACTGACCAGCGCTGCCCTGACTGTTGATCAGACCAGTGGCGAAATTCATCGTCGTCACCACGTGACTGCCGATGGTTTCTACCGCGGTAAAAAGGTAATCGCTTAAGGATTGCCTTTGTCTACGCTCAACGTCGCGCTAGACATAATGGGGGGCGATTTCGGTCCCTCGGAAACAGTGCCTGCCGCCGTGCAGGCACTGTCTCTTTTGCCCCAGCTCAATCTGATCCTGGTCGGTAACGAGACCAGCGTCACACCGCTTCTGCGCCAGCATGGCCTGCTCAATCATCCCCGCGTTCGCTTCGTACATGCCTCCCAGGTCGTCGGGATGGGCGACAAGCCGATCGTCGCCTTAAGAACCCTCAAAGACTCCTCCATGCGAGTCGTGCTGGATCTGGTCAAGAGCGGTGCCGCCGATGCCTGCGTCAGTGCGGGCAACACAGGGGCCCTGATGGCCATGGCCAAGTGCGTGCTCAAATCCTTGCCCGGGGTGGACAGGCCGGCCCTTATCAAGGCGCTGCCGACCGTGGCGGGCAAACGCACCGTCATGCTGGATCTGGGGGCCAATGTCAGTTGCGATGCCGACACCCTGCTGCAATTTGCGGTCATGGGCTCGGTCGTGGCCGAACTGGTGGAGGGCATAGCGTCACCCCGTGTCGCGCTGCTCAACGTGGGGGAGGAGGAGATCAAGGGCAACGATCTGGTGCGCCATAGCGCCGAGCTGCTGCGCCAGTGCCCTGCCATCCACTTCACCGGCTTCATCGAGGGAGATTGCCTGTTCACCGGCCAGGCGGATGTCATCGTCTGTGATGGCTTCGTAGGCAATGTGGCCCTGAAGACGGCGGAAGGGGTCGTGCGCATGATGGGTCAACTGGCCGGTTATCCGCGAAAAAAGCGCAGTTTTCTTGGGCTGATCGCCGGATTTATGCTCAAACGGCGTTTTTCTTACCTGAACCCCGACCAGTATAACGGTGCAAGTCTGTTAGGATTGCGCGGCATTGTGGTAAAAAGCCATGGGAGGGCCGAACGTCGCGCCCTTTCTACTGCGATCCTGCTGGCCGCGCAAGAGGCCAAGCATCAACTTCCATTGCAAATAGCAGATCGCCTTGAATCTGTCTTTTCCGACAGGGATCTATAAGAACTCTATGCATAGCAAAATTCTGGGTACTGGCAGCTACCTGCCAAGTTCAGTTCGCACCAACGCCGATCTCGAACAGATGGTCGAGACCAGTCACGACTGGATCGTGGAGCGCACCGGGATCCATGAGCGCCGTATCGCGGGGGATGGCGAGACCGTCGCCACCCTTTCGCATCAGGCCGCCCTGCGTGCACTGGATGCCGCCGGCCTCCAGGCAAGCGATCTGGACATGATAGTGCTGGCCACCACCAGTGCCGAAAATGCCTTCCCGGCCGCCGCCTGCGAGCTGCAAAACCTGTTGGACGTGCCGGGGATCCCGGCGTTCGACATCGCCGCCGCCTGCGCCGGTTTCACCTATGCCCTCTCCATCGCCGATCAGTTCGTCAAATCGGGGGCGGCCCGCCATGTGCTGGTCGTCGGCGCCGATGTGCTGTCGCGCATGTGCGATCCGCAAGATCGCGGTACCATCATCCTCTTTGGTGACGGGGCAGGGGCTGTGGTCATTGGTGCCAGCGAAACCCCTGGCATCCTCTCCACCCATCTGCATGCCGACGGTCGCTATGGCGATCTGCTCAAGCTGCCTCAGCCCCGTCGCGGCCTGAGCGGCAGCGAGCTCGAAGCCTACATGTATATGAAGGGCAACGATGTGTTCAAGGTCGCGGTGACTCGCCTGAGCGAGATAGTGACCGAGACCCTGGCCGCCGCCAACATAGATCCGAGCGAGCTCGACTGGCTGGTACCGCACCAGGCCAACTACCGCATCATCAACGCCACCGCCAAGAAGCTCGGCATGAGCCTCGACCGTGTGGTGCTGACCCTCGATAAACACGGCAATACCTCTGCTGCCTCCGTTCCCATCGCCTTCGATGAAGGGGTGCGTGACGGTCGTATCCAGCGCGGTCAGCTGGTGCTGCTCGAGGCGTTTGGTGGCGGATTTGCCTGGGGCTCAGCCCTGGTTCGCTTCTAAGCTTTCACCACGAAGGAGCGTGGCCGGCCCTGCGCCAGCCACGTTTCTCATGTCGTTTCGCTTTAAAGGACATCATGATGACCCAATTTGCCATCGCTTTCCCGGGACAAGGTTCCCAGGCTGTCGGCATGCTGGCCGAACTGGCCGAACAGCACGCGATTATCAAGGAGACCTTCGCCGAGGCGAGCCAGGTGCTTGGTTATGATCTGCTGGCGCTGACCCTGCAGGGGCCGGCAGAAGAGCTGGGCAAGACCTGGAAGACCCAACCGGCCCTGCTGACCGCCTCCGTGGCCCTGTGGCGCCTGTGGCAGCAGCAGGGTGGGGCGACCCCCGCCGTCATGGCCGGCCACAGCCTCGGCGAGTATTCCGCCCTGGTCTGCAGCGGTGCCCTGGCCTTTGCCGATGCCGTCAAGCTGGTCGAGCTGCGTGGTCTGGCCATGCAGGAAGCCGTGCCGGAAGGCACTGGCGCCATGGCCGCCATCATAGGCCTGGACAACGACACCATCGCCGCCAACTGCGAGAAGGCGGCAGAGGGGCAGGTGGTCTCCCCGGTCAACTTCAACTCCCCGGGCCAGGTGGTGATCGCCGGTCACAAGGAGGCCGTCGAGCGTGCCAACGTGCTGATGAAAGAATCCGGTGCCAAGCGGGCGCTGCCGCTGCCGGTTTCCGTGCCGTCCCACTGTGCCCTGATGAAACCGGCCGCCGAGAAGCTGGCCGCAGCCCTGGATGGGATCGAGATCAAGGTTCCATCCATCGCCGTCATCAATAATGTCGATGTCACCTGTGAACAGGATTCGGCCGCCATCAAGCAGGCGCTGGTGCGTCAGCTGTTCAGCCCGGTGCGTTGGACCGAGACGGTCGAGCGGATGGCCAATGAGGGCATCACCCTCGAGATCGAGATGGGTCCGGGTAAAGTGCTGACCGGTCTCGCCAAGCGTATCGACAAGCGGGTGGAAGGCATTCATGCCAACGATACCGCTTCATTCGAACAGGCGCTGGCCCAGATTAAGTAAACAGGAGTAGAGCATGAGTTTTACCGATAAGGTTGTATTGGTGACCGGCGCCAGCCGTGGCATCGGTCGTGCCATTGCCGAGACGTTCGTGGCCCGTGGCGCGAAAGTCGTGGGTACCGCGACCAGCGAGCGTGGCGCCGAGGCCATCAGCGCCTACCTGGGCGAGCATGGCTGCGGCCTGGCCCTGGACGTGACCAGCCCCGAATCCATCGAAGCCGTCTTTGCCGCCATCAAGGCGCGTTTTGGCGACATCGACATCCTGATCAACAACGCCGGCATCACCCGCGACAACCTGTTGATGCGCATGAAGGATGATGAGTGGAGCGAAATCATCGACACCAACCTCACTTCCCTCTATCGTCTGAGCAAGCCGGTGCTGCGCGCCATGATGAAGAAGCGTCATGGCCGCATCATCAGCATAGGTTCCGTGGTGGGTACCATGGGTAACGCAGGTCAGGTCAACTATGCCGCCGCCAAGGCCGGTCTGGTAGGCTTTACCAAGTCGCTGGCCCGTGAAGTGGCATCCCGTGGTATCACGGTCAACGCGGTGGCTCCCGGTTTCATCGAGACCGACATGACCAAGGCGCTCAATGAAGAGCAGCGGTCAGGTATCATGAACCAGGTGCCCGCAGCCCGTTTGGGTGATCCGAAAGAAATTGCCGCCGCTGTGGTATTCTTGGCATCTGATGACGCCGCTTACATCACTGGCGAAACCCTGCATGTTAACGGCGGGATGTACATGGTGTAATCAATTTGTCGTCAGTTCTGCTCAAATTTGCGATATTACGCCGAAGTTTGGCACATTTCGTGGTTTGACCAGCAGCAAGCTACTTGCAAACCAACGTCAATTGAATAAACTACCCCAACCAGACGCAATAGCGTATTTTTAAAGGAAAATTCAGGTCATGAGCAACATCGAAGAACGCGTAAAGAAAATCATCATCGAACAACTGGGTGTTAAAGAGGAAGACGTTAAGAACGCTGCCTCCTTCGTCGACGACCTGGGCGCTGACTCTTTGGATACCGTTGAACTGGTAATGGCGCTGGAAGAAGAATTCGATACCGAGATTCCGGATGAAGAAGCCGAGAAGATCACCACTGTTCAAGCGGCTATCGACTACATCACCGCTAATCAGGAATAAGTTCCTGTTCTGAAAGAAGCGGCCCAAGGGCCGCTTCTTTTATGTTTACCCCCTTTCAAAATACCTCTCGGAGACTAGCTCAGTGTCAAAACGCAGAGTCGTGGTAACCGGCCTGGGGATGCTTTCCCCTGTGGGCAACACTGCCGAAACCAGCTGGCAAGCCCTGCTCAACGGGCAGAGCGGCATTTCTCTCATCGATCACTTCGATGCCAGCGAATTTGCGACCCGTTTCGCAGGCCTGGTCAAAGAGTTCGATCCCGAACAGTACGGCATCAACCGCAAAGAAGCCCGCAAGATGGATCTCTTCATCCAGTACGGCGTGGCGGCGGGGATGCAGGCGTTGGATGATTCCGGCCTCGTCATCAACGAAGACAACGCAGAGCGGGTCGGCGTGGCCATCGGCTCCGGCATCGGCGGTCTGGGTCTGATTGAACAGAACCACAGCAGCCTTATCAACGGCGGCCCCCGCAAGCTGAGCCCCTTCTTCGTGCCATCCACCATCATCAATATGGTGTCCGGTCATCTCTCCATCATGAAGGGACTGCAGGGGCCGAACATCGCCGTGACCACGGCGTGTACCACGGGCACCCATGCCATCGGCATGGCCGGTCGCATGATTGCCTACGGCGATGCGGACGTGATGATCGCCGGTGGCACCGAGAAAGCCTCCACCCCCATGGGGATGGGCGGCTTCGCGGCAGCCAAGGCACTCTCTACCCGCAACGACGAGCCCACCAAGGCGAGCCGCCCCTGGGACAAGGATCGCGACGGTTTCGTGCTGGGTGACGGTGCCGGGGTGCTGGTGCTGGAAGAGTACGAGCACGCCAAGGCCCGTGGCGCCAAGATCTACGCCGAGCTGGTTGGCTTTGGCATGAGTGGCGACGCCTATCACATGACGGCGCCGCCTTCGGACGGCAACGGTGGCGCGCGCGCCATGAAGAATGCCATCAGGGATGCCGGCATCGCCCCCGAGCAGATCGGCTACATCAATGCCCACGGCACCTCCACCCCCCTGGGTGACGTGGCCGAGCTGCGCGGCATGAAAGAGGTGTTTGGCGACCATGCCAGCGCCCTGATGATCAGTTCCACCAAGTCGATGACGGGTCATCTGCTAGGAGCCGCCGGCGCCATCGAGGCGATCATTACCGTGCTGGCCCTGCGGGATCAGGTGGCACCGCCCACCATCAACCTGGACAATCCGGATGAGGAGTGCGATCTGGATCTGGTGCCCCACGTGGCCAAACCAGGCCAGTTTGAATACGCCCTCTCCAATTCCTTCGGATTTGGCGGCACCAATGGCTCCCTGATCTTCAAACGCGTATAATTCGCACCAGGGCAATGTTCAATAGGCCCGATACGAGCTCGTATCGGGCCTTTTTTATCGGAGGGATCCCGCTTGCTCATCAATGGTGTATCCGCAGAGTCGATATCGGCCCGGGATCGAGGGTTGGCCTATGGCGATGGGCATTTCACCACCCTGCTGATCCAGGAGGGGCGAGCCCGCTACTGGCCCGAGCATCTGGCGCGGCTGCAGCAGGGTTGCACGCGGCTCGCCATCTCGCCACCGTGCTGGACCACCCTGGCGGCCGAGCTCGACACCCTGATCGCCGATCAGGTGCTGGCCGTCGCCAAGATAGTGCTGACCCGAGGGGAGGGGGGGCGCGGCTATGATGGCACTGGCTGCCAGCAGACCAGCCGGATCCTCTCATTGGCGCCTTATCCCATGCACTATCAGGATTGGCAGCGGAGCGGCATCAGCATTGGGGTCTGCCAACAGCGCATTGGTGACAGTCCCATGCTGGCGGGGCTCAAGACCCTCAATCGACTGGAACAAGTTTTGCTTAAAGGCGAACTTGCCAAGCAAGGTGCGGTCGAAGGAATAGTATTGAATTGTCGAGGGTTTCTGGTGGAAGGGGTGAGTGCCAACCTGTTCTGGCGCCGGGGCAGCACCGTCTTTACCCCGGATCTTGGCCATGGTGGCGTGGATGGCATCATGCGTCGACAGGTGATGACGCTTCTGCGCCAGATGGGGATCGAGCTACGTATCGTCGAAGCGCCGCTGGAGTCACTCTGGCAGGCGGAGGAGGTCTGGTTGACCAATACCCTGATGGGCCTGGTACCCGTCACCCGTATCGAGCATAAAGAGTACGACTCACAGCAGGTGGTGCGTCGTCTACAGGAGCGATTGCTAATTGAAGTTTAATCGGCTTTACACCCTGATCGCGGGAGCGGCCCTGAGCGCCGCCCTGGCCGGTGGGTACGTCTATTACAAGTGGTATCAGGTGGATACCTTGACCAACAAGGGACCGACCCGCCTCTACACCGTCGCGAAGGGCTCCCATGCCGCCGGCCTCATCACGGAACTGGCCGACGGCGAGGTCACACCCTGGGCGCTTCGACTCTGGCTTCGCAGCCATCCGGAACTGGCTGCCATCAAGTCAGGCACTTACGAGATCCAGGAAGGGGCCCCCTTGAAGGAGACCCTTTCCCTGTTTGCCTCGGGCAAGGAGTTTCACTTAAGCCTGACCTTCGTCGAGGGATCCCGCTTCGAGGATTGGCAGAAGCAGCTCGCCAGCGCCCCATACCTGGAGCGGGTCACCCTGGAGCAGGACGAGACCGAACTGGCCCATGAGCTCGGCATCGACAATGGCAAGCTGGAAGGCTGGTTCCTGCCGGAGACTTACGCCTATACGGTTCATGCCAGCGATCTCTCCGTGTTGCGTCGCGCCCATCAGGAGATGGAGAGCGTCCTGCAAACCGCCTGGGAGAATCGCCAGGAGAACCTGCCCTACAAGACGCCCTATGAAGCCTTGATCATGGCCTCCATCATAGAGAAAGAGACAGGGGTCCCCGAGGAGCGTGCCGAGATTGCCGGCGTCTTTGTCAACCGACTGCGCCTTGGCATGAAGCTGCAGACGGACCCGACTGTCATCTATGGCGTCAAGGATCGCTACGATGGCAACATTCGCCGCAGCGATCTCACCGATGTGAACCCCTACAACACCTATGTGATCGACGGCCTGCCACCGACTCCCATCGCCATGCCGGGCAAGGCATCCATCGAGGCGGCCCTCAACCCCAAGGCGAGCGATTTTCTCTACTTCGTCGCCAAGGGGGGCGGTGCCCATCACTTCTCCAGAACCCTCGAAGAGCATAACCGTGCGGTTCGCCAATACATTTTGAAGAAATCCTGATGTCCAAATTTATCGTGATCGAAGGGCTGGAAGGGGCGGGCAAGAGCTCCGCCGTCCAGTATGTCACCGACTACCTCAAGGCCCATGGCGTCTCGCGCATCGAGTGTACCCGGGAACCGGGCGGCACCCCATTGGCCGAGCGGATGCGGGCCATCGTCAAGGAGGTGCACGAGGAGCAACTCACCATCCAGGCCGAGCTGCTGCTGATGTACGCCTCCCGGGTGCAACTGGTGGAAACGCGGATCAAACCTGCTTTGCGCGAGGGGACCTGGGTGGTGGGGGACAGGCATGATCTCTCTTCCCAGGCCTATCAAGGGGGCGGGCGCGGCATAGACACCGGGCTCATTCATGCCATCAAGCAGGCGGTGCTCGGCGACTTCAAACCCGACCTCACCCTCTATCTCGACATCGATCCGGCCCTGGGATTGCAGCGGGCTCGCCATCGTGGGGAACTCGACCGGATCGAGCTGGAGCAGCTGAGTTTCTTCGAGCGGACCCGGGCCCGCTATCTCGAGCTGGCCGCCCAGGATGACAGCATTCTGGTGGTCGATGCCAGCCAGACGCCGGATCGGGTCAAGGCCGCCATCGAAGTCGCCCTGGATAGTCGCATATGTATCCCTGGCTGATCCCGGACTGGCAGGCTCTGAGCCAGAGTGCGGTTGCCGGACGACTCGGCCATGCCTGGTTGCTGCTGGGGGAAGCCGGCCTTGGCAAGGAGCAGCTGGCGGAGCGGTTGGCACGGTTCCATCTGTGTCATCACCCCCAACAGGGGGAGCCTTGCGGCCACTGCCATGCCTGCCAGTTGGCGGACAAGGGCAATCATCCTGATCTCTGCATCATCCCAGGTGACAGCAAGACCATAGGGGTGGATGCGGTGCGCGAGCTCGGTTCGCGTCTGCAGCGTTCCGCCCAGCTCGGTCATGGCAAGGTGGTGATCATTCCCGATGCCGAGCGCATGACGGAAGCGGCGGCCAACGCCCTGCTCAAGACCCTGGAGGAGCCGGCCGGCGACAGCCTGCTGCTGCTGATCGCCTCGCAGATCTCCCGCCTCCTGCCCACCATCCGCAGCCGCTGCCACAAGCATGTCTGCCACATTCCCCCCGAGCCGGTCACCCTGAACTGGCTGGCCGAGCAGGGCCATCCGGCGACCCAGGCCCAGGTGCGGATCTGCCAGGGGGCGCCGCTGCGGGTGCTCGACTACCTGGCGCAGCAACAGGACAAGGCGCGTCAGGATCTCTTGGGGGGCTTCGTGCAGCTGAGCCAGGAGCCGACCCGGATCACCGCCCTCTGCTCCCTGTTGGGGCAGGAGACCCAGACCCGGTTGCACTGGTTGCAACTGCTGCTGTGCGATGCCCTCAAGACCCAGGCTGGCTGCGGCCATCAGCAATTGGCGATGCCGGATCTGGCCGGGCTCAGTCACGCTCTGGCCGAGGGCCACTCCAGCGAGCGGCTGCTCGATGCCGAGCAACGTCTCGTCAGCCTCAAAGAGGCCTGCCAACCCGGACAGCTCTCCAATCCGACCATACATCTGATGAACTGGCTCAGCCAATGGCTGTGAACAGAGGAAAAGATCCCATGTTATTCGTAGATTCCCATTGCCACCTGGACCGGCTCAGCTATGGCAGCAAGCAGACCGATCTGGCCGATGTGCTGGCCAAGGCGGCGGCGCGCCAGGTGGGCTACTTCCTGTGTGTGAGCGTAACCCAGCAGCAGTTTCCAGAGATGCTGACGGCGATCGCCCCCTATCCCCAGGTGTTTGCCTCCTGCGGGGTACACCCTCTCAACCAGGATCCCGGTGTGGACGCCCCCCTGCTGCTGGAGCAGGCCAAGGATCCCCGGGTGGTTGCCATCGGTGAAACAGGGCTCGATTACTTCTATAGCCCTGAGAATAAAGAGGTGCAGCAGCACTCGTTCCGGGAACATATCCGAGTGGCGCGAGCGCTGAACAAGCCCCTGATCATCCATACCCGGGATGCCCAGGAGGACACCTTGCGGATCATGACCGAAGAGGGGGCGGATCAGGTGGGCGGGGTACTGCACTGCTTCACCGAATCCCTCGAAATGGCCGAGGCCGCCATGGCCATGGGCTTTTATGTGTCCATCTCCGGGATAGTGACCTTCAAGAGTGCCGCCGCCTTGCAGGAGGTGGTCAAGGCTCTGCCGCTGTCGCGACTGCTGATAGAGACGGACTCTCCCTATCTGGCGCCGGTGCCGCACAGAGGGAGGGAGAACGAACCCGCCTTCGTGGTGGACGTGGCTCAGTTCATCGCCGACCTGCGCCAGATCCCCCTTGCTGAACTGGCGCAAGCCACCAGCGACAACTTCTTCGCACTGTTCAAACTGGCTAGGCAGTGAATCAGCAGGCCCCATCCAGAGGGGCCTGTTTCATTGAAATCCCCTTACAACCCTTCACATAATCTGAAAATTCACGTTCGTTATCTCTCACTGCACAAGCAATCAAGACAACAGATTCAGCCATGCCAGGCGGCTTGATAAAGCAACGCAAGGTGAGGGTTGAATCGGGTCTTCCTCGGATTGAAAGCATCATCATCAAGTATCGA
>NZ_CDBT01000004.1:71249-124601 GCF_000819765.1 Aeromonas bivalvium
TCGATACTTGATGATGATGGAAGATCCTGTAAGATCCCCCTAAACTCCATATGAAATCATAGGGTTACCAGTGACTTCCGCTTTTTTGCCCCAGGCAGCTTCCCAGGGATTGCAGAGCGTCTTCGATGCCAGGCTCAACAGCCGTGCTCGCCGTTTCCTGCGCAGTGCCAAGGCCGATACCACCCTCAATGCCTATCAGGCGGATACCCGTATCTTCGTCCACTGGTGCCAGTTGCAGGGACTGGATCCCCTGGCCTGCAATCACCTCGATATCATGAATTTCCTGGCGGATCAGGCCGATGGGGTACTCGCCCACTGGGTCTGGCTCGACAAGACCCGGGGCAGGGGAGAGCTGCGCAATGGGGAGCCGAGAAAACCGGCCACCCTGGTGCGCCGTCTGGCTGGGATCCGTTACGCCTTTCGTCAGAAGGGGATCGATCCCATGCCCACCGAGCACAGCGAGATCAAGGAGATGATGCGGGGGATAGTGCGTCTGGGTGATACGCGCAAGCGCAAGACTGGGGCCTTGACCCTGCAACCTCTGGCCCGGGTGCTGGAGGCGATCGACACAGATAACCTGGCGGGCCTGCGAGACCATACCTTGTTGCTGCTGATGTTCAGCGGAGCCCTGCGCCGCTCCGAGGCTGCCCGTATCGAGGTCGAGGATCTCGACTTCGTCGGGCGCGGAGTCAGGCTACGTCTCAAGCCGAGCAAGCATCAGCTTCATGAGACTGAGATAGCCCTGATCCCGGGGAGGGAACATTGCCCCATCGCGGCCCTGCGCCACTGGTTGACCATGAGTGGCATCAGCCAAGGGGCCCTGTTTCGCCGCATGACCCGCTGGGGCCAGCTCACCCAGGAACCGCTCGGGCCGCAGGGCATCAACCTGATGATCAAGCGGCGCACCGGCATGGCCATCGACGATCTCTATGTCAGCGGCCACAGCCTGAGAAGGGGGTTCATCACCTCGGCGGTGACGGCCGGCAAGCCGATGAACAAGATCATCGAGGTCACCCGCCACAAGGACATGCGCACCCTGCAGGAGTACTTCGATGACGCCAACAAGTTCGATGACCATGCCCTGCAGGGTCTGCTGTGAGTCATGTGCTGTCACTGCGTTACGCAGTTTTTTATGTTAAATGAACAGATGTCATGCACACCGTGATGGGGGAGTCCCAGCCAAGGTGGCCCTTCCTTCCCATCCCCTCAGCCTTTACCATGGTCGTCGGCTGGCCATGCAGGTGCCCGCCCGTCACTCCTCTGTTTCCCTGGAGAGTGAATGAGAGATAACGAATGACTTTTCTGGAGAAAGCAGCCCTATGAGCCAACAAGAGAAGCCTGAAAGGCCCCTCGACAATGCCCAGCGCCAGCGCCAGCACGTGAAGCGCAAGCAGGAGAGCCACAGCCGGTTGCAGTGCTGGATCAGTCTGCGCCATGCGAGTCGGCTGGCCGAGCTGGGTCGCCGGCTCGAAGATAGCCAGGCCTCCCTCATCGAGCAGGCGATCGATCTGCTCTATCAACATGAATGCCAGCAAGAGAAAACACCGGAGCCAGAGCCGCGCCAGTCAGCGTCCGAGATAACACATCCACGGCGGGCCCTGGCCGACACTGTGACGGAGTGAGAGATAACGAATTGCTTTGATAAAAAAAGCCAGGTACGAATTCCATGTACCTGGCATAGGGGAATTGGCTCCTTGCAGAGCCGTGCGCTAACTGGTTGCGGATAAAATAAAGCTTAGCCAAGGGGGAAGGCTTTGCAAGATCTGGAAAAATTTTCAACCAGTGTGTGGGTTTTTAAGACTCAAACAAGTTCGTGTCACGGACCAGATCCCGGGGCAGGGCATTCTTGATCCGGCTGCCGACCCACTTGCCGAGTCCCAGGGCATAACCCTGATAGCGCAGGATCACCTCGCCCTGACCGCTCTCTCCCGCCGGATGCAGATCCCGGCCCATCATGAATTCCCGCGCCTGATCGCTATCGAGCTCGACCCAGCCCTTGCTGGCCAGGTGGCCCTGGGCCAGTGCCCACTCGTGGGTGAGGCGATAGCCTTTCTTGTGGGTCTGCGCCAGCTTGAGACCGATACGGTCCAGCCGGATCTTGTTCATCAGCCGGGGGGCGAAGGGGAGGGGGAAGAGCCAGATCTCGTCATCGCGCACGAACAGGGCTCCCTCGGGGGCGATCCCATAATCGCGGATCAGCGCGTCTCTGAGGGAGGCTGCGTCGCGCTCCGCCATGGGGGTGAAGGGAAACTTGCCGAGGCGCCCTGGCTTGAACATGGGGTTGGTCACCGAGTGCCGCTTGCGCAACCTGGCGACGAAAAAGCCTTCACTGTCGTAGATCTGGGGCCAAACATGCAGGTATCCCTCCTGGGTACAGGCCTGCTCCGCACCGGGAAAGAGATCCCCCAGGGATTCGAAGCAGAGGGCATCTCCGAAGCGTTCGACCATGAAGCGGCAGATATCCTGGTTCTCTTCATGACTCAGGGTGCAGGTGGAGTAGACGATGACGCCGCCTGGCTTCAAGGCATGAAAGGCGCTCTCCAGCAGGGTGCGCTGCACCTGGGCAATTTCCCCTATGCTGGCCAGGCTCCAGTTGCGAAAGGCATCCTCATCCTTGCGCACCGTCCCTTCCCCCGAGCAGGGGGCATCGAGCAGGATGGCGTCGAAGGTTTCCGGCAACCACTGGCCGAATACCTTGGCATCGAAGTGGCTGAGCCCTATGTTGCTCACCCCGCAGCGCTGGACATTGGCCGCCAGCACCTTGACCCGGCTGCTGGAAAACTCGTTGGCGACCAGCATGCCGCGGTTCCCCATCAGGGCGGATATCTGGGTACTCTTCGAGCCCGGTGCCGCCGCCGCATCGAGCAACAGCTCGGCCTCGCTCACCCCGGCGGCGGCGAACAGGGCCGTCACCGGCAGCATGGAACTCGCCTCCTGGATATAGAAGAGACCGAGCAGGTGCTCCGCCGTGTTGCCAAGGGGCACGGTGTCGTCGGCCCGGGTCAGCCAGAAACCGGTTTCGCACCAGGGCACGGGAGCCAGGGTCCAGCCCTTCTCGGCCATGCGGGCCTGAAAGTCGGCGACGGCGATCTTGAGGGTGTTGACCCGGATGCTGCGGCGCAGGGGGCGGCGGCAGCTGGCCACGAACTCCGCCATGGAGAGATGGGCAGGCATGATGGCGGCGATGTGGCTCAAAAACGCGTCGGGAAGTAGGGTATTGTCGTGCACTTGGCATCTCGCTGGCCCAAAAACAGGGGCGATATGCTAGCACATCTTGCCGGCATGGCAGAGCGTCATGGCGCCGCCCTGTCAGGAAAGGGGCGCCAAAAAGCAGCCCGGCACTGGGCCGGGCTGCTCGGAGGATGAGGATGGCTCAATGGGTGAGCCGCGGACTCCAGCCGAGCCACTCCTCATCGGCCTTCTCATGGAGGGGGAAGCTCTGGCCGCTGCGCACCCTGGCCCCGGTGTTCTGCTCCGGGGTGGTGAAGGCGATCCCCCCCGCCACCAGACTCTGCAAGGTCTCCACCTGTATGGTGCCCCCGGTCAGGCCTATGTCGGCCTTGACCCCGGACACATTCCAGAAGCGGCTGTTGGCGCGCACCAGGTAGGCATAGTCAGGCTCCACCTGCACCTGGATCTGCACCTCGCTGCCATCGGGGGCGAGCGCCACCTGGCTCACGCTGCCCACCACCATCTTGCGAAACAGCAGGGGGCTGCCGACCGCCAGACCATTGAGGGCCGGGCTCTTGAGGGTGAGCATCAAGCCGGAGTGCGGCGACTCATGCAAGGGGAATCGGGTCTTGCCCGCCCCCTGGCCTGGGGTCGCCTCGATGAAGGCCCCCTTCACCAGGGTATCCAGGTGCGTGACGCCGGCAAAGCCGAGCTTGGCCTGCACCAGGGTGAAGCTGGCCCCGGACTGCAGGAAGCGATCGGCGTACCTGGCCTCGAGTTCGGCCAGGAAGATCACCTGGCCCATGGCCGGATCCAGCGCCACCCCCTTGACCTTGCCTATGGTGACGCCGCGATAGCGGATGGCAGAGCCTTCACCCAGACCGGGATTGCGGGAGGCGACCAGGGTGAAGGGGCGCACCATGGCCTGGGCCTGCTCCCTGTCGTCGAACAGCTTGCCATTGCCCTGACTGGTGGGGGAGTTGTCAAACTCTATCCCTCCCCGCAGCAGGGTGGCCAGGTTGCCCGCCTTGATGCGCACCCCGTCCAGCCCCACGTGAGTGTCGATGGCCGCCTTCTTCCAGAACTGGGTCTGGCTGCCCACCAGGGGGGCATAGACGGCATCTATCTCCAGGGCGATGCGCACCTCGCCGCCTTTCACCACCAGCTGGGTCACCTTGCCCGCCTGCAATCCCAGGTAAAACACCGGGGTGCCGATGGCGATGCCATCGGCCTGGCTCGCCCTCAGCCACCAGGTCTTGGCCACGGCCTTGGCCGAGCCGAGCAGGGCCAACTGCTCATCGGGATAGAGCCGATCGATGCGCCCGCCCTGACGGGCCTGCACCAGCTTGATGCCACCGGCCAGCCAGCTCGCTGCCGGGCTGGTTTCCACCTTGATGCCGCTGAGGTCGGCCTGGATCTGCAGCGGCGTCGCTCGATAGAAGCGAGCCCGCTCGAGCAGGGCACCATGGGTTTTTTCGATGAACACCCTGACCTTTGCGTTGCCGCCGGCATCCAGGGAGAGGGCACGAATGCTGCCCACCTGCAATCCCTTGTACCAGACCGGCGCCCCCTCGCTCAGGCCGGCGAGATCCTCCGTGGCCAGGGTCAGCTCCCGGCCCTTGGTCTCTGCCTGGGCACTGAGGATCAGGGTCTCGGCCCTGGGGCCCGCCACATAGTCGAGACGGATGGCAGGGCCGGCCAGCAGACGGTCGCCGTGCTCTATCCCCGCCAGGGAGAGCTTGACGCTCTCCCACACCAGACGGCTGTTGCGGGTGATGCGAAACGCCTGCTCAGGACTTATCAGGGCGCTCACCTCCCGCCCCTTGTCGGTCAGGCGAATGGGGTCGAGTCGTCCAATTTCTATGCCCTCGTAGAGGATGGGCATCCCCTCCTTGACCGGCAGATCCCCCACCTGCAGCCGCACTCGCTCGCCCCGGGCGGCCTCGGCCAGTCCCTTGTAGAGGACGAAGGTGGCGCCGCGCTCGGCCACGGGCGATTCGGCGGGCGAGTCGAAGGCGATGCCACCGCTCAGGATGGAGGCCAGGCTGCCCGCCTCCACGCTGACGCCGGCCAGGCTGAAGTTGCCCTTGATGCCGCTGATGTTCCAGAAACGGGTATCGGCCTTCACCAGGTGTTCGAAACGCGGCTCGATCACGATATCCAGCAACACCTGCTTGTCCTCCTCGCCAAGCCGGGTATTGATGACGCTGCCCACCTCCAGGCCGCGAAAATAGAGCTTGGCCCCTATCCCCACCGAGCCGAGGGAGTCGGCGCTCAGGTGCAGGGTGCGCCCCTGGGCCTGATAACCGGGGGGAGGGCCGTCGAGGGCATCGAACTCGTTGGCGACGGGATTGCTTTCCCGCCCTGGCTGCACATTGATGTAGTTGCCAGAGACCAGGGTATCGAGACCGGAGATCTCGGTCAGCGACGCCTTGGGGCTGACCAGCCAGAAGCCGGTGCCCTTGCGCATCAGGGCCCGGGCCCGACTGTCCACCTTGGCGAGCACGGCAATCTTGCGGCCATCTTCGGCCAGCGCCAGATCCTGCACCACCCCGATGGCCACCCCCTGGTAACGCAGTTGGGTCTTGCCCGGCAAGATGCCGTTCCCCTGCTCGAAGTTGATGCGGATCTGCTCGCCGCTGTTCTGGTATTGCTGATAGAGAAAACCCGCCGCCAGCAAGAGGGCGATGAGGGGCAGCAACCAGACCGGCGACAACCAGCGATGTTTCTTGATGACGGGTTCAGCCCCGACCATACCGACTCCTTATGGGGCGCTTGCGCGGCCCGCTGATCAGAAACGAAAAGATTAACGGGCCGCCTTGTCCCACAGCAGCCGGGTATCGAGCATGCGGGCCGAGAGCATGGTGAGCACCACCACCCCGGCGAAGGCCGTCGCCCCCGGGCCTGCCTGCACGTTGAGCAGCACGCCCCTATCGACCAGGGCGACCATGAGCGAGATCACAAACAGATCCAGCATGGACCAGCGACCGATGAAATCGATGATGCGATACATCACCAGCTGGCGTCGACGCCGCACCGGCTTGCGCCGCTGCAACTGCCAGCAGATCCAGCCCAGCCCCAGGATCTTCATGACGGGCACCACTATGCTGGCGGTGAGCACTATGGTGGCGATACCGGACATCTTGCTGCGATAAAGCGCCATGATGCCGCTGAAAATGGTGTCCGATTGCAGCAACCCCTTGTTGTAGAAATGGGTGATGGGCAAGAGATTGGCCGGCAGCAGCATGAAGGTCGCCAGGGCCAGCAGTCCCCATGACCAGCGCAGGGAGTGGGGGGTTCGCAGGTGAAGGGCGCCGTGACAGCGGGGACAGAGGCGATGGGGGACAAAGCGCACCAGCAGGCCGCAGTGATGGCAGCGACACATGCCGAGCTCGCGGGCGCTGATCAGCGTCTGTTCCCTCGCCATCTCATCTTCTCGCTCAGTTTCCCTCATCGGGCTCCCCCTCGGCAACCTGGGGATCCAGGGCGACCCGCTCCCAGTAAGGGGCCGGATTGAACAGGATCAGCAGGGTCATGTTGAGCAGCATCAGGATGGAGAGGCTGAGCAGGCCACCCCCCAGGCGCACGTCGGCGATGTCGACCAGCTTGAACAGGGCGACCAGCAGGCTGACCAGATAGACCTCCAGCATGGCCCAGTGACGAAACACCTCCACCGCCTTGAGGGTCACGGGAATGACGCCAAGCCGGGTCGCCAGGCCAGAGGCCAGCAGCAGGATCCCCAGCAGCAGCCCGGTCGGCGCCAGCACGGCGCACCAGAGCACCAGGGCCGAGACCCAGTACTCATGGGCCTGCCACAGCATCTGGATGCCGCGCAGCAACGTCGCCTGGGAGTTCTCGCCGGCCAGGCGCAGATAGAGCAGGGGTTCGAAAAACGCCGAGGGGAGCAGCAGCAGACCGGTGAGGGAGAGCGCCATCAACTGGGAGGGGCGAAACCCGTAACGACCATAGAGGTGCTGGTGGCAGCGGGGGCAATGGGCGTGACGGCGCAGGGGCAATAACTTGCGGGCGATCAGCAAGTCGCAGGCCGGACAGACGATCACGTTATTGGGATCCGACATACGTTTCAACCTGTTGAAGGAGTGGGTGAAATTTACCTTAAAACCGGCTGGCTGTCTTGCCTCTCTCCCCCAGTGCCACGAAAGTATGATTGACGTTAACGTAAAGGTAATATTAGATAATCAGACCCGACAAATGAAAGGAGTCATGATGTCCAGCCCAATCCCCTCGGCCGGTCGCCGTTTTCGCGATGCCCTTACCCAGGAAGCCCCGTTGCAGATCGTGGGCACCATCAATGCCTACATGGCGCTCATGGCAGAGCGCAGCGGTTTTCGCGCCCTCTATCTCTCCGGCGCCGGGGTGGCCAATGCCTCCTACGGCCTGCCGGATCTCGGCATGACCTCGATGAATGACGTGCTGATCGACGCCGAGCGCATCACGGCCGCCACCCGGCTGCCGCTGCTGGTGGACATAGACACTGGCTGGGGCGGTGCCTTCAACATAGCGCGCACCATTCGCGCGTTCGAGCGGGCCGGGGTGGCCGCCGTCCACATGGAGGATCAGGTCGCGCAGAAGCGCTGCGGCCACAGGCCCAACAAGGCGGTGGTGAGCCAGGGGGAGATGGTGGACAGGATCAAGGCGGCGGTCGATGCCCGTCAGGATACAGACTTCGTCATCATGGCCCGTACCGATGCCCTGGCGGTGGAAGGCATAGGGGATGCCCTGGAGCGGGTCGCCGCCTATGTGGCCGCCGGGGCCGACATGATCTTCGCCGAGGCGGTGACCGAGCTTGGCCAATACGATCTGTTTGCCAAGGCCGCCGGGGTGCCCATCCTCGCCAACATGACCGAATTTGGCAAGACAGAGCTGTTTGACAGGTCGCGACTCGCCGAACACGGGGTGGGCATGGTGCTCTACCCCTTGAGCGCCAGCCGGGCGGCCAACCAGGCCGCCCTCAATGTCTACCAGCACATTCGCCAGGAGGGCCATCAGCGGGCCGTCGTGGAGAGCATGCAGACCCGGGAGGCCCTCTACGACTTCCTCGGATATCACCACTACGAACAGACCCTGGATCGTCTGTTCACCACCAAGGATTAGGAGGTTCGTCATGGGACAAGCAGCGAAAGAGCAAGGGGCAAGCAAGCCCCTTGGCGGCGCAGGATTGCGGGGGCAGAGCGCGGGGGAGACCAGCATCTGCACCGTCGGCAAGAGCGGTACCGGGCTCACCTACCGGGGCTATGACATTCAGGAGCTGGCCAGGGGGGCCGAGTTTGAGGAGGTGGCCCATCTGCTGCTCAAGGGCGCACTGCCCAGCGCCGCCGAGCTTGCGGCCTATCAGGCCCGGCTGCGCGCCATGCGCACCCTGCCCGCGGCCCTGCGCGAGGTACTCGAGCTCATTCCCGCCGATGCCCACCCCATGGACGTGCTGCGCACCGGCTGTTCCATGCTGGGGGATCTCGAGCCCGAAGATGGCTTCGAGCACGAACACCATGTGGCCGATCGGCTGCTGGCGGCTTTTCCCGGGATCCTGCTCTACTGGTACAAGTTCAGTCACGAGGGAGTGCGCATCGACACGGATACCTCGGAAACCTGCATCGGCGGCCACTTTCTCGCCCTGCTGCATCAGGCCCCCCCCAGCGAGCTGGCACGCCGGGTCATGAACGTCTCCCTCATCCTCTATGCCGAGCATGAATTCAACGCTTCCACCTTCGCCGCCCGAGTCTGCGCCTCGACCCTGTCGGACATGTTCTCCTGCGTCACCGCCGCCATCGGTACCCTGCGTGGTCCGCTCCACGGCGGTGCCAATGAGGCGGCCATGGCCATGATCGCACCCTGGCAGGACGAGGCACAGGCGCGGCGCGAACTGCTCGCCAAGCTGGCCGCCAAGGAGAAGATCATGGGCTTTGGCCACGCCGTCTACCGCACCTCGGATCCCCGCAATGCCATCATCAAGGAGTGGGCCGCCAAGCTGGCGGAAGCGGCGGGGGATGACAGGCTCTATCGCGTCTCCTGCGAGGCGGAGCGGGTGATGTGGGACGAGAAGGCGCTCTTCCCCAATGCCGACTTCTTCCATGCCAGCGCCTATCACTACCTGGGGATCCCGACCAAGCTGTTCACCCCCATCTTCGTCTGCTCCCGGGTCACCGGCTGGTGCGCCCACATCATGGAGCAGCGCGAGCACAACCGCATCATACGCCCGAGCGCCGACTACATAGGTCCGGCTCCCCGGCATTTTGTCTCCCTGCAGCAACGCTGAGGGGAGTACTCACCCGTCTCCCCACTCACCACAACGATAAGGAAATCATGATGTCCGCCAACGTCGACCTCAACCACAGACCCGAACCGGATCCCATCCTGGTCGAGATTGCCGATTACGTCTGTCACCAGCCCATCACCAGCCAGCTGGCCCTCGATACCGCCCGCTACTGCCTGCTCGACACCCTGGGCTGCGGCCTGCTGGCGCTGCGCTTTCCCGAGTGCACCAAGCACCTGGGCCCCATAGTGCCGGGCACCCAGGTGCCGCACGGTGCCCGGGTACCCGGCACCCAACTCTGCCTGGATCCGGTCAAGGGGGCGTTCGATATCGGCACCCTCATCCGCTGGCTCGACTACAACGACACCTGGCTCGCCGCCGAGTGGGGCCACCCCTCCGACAACCTGGGCGCCATTCTGGCCACCGCCGACTGGCTATCCCGTACCCGGGTTGCCGAGGGCAAGGCGCCCCTCACCATGGCCGAGGTGCTCATCGCCATGGTCAAGGCCCACGAGATCCAGGGCATCCTGGCCCTGGAGAATGCCTTCAACCGGGTCGGACTGGACCATGTGGTGCTGGTCAAGGTGGCGAGCACCGCCGTGGTGACCCGGATGCTGGGGGGAAGCCGGGATCAGGTGATCGACGCCCTCTCCCAGGCCTTCGTCGATGGCCAGAGCCTGCGCACCTATCGCCATGCTCCCAACGCCGGATCCCGCAAGAGCTGGGCCGCCGGCGATGCCACCTCCCGTGCCGTGCGCCTGGCCCTCATCACCATGAGCGGCGAGATGGGCTATCCCGGGGTGCTCAGCGCCCCCAACTGGGGATTCTATGACGTGCTGTTTGGGGGCAACCGCTTCGCCGTCAACCAGCCTTTCGCCAGTTACGTGATGGAGAATGTGCTGTTCAAGATAAGCTACCCGGCCGAATTCCATGCCCAGACCGCGGTGGAGTGCGCCCTCAAGCTGCACGCCGAGGTGAAGGACCGCCTCGACGAGATCGACAAGATAGTGCTCACCACCCATGAGTCGGCCATTCGCATCATCAGCAAGGTGGGCCCTCTCAACAACCCGGCGGACCGGGATCACTGCCTGCAATACATGGTGGCGGTGCCCCTCATCTTCGGTCGGCTGGTGGCCGAAGACTACGAGGATGACGTGGCGGCCGATCCCCGCATCGACGCCCTGCGCGCCAGGATGCTGGTGGAGGAGGACAAGGGCTACAGCCGCGACTACCTGGAATCGGACAAGCGATCCATCGCCAACGCCATCCAGATCTTCTTCAAGGATGGCAGCCACACCGCCAGGGTCCACGTCGCCTATCCGGTGGGTCATCAGCGCCGACGGGAGGAGGGGATCCCCCTGCTGCTGGCCAAGTACAGGGCCAATCTGGCGACCCGCTTCCCGGCCAAACGGGTCGAGGCCCTCTATCGTCTCGGCCAGGACAGGGAGGCGCTCGCCGCCATGCCGGTCAATCAGTTCATGGACCTGCTGGTGATCTGACGCCTCATCTTCCAATGCAATGCCCGCCACCCGGCGGGCATTTTGCTATGGGCGCCGCGCCCCCATGCTCAGGCCAGTGCCCGGATTTGCGATACTGTACGTTTATACATATACTTCTACCATCATCAACAAGGAGGCAATCATGGCCGTTGAAATCAAATATGTCGTCATGCGTGGGGGAGTAGAGAAGATGACCTTTACCAGCAAGAAAGAGGCCGACGCCTATGACAAGCTGCTCGACACCGCCGACGAGCTGCTGCAGTTGCTGGTCGGGGCTCCGGTCGAGCTCGCCCCCGAGCAGCAGGAGAGCCTGGCGTTCTACCTGGCACAGCAGCGGGATCTGCTGCAGACCGTGCTGCGGGGCGGCAAGGCGCAGCCCCTTGTCCCGGAGACAGACAAGGAAGCGAGCAAGGAGAAGAGTGCCAAGGAAAAACCCCTCAAGAGCGTGGCCTGAGGCAACCCAAGGGAGGGCAAGGGTCGGCTCGCCCCTATGCGCTGCACCGTGCCGTTTGCCCACTTGGGTCTCACCCGTTCTTGTTGCGACAGGCAACACCATGACGGCAAGGCCGAACCATGGGGCACCTGGTTATTGCGATGGCAACCGTGATGGCGAGCAACCGTCAGTCAGCGGGCTGGGACGGGTTGCCATGGCTGCATCTGAGGTGCATCGAGCAGAGGCCAGCGCCAGAGGAAAACCGGCATCCATTCAAACAAAAGCATAAGCAGTCAAACTTGAAAGTATTTCCCCGAAAATTTCCTAACAACCATGAATGGTTAAGCAATAACCTGCATAAACAAGGTGCATCTGGTACGCCAGAGCGCAACCGGGTGATCGCGGCAATGCGTCTGCGACCTATCATCCACTCCTGGCAATCACTCTATCTCAGGCAATCATCATGCACTCCCAGATCCCGCTTCCCCCTGCCATGCCTCTGTTCGACGGACTCGCCCACCTGGAGGCGGGCAATGCCCAGGTCAATCACTACCTGGCTCAGCTCAGCCTAAATCGGGTACCGGATGCGGGCCTGGTGTACGAGCTTGCGGTCGACTGGCTGCTTGAGCAGCGTCACAGCGAGAACAACTACAAGACCTATCGCAGCGAACTCACCACCTTCCTGCATTGGTGTTTTGCCGAGATGGCCATCAGCCCGCAGGATCTGAGTCGCCGCATCATGATGCGCTACCTCGATTACTGCCAGGCACCGCCTCCGTCCCTGATCGCCTATCGCAATGTGGCCCAGTTCATCAGCGACAAGGAGTGGGGAGAGCGTTTGCCCAATCCCCAGTGGCGCCCCTTCCTTGGCAAGCGGGAGCTGGGCCGCGAGCTCCCTTATCGGCTGAGCGAGCAGGCCATGAAGACCAAGCTCGCCATCCTCTCGGCCTTCTTCCAGTTCCTCATCCAGGAGGAGTACATGGACAAGAATCCGGCCCTGTTGCTGCAACGGGCCAAGCGCCCCCTGGCACAGGAGCAGGATCACCAGGGCAAGGCATTCAGCCAGTTGCAATGGTCCTATGTGATGCAGGCGGCGGATCAGCTGGCCGAGGCACAGCCGAGCCAGCATGAACGCACCCGTTTCCTTGTCTGTCTCATGTATGCCTGTTACCTGCGCATCTCCGAGGTGGCGGCCCGGCCCGGTTTCACCCCCGTCATGAGCCAGTTTCGACGCGATGGCAAGACAGGGGTATGGGGCTATTTCATTCCCCGCAGCAAGGGAGGCAAGCGTCGCACCGTCGCCGTTTCCCAGGATCTGCTTGAGGCATTGACTCGCTACCGGCGCTTCCTCGGTCTCTCGCCGCTGCCGACCCCGGACGAACAGACCCCCTTGTTCGTGCGCCACAAGGCGGCGGCCCATGGTCGTGAGCAGGGAGAGCTCAATGCCAACCTCGGCATTCGCCAGCTGCGGGATCTGGTTGCCCTGGTGATAGAGGCGGGGGCCTCGCTGGCCGAAGCCGACGGTTTTACCCAGGATGGCGCCGAGATGCGGACCCTGACCCCTCACGCCATCCGTCATACCGGCATCACCCACGACATCAATCTCAATGGCCGTCCCTTGTCCCATGTCCAGGCCGATGCCGGCCACGACAGCATAGATACCACCTCGAAATACCTGCACACCGCCAACAGCGAGCGCCATGAGAGTGCCTCAGCCAAACGGCTGGATCCCCTGCTAGGCAGGTGAGAGATAACAGACGAGGGATATCAGATTGGCTCGCCCATGGGTCTTGCTTTACTGACATCGGCTGAGCGGGTTTGAGAGTGGTCCAGACAGGCCCTCTTGTATCCGCTCACCCCAGCAGGCAAGATCTGCCCCATTCATCGGCCGGGTTGTCATGGGGTTCATATGCCGCGTTATGAGAGTCATGGGCTGCACAGCGCACAGATTGTGGGTCAGGTGATCACGAGCAAGCTCAGCGGCTCGTTCAACAGGGAAGGGTGCCTCTCCTGGGTGACCAGGATCAAGACCCTCATCGAAGGCCTCGATGGCAGACCATTCTGCCTGCTGATCGATACCCGGGACTACGAGGGCGGGACCGATGAGGCGCTCGCACTCGCAAATGAATTCAACCGCTGGCTCAATACCCAGCCGCTGGTCGCCAAGGCGCATCTGATCACCTCCCAGGTCCTCCATGCCATCGCCGTCGAGCGCGTGCCCCAACTCCAATACCAGACCATCAAGACCTTCAAGTGCATCGACGAGGCCCAGGCCTGGCTCGCCTCCCAGTTGAGCCAGGCCCAAGAAACTTGTGCGGCCGGGGACATGGGGATAAAGCCGCCCAGCTCGCCAGGGCAGGGGCACGAGGGCCCATGAAACAGACGCTGCGATAACGAAGACATATTTGGGAGAGGGGAGAGCCAAACCCACCGATGAGCCTGTGGCACTCTGTCCCCCATCGTCATCGATTGGCACCATGACGTACCAGACCTGAGCGCACTGATTGGCGGGTGGGAGAGGGGACAGGTTCCAGATCACGGGTAGACATCACGCCCGATGACAAGGTCGCCGGGTAGGGCGGAAGAGCGATGGGATGGAAGCGCCAGGGCGATAACGGGGCAGGGCGCCTTGACAGCAGATATACGCCAACGTGTTAGCCCAAGAGAAATTTCCGACGTGCTGCGTGCTGAATAGTAATACGGGGGTAATTCAATCCTCACATGCTCGATACAGCCACGGGACAGGGGGTATCTCTTACTTGATGCTTTTTTTATCACCATAAGGTTGTTTTGCAACCTAAACCCCCAATATCCGTATGGAACATATAGCTCGAAGAGGGGATATACACATGGCCAAGAATATTTGTGGTAACAAGGATGGGCAGAATGGCGAAAACCAAACTTACACCATTCCTGGGCGGGGGACAGTTCCTCGTGAAAAGCTTGTTGAAGAGATAAAGGAAGGAAAGCATCCTGACTTTCATATTTATGAGCGTAACAACGTCGAGTACGTGAGAGCTGATCCAGATAGTAATCAGCAAAACAACGTTGATAAGGATTAGGATTGATGCCGATAACCCTATTTATCGGCATCGGGCAGCTATGACCAGTCATCGAAGAAGACCCCCTGATCATAGAAGCCTTGCCAAGTGTCCTCAGTGACCTCGACCAGCTCAAAGGCGGTATCCGGGTACGTCATGGCCAGATAGACCCGCATCTCATGCAGGTCGCGGAACATCTCGACCTGACCCGCCACACACGCGGAAATGTCGCCTGTTGGCTCATCCTGCCAATAGACCTTGCGCTCGATGAGCGCGGGCAGATCCTGGTTTTGTGGGCTAGAGTGGGTCATGTGTGATGCAATCAAATGGTTGGTTGATTTCATTCAACCATGTGGCGAGTTGAATGGAAACAAGCCGTTTCTCGCCAAAATGGGTATGATGGGTCGATTGTCTAACCACTCAGGAGACAAAAACATGGACTCTAAAACGCTGCTTCTGGCCTACATGAGAGCCAAAAAGTACAGCCAATTCCAGGAAGTCGCCGCAGACCTGGGATTTACCAGCTCTTACATCTCAGCAGTGAACAAAGGAAAGTCACAACTCACTGATGCCACTGCAAAAAAAATGGCTGAAGCAGCTGGCTTAGACGTCAGCGAAGTGCTGTTAAGCATGGCGGCGGTCAGAGAGGAAGATCCGGAACTCAAACAGGCCTGGTATGACATCCTGGCGAAGTACACCAAAGGAGCCGGCACAGCGGTAGCCCTTGCCATAGCTGTGTTTGCGACCTCTAGCGACGGGCCTAACCTTACTGCGCATAATGTATATTATGTTAAATCAACTATTCCATTTCCTGTCACGCCTATACGAACTGTGTATAATGGCAACAATTGCTCCTCTCTCCGACCGGATGTCTTAAGTGGCTGAATTAACATCAGAACAACTGAAACCCGCTTTTGCGATTGACCTCTTTGCTCCCCTGAGCGAACTCGACCCCATTCCCTTTGCCGCCTTGCAACCCAGAGCCATTTCAGCCATCAAGCGTCTGGCCAGTTTCGACGGCGATTGCCCTGTGATGCTGATCAACGGCTTCCCCGGCGCAGACTACGAACAGGTGTGCCGCACCCTGATTGCCGACACCCATGGCAAGGACGGCGATCTGTTCGATCTCTGCTATACCGAGAACCTCAACAATCCGTTCAAGCCCATCTGGCTGCGACTGCAACCGGGCACAGGGTTCGAATTTTGCGAGATGGTTGGCGAGCTGCTCAAGCTGATGAGTCATCATCTGGATGCCGAGCGCCTGGTGACCCGCATCATGCGCAAGCAGAAGGATGACCCCAAGATAGCCGACTTCCTGTCGGATCTGTCGGCCCATGTCGCCCTCGGCCTCGAGTTTCAGCACCCCGTGCTCATCAACCTGCTGATCCATCACGAAGATCAGCAGGCCCCCGTGGTCTATGGCCGGGATCTGAACTGGGACACCCTGTTTGGCTCCATCAACTATCAGACCGAGCAAGGCTCGGTCTACGCCAACCAGCATCTGCTGGAGCCGGGCCTGATGCGTCAGGCCAATGGCGGCTATCTCATCTTGCAACTCGATGAGCTGCTGGATCAGCCCCACCTCTGGTTCAAGCTCAAGAACGCCATGCTCAAGGGCGAACTGGACTGGAATGCCTACCAGGAAGGCAAGACCCTGACCCCCTTCTTCGCCCCTGAGGCGACGCCAATCCGTCTCAAGCTGATCCTGGTCGGCGATCGGTTGGAAGTGGCCGAATTCCAGATGCTCGATCGCGACATGTCGGAGCGGATCTTCCTGCGCGCTGACCTGGTCTCCGAGGTGGAAATTGACGATGAGCTGCCGGACTTTCTTGGCTATCTGGCCTGGATCCGCCAGCGCTGGTCCCTGCTGGATTTCACCCCGGCGGCTCAGGCGGCGCTCTGTCGTCACGCCAGCCGGCTGTGCGACCATCAGGAGTGGCTCTCCCTCTCCGAGGTGCAGCTGACCGCCCTGATGCGGCTGGCAGACAGCCTGGCCCGTGAACTGGAGGCCGACATCATCGATCAGGAGCACATCGTCAATGCCCTGGCCGAGCAGGATTTCCGCTTGAATTACCTGGTTGAACAGTCCGATCAGGGGGTGATCGATGGCCAGATCCTGCTGCAGACCGAGGGAGAAGAGATAGGCCAGATCAATGGCCTCTCCGTGATCCAGGTCGCCGGTCACCCCTACGATTTCGGCGAGCCGGTGCGCCTCACCGCCACCGTTCATCTGGGGGATGGCGACGTGGCGGATATCGAGCGCAAGGCGGAGCTAGCCGGTCATATCCACGCCAAGGCGATGATGATCATCCACGGCTATCTCTCCAACAAATTTGGGGCTGAGAACCCCTCGCCCCTGTCGGCCAACCTGGTATTCGAGCAGTCTTATCACGAGATTGATGGTGACAGCGCCTCCCTGACCGGCCTGTGCGCCCTGCTCTCTGCCCTCGCCCGCCAGCCCATCTATCAGCATTTTGCCGTCACCGGCGCCGTCGATCAGTTCGGTAACGTGCAGGCGGTCGGCGGGGTCAACGAGAAGATCGAGGGCTTCTTCCGGGTGTGCCAGATCCACGGCCTCAACGGCAAGCAAGGCATTCTGTTGCCCGGCACCAATGCCCAGCAACTGAACCTCTCCGACGAGGTGATTGCCGCCGTCGAGCAGGGACAGTTCCACATCCACCCGGTGGACCATGTGGAGGAAGCCATCGAGCTGCTGACCGGCTGCGTGGCCGGGGAGCCGGATATGCCGGACACCCTGTTCTACCGGATCCAGCAGCGACTGGATGATCTCAACGGCACCCTGCCCAAAACGGGCATAATGCGCACCATACTGGGCCGTCTGTTTGGCCATTAACAAGTGATCGGAGTTGTCTAGCGCACAGGTGTACGCTAGATTGGCTCCGCTTTGACTCATATGAAGGATACACAGCGTGACCCAAGATAAAACCGCCTCTGCAGCTCCCCTCTCCCTCTGTGAACAAGGCAAGACCTCGTTCTCCCGCGAGGAGCTGCTCGCCTGCAGCCGTGGTGAACTGTTTGGTGAGGGCAACAGCCAACTGCCCGCCCCCAACATGCTGATGATGGATCGCATCGTCACCATCAACGATAACGGCGGCGAGCACGGCAAGGGCGAGATCCTGGCAGAGCTCGACATCACGCCGGACCTCTGGTTCTTCGATTGCCACTTCCCGGGCGATCCCGTCATGCCTGGCTGCCTGGGCCTGGATGCCATGTGGCAGCTGGTCGGTTTCTTCCTCGGCTGGAAAGGGGGTCCCGGCAAGGGTCGTGCCCTGGGCGTGGGTGAAGTGAAGTTTACCGGCCAGATCCTGCCGACCGCCAAGAAGGTCACCTACAAGATCACCTTCAAGCGGGTCATCAACCGCAAGCTGGTCATGGGGATTGCCGATGGCGTGGTCGAGGTGGATGGTCGCCCCATCTACAGTGCCACCGACCTGAAAGTGGGCCTGTTCAAGGACACCACCAGTTTCTGATCTTGCCATGTCACGGCAAGCATCAACGCAAAGGGGCCTGTCGGGCCCCTTTCCTGTCTTTGAATGGTGATGAAGTGACTACTTCATGAAGAGTCCTGAACTCCGTCCTTCCATGGCTTCACGCCACCCCCCCAACCATTGGCCGCGGGCGTCCAGACACTGGTACGGACAAGATTCGCTTTGTTTACCGACAACGCCAGCCTGATAACCGCGAGCGCGAGCTCTCTCCAGACGGTCCCGTTTTTGTCTCTTCATATTCAACGACCCTCTTCGTGGAACGAAAAAAGCGACCAGTTTTTCACCGGTCGCTTTCATCATTAACGCAAGGCCAAAGTCAGGTCAAACAAAACTTCCCATGCTAATCGGGCCTTGTGACACAAGGCACTGAACTGCATTACATTTTTATGACCCGCTTTTTTCAGCCACGGCGACGCAGCCAGGCGAAAGGCAGACCCAGCAGAGTCAGCCAGAACAGGCTGCCACCACCACCGCCGCCATCGCCATCCTGACCAGTCTGGTTGACGACCGGAGCATTGGCCACCACACGATTGGCGGCTATGCCTTCGTAGTTGGGGCTGTCCGGGCTCAGCTTGACGCTGACCACGGTGGCATTGCTGCGGTTGTTAAGGTCGTTCTCGCTGGCGTAACGATAGGCGGTGGCTGCGACGGTGCCGTCCGCGCTGATGCCGCTGGCATAGGCGATGTGGTAGTAGGCGCCATTCTGGCTGCAGCTCTTGCTGCCGGCATCGTTCAGGCCGCAGATGAGGTCGTTGAGATACCAGTTGTTGCCGTTGGCGGCGTTGAGCAGGAAGGCTTCCTGCATGCGGTTGGTCCCGCCGCTCACCGGTTGGGTCTGATGACGGGAGTCGCGCCAGCCGACCACCATGTTGTGATCGTTGATGGCCGCAGCTTCCGAGTTGGCACCGTTGATCGGGCTGTTCTTGAGGGGCACGGCGGCATTGCTGGTCGGGCTGTTCAGGTTGAACACGAACATCTCGACCGGGCGGTTCTGGCCCTTGTTGGTACCAAAACGCTGGTTGCCTATCACATAGCCGTTGGCATTGACGCCGCTGGCCCAGCTGGCGCGCAGGCTGGCATCACTGTCATCGGGCTTGCCGTCGGACAGGGGAATGGCCTTGGTGGCACCGGCCGTCTTGCCGGTCAGGTCCAGGGTCCAGTAGGCGGCGAGATCCTGGCTGTGTTCCGCATACTCTTCGTCGGTGGCCGAATAACCGACCGCGACCCAGCTGCCATCCTTGAGCTTGGCCGCCTGGAGGGCGGAAGCGGTCTGCACCATGTTGGTGTCATCGTCGTAGTAGTTGGTTGGCTGGAACAGGGTGGCGGCGCCATTGTCCACCAGCCAGAAGGCGGCCTGGGTATCGACCCCCGGGCAGTAACGGTAGTCACCGAAGTTGTCGTCATCACCGCTGTAGCACTCCTTGTACTCGTCGGTGGTGACCTTGCGATTCTTGCCGGTGGCGGCAGTCCCTGTCACCAGGTACTGGCTGCCACTGATCTGGGCCACGCTGGTGGCGCTGCTCAGCACATTGGTGCCGTTGACCAGGTAGCTGCCTTCCAGGGCGACCTGGTTGCCATTGTTGATCACGGCGAAGCCGGTCCGGCTGTTGGCCAGCCCATTGACCGCATTCTTGGAGGCCTTGTAACCCACGTAGGTGCCGTTGTCCGGCCCCATGGCCACCGCCAGACCATCGGTCTCGCTGCCGGAAAGACCCAGGTTGTCGCGCTGGGAGCTGGCATCGAGGAAATCGCGGCGCCACTGGTAGCCAAAGTTGGCATTGTCTTCCCAGAAGGCGTCACAGACGTCACCGGAGAGGATGCAATCCTGCTCGAAACGGAATCTGTCTACCAGAAAATCCGAGAAGGGGGCGGAGGAGAAGAAGCTGCCCGCATCGTTCTTCAGTTTCACCGCCAGCACGCTGTTGTCGGCGCTGATCCCGGTCGCATAGCCCTGCCCCACTTCGGTAATGGTGAAGAAGGGACTCTGTGCCGCCTGCGCATTGAGGCTGGCGCCGACCAGTACGGCCAGTATGGATAATTGCTTTTTCATCTACGTCCTTAGTCCTGATGTTTCAACGCTTCCAACTCCTCCCAACGGGAGAAGGCCTGTTCCAGTGCCGCCTCGGCAGCACTCAGGGCATGTAGCTTCTGCTGTGTCTGCTCGGCACTGAGCGAGAAGAAGCCGGGCTCATTGATTTCGCCCTGCAATGTATCAAGTTCGGCCTCAAGTTGCTCCAATTTTGCAGGCAGAGATTCCAGCTCCAGTTGCAACTTGTAGGAGAGCTTGCGGCTCTTTTTGGCGGGTTCGCTCGTCGTCGCGACCGTCTCTGTCGCCACCTGGGCCTTGTTCGCCGACTTGGCCGGCTGCGCCGCCTGCTGGGCGCGGGTCGCCATCATGTCGGCATAGCCCCCCACGTAATCGCTGATCCGCCCATCTCCTTCGAACAGCCAGCAGCCGGTCACCGTATTGTCGATGAAGCGGCGATCGTGGCTGACCAGCAGCAGGGTGCCGGGATAATCGGTGAGCAGCTCTTCCAAAAGTTCCAGGGTTTCGACATCCAGGTCGTTGGTTGGTTCATCCAGAATCAACAAGTTACTGGGCTTCAAGAACAGCTTGGCCAACAGTAGACGGTTTTTCTCGCCCCCTGACAAGGCCTTGACCGGGGTCCGCGCCCGCTTGGGCTCGAACAGGAAGTCCTGCAGGTAACCCAGGATGTGGCGGGAGCGGCCACGCACCATGACTTCCTGCTTGCCCTCCCCCACGTTGTCCACCACGGTCTGCTCGGGATCGAGCTGCTCGCGGTACTGATCGAAATAGGCCACTTCCAGGTTGGTGCCCCCCTTGACCTGTCCGCGACTGGGGGCGAGTTGGCCCAGCAGGAGCTTGATCAGGGTGGATTTGCCGCAGCCGTTGGGGCCGACCAGGGCAATCTTGTCACCCCGCAGCACCTGCAAGTCCAGCCCCTGGAACAGGGTGCGATCGCCAAAGTCCAGCCCCAGTCCTTCGGTCTCGAACACCAGCTTGCCGGAGCGGCTGACCTCGTCCAGTTGCAGCTTGGCCTTGCCTTGCAGCTCGCGGCGCTGAGAGCGTTCCCTGCGCATCGCCTCCAGGGCGCGCACCCGACCTTCGTTGCGGGTGCGGCGGGCCTTGATGCCCTGGCGCACCCAGACCTCTTCCTGGGCCAGCTTGCGGTCGAACTCGGCATTTTGCAGCTCCTCGACCCGCAGCGCCTCCTCCTTGCCCTGCAGATACTCGTCGTAGTTGCCGGGCCAGGAGGTGATCACGCCGCGATCGAGATCGATGATCCGGGTCGCCAGCTTGTGGATGAACTCCCGGTCGTGGGAGATGAAGACGATGGCACCGCGAAAATCCTTGAGGAACTCTTCCAGCCAGTTGATGGCCTCGATGTCCAGGTGGTTGGTCGGCTCGTCCAGCAGCAGCAGATCCGGGTCGCAGGCGAGGGCCCGGGCCAGGGCCACCTTGCGCAGCCAGCCGCCCGAGAGACTGTCGAGGGTCACGTCGGGATCCAGTCCCAGCAGGGTCAGCACCTGGCTGATGCGGGTCTCGAACTGCCAGCCGTTCTGATAATCGAGCTGCTCTTGCAACTCGCTCATCTTGCGGATGTTGGCATCCGAGGGATCATGGCCCAGCTCCAGGGAGATGTGGTGATACTGCTTGAGCAGCTCGCCGACACCCGCCAGCCCTTCGGCGGCATAGTCAAACACGGTGATCTCGCTCGAGGCCGGGGGATCCTGCTCGAGGCGGGTCACTTTCAAGTCCTGCTGCAGCACCAGACGACCGTCGTCCAGGGGCAGTTCGCTTGCAATCACCTTCATCAGGGTGGACTTGCCCGCCCCGTTGCGCCCCACCAGACAGAGGCGCTCGCCCCGCTCTATGGTCAGCTCGGCGTTGTCGAGCAGCGGGAAATCACTGAACGACAGCGAGGCGCCGTGCAATGTTAATAAAGCCATGTTCGTTCCTTATTGCGTATGAAAAAACGGGCGGCAGACTCTGCCCCCGTTTTTTCGCCAAATCAGCACGACGCCTGACGCCCGGCCCAGGCCGTCAGCTGTGCCAGGGTGAAGGGCCAGCCCAGTTCGCGGCCTGCGTCATCGCGCAGCACAGGAATGCGCACCCGGTAGGCTGCAAGCCAGTGCGCATCCTCCATGATGTCGCACTGGCGCGTGCTGGCGGCAAGGCCGGCCTGCTCCACCAGCGCCCAGGCCTGTTCGCACAGGTGGCAGCCGTCGGTGTGAAACAGGGTCAGCATCAGCCTTGCGTCTCGGCGTGGGTGATGATCCAGCAGTTGTGGATGTGCTGGTTGCGCTCGAAATCCTTGGGCCGGGTCTTGCCGGTGATGTTCTGGGCCTTGAGACCCGCGGCCTCGAGACCGGCCAGATCCATCTTGAAGTGGCGCTTGTTGTTGGAGAACACCAGGGTGCCGTCCGCCGCCAGCAGGCGTTTGAGGTGCTGCATCAGCAGCAGGTGATCCCGCTGCACGTCGAAGCTCTCGTCCATCCGCTTGGAGTTGGAGAAGGTGGGCGGATCGATGAAGATGAGATCGTACTGATCCTCGGCCTCGGAGAGCCACTTCAGGCAATCGGCCTGGACAAACTTGTGTTGACGACCCACCAGGGAGTTGAGCCGCATGTTGTCCTGCGCCCAGTTGAGGTAGGTGTGGGACATGTCCACCGTGGTGGTCTCGCTCGCCCCGCCAAGGCCCGCGTGCACGGTGGCACTGCCGGTGTAGGCGAACAGGTTCAGGAAACGCTTGCCGCGGGCCATCTGGCCCAGCATGCGGCGGGTCTGACGGTGATCGAGGAAGAGGCCGGTATCCAGGTAGTCGTAGAGGTTGACCCAAAGCCGCGCCCCGTACTCCTGCACCTCCATCCGGTGCTGCTCTTCGGAGAGCTTCTGGTACTGCTGCTTGCCTTCCTGACGTTCACGCACCTTCAGGATCACCTTCTCGCCGTCCATGCCGGTCACCTTGATGGCGGCCTGCACCATGTCGAGCAGACGCTGACGGGTCTTCTGGGCGGGGATGTCCTTGGGCGCGGCGTACTCCTGCACCACCAGGTAGTCCCGATAGCGGTCGATGGCGGCGTTGTATTCCGGCAAGTCGGCGTCATAGAGGCGATAGCAGTCGATCCCCTCCTTGCTGGCCCACTTCTCGAGGGTCTTCAGATTCTTGCGCAGACGGTTGGCAAAGTCCTGGGCCACCTCTTTCTGGGAGGCCACGGAGTCCAGCGCAATCTGGTAGTTGCGCAGCTGGCACTCCAGGGCCCCGTTGAACAGGCGATACTGCTTGTCGGCCCGCAGGCGCAGGCAGCTCAAAAGCTCAGGAGAGGCAGACAAAATAGTGACCTTCCAGCCCTGGAAGCTGCGGCGCAGGGCATCGCCCAGGGCCTGGTGCACTTCCAGCAGAGCCGGGAATTCCCCCAGACGCTCGCCATAGGGCGGGTTGGAGATGAGCATGCCGACTTGGCGCGCCTCCCCGTCTGCGGCAGGCATCGGCAGCGGGTTCTCGAGCGCGGTGACATCGGCCTGCTTGAAGGTGATGAGGTGGGCTACCCCGGCCGCCTTGGCGTTGTCACGGGCCTTCATCAGAACCCGGGTATCCGCATCGCAACCGAACAGCTTCACCTCGCAGCGCTGCATGCCGCGCTTGGCACGCACCTGGGCTTCCATCATCAAGCTCTGCCACAACTCGCTATCGTGTTGCAGCCAGCGATCGAACCCGAAGCGTTCGCGGCGCAGGGCCGGCGCCATGTCGGCGGCGATGAAGGCCGCTTCGATGAGCAGGGTACCTGAGCCGCACATGGGGTCCATCATGGGCTCGCCGGCCCAGCCGCTACGGGCAATCATGGCCGCCGCCAGGTTCTCTTTGAGCGGCGCCTCCCCTGTGCCCTGACGGTAGAAACGCTGGTGCAGCGCCGGGCCGGACAGGTCCAGGGTGATGTTGGCCTTGCCCTTGCCCAGGTGCGCCATGATGCGGATGTCCGGGGATTTCTTGTCCACGTCCGGGCGCACATGGCCACGCTTGGTGAAGCGATCGACGATGGCATCCTTGATCTTGAGCGCGCCGTACTGGGTGTTGCGAATGGCGGGGTTGGTACCGGTGAAGTCCACGGCAATGGTGGCGGTACCGGAGAAGTGCTCTTCCCAGGGAATGGTGTGGGCGCCGAGATAGAGATCCAGATCGTCGTTCATCTGGAATTCGGACAGCACCAGCACGATGCGGGAGGCAAAGCGGCTCCACAGGCAGGCCTTGTAGCCGATGGCCAGTTCGCCCTTGAAGTGGACGCCGGCCACGGTCTCACGGACCTGCTCCGCACCCAGGTTGGTCAGCTCGACGGCCAACAGGTTTTCCAGCCCCTTGGGGCAGGTTGCAAAAAATTCTTTCATCACGCTCACGGGGAACCCATAAAAATAGGCCCGCATTATACCCCATTCGCGGCCGTCTTGGCTGCCCCGAACATCACCCACGCCCCTCAATTCACGAGCAAAGGGAGCACGCCGGATAAAAGCGGGGGGTGAACTGTCCCTCGTCCCTGCGCTCCTGCCCCGGGATCAGTACCTTCTCTTGAAAAAGGCAGCAGCAATATGGGCGTCGGGAGGGAGAGTCGATGGGACAACGTTGGTCTGCCTGCCGGCAGGCAAGAGAGGGAAGAAAGAAAGTTCTGTGGGGATCAGCCGACCTGGCGCAGCTCGGGAGCGGCCCTGTGGTAGAGGCCGAAGCGGTTGTTCATCACCTTGATCACGGCAAACCTCGGCATCAGCTTGTTGCCGCTCAGCATCAGTTCCTCGGTCAGATTGAGGCAGACGCTGGCTTGCTCCCCCGCCTCTATCACCATGAACACCCCTTCACCGTGCTGGGTGTGCATGACCACCAGCTCCCCCCGTTCCGGCATCAGCTGCTGACCCAGTTCAATAAAGAACCAGCTCTGGGGCATCAGGGGTTTATAAAAACGGCTCACCGCGATGGCATTTAATACCAGCTGCACCTGATGGGGAACGCTCCAATTGAGATCGGTGGCGTTGTCCATCAGCTGATAATAGAGGGAAGCATCATCGACACAGAAAGGCTGGGTAGTAAAAGAGGCAGGCACCAGCTGACGCCCTTGATATTCGGTCGCGAATATCATCTCATCGCTCAGTTCCAACATCAGACGGTCGGACTTCGCATCATAATGCCATTGCCATTGATCGTTCGGTTGGAGAAACATGAGACGCCCTTCCTTGCTGCAGTAATTCGACTCTATTCCAAGTCGATAATTTCGGCAACCTTAATTCCGGGCGTCTTTATATTAAATCGACCAGATACGTCAGATATTGGTCACTATCTCTTTCACCAGGGCCGGTCCCTTGTAAATAAAGCCGCTATATATTTGGACCAGAGTGGCACCGGCTTGCAGCTTCTCCCGGGCAGCCATGGCGCTGTCGACGCCCCCGACACCGATAATAGGAATGGCTCCTTTCAGCTCCTGAGCCAATAAACGGATCACCTCGGTGCTTTTGTGCTGAAGGGGTCGGCCGCTCAATCCCCCAGCCTCACCGGCATGGGGCATGTCATAGATCATTTCACGGGCGAGCGTGGTATTGGTGGCGATGACACCATCGATGCCATTTTTCAACAAGGATCCGGCCACCTGTTTAATTTCATCCAGGCTGAGATCCGGGGCGATTTTAACCGCCAGCGGCACATACTTTTTATATTGCGCCGCCAGCACTTGCTGACGCTCTTTGAGGGCGGCCAGCAGTTCATCCAGTGCGTCCCCATACTGCAGCTGGCGCAGGCCCGGGGTATTGGGAGAGGAGATGTTGACGGCGATATAACCGGCATGATCATAAACCTTGTCCATGCAGATCAGATAATCGTCTTTGCCATTCTCGATGGGCGTATCTTTATTCTTGCCGATATTAATGCCGATCACTCCCTGATATTTGGCGGCCTTGACCCGATCCACCAGATGATCCACCCCAAGGTTGTTGAAGCCCATGCGGTTGATGATCCCCTCGGCCGGTATCACCCGAAACAGGCGAGGCTTGTCGTTGCCGCTCTGGGGCTTGGGAGTCACTGTGCCCACTTCAATGAAGCCGAATCCCATGGCACCGAAGGCGTCGATGCACTCGCCGTCCTTGTCGAGCCCTGCCGCCAGACCGACCGGATTGGCAAAATTAAGCCCCATGCAGGTGACGGGGCGTTGGGGCAAGGATTGGCGGAAAAAGATATCGAGCGGTGTGCCATGAAGACGGGCGAGTTGCTTGAGGGAGAGCTCGTGAGCCTGCTCCGGATCCAGCTTGAACAATAAATGCCTGGCGAGGGGGTAAAACATCTTTGCTCCTTAAAAAAAGCCCCGGCAACTGGCCGGGGCTTTTGGGGTGATGATGCCACTCGATGTTATATCGAGGTTCGGCAATTCAACTGGAGCAGGTTCAACTCCCGCAAGGCCACCGAGAACTTGGCGAACTCGTGAGTGCTGGTGGTCTTGAAGTCGGCCAGCATATGGGTCCAACGGGACAAGAGTTGCTCATGCTCCGCAATCCAGTCGGCCAGTATGGTATCGCATTCTCCCTGATCTTTGCACCCTTCCAGCACGACGGAAGTGAGGCTGCGTTGCTGCCAGTCCAGATCCTCACGGAAGGAGGCCCTCGCCATCGCCTGCCAGTGGTTGCCCACCGGCTGATGGTTGATCTGCTCCAGGAACCAGTGCAGATCCAGCTTGGCACCGAGGCGATAGTAGACATTGGCCACCCGCAGTATGTCGCTCTGCTGATCCGCCGCAATCTGCGCCAGATCCAGGCAGGAGAAGAGGCTGCTCATGTGGGCCACCTGACGGGCGATGGCCTCTGGCACCTGCTTGTCCATCAGGGCGGCGACCGCCTGGCGGTGTTCGGCCACCTCTCCCTCGTCCATCACCTCGTAGAGGTGCTCGCTCAGGGTCTCGAAGGCGGGGCGGAAGAAGGCGATGTTCTCCCCTATGCTCCAGCCGCGGTTGCGGGCACGCAGGAACCAGCGGGTGGCGCGACGCACGATGCGGCGGCTGGCGAACATCAGCTCGAGCTGGGTCTCGGCGCTCACCCGGTTGTCCAGGGATTCGATGTCGCGCCACAGGGGATCGAATCCGAACACTTCCCGGGCCATGGCGAAGCAGGCGGCCACCTCGGCCACGGAGGCGCCGGTCTCGTCGCGCATCCGGGTCGCGAAGTTGAGCCCCATGTCGTTGACCAGCATGTTGGCCACCCGGGTCGCGATGATCTCGCCCCGCAGCGGATGCTGGGCCAGGGCCTCGCCGAAGCGTTGCTGCAGCTGCTCGGGGAAGCTGGTGACCAGCATGCGGGCCAGGAAGGGCTCGTCGGTGATCTCGGGGCAGTTGAGCTGCTCCTTGAGCACCATCTTGCCGTAAGCCACCAGCACCGCCAGTTCGGGGCGGGTCAGGCCCTGCCCTGCCGCCATGCGCTCGGAGAGATCCTCGTCGGAGGGGAGGAACTCCAGCGCCCGATCCAGCTTGCCTTCGCGCTCCAGCCCCTGGATGAAACGCTGCTGCTCCTTGAGCTGATCGCCGCCACGGAACTGGGTGACAGAGATGGACTGGGACTGGCGATAGGCGTTGGTCAGCACTATGTCGGCCACGGCGTCCGTCATCTCGTAGAGCATCTGGTTGCGCTGCTTGAGGGTCAGTTCCCCTGCGGCCACCAGCTGGTTCAGCAGGATCTTGATGTTGACCTCGTTGTCGGAGCAGTCCACCCCGCCCACGTTGTCGGTGAAGTCGGTGTTGATCCGGCCACCCTGGCTGGCGTACTCGATACGGCCGAGTTGGGTGAAGCCGAGGTTGCCCCCCTCGCCCACGATGCGGGCCCGCAGATCGCGACCGTTGACCCGCAGGGCGTCGTTGCTGCGATCCCCCACTTCGCCGTCGCTCTCCTTGTGGCTCTTGACGTAGGTGCCGATGCCGCCGTTCCAGAGCAGATCCACGTTCAGGCAGAGCAGCGCCTTGATCAGCTCGTTCGGGGCCATGCTGGCCTTGTCGGTGCCGAGCAGGGTCTGGATCTGCGGGCTCAGCTTGATGGACTTGGCAGAACGCAGGAAGATGCCGCCGCCGGCCGAGATAAGCTCACGGTTGTAATCGTCCCAGCTCGATCCCGCCAGCTCGAACAGGCGCTTGCGTTCGGCGAAGGTGCTGGCCGCGTCCGGCGTCGGGTCGATGAAGATGTGCATGTGGTTGAAGGCGCCCACCAGCTGGGTGTGCTCGGAGAGCAGCATGCCGTTGCCGAACACGTCCCCCGCCATGTCCCCTATCCCCACACAGGTGAAGTCGGTGGTCTGGCAGTCGATGTCCAGCTCGCGGAAGTGGCGCTTGACCGACTCCCAGGCGCCGCGCGCCGTGATGCCCATCTTCTTGTGGTCATAACCGACCGAGCCGCCGGAGGCAAAGGCATCGCCCAGCCAATGGCCATATTCCTGGCTTATCTCGTTGGCGATGTCGGAGAAGGTGGCCGTGCCCTTGTCGGCGGCCACCACCAGGTAGTAATCATCTTCGTCGTGACGCACCACGTCCCTGGGCGGGATCACCTCCCCTGCGATGATGTTGTCGGTGACATCGAGCAGGCCGCGGATAAAGAGGCGATAGCAGGCCTTGCCCTCCTCCTGGATCACGGCGCGGGTCGCCCCGGCCGGCATCTGCTTGCAGTAGAAGCCACCCTTGGCGCCGACCGGCACTATGACGGTGTTCTTCACCTGCTGCGCCTTCACCAGACCCAGTACCTCGGTGCGGAAGTCTTCCTTGCGATCGGACCAGCGCAGGCCGCCCCGGGCCACCTTGCCCCAGCGCAGATGCCCCCCTTCCACCCGAGGCGAGTAGACGAAGATCTCGAATTTCGGCAGGGGCAGCGGCATGTCGCTGATCCCGGCGGGGGCCAGCTTGAAGGAGATGTAGGGCTTGACCTCTCCCTCCTTGTCCAGCTGGTAATAGTTGGTACGCAGGGTCGCCTCTATCATTTCCATGTAGCGGCGGATGATGCGGTCGTCGTCCAGGTTGGCCACCAGATCCAGCTTGGCGGTGAGCTGCTCGTGCAGCTTGGCCAGAGCCTTGGCATCCTGTTTGCCTGCCGGGTCCAGGCGCGCCTCGAACAGGGAGAACAGCAGCTGGGCCAGCTCGGGATAACGGGTCAGGGTCTCCTCGATATAGCTCTGGCTGAAGGAGACGCCGGTCTGGCGCATGTATTTGGCGTAGGCGCGCAGCACAGAGACCTGACGGCCGGTGAGGCCGGCCCCCAGCACCAGGCGGTTGAAGCCGTCATCTTCCAGGGTCTTGTTCCAGACGGCGGCAAAGGCCTGCTGGAAGCGCTGCTGGCTCTGGGCCAGGCTGAAGGGCTGATCGCCGCGCAGCAGCATGGAGAAGTCGAGGATCCAGAACACGTCGCCGTTGGGGGTCTTGACCTGATACGGGGTCTCGCCTATCACCCTCAGCCCCATGTTTTCCAGCATGGGCAGCACGTCCGAGAGGTGGATGGGTTCGGCTCGGTGGAACAGCTTGAGACGGACCCGGCGATCGTCCTCCTCCTCCTGGGCGCGGTAGAACAACATGCCCAGCGGCTCGGCCTCGCTCAGGTTGTCCAGGGCCATGATGTCGGCCACGGCAGAGCCCGGCAGCACATCTTCTTTATAGGCGCGGGGGAAGGCGTCGTTGAAGCGGCGACCCAGCGCGTTGCCCTTGGCCTCGCCATAATGGGCCAGCAATACGGAGTCCAGGCGATCGTCCCAGCTGCGGGCCGCTTCAATCAGGTTGTTCTGTACTTGGTTCACATCCACATCCACGTTGTTATTGTTCACCCGGACTATGTAGTGAGTCCGGGCCAGCACGCCCTCGGAGAAGTAGACGTTGAATTCCACCTCTTCGCTGCTGCCAAAATATTTCTGCAATATCTCCTGGGTCTTGATCCGCAGCGCCGTGTTGTAGCGCTCCTTGGTGACATAGACCATGCAGGAGAAGAAACGACCATAGACATCCCGGCGCACGAACAGGCGCAGCATGTCCCGCTCCTGCATCGCCAGTACCCCCTGCCCCGTGGCCAGCAGCTCCTCTTCCCGGGCCTGGATCAGCTCGTCGCGGGGATAGGTCTCCAGCACGTTGAGCAGCGCCTTGTAGGCGTGGGAGCCCGTCTCAAAGCCGGAGGCCGCCATGATGTGCTCGAGACGGTGGCTGATGAGGGGGATCTGGGTGGCGCTGGTGTTGTAGATGGAGGAGGCGTAGAGGCCGATGAAACGATCCTCTCCCACCACCTTGCCATGCTCGTCGAAGCGCTTGATGCCGATGTAATCCACATAGGCCGGGCGGTGTACCCGGGACTTGCTGTTGGACTTGGTCAGGATCAGCAGATGGTTGGAGAGGGCGGCGTGACGGGCGCTGGCGGGCATGTTGCCAAGGCGCTGGCCCTCGTCCTTGATGGAGTTCTTCATCAGGCCCAGGCTCGACTCCGGCTGGGGCAGGATCTCGTGATCCCCCTCCACCGCCTTGACGTCGTAGCGACGATAGCCCATCAGGGTGAAGTTGTGGGCGGCAACCCACTTGAGGAAGGCGACGGTGGAGTCCACCTCCTCCTTGCTGACCGGGTTCTTGCGCTTGGGCAGCTCCTCGATGATCTCGTTCAGGCGTGCCAGCATGGGCTGCCAGTCGCCGACCGCCAGCGCCACCTCACCGGCCACCGAGTCGAGCTCGGCGGCCAGGGCCTGCATCTGGCTCTCTTCGGTCAGATGATCGATCTCGATGAGGAAGGCGGTCTCGGCCGATGTCTGCTGCGCCGTGTGCTCCAGATCCAGGATCGCCTCTATCTTGCCATCCTGGCCGCGAATGAGGTGCAGCGGTTGATGCAGCATCATGTGGGCCGTGATGCCCCGGCGCTTGAGCGCCATGCGGATGGAGTCCACCAGGAAGGGGGAATCCTGCAGGATGATCTCGACGATGGTATGGGGCGACTGCCAGCCGTGGCGGGTCAGCTCTGGGTTGTAGACCCGGATGTAGGGCTCGGTGCCGGTGCGCTGGTTGAGGGCGTTCCACAGGCTGAGGGCGGCGCCGTAGAGATCGCTGTCATTGCGATCGTGCAGGTCATCGCTCGCCATGTTGCCGTAGAACTTGGCAACGAAGCGCTCGACCAGGGAAGCACTCTTTTGGGGTAACTTTTGATGGATCAGGCTGAGAACGTTTTCGAGCAGAACTGAGGTAGGGGCGTCTTTCAATGCCATTGCTAGTTTCCTTATCGGACCGACATCACCGACAGCGACATCCACCCTGGATGCCCGCTGGTACAGAGTTGTGCGAAGTGTAATGGGTCGGATCCGGGAAGGCGAGCGAAGCTGATAATGAAATGTTAAAAACTAGCGGCAGATCACGGCTCAGGCTGTCATTAATTTTGTCATTTTAGAAAAATGCAGAAAATATCACTGATAAACTCCGTTTTAACCCGATAGTTAGTGATATTAAGCAGATAATTACGCGGTTTGCTGTTTGGTTTTTGTTAATTTATGCGTTCCAGGCCGATGAAGCGGTGATCGTCCCCCGTCTTGAGCAAAAAACGGCCATGGACCCCGCTCTGACCGACGAAAGGACGGATCTTGTCCAGCCCCAGCTCCAGGGTCAGTCCCTGATCGCTGCGCACCACCAGACGGCGGGCATGGCCCTGGTACATCAGCAATATCTCGTCACGGGACAGACTCAATCCAAAGGTAAACTGCTTCACTCCCTCTTCTCCTCCTGCAGGCCGCCGACCCGGGTCGGCTGGCATCAATGACAGGGCCGGACTATCTGCCCGGCCCTGTTTCCCTTCACTGGCGCAAGGTTACTGGGCCAGGGCCTTGCTTACCTTCTCGTAGAGATCCCGGGCCAGGCTCGGCAATCCCTGCAACCTTGCCAGCTCGGCGCGGATCAGCCCCTTGCGTGCCTCGTCCAGCCGCTTGAACTGGATAAGCGGGGTAATGAGCCGCGACGCCACCTGGGGGTTGATGCTGTTGAGCTCGATCAGCAGATCGGTCAGGAAGCGATACCCGGACCCGTCCCTGGCATGGAACTGCACCTGGTTGCCCATGGCGAAGCTGCCCACCAGGGCCCGCAACCGGTTCGGGTTGCGGATGCTGAAGGTGGGATGGCTCATCGCCTGTTTCACCTCATCCAGCACGTCGGCGGCCGGCTTGGCGCCCACCAGCCGCAGCCAGTTGTCCAGCACCAGGCCATCCTGGGCCCACTTGCCTTCAAAGTCCGCCAGCAGTGCGGCGCGGCAAGGCAGCAGATGGCTGTTGGCCACCTGCAGCGCCGCCAAGGTATCGGTCATGTTGTCGGCCGCCCCGTACTGCTCGCGCACCAGGGCATCGGCGCGTTCTGCATCGAGCGCCGCCAGATAACCCAGCACCACGGCCTTGAGGGCCCGCTTGGCCATGTCGGCGTGCACCACCTGATAACCGGTCAGACGCAGGCTGTCATAGGTGGCCGCCAGCCGCGGGCCAAAGGCCTCGGCAAGACGGGTATGAATGGCATCCCGCACCCGATGGATGGCGTCTATGTCCACCACCTCGAACAGCTCGGCCAGGGTCGCCTCCCCCGGCAGCGTCAGGATCTCCGCCTTGAGGGCGGGATCGAGGCTGGCCTCGTCCAGGATGGCGACAAAGGCGGCCAGCAGGGTAGCGGAGAGTTCAACCTCCTGCCCTTGCTGCACCCGGGTGACACCGTCGAACACCGCCTTGTTGATCAGCATCTGGGCCGCATCCCAGCGGGCGAACTCGTTGCGGGCATGGCGCATCAGGAAGGCCAGGGCTTGCTCGCTGTAGTCATAATGCAGCTTGACCGGGGCACTGAAGTCCCGCAGCAGGGAGGGCACAGGCCTCACCGGCACCTGGTCGAACACGAAGGTCTGCTCTGCTTCCAGCACGTCGAGCACATTGCCGATGGCCTGACCCTGGTATTGCAGCGGGATGACGGCCCCCTGCTCGTCATAGAGCTCGATGTCGAAGGGGATATGGAGCGGCAGTTTCTGCGGCTGATCCTGGGTCGGCGGCGTGTGCTGGCGTACGTGCAGGCGATAGACGCCGCTGTCGCCATCGTAGTCGTCGGTCACGGTGAGCTCCGGGGTGCCGGACTGACTGTACCAGCGGCGGAAACGGCCGAGATCCCGACCCGAGGCATCTTCCATCGCCTGCACGAAGTCATCGCAGGTGGCGGCGGAGCCGTCGTGACGCTCGAAGTAGAGGCGCATACCGGCCTGGAAGGCCGCTTCTCCCAACAAGACGTGCAGCATGCGGATCACTTCAGCGCCCTTCTCGTAGACGGTCAGGGTGTAGAAGTTGTTCATCTCTATCACCACATCCGGACGGATGGGATGGGCCATGGGGCCGGCATCTTCGGCAAACTGCGGGCCGCGCACGGTACGCACGTTGTTGATGCGGTTGACGCCGCGCGAACCCAGATCCGAGGAGAACTCCTGATCCCGGAACACGGTCAGCCCCTCTTTGAGGCTTAACTGGAACCAGTCGCGACAGGTGACCCGGTTGCCGGTCCAGTTGTGGAAGTATTCGTGGGCGATGACCCGCTCGATGCCGTGATAGTCGCCATCGGTGGCGGTGGCCGGGTTGGCCAGCACGAACTTGGAGTTGAAGACGTTGAGCCCCTTGTTCTCCATGGCGCCCATGTTGAAGAAATCCACCGCGACGATCATGTAGATGTCGAGGTCATACTCGAGGCCGAAGCGCTGCTCGTCCCAGCGCATGGCGTTGACCAGGCTCTCCATGGCGAAACCGGCGCGGTCCAGGTTGCCCTTGTCGACGAAGATCTCGAGGGCCACCTCGCGGCCGCTCTGGGTGGTGTAGTGGCTACGCTCCACGTCGAAGTCGCCGGCCACCAGGGCAAACAGGTAACTCGGCTTGGGGAAGGGATCCTGCCACTGCACGAAGTGGCGGCCACCGTCCAGATCGCCGCTGTCGACCTTGTTGCCGTTGGAGAGCAGGTAGGGATACCTGGCCTTGTCGGCGGTGATGCGGGTGCTGTAACGGGCCAGGATGTCGGGCCTGTCCAAGTAATAGGTGATGCGGCGAAAGCCCTCCGCCTCGCACTGGGTGCAGTAGGCATCACCGGACTTGTAGAGTCCTTCCAGCGCCGTGTTGCCGGCGGCGTCCAGATCCGTGACTATGGTCAGCACGCACTCGGCGGGCAGGTTGCTGAGTCGCAGCTGGTTGTCGGTCAGCTCGTACTGCTCGCACGCGACCCCGTCTATGCTGACGCTCACCAGCTGGAGATGCTCGCCATCGAGCGCCAGCACCTCATTGTGCTCGCCGTTGCGACGCACGCGGGAGATGGCGGTGACACGACAGAGGGGGTCCTGCAGCTGGAAATCGAGATCCAGGCTGTCTATCCAGTAGAGAGGGGCTTGATAATCCTGGCGATATTTGGCCGTCATGGCCTGGGAGTGATCGGTCATTATTATGTGGCTTCCACGCTTGTTATGGGCGTATCGAGGCTGTCACAAGGCCAACCCCGGGTCAAATGGTTTGCATTCAGGCAAGAGAAAGGGCGACTTGCGTCGCCCTTTTGTTCATGACTCGCCGAGCCTCACCTCAGTGGGGTGCCAGCTTGACCAGATCCGCCGTGATGTTGGCGGACTCCAGCAGGTACTCATCAGGCGCCTCAAAGTCGGCAGGCAACTCGTCCAGGCTCTTGATGGCAGGCTTGCCCATCCGCCCCAGGCGTTCGTTGGCCCGCTGCAGGGCCAGGGCATCCTGCTTGTCCTGTTCGGCGCGCCGCTGCGCTTCGTTCAGGGAGAGGGATTTCTTGTCCTTCTCGGCACGATACTCCTCTATGTCCTGCAGCACGTAGGCGAACTCGGGATCCGTCTTGATCCTGGCCTGGTGCGCCGCCTCCAGCTTGGGGATCAGGCTGGTGAAGTTGCCCAGGGTCTGATAATCCGCCGAGGCAATCTTGTCCCAGGGCAGCGCATGGAACTCACGGCTCTCCCCCGTCTCCTCCGGCGTGACCGGGGTCGGGAAGCTGATGTCCGGCGCGACGCCCTTGTTCTGGGTACTGCCGCCATTGATGCGGTAGAACTTGGCGATGGTGTACTGCACGTGGCCCAGGGGCTGATCGTAGAAGTCGTACACCTTGGCCAGGCTGCGATGCTGCTGCACAGTGCCCTTGCCAAAGGAGTTTTCCCCCAGGATCAGGGCGCGGCCATAGTCCTGCATGGCGGCGGCGAAGATCTCGGAGGCCGAGGCGCTGTAACGGTCGATCAGCACCGACATGGGCCCGCCGTAGTAGACCTGGCCATCGTCATCGCCATTGACCGAGATCCGGCCCATGTGATCCCGGATCTGCACCACGGGACCACTGGCAAAGAAGAGCCCGCTCAGAGCGGAGGCCTCGGTGAGGGCACCGCCGCCGTTGCTGCGCAGGTCCACCACCAGACCGTCGATCTTCTGCTTGTTGAGGCTGGCCAGCTCCTTGATGACATCGTCATGGAGGTTGACGTAGAAGCTCGGGATCTCGAGCACCCCAATCTTCTTGCCCTGGGTCTTGATCACCTTGGACTTGGCGGCCCTGTCTTCCAGGCGCACCTTGTCCCGGGTCAGCTCGACCTGTTCGGTCTTGACGCTGGCGCCCTTGCCACGCTGGATCTCGAGGCGCACCTTGCTGCCCTTGGGCCCCTTGATCAGCTCGACCACGTCATCCAAGCGCCAGCCGATCACATCGACTATCTTGCCATCCTCCTGCCCCACGCCGACGATCTTGTCATCGGGCTTGAGGTGGTTGGACTTGGCGGCGGGGCCACCCGGCACCAGGGAGCGGATCACGGTGAAGTCATCTTCCGCCTGCAACACGGCGCCTATCCCTTCCAGCGAGAGGTTCATCTCGGTGTTGAAGCGATCGGCATTGCGGGGGGAGAGATAGCTGGTGTGAGGCTCGATGGCGCGCGAGAAGGAGTTCATGAAGAGCTGGAACACATCCTCGCTCTCGGTCTGGGACATCCGCTTGATGGCGTTGTTGTAACGCTTGCCGAGCAGCTCCTTGATCTCGGGCCACTCCTTGCCGCTGAGCTTGAGGCTCAGGGCATCGAACTTGACCCGCTGGCGCCACAGCTCGTTGAGCTCGGCTTCATCCCTGGGCCAGGGTGCCCCTTCCCGATCGAAGACATACTGGTCGGGCTGGGTGAAATCGAAAGGGGTATCGAGCAGTTGGAGGGCGTATTCGAACCGCTCATAGCGTCGCTGCTGACTCAGATTGAACATATCGTAAGCGGGCGCCAGACGGCCCCGCTCGAGATCGGTATCGAAGCCATGACGGTATTTTTCGAACCGCTTGATGTCAGAGGCCAAAAACAGGTTGCGGCTGAAGTCCAGATTCTCGAGATACTGATCGAACACCACCTCGGAGAAGGCATCGTCCAGCTTGAACTGCTTGTAGTGGGAGCGGGTAAACAGATTGGCAATTCGCTTGCTGGCCGTAGCATGTTGGCTCTCTTGAGCCAACACAGGCAAATCACTTTCCTTGAGCACCGGCTCGACGGCCTGTGCAAGCCCGGCAAGCGCCAGGCTACAGGCGACGAGGGAAAAACGAATTACGCCATGCTTCAACATTTGTCTCCTTAGAGAACCAGATGCTCGAATTTGACGCGCAGCATCATGCCGGTCTGCAGCTGAACCTGCACATCATCCTTGGTGATTTCCTTGATGGTCGCCGGGACCGGAGACTTGCCCAGCACCACGTTGACGGCTTGTTCCACTTTCAGCTCACCGGCCTGGGCCTGACGATACTGCTTGGGAGCAGCAGCGGCGGCATCCGGTTTGCGCGGGGCAGGACGACGGGGCTTCTTCGGTTTCTCTTCACGCTTGCCAGCGGCATCGGCCTTCACCTCGCCCTTGGACTCTTTCTTGTCGTCCTTGTTGCGACGGTTGGCAAAGACGCGGTCCTTGCTCTCCTTGAGCGCCTGCTTGGCGTGCTCGATGTGCTCTTCGGTCAACAAATCGCCCGGGTTACCATCGAGATCGACGCGAGCCTGGCCGGCCTTGAGGCCGTGCAGGTAACGCCAGCTGGAAGTGTATTGACGCAGGGCGGAACGCAGCATGGTCTTGGAGACCCTGTCATCGTCAGCAAGACGCTCGGCCAGATCCTGGAAGATGCCAATCTTGAGTGGCTTAGCCTCTCCTTCAGCGATGAAGCAGGCCGGGAATTTCTCGACCAGGTAGGCAACGATCTCTTTACTGTTCTTCAGCTTTTCAGTGTTTTCCATGTATAACCTTGGCTTTCATATAAACGCACGGGCAACCCCGAGCACAACAAAGGCCCCATTATAGAGAGCTTGGGACCTTTTGCGAACCATCTCGCACCTAACTTACAGCAGGCGTTCCAATATTTGGACCGTTTCTTCCAGCCCGACCCGGTCAATCTGGTCAAAACGGTTGAAAACGGGACTGTCGATATCCAGCACCCCTATGATGACGCCATCACGGCGCAGCGGGATCACAATCTCCGAATTGCTGGCTCCGTCGCAGGCGATGTGCCCCTCGAACTGGTGCACATCGTCGATGAGCTGGGTCTGCCCCTCGGCCACCGCCGTGCCGCAGACGCCGCGCCCGACCGGGATGCGCACGCAGGCGGGTTTGCCCTGGAAGGGACCCAGTACCAGTGTCTCCCCCTGCAACAGATAAAAACCGACCCAGTTGATGTCGGTCAGCTCCAGGTTGAGCAGGGCGCTGAGGTTGGCCAACTTGGCGATGAGGTCGGGTTCCCCTTCCAGCAAGGCATGGGCCTGCTGGTTGAGCGTGCGATAAAATGCTTGTTTTTCAATCATGATGAAATGGTCTTGATTCTCAGATAACCAGTGCAAGGTACCGCCCTGCCTGAAAAATTCAAATTAAATTTGCGCCGCCCCCCCTCAACGGGTCACCGACAGCGCCACCTGTTGCCGTTCGCCATTGTCCCATTCGATGACCAGCAGCCACACCATGCGGTGACTGGTGCAGGCCCCGACCTGGGTGCTGGCCAGCCAGTGCCCTTCCCCTTGTCGCTCGAAAAACACCGGGATGCGCCCCATGAACATCTCCTGCCCCTCCAGCCAGCTCTTGCTGGGCACTTGCCCCTGCGCCACCCCGTCAAGGCGTATCTGAAACGCCTGTTCTGCTCGCAGAGGAGGGTCGCTCAGGGCCACAGTGAGCGGCGCCCCCCCGACCAGGATCTGGCAGGGGGTGTGGGACAGATCACAGATCCGATCATTTTTCGCGTCCGCTCCCACCCCGTCCACACCGTCGAACCAGGTCCGATAGGCCATCAAGCCGAGCAAAATAGTCAACACGATGAGCAGATGGGCAAATTTGCGTGAAGTGAGTCTCTCTTTCATTAAAAAACAACCTTGTAAGCTGGCTTTTAAATGCCATTTTCGTGATCTTGCGCATGGTAAAAATTGCGCGATGCGCCTGCGCTCGGAGCCAAATATATCACTGTTTATACTGTTATTTTACCTGTCACTTCAGTATCATTCCCATCGAATTTTCATTTAGCTACTTTTTGCTTTTCCTTTCGTTAACAGTCGTTAACAACTGGAAATGCAGTCGCTGATGAATTGAGTTGTCAGTCCCGGCCACCGGGCAAAAATCAAACAACAGCAGCATCGGAAGCGGAATACAACGATGAGCCATACAACAAACCACCCTGAGTACAACTACACGGTTGTCCGTCAGTTCACCATCATGACTATCGTCTGGGGAATTGTCGGCATGTCGGTAGGGGTACTGATCGCAGCCCAATTGATCTGGCCTGCCCTCAACTTCGATACCCCCTGGCTGACCTACAGCCGCCTGCGTCCCCTGCATACCAACGCGGTCATCTTCGCCTTCGGTTGCAGCGCCCTGATGGCGACCTCCTTCTACGTGGCACAGCGCACCTGCCAGACCCGGCTGTTCGGCGGTCCCCTGGTGGGCTTCGTGTTCTGGGGCTGGCAGGCCATCATAGTCGCCGCCGCCATCTCCCTGCCCATGGGATACACCACCTCCAAGGAGTACGCCGAGCTGGAGTGGCCCATCGACATCGCGATCGCCGTGGTCTGGGTCTCTTACGCCATCGTCTTCTTCGGTACCCTGATGAAGCGCACCACCTCCCACATCTATGTGGCAAACTGGTTCTTCGGCGCCTTCATCATCACGGTGGCCGTGTTGCACATCGTCAACAACATGGAAGTGCCGGTCAGCGGCATGAAATCCTACTCCATGTACTCGGGCGCCATGGATGCCATGGTGCAGTGGTGGTATGGCCACAACGCGGTCGGCTTCCTGCTCACCGCCGGCTTCCTGGGGATGATGTACTACTTCGTGCCCAAGCAGGCAGGCCGTCCTGTCTACTCCTACCGTCTCTCCATCGTGCACTTCTGGGCGCTGATCTCTCTCTATATCTGGGCCGGCCCGCACCATCTGCACTACACGGCGCTGCCCGACTGGGCCCAGTCCCTGGGGATGGTGATGTCCCTGATCCTGTTCGTCCCCTCCTGGGGTGGCATGATCAACGGCATCATGACCCTGTCCGGCGCCTGGCACAAACTGCGTTACGATCCGGTACTGCGCTTCCTGATCGTCTCCCTGTCGTTCTACGGCATGTCCACCTTCGAAGGCCCCATGATGGCCATCAAGACGGTCAACGCCCTCTCCCACTACACCGACTGGACAATCGGTCACGTCCACTCCGGTGCCCTGGGCTGGGTTGCCATGATCTCCATCGGCGCCGTCTATCATCTGATCCCGAACCTGTTCAATCAGGGCCGGATGTACAGCGTGCGTCTCATCAACATCCACTTCTGGCTGGCGACCGTGGGCACAGTGCTCTACATCGTTGCCATGTGGATTTCAGGCGTGATGCAGGGTCTGATGTGGCGTGCGGTCAACGACGACGGCACCCTGACCTACAGCTTCGTGGAAGCCTTGCAGGCCTCCTATCCCTTCTACTTCGTGCGCTTCCTGGGTGGCTGCTTCTTCGTCACCGGCATGCTGCTGATGGCCTACAACAGCTATCGCACCATCACTGCGCCCAAGGGTTCCCTCGAACCCGTCGCACAGCCAGCCTGATCTGAAGGGGTTAAAGCATGAGCAACAATAATCGTCACGAAATCTTTGAAAAAAGCGTCCCCATGCTGGTGATTGGCATCATTTTCGCCATCAGCCTGGGGGGCCTGGTCGAGATCACGCCGCTGTTCTTCCAGAAGCAGACCAACGAGCCGGTGGAGGGCCTCAAGGCCTACACCGCCCTGCAGATGGAAGGGCGTGACATCTATATCCGCGAGGGCTGCACCGTCTGCCACAGCCAGATGATCCGCCCGTTCCGCGCCGAGACCGAGCGTTACGGCCACTACTCGGTCGCCGGTGAGAGCGTGTGGGAACACCCCTTCCTGTGGGGTTCCAAGCGTACCGGTCCGGATCTGGCCCGGGTCGGCGGCCGCTATTCCGATGACTGGCACCGCGCTCACCTGATCAACCCGCGCGACGTGGTGCCCGAGTCCAACATGCCCAGCTTCCCCTGGCTCGAGACCAACATCCTGAGCGGCGAGCTGACCGGCAAGAAGCTGGCACTGTTCCGGGATCACTTCGGCGTGCCCTACACGGATGAAGACATCCAGGGTGCCGAGGCGGCAGTGAAAGGCAAGAGCGAGCTCGATGCCCTGGTCGCCTATCTGCAATCACTGGGTCATGCCCTGAAATAAGGAGTCGGGAGATGGATTACGGCACCTTTCGCGGACTCTATACCCTGCTGCTGATGCTGATGATGTTCGGCATCATCGCCTGGGCCTATAGCAAGCGCCGCAAGGCCTCCTTTGACGAGGCCGCCAACCTGGTTTTTGCCGATGACGAGCAACCCAGTGCTGATAACAAGAACGCAGGAGCGAAGCAATAATGAGCACTCTGTTAAGCATTTTTGTGACCTTGGTGTCACTGGGTACCATAGTGGGCTGCTTCCTGCTGCTCATGTGGTGCCGCAAGGACAAGATGGGTGTCGAAGAGGGCCAGTCCATGGGCCACTCCTTCGACGGCATCGAGGAGATCAACAATCCGCTGCCCAAGTGGTGGAGCTACATGTTCCTCTTCATGATAGTGATTGGTCTGCTCTACCTGCTCGCCTTCCCGGGCCTTGGCAACTTCAAGGGCCTGCTGGGCTGGCAGAGTTCCCACCAGGACATCCGCTCCCTGGCAGAAGGCAAGGCAGCCATCGAGGCCGCCAGGCAAGAGGGCAGCGCCCCCGAGTATGACCGCGAGCTGGCCAAGGCCGATCAGGTCTATGGTGCCAAGTTCAAGGAGCTCACCTATCAGGCCGATGGCAAGAGCTACAAGGCCATCGAGCAGATTGCCGCCGACAGCGAGGCGCGCAAGGTAGGTCAGCGTCTGTTCCTGCAGAACTGTGCCCAGTGTCATGGTTCGGATGCCCGCGGTGGACGCGGTTTCCCGAACCTGACCGATGCCGAATGGCAATGGGGCGGTCAACCGGATCAGATCAAGACCACCATCATGAACGGCCGCCAGGGGGTGATGGCCGCCTGGGGTGAGGTGCTTGGCAAGGATGGGGTCAAGGAAGTGGCGGCCCATGTGCTGAGCCTGTCCGGCCGCAAGGTCGACATGGTGGAAGCGAAGAAAGGGGAAGCACGCTTTGCGGTGTGCGCCGCCTGTCACGGCCCGGATGCCAAGGGCGGCATCGCCGTCGGTGCGCCGGATCTGACCAACACCACCTGGTTGTACGGTGGCTCCCGTCAGGTCGTCGAGGAGACCATCACCCATGGTCGTCACGGCGTGATGCCCGCCTGGAAGGACATTCTGGGCGAAGACAAGGTTCACCTGCTCGCCGCCTATGTGTACAGCCTCTCCCATGGCGCAGAAGCGGCACAATAACAGCAGTAACATGTGATAAACACGTGATTACTCAGCAAAAAGCCTCGACTCTTCGAGGCTTTTTGTTATCTTGTGTCGCGCTGATTTCTCATTTTCGTTAATCATAGGTTTCACGGTAGTAGCACCATGACTCAACCCTGGTATCGCCAATTCTGGCCCTGGTTTCTCATCGCCCTCCCCGCCACCGTCGTCGTCGCCGCCATCGTCACCGCCATCATTGCCAGCAAGGATGGGGTCAATCTGGTGGCGGAGGACTATTACAAGCAGGGCAAGGAGATCAATCAGGATCTCAGCAAGTTTGACCGTGCCGAGGCGCTCCATATCCGCATCGCACTCCAGCAGCAGGATCAGGTACTGACCCTCAAGCCCGTGAGCGGAGATATGGTGCCCAACCAGGCGCTGCGCCTCTCCCTGTTCCACCCCACACTGGCCGGACGTGACAGCGAGCATCTGCTGACCAGCGATGCCAGCGGCACCTATCGCCTCCATCTGGATCAACCCCTGAGCGGCAAGTGGCACATTCGGGTCGATGCCTTTGACCACGAATGGCGTCTGCAAGAGACGGTGCATTTCCCCCTGACCGAGCCGGTGGAGCTCGATCCCAAGGGGCGTTGACCCCAGGACGACCGGCCCTCTGCTTGCGGCCGGCCACATCATTACCATCATGCCCCGTTCACGGGCTCACCCCCAAGGAGGGACATGCCATGTCCGGCTGTTTTCACTGTGGCGAGCCGGTGCCGGCCAACAGCCAGTATGCGTTTGAGATCAAAGGGATACTCAGGCCAATGTGCTGCCCAGGCTGCCAGGCGGTCGCCCAGACCATCATGGAGTGCGGCCTCTCCAGCTACTACGAACACCGCACCGCCCCGGGCGCCAAGGGGGAGATGATCCCCGCCGAGCTGGCCGCCCTCTCCCACTATGATCTGGCCGATGTGCAGCAGGAGTTCGTCACCGACACCGGCGCCCTGCGGGAGATCCAGCTCAGCGTGGAGGGGCTCACCTGCGCCGCCTGCGCCTGGCTCATCGAACGCCACCTCACCACCCTGCCCGGTCTGCGCTACATAGTGGTCAACACCACCACCCACAGGGCCCGCATCAAGTGGGATCCGGCCCTGCTCTCCTTGAGCGAGATCCTCAAGGGGTTCGCCCGCATCGGCTACCGGGCCTACCCCTTCCAGACCCATCAACAGGAGGCCCTCTACGCCCGCGAGGTGCGCCGCTACATGTTCCGGCTCGCCCTGGCGGGGCTCGGCTCCATGCAGGTGATGATGTGCGCCGTGGCGCTTTACATGGATCTCTTCATCAGCGTCGAGGAGGAGTTCATGATCTACTTCAAGTGGATAAGCCTGCTGCTCTCCACCCCCATCATGATCTACTCGGCCCAGCCATTTTACGCGGGGGCCTGGCGCAGCCTGCGCCAGGGCCAGCTATCGATGGATGTGTCGGTGTCGCTGGCACTGCTCGGCGCCTTCGCCGCCTCCATCTGGGCAACCGTCTTCAACACGGGTGAGGTCTATTACGACTCCATCACCATGTTCGTCTTCTTCCTGCTGCTGGGGCGCTTTCTCGAGTTGCGCGCCCGGCGCAAGGCGTCGGAGTCCAGCTCCAACCTGGCGCGGCTGGTGCCCATCATGGCGACCCTGGTCGATGAACAAGGGGAGCACGAGGTGGCCGCCAAGACCCTCAAGGTGGGGGACAAGGTCCGGGTACTGGCCGGGGCCACCCTGCCCGCGGACGGCATTATCATGCAGGGGCGAGCCAGCCTCAACGAGGCCATGCTGACCGGGGAGCAGCTGCCGCTGACCAAGGGAGAAGGCGACGCCGTCTACGCCGGAACCATCAACACGGATGCACCGCTGCTGGTGCGGGTCAACCAGCCCATCGCCCACTCGCGCATCGCCCAGATCATGCGCATGCAGGATGAGGCCCTCGCCGACAAGCCCGCCATCGCCGAGCTGGCCGATACCCTGTCGCGCCACTTCATCCTGGTACTGCTCATCATCGCCGCCGCCGTCTGGACTTTCTGGCACTTCCATCAGCCGGAGCAGGCCTTCTGGGTCACCCTGGCGGTGCTGGTCGCCACCTGCCCCTGCGCCTTGTCCCTCGCCACCCCGACCGCCCTCACCTCGGCCACCGCCCACCTCACCCGCAGCGGCATACTGCTGCGCCGGGGCCATGTGCTCGACATCCTGACCCGGACCAACCGGGTGGTGATGGACAAGACCGGCACCCTCACCACGGGGGAGATCCAGCTCGGCGCCATCCAGCTGCTGGGGGACATGGAAGAAGCCCAGTGTCTCGCCATTGCCCGGGCGCTGGAATCCCAGTCCGAGCATCCCATCGCCCGCGCCTTTCGCGCCCCCGGCGAAGTGGGTCTGGCCGTGCGCGATATCCAGCCGGTCATCGGCCATGGCATCAGGGGCACGGTCGCAGGTCACCCCTATCGCCTCGGCAGCGCCGCCTGGCTCGGCATCGCTCCCGATGACACTCCCGGCCTGACCGTCTATCTCTCGGGGGAGCATGGCCCCCTCGCCCGCTTCCAGCTGGAAGACCGCCTGCGCCCCGACGCTCACGCCCTGATCGACGCCTTCAAGGCCGCCGGTCTCAAGACCACCATACTCACCGGGGATGGCTCGGCCCAGGCCGACGAGATTGCCCGCACCCTCGGGGTGGACGAGCTGATAAAAGGCGCCACTCCGGATGGCAAGCTGGCGTACCTCAAGGCCAGGGAGGCGGCCGGGGATATCAGCATCATGGTGGGGGATGGCATCAATGACGCCCCCGTGCTGGCGGGGGCCCATGCCTCCTTTGCCATGGCAGGCGGCACGGATCTGGCCAAGAACAGCGCCGACGCCATCCTGCTGGGCGACAACCTCGCCCGCCTGCTGGAGGCACGCACCCTGGCCCTGCGCACCCGCAGGATCATCAAGGAGAACTTCGCCTGGTCCATCGGCTACAACCTGCTGGTGCTGCCACTCGCGGCCAGCGGCTGGTTGCCCCCCTATCTGGCGGCGGCCGGCATGTCCCTGAGCTCCCTCATCGTCGTCACCAACTCCATGCGCTTGAACCGGGATACCATCACTCGATCATCCGGGGCGGCCCAAGCTGAGCCTCCGGCAACAGGAAACGGGCATCCGCCGCTCGCCGGGCTATCATGACCCTCTTCACCACAAGGCCAGTGCCATGAACATCATCTTCGTCCTGATCCCCATCGCCATCCTGTTTGTGATCATCGCCGCCGTCGTCTTCTTCTGGGCCATACGCTCGGAGCAGTTCGAGGATCTCGACAGGCAGGGCTCCAACATACTGTTCGATGAAGATGACGCCCCAAGGCAAGGAGACAAGGACAGCAAAGATGATCGGCAACCTTGATCTGCTAGGCGCCCTGCTGGTGGGATTGGCCGGGGCCGGCCACTGCATCGGCATGTGCGGCGGCGTTTCCGCCGCTCTCTCCATGGCCATTCCGCCAGCAAGGCAACACTTCTGGGGACGCCTTGGCTACCTCCTGTACTACAACCTGGGGCGGATCTTGAGTTACGTACTGGCCGGCGCCCTGGTGGGGGGGCTGCTGGCCACCACGGGAGAACTGGGAGCGGGCAAGCACGCCATCGCTGGCCTTCGCCTCCTCGCGGCCCTGCTGATGATAGCCCTGGGCCTCTATCTGGCCGGCTGGTGGCAGGGAATATTGCTGCTGGAGCGGCTGGGGGCCAGAGTCTGGCCCCATATCCAGCCCCTGGCAGGCAAGTGCCTGCCTCTCGACGCGCCCTGGCAGGCCCTCCCCTTTGGCATGGTGTGGGGCTGGCTTCCCTGCGGGCTGGTCTACTCCATGCTGACCTGGAGCGCGGCGGCGGGCTCGGCCGGCAAGGGGGCCCTCATCATGCTTTGCTTTGGTCTCGGCACCCTTCCGACCCTGTTTGCCCTCGGCGGTCTGGCCGACAGACTGCGTTACTGGCTCACCCTGCGCAGCCTGCGTCTGGCGGGGGCTCTGCTGCTGATTGTTTACGGTCTGCATACCCTGGTGGTGGGATTAGCATCCCTTTGAAACCCTATCCAAAACGGATGGGTTGATGGTAGACTTGTTTGATATAAATCAATTATTCCAAATGAGCCTATGATCCCGGACAAGAAACCTGGCAGACGTATTCAGAGCGGTGGCTGTGCAATTCATTGCCAGGATTGCAGCATCAGCCAGCTCTGCATCCCCTTCAGCCTCAATGACAGCGAGCTGGATCAGCTCGACAGCATCATAGAGCGCAAGAAGCCGATCCAGAAAGGCGAAGAGCTGTTCAAGGCGGGCGATGAGTTGAAATCCCTCTACGCCATCCGTTCCGGCACCATCAAGTCTTATACCATCACCGAACAGGGTGACGAGCAGATCACCGCCTTCCACCTGGCTGGCGATCTGGTCGGCTTCGATGCCATCAACAAGCACAGCCACCCCTCCTTCGCCCAGGCGCTGGAGACCGCCATGGTGTGCGAGATCCCGTTCGATGTGCTCGACGAGCTCTCCGGCAAGATGCCCAAGTTGCGCCAGCAGATCATGCGGCTGATGAGCAACGAGATCATGGGGGATCAGGAGATGATCCTGCTGCTTTCCAAGAAGAATGCCGAGGAACGTCTGGCCGCATTTCTCAGCAACCTCTCCCAGCGGTTCAGCGATCGCGGCTTCTCCGCCAAGGAGTTCCGTCTCTCCATGACCCGGGGCGACATAGGCAACTATCTGGGGCTCACCGTCGAGACCATCAGCCGTCTGCTGGGTCGCTTCCAGAAATCGGGCCTCATCGGGGTCAAGGGCAAATACATTACCGTGCTCGATCAGGCTGCCCTCTCCGCCATGGCCGGCATCACCCGTCCCTGCGCCTGACACCTCCCTCCGGGGCCGGATCCCTTGCCCAATAATTTGATCCGGCCCACGTCATTCCCTCTGCTCCTGCGCTAAGCTGTAAAGGCTAAAGGCCTGTCATCATTGGTCTTTTGTCCAAGGAGGAGCACATGGTCAACTACCGAAAAATCCTGGTGGTCATTAACCCGGAGCAAGAGCGCCAAATCGCCCTCGAGCGTGCAGTCAAGGTGGCCGAGCTGGAAACAGACGCAGTGCTTACCCTGTTGCTCACCATCTACGACTTCTCGTACGAGATGACCGCCATGCTCTCGAGCGACGAGCGGGACGAGATGCGCGCCGGCGTCATCAGCCAGCGCCGGGAGTGGCTGGACGAGATCCTCACCCCCTATCGTGCCAGGGGCATGCAGTGCGAGGTCAAGGTCGTCTGGCACAGCCGTCCCTTCGAGTCCGTCATTCAGGAGGTGATCAACGGCAAGCATGATCTGGTGGTCAAGGCGACCCACCATCACAACTTCCTGCAGACCTTCATCTTCACCCCCACGGATTGGCACCTGCTGCGAAAATGCCCCTGCCCCGTCTTGCTGGTCAAGGAAGGGCACTGGCAGCGCGGTGGCAATATCATCGCCGCCATCAACTGCTCGAGCGACGACAAGGAGCAGCAAGGGCTCAACGATCGCATCACGGAGGAGGGGCTGGGGGTGGCCGATCTGCTCGGTGCCAGCCTCTATCTGGTCAATACCTTCCCGGGCACACCGGTCAATGTGGCCATCGAGTTGCCCGAGTTTGATCCCCACGCCTACAACGAGGCGATCCGCAAGCATCATGAATCCCTGCTGCTCAGCCATGCCGAGCGCTACCAGATCAATCCGCTCTGGACCCGGGTTGCCGAAGGCCTGCCGGAGGAGGTGTTGCCGGATCTGGCCGACGAGCTCAAGGCAAGCCTGATGATCATGGGCAGCGTCGGGCGCACCGGGCTCTCAGCCGCCCTGCTTGGCAACACGGCCGAGCAGGTGATAGACCGCCTGCCCTGCGACATCCTGATCCTCAAACCGGCCGACTATCAGTGTCCCGTCGAGGCCAAGTCGACGGAACCGTAACGGCGCCTTGCCCTCCCCCGGGACATGGCTATAATAAGCCGCTTATTTTTGTCCCGGGTTTGAGGTCATGGTGCAAGAGCTGAACGCCAAAGAAAAATACAGTTTCAACAAGCTGCAAAAGCGCCTTCGGCGCAACGTAGGTCAGGCCATCGCCGACTTCAACATGATTGAAGAGGGTGACAAGGTGATGGTCTGCCTCTCCGGTGGCAAGGACAGCTACGGTATGCTCGACATACTGCTGAGCCTGCAGGCCAGTGCCCCCATCCACTTCGATCTCATCGCCGTCAACCTGGATCAGAAGCAGCCGGGCTTCCCCGAGCACGTCTTGCCCGCCTACCTGAGCGAGCTGGGTGTTCCCTTCGAGGTCGTCGAGGAGGATACCTATGCCATCGTCAAGGAGAAGGTCCCCGAAGGCAAGACCACCTGCGCCCTCTGCTCACGGCTGCGTCGCGGCATCCTCTACCGCCGCGCCCAGGAGCTGGGTTGCACCAAGATAGCCCTTGGCCATCACAGGGACGACATCCTCGAGACCCTGTTCCTCAACATGTTCTATGGCGGCAAGCTCAAATCCATGCCCCCCAAGCTGGTGAGCGACGATGGCAAGAACGTGGTGATCCGCCCGCTCGCCTACTGCAAGGAGAAGGATCTGGCCCGCTATGCCGAGGTCAAGGCCTTCCCCATCATCCCCTGCAACCTTTGCGGCTCTCAGGAGAACCTGCAGCGCAAGGCCATCAAGCAGATGATGCAGGACTGGGATCGCCGCTTCCCGGGCCGTATCGAAACCATGTTCACCGCCATTCAGGACGTGGTGCCGAGCCACCTGCTCGATCACCAGCTGTTCGATTTCAAGAGCATCAACCGGGATTCCGGTATCATTGACGGTGGCGACAAGGCGTTCGATCCCCCCGAGCTGCCAAAAGCCCCCCTGCTCGACATCGACGAGATGGACATGCTGGACGTGATCGAAGTGCGCTGATGACGCCTTCGCCATGAAAAAGGAGCGCGCTGCGCTCCTTTTTTGATCTGGCACCCGCCGGGCTGGCGAGCAGGGTTCACCCCTTGTGCAGCCAGGGGGTCAGGCGCACCAGTCGCCCCGCCACCACCAGGCTCCCCCCCTCGAAGTCGGCCAGCTGCTGATTGTCGATGGTCAGGCTGCCCCCTTGCCAGGGCAGTGTCAGCTGCTGCGCCCCCTTGCGCAGGTAGGCATGACCGGACGCAGGCGTGAGGGAGAGCCGCACTCCGGCCTGGCCCGGGAGAAAATGCTTGCCTATCATGCCCGCCATCTTGTCGAGCAGGGCCTGCATCTCTCCCTGGGCCCCCAGCAGATCCGACACCGTCACCGCCCCATCCTCAGCTTGCGCGAGCTCGGCCATCACCTGCACCGAGAGATCGCAACGGCCATGGCGGTCCGCCATCTCCAGCAGCACCTTGCCCTTGTCCAGATAGACCTGCTCGTCAAAGGGCAGGATCAGCCCTCCATCCTCGGCCACGACGGCGGGCCTGTCCCGGTTGTCGCTGTGAATGCGCGCCGACTGGGCCAGACACGGCTCCCCCTTCTCGGGATCCATCAGATAGAAGCCGAGTCGGGCCCGGCCGAAATCGCCCTTCGCCTGGGTTTTCATGTGTCCGTAGAAGGTGCCGTAATCCAGAGCAAGGGGCTGCGCCATCAGGGCCCCCGGCAGCAGGGCGCCGGCCAGGATCAGGGGTTTGTACCAGAGCGTCATGTCACATCCTTATGCATTGAAATGATCCGGTGTCGCCGGCCCTTCGCTGACCTCCACCGCGATGCCGCACAGATCCCGATAGAGGATCCCCTTGCAGTTGAAGTAGAGGGGGGCAACCCAGATCAGCCCCAGCCCCATGGGGATCATGGCCAGCAGGCAGAGCCCCAGCAGTATGCCGTGCAGCAGCACCAGGGAGGGCCAGCCCCGGGCAAAGACCCGCAGCGAGACCAGGATGGCCTGGGCCGGGCTCAGGCCCCGCTCCAGCACCAGGGGCACGGTAAACACCAGCCCCATGCCCACCAGGGCGGAGGGGATGAAGGCGAGCACCACGGGCAGGCCCAACAGGGCGAACAGGGGACCAAACAGGCTGGTCAGCAGGCTGCCGAGCAGGCTCAGGGTCCCCAGGCGCAGGAAGTGGCGGAAGAAATCAAAGACCTGACTGGCCCGGGCCCGCAGCCCGATGGCCTGGGCCAGCCCCAGCATGTCCAGGGCCGAACTCATGGGGGCCATGGCCACCGTCAGCAACAGGCTGACGAACATGGCGCTGTCCACCCCCTCCTCGCTGCTGAGCAAGGGAGCGAGCAGCACATTGCTGAGCAGGATCCAGATCGCCATGACCCCCATGATGGCAAACAACAGGCCGAAGCCGTTGCTGCGCGTCTGTTGCCAGCTCTCCTGCAAGATGGCCCTTACATCGAGCCGATACCCCTTGCTCAGGGACTCCTCGAGGGAGCCGCCTATCCGCATTCTGTTGCTCACTAAATTGCCCACGCCCAGGTGAAAGAGAAATAACAAGGGGCGTATTATAGCGGTTCGAGGGGGGAAACCCAGTCTTTTTGCCTGGGGCCAATAGGGTAAAAAGTCTTTAAATTCATGGCATGGCGACCAAAAGGATCCCGAATTCTGCGCACAGGCGCCGGGCTCAGGCCCCAGGCTGTATGGCTGCCCGTCCCGCAGGCACCGCTCTTCTGCGCGCCATCACCCCATGCTTTCCCCCGAGGCAAGCGATGAGCCATGGCAACCCCGGCAGTGAGGGCCATCGCCGCTGGCCGGCAAGTCCGGTGCGCCCAGGGGCTTGATTGACCCCACGTCTTGCCCCGACCGCACCAATGTGGGGCTCAAGCTGAGATCGTTTTCACACTTTCGTCACCTGGGCATGGATCTTGGGGGCCCTTGCGCCTATGGTTCACGGCATACGCAACCGGTTGCGTAACCGGTTGCTCATCATGTCATCGGCCAGGATGAAGTGGCTGCATCCCCCGTCAGCGGGATCCAGCTCCCTTCGCCGAAGCGCCAGGAGAGAGAAGTATGAAACGAGGCAAGCTGCTCAACGCCCCCCTGAGTGCCCTGGTGGCACGGATGGGCCACACCGACGAGATCACCGTCTGCGACGCGGGCCTGCCCATCCCGGCCGGCCCCGAGCGCATCGATCTCGCCCTGATGGCGGGCACGCCGAGCCTTGCCACCGTGTTGACCGCCCTGCTCACCGAGCTGGTGGTGGAGAAGGTGATCATGGCAAGCGAAATAAAACTGATCAGCCCCGATGCCCATCAGGCGCTGGTGGCGCAGATTGAGGCCCATGCAGCGGCACAGGGCAAGCCCATCGCCATCGAATACTGCCTGCACGAGGCGTTCAAGGCCCGCACCCACCAGAGCAAGGCCATAGTGCGCAGCGGCGAGGTGACCCCCTACGCCAACCTCATTCTCTGCGCCGGTGTGGCGTTCTAAGCCTTCAAGGAAGCTGCCAATGAGCACAACCTCCTCACCCATGCCGCCCCTTGCCGGGGGCGCCAATACGCTCCCCTCGCCCATTCTCTCGCTCACCGGGATCGTCAAGACCTTCCCCGGGGTGCGCGCCCTCGACGAAGCGGGCCTCAAGGTCTATCCGGGCCAGGTGATGGCCCTGCTCGGCGAAAACGGCGCTGGCAAATCCACCCTGATGAAGGTGCTGACCGGCATCTATCAGGCCGACAGCGGCACCATCAGCTATCGCGGTCAGCCGGTGCACTTCAAGGGTCCCCGCGACTCCCAGGATCAGGGGATCAGCATCATCCACCAGGAGCTGAACCTGCTGCCCGAGCTCTCCATTGCCGCCAACATCTTTCTCGGCCGCGAGCCGCGCACCCGCTTTGGCAGCATAGATCACAAGCAGCTGCGCGAGCGGGCAAGCACCCTGCTGGCACGCCTCGGCGTCAAACACGGCCCGGATACCCGGCTCGGGGACTTGTCGATTGGCGAGCAGCAGATGGTGGAGATCGCCAAGGCGCTGTCGTTCGATGCCAACGTCATCATCATGGACGAGCCCACCGATGCGCTGACCGACACAGAGACAGAGCAGCTCTTCACCGTCATTCGCGAACTGCGCGAGCAGGGCTGCGGCATCGTCTACATCTCCCACCGCTTGAAGGAGATCTTCGAGATCTGCGATCGGGTCACAGTGCTGCGGGACGGCAAGTGGATTGGCGAGCAGGCGGTGAGGGATCTGGATGAAGACAGGATCATCGAGATGATGGTGGGCCGCCGGCTGGAGGAGCAGTACCCGCGCCTGGCCCGCGAGCTCGGCCCAATCAGCCTGCAGGTGAAAGAGCTGGCCGGCCCCGGCGTGCGCGGGGTGAGCTTCTCCCTGCGTCAGGGGGAAATTCTCGGCTTCAGCGGCCTGATGGGATCCGGCCGCACCGAGCTGATGAAGCTCATCTACGGCGCCAGCCCCATCAACAGCGGCGCTGTCGAGGTCGATGGCAAGGTACTGGTGCCGCGCACCCCGGCCGACGGTCTGGCCGCGGGCATCGCCTATATCTCCGAGGATCGCAAGGGAGATGGCCTGGTGCTGGAGCTCTCGGTGCGCGAAAACATGAGCCTGTGCGCCCTCGGCGAGTTCATCCGTGGCGGCAAGATTGACGGCCAGGCCGAGCGCCAGGCGGTGGGGGATTATGTGCGTCTGTTCAACATCAAGACCCCGAGTCAGGATCAGCTCATCAAGCTGCTCTCCGGCGGCAACCAGCAGAAGGTGGCCATCGCCAAGGGGCTGTTGACCCGGCCCAAGGTGCTGATCCTGGACGAGCCGACCCGCGGCGTCGACGTCGGCGCCAAGAAGGAGATCTACCAGCTCATCAACCAGTTCAAGAAGGAGGGGATGAGCATCATCCTGGTCTCCTCCGAGATGCCGGAAGTGCTCGGCATGAGTGACCGCATCCTGGTGATGCACGAAGGGCGCATCAGCGCCGAGTTCAATACCCGGGACGCCAATCAGGAGAAACTGATGGCGGCGGCCGTGGGTAAACAGTGGCAAGCAGAGCAAGAGGCAGCACAATGACAACCCAAACCCTTCCCCGCCGCGGCGTCATGAGCAAGGCATGGTGGATCGAGAACAAGTCCCTGGTGGCCCTGCTGGTGCTGATCGGCGTGGTCTCCTTCCTGAGTCCCAACTTCTTCACCGCCGACAACCTGCTCAACATACTGCGCCAGACCTCGGTCAACGCCATCATGGCGGTGGGCATGACGCTCGTTATTCTGACGGCCGGCATCGATCTGTCGGTGGGCTCCGTGCTGGCCCTGTGCGGCGCCCTGGCCGCCACCATGGTGGCCATGGAGCTGCCCATCGCTCTGGTGATCCCGCTCACCCTGGGGGCCGGCGCCCTGCTCGGCGGCATCAGCGGCCTCATCATCGCCAAGGGCAAGGTGCAGGCCTTCATCGCCACCCTGGTGACCATGACCGCCCTGCGCGGCGTCACCATGGTCTACACCGAGGGGCGCCCCATCTCCACCGGTTTTAGCGAGGGCTCCGATCACTTCGCCTGGCTCGGTACCGGCTACCTGCTGGGTCTGCCGGTCCCTATCTGGCTGATGGCCATCGTCTTCCTGCTGGCCTGG
>NZ_CDBT01000004.1:124906-141392 GCF_000819765.1 Aeromonas bivalvium
TGCCATCGCCGCCGTGGTGCTGGGGGGCACCAGCCTGATGGGGGGCAAGGGCCGCATCATGGGGACCCTCATCGGTGCCCTCATCATCGGCTTCCTCAACAATGCCCTCAACCTGCTCGACGTCAGCTCCTATTACCAGATGATCGCCAAGGCCAGCGTCATTTTGCTCGCCGTGATGATCGACAACAAAAGCAAATAACGACAACCACGCTCACCCATAACAAAGCACAAGGAATGAAACGATGAAAAAGCTCAATACCCTGCTCGCCGCCGCCATCATGTCCGTGCTGGGCACCGCCCAGGCCGCCGATCACTCCCTGGCCATGGTGGTCTCCACCCTCAACAATCCCTTCTTCGTCACCATGAAGGAGGGTGCCGAAGCCAAAGCCAAGGAGCTGGGCTACGAGCTGGTGGTGCTGGACTCCCAGAACGACCCGGCCAAGGAGCTTGCCAACGTGGAAGATCTCACCGTACGCAAGGTGAGCGCCATCCTGATCAACCCCACCGACTCCGACGCCGTGGGCAACGCCATCCGCCTGGCCAACAAGGCGAGCATTCCGGTGCTGACCCTGGACCGCGGCGCGGCCCAGGGTGAGGTCAAGGCTCACATCGCCTCCGACAACGTGGCTGGCGGCAAGCTGGCTGGCGACTTCATCGCCGAGAAACTGGGCAAGGGCGCCAAGGTGATCCAGCTCGAAGGGATCGCCGGTACCTCCGCCGCCCGGGATCGCGGCGAGGGCTTCGCCCTGGCGGTGAAGGCGCACCAGTTCGAGGTGCTGGCCTCCCAGCCCGCCGATTTTGACCGCACCAAGGGGTTGAACGTCATGGAGAACCTGCTGGCCGCCCACGGCGGGGTACAGGCGGTGTTCGCCCAGAACGACGAGATGGCGCTGGGGGCCATCCGCGCCGTGCAGGCGGCCGGCAAAGAGGTGATGATAGTTGGCTTCGATGGCACCGACGATGGCAAAGCCGCCGTGGCCCGTGGCAAACTGGCCGCCACCATCGCCCAGCAACCTGCGCTGATCGGTGCCATCGGTATCGAAACCGCCGACAAGGTGCTCAAGGGTCAGCCGGTGGAGCAGTCCATCCCGGTGCCGCTGCAAGTGGTCAGCCAGTAAACCATAGGGGGAGGTGCGCCTCCCCCTGCCTTTTTCTGCCAGTGCCGCCTGGCCTGGGCCCACCCAGACCAGGATGTACTCAACCAAGGGTGATAGGAATGAATCGTCTCTTAGTCCTCGGCAGCGTCAATGCGGATCACGTGCTGCGCGTCCCCCACTTTCCCCGCCCCGGTGAAACCCTGGCCGGCCACAGCTACCGGGTCGTTCCCGGTGGCAAGGGCGCCAATCAGGCGGTGGCCGCCGCCCGCCTCGGCGCCGCCGTCTCCTTCATCGCCCGCATCGGCGACGACGCCATCGGCCATCAGATGAAAACAGGCTTTGCCCAGGATGGCATCGACGTGAGCGCCGTCGAGCTCGACGACACCCTGCCCACCGGTATCGCCATCATCTATGTGAGCGACGAGGGGGAGAACAGCATAGGCCTCTCCGCCGAAGCCAACGGCGCCCTCACCCCGGCCGTGGTGCAAGGCCACGAGGCGATGATCGCCGACGCCCATACCCTGCTGCTGCAACTGGAAGTACCGCTGGAGAGCGTGTTCGAGGCCGCCCGCCTGGCGAGATCCCACGGCACCCGGGTGGTGCTCAACCCGGCGCCCGCCCAGCCCCTGCCCGCCGAGCTGCTGGCGCTGGTGGACCTCATCACCCCCAACCAGACCGAGGCCGAGCTGCTGACCGGGGTCAGGGTGACGGACGAAGCCAGCGCCCGGAAGGCGGCCGCCCGCTTCCACCAGATGGGCATAGGTGAGGTGATGATCACCCTGGGGTCCCAGGGGGTCTATTGCAGCAAGGGGCAGCAGCAGGCGCTCATTGCTGGCTTTCGGGTCGAGGCGGTGGATACCACGGCGGCCGGGGACACCTTCAACGGCGCCCTGCTGGCGGCCGATCTGGCCGGCGCCAGCTTCCAGGACGCAGTGCGCTTTGCCCACGGCGCGGCCGCCCTCTCCGTCACCCGCTTCGGGGCCCAGAGCTCCATTCCGACCAGGCAGGAGGTCGACGCCTTCCTCCTTGAACAGACTGCGCAGGGGTACTGATGGCCAATATCAAGGAGGTGGCGGCGCGGGCGGGGGTGTCGACCACCACTGTCTCCCACGTCATCAACGAGACCCGCTTCGTGGCCGAAGAGACCCGTGAGCGGGTGTTCAGTGCCATGCGGGATCTCAACTACGCCCCCAGCCTGGTGGCTCGCAGCCTCAAGGTCAAAGAGACCCACAGCATCGGCATGCTGGTCACCACCTCCAGCAACCCCTTCTTCGCCGAGGTGGTGCGCGGGGTGGAGCGTTACTGCTTCGAGCAGGGCTACAACCTGATGCTGGGCAACACGGAGGGAGAGGCCGAGACGGCGCTCTCCTACCTCAAGATGATGCTCAGAAAACGCGTGGACGGCCTGCTCATCATGTGCAGCGAGGGGCAGCAGGAGGTATTCAACCAGCTCGACTGGCTGGGTACTCTGCCCGTGGTGGTGATGGATTGGGGGCTCGACAGCGACAGGGTCGACCTCATCGCCGACAACTCGCATCTGGGGGGCTATCTGGCCACCCGACACCTGATCGATCTCGGCCACAGGGAGATTGGCTGCATCATGGGGCCCGAGGGGCGCGCCCCCTCCACCCAGCGCCTGGCAGGCTTTCGCCAGGCAATGGCGGAGGCCGCACTCCCGGTGCGGCCCGAGTGGTTGCAGGGAGGGGAATTTGATTGCGCCAGCGGCTTTGCCGCCATGACCCGCCTGCTGGCCCTGCCCACCCGGCCGAGCGCCCTCTTCATCTTCAACGACATGATGGCCATGGGGGCCATCAGCGCCGCCCACCTGGCGGGGCTCAGGGTGCCGGAGGATATCTCCCTCATCGGCTATGACAACGTCGAGCTGGCCCAGTACCTCTCCCCTCCCCTCACCACCATCAATCAGCCCAAGGAAGCCCTGGGCCGCCTCGCCGTGACCCGGCTGCTGGCGCGTATCCATGGCGAGCAGATAGCCAATCGCCTGATCACCCAGGAGCCCGATCTGGTGATCCGCCAATCCTGTCGCCGCTACTGAGCAACGGTTCATCCGCTGCCACCCACGACAAAGAGGGAGCCCAAGGCTCCCTCTTTGTCGCTGGCGCCTGACCGGCGCCGGGTTGGGGCGCCCCCTCAGGCCTGCAAGCCGCTGGCGGGGCGGGTCACCTCTCTGAGCCGGGCGGACCAGAGGGTGGTGAGCCCCAGAACCTGCACCAGGGGTTGCAGGGCCGCCGCCTCCTCCTCGCTGGTGCGACAAGGGGTCCAGTAAACCAGGGGCCAGCCACCCCTGGCCAGGGACATGGTCGCGCTCCCCACTTCCTCCAGCGCCAGCATCAGATCGGCCCGGAGCACCAGCGCCTTGAGCTCGGGATCCTCCTTGGCCAGAAACGGCAGACCGACGATGATGCGCCCGCTCGCCAGACGGATCAGGGTGCTGCGCAGCAGGCGGGCGAGCTGGGTCTTGCTCATCCCCAGCAGCAGTGGCAGGGGGGTCATGGTGTAAGCCTGGGCCAGCACATGGGCCATCACCTCCTCCAGCAAGCCGGACTCTTCCAGCCAGGCGAGGGGGCAGCTCTCCCCATTGTGCCAGCTGAGGGTGAGTCGCATCGCCAGGGGAGAATGATGGGCCGCGACCATGGGCTCCAGATGTATCGCCAACGGCATGGCGGATCCCTGCTCCAGCCAGCGTTGCAGCCTCCACACCTGCTGATGGCGCTGTTGCAGCTGGCCGAGCATGGCGAGGCTGAACTGGACCAGATCCCCCTGTTGCCCCCCCTTGGCCTGATTGAGCGCCAATATGGTGTGGTCTATCAGGCTGTCACGGGTGTCCCCCTCCTCCGTCAGCGCCAGACCCAGACGGCAACGCAGCTGAAAGCTGCTCTCCCGGGTGCGAAAATCGAACGCCAGCAGCGCCAGCAACTCCTCTGCCCGGCTGCGGCAGGCATGGGCATCGGGGCAATCCTCGATGACGCAGGCAAACTCGTCCCCTCCGAGCCGAAAGGCGTGGCCATGGGGCCAGCGCGTCAACTTGTCTGCCACTACCTGCAACAGGCGATCCCCCACCTGATAACCCAGTTGATCGTTGACCTGCTTGAACCGCTTGAGATCCAGGATGACCAGGGCCACCAAGCCCCCCCGACCCAGGCTGAGGTCGAGCTGCTCATGCAGGGCGAGCCGGTTGCCAAGCCGGGTCAGGGGATCGGTGCGTGCCTGGCGACGATTGAGCATGTTGGCCCGCACCAGGGCGCCGACCAGCAGCACACCGGCCACCAGCAGGGTCAGCTGCCACACCTGCAACAGCAGCATATTGCGGCGGATCTCGGTCACCGACGCCTCCCGCTCCTCCCCGGTGAGCACCACCCGGCTCACCTGCTCGAGCCGCTTGCTCGCCGCCCCCAGGCGCCGTTGCAGGCGATCGAGTTCGGGTCCCTCCAGCAGCGTCCCCGCATCCATCTGGGGTTCGATGGACTTGAGTTCATCAAACAGCTCATTGGCGATCTCGGCCAGGCCCAGCTGGCCACGCACCACCCGGGTCTCCTCGCTCACCAGGAAGATGTCGATGCGGTTCCAGAACAGATCGTATTCCAGGGAGAGCGCCTCCATGCTCCCCACCCCGCCCCGGTAGAGTTTCAGCTCATAGAGAAAGCGTTGGGAGTCGAGCAGCAGCTGGTGAATGTTCCAGTGAGAGCCGCGGTAGAAGTAATCCACCAGGCGCTCATGCTTTTGCTGCAGCATCAATCCCCACACGGAGGAGCCGATAAACAGCAGGCAGACCCCGATCAGCAGGGCGTTTTGCAGGGCGCGACGCCTCAATCGAGCACCTCTATCCGCACGATCTGCCACACCATGGAGGCCTGCACGTTGGGGTCTTCCGCCAGTTTGGGTGCCGAAGAGAAGGGAAACAGCAGCCAGAAGGGGCCCTTGTTGCGGCGGGTCAGGGGCTTGCCATCCTCGCTCATGGCCAGGATCAGGGGGTAGCCTTCATAGTCCGAGAGGCGCACCTCATGGCTGTAGTTGTTCAGGGCGACCGCATTGACCCGACCGGCCTTGGGGCTGATCTGGCGGATCACGTCCCCCAGCAGCGGGCCGCGATAGCCATGCCGGCCCTGGGTCCAGGGGGTGCCCGTTTCGAAAGAGACCTGAGGCAGGGCCTCAAGCTCGCTGCGTTTGAGACTCTTGCTGCTCCCATCTGGCGCAACCAGGGTCAGTATGGTCGCCTCGCCGGCCTGGGCCCATGGCGCCATCAGACCGCCGAGCAAGACAGTGGTGGCAAGCCACCTGGTGATCGTCCGTGTCTGCATCCCTTGCCCCTCTATTGTGATATCCATCAGCACTGTCTCATTCGAGTTTGCTGTCTTATCAGGGAGAGTGCAACTGCCTTGCTCGGCGGGCGGTAGAAAGCGCCGCTATTGTACGCCCATGTGCTCGTTCAGGGGCAGACGACCCGGGCTCAATGGCGTTCGCGCATCTCCATCCAGTTCTCCCCCTCCATGGACTTGGGTTGATGCACACCGCAGCGTTGCAGCAGCTCATCCACGAAGGCCGGCACCAGCAGGGAGGCAGGGCCGTAGCGCTTCTCGTCAAACTGGCTGCCGACCTCGCTCGGCTCCAGGTTGAGCTCCAGGGTATGAGCTCCATTGAGACCAGCTTCATGAATGAAGCCAGCCGCGGGATAGACGGCCCCCGAGGTCCCGATGGAGATGAAGAGATCGCACTGGGCCAGGGCGCCGTAGATGCGATCCAGCCCCAGCGGCATCTCGCCAAACCAGACCACGTGGGGGCGCAACGGCTGGGGAAACTGGCAGCAGGAGCAGAGTGCCTCCTGGCTCAGGTCGCCGCGCCACTCGATCACCTGGGCGGAAACGGGGCAGCGGGCCTTGAGCAGCTCGCCGTGCATGTGGATGAGCTGCTTGCTGCCCGCCCGCTCGTGCAGATCGTCGATGTTCTGGGTGATCAGGGTGACCTGGCCCGGATAGAGGCGCTCGAGTCGCGCCAGGGCGTAATGGGCGAGATTGGGATGGACGCTCTCCTGTTGCAGCTGATGACGGCGGGCATTGTAGAACCCCTGCACCAGGGCGGGATCCCTGGCATACCCCTCAGGGGTCGCCACATCCTCCACCCTGTGCTCTTCCCACAGGCCATCGCTGGCGCGAAAGGTCTTGATGCCGGACTCGGCAGAGATGCCGGCTCCGGTCAATATCACTATCTGTTTGGGCGCTTGCATGCACAACTCCTTGACGCAGCCGATGGGGAGACCTTAGCACAGCGCCTGGGAGGGGCCTATTCGCCCTTGGTATTAGGGATGAAGGGGATTTCACAGACAGGGGACACCTGTCTCGCTCCGGGGATAAAAGATGCCCAAGCGGCCCTTGTTGCCCGGCCGCTCGCGCCGCGGGGTGGCCTATTCCCCTTCGAGATCAGGCGTGACTGACACCGCCGTGGCGGCCAGCAGCGGATCCAGGGCAGCGAGATCGAGGCGCACGAAGATGAGTTCGCGACCGGTGACCAGGGTCAGGGGCAGCCCCAGCCCCTTGAGCAGCCCCAGCATGGGCCTGTTCTGGGCCAGCACCTCGGCGGTCCACTCGCCAATCCCCTCCCCCCGGGCCAGGATGGCCAGAGCCAGCAGCAGCCGACGTCCGGCCCCCTTGTGCTGAAAATGATCGGCGACGATGCAGGAGAACTCGGCCCGATCCGGGTGCAGGCGGCGCCGAACCGACTGGGCCTGGGCCAGTGGCTCTCCCCCGGCGTCGCACAGCAGCAAGGAGATCTGCCGCTCCCTGGGATAGTCGAGAAAGAAGCTCACCTGCTCCGGGGTCGGGGGCTGCTTGGCTCGCATGAATCTGAGATAGACGCTCTGCTGGCTCAAGCCGGCGAACGCCTGCACGAGGCGCGCCTCATCCCCCGGCCCCAACTCGTGCAGGGTACAGCGCTCCCCCGCCAGCACCATGGTGAGGGGCAAATCGCCACGGCGCCGGGCCGGCCGCCAGCCGGCCAGGCCACGGCGAAGGCGCGCCTCGTCCTGAGGCCAGCAGAGATAGCGCGCCATCTACCAGCGCCCCGCCGCGCCCAGCAGCCGCCAACGTTCCTCATCCTGCAGGTTGAGGCTGTCATCCAGATAGATGGCGATCCCCAGATCCCGTACCCGCCCCATGAAGCGGTCCAGCAGGGAATCCGCCGGGGCGCTCTCCCACTCCTGGGCCAGTCGCTGCCCCAGCAGCAGGTGCTGGAAGGGCAGGCGCTCGATCAGATCGAACGGCAGGTGTTCGCCATTGTCGAGCAGCAGGGCCAGCTTGACCCCCGCCAGGCTCGCCTGCAGCACCAGGGCAAAGGGCGCCTGGGCCGTGAGCAGCGCATCCCGGCGCTGGATCACCAGGGTCAGCGCCTGGGGAGCGCGCCCCAGCTCCTCGAGCCAGGCCTTCAGCTCGGGCCACTCCTGGCTGAGTCCGGCCAGGGGAAGCCAGAGCTCGCCCCCGGTCGGGGGATTGGACTGCAGGCTCAAGGTGCCCATGCTCGCCCCCTGCCAGGTACGTATGGTGCGACGCAGCCCGTGGAGGCGACGCTGATGCTGGGGGCCCAGATAGATCACCTTGAGCTGGCGCAGCAGCTCCTCCTCCTGCAGCGGCTTGGCGAGGGCGGCGAGGACGTTGAAACCGGCATCGTGCAACAGGCGACGGCTGCCGTCGATCAGGGTCTGCTCATGGGCGGAGAGCAGGATGAGGGGCAACGATTGATATTGGGGGTTGGCCAGCAGCAGGCTGATGGCGTCCTGCTCCGCCAGGCTGAGGTCACACAAGAGCAGGCCTGTGTTGCCCTCGGCCAAGGCCTGCAGGCAGGCGGCCCCATCCTGCACCCAGCGGCACGGCAGACCGAGGGCCCGGAGCTGCAGCTGGAGCTGGGCCCCCTGAAAGGGGTGATCCTCGAGCAGCAGGATCTCAAGACCAGCCAGCCAGTCACCCCACTGCCGATGGCGCAGCGCCAGGGCGTCCTGCCAGGGTTCGTCGAGCCGATACACGCCCTCCCCCTGCGACATGGCGGCCAGATAGTCCGCCCCCTGGTGGGCGGCGGGGTCGAACAGGGCGATGGCCCCGCTGGCAAACAGCCCGGCCCACTGCCAGCTGGCATCGGGCCGGGCACGCCACAGCTGGACATGGCTCGGCAGGCCGCTGGCCCTGGCGTGGTGATAGGCCTGGTTATCCAGGGCGTAGAGGGTCACGGCATGAAAGCCTGTGCCCTCCTCGGCCGGGGACTCCAGCAGAGCCATCAGCTCTTCCTCAGTGATGATCATTGTCTCTGTCTCTCGGTCAAGCGGCGCGCCGTCTCATCCAGCGCCAGGCGCAGCAAGGGGATCAGGGCTGGTGCAGGATCCTTGTGCCAATCGTCCATCGCCTGCAACAGGGGGTCAGCCGCCACCATTTTCGCCGCGCCCCGCATCTTGTGCAAATGGCTATTGATCTGGTTGCCGTCCCCTCTGGCCAGCGCCTGGGCCAGGGCCTCTATGTCCCGGCTCGTGCTCTCCACATAGAGGGCGATCAGGGCGTCGCTCAAGGCGGGCATGGTCCAGGGGGCAGACGCCACCTGGGCTGCGGATGGGGACTGGCCCTCCTCCGGGCGGGGGGATGCCCGCCGGATCCGGCGCAGCAAGGCGGCGAGATCCACCAGTCGCAGCGGCTTCTCAAAGCGGCCATCACAGCCGCAGGACGCCAGGCGCCGGGCCGCCAGCTCGCTCACATCGGCGGTGATGACGTAGACGGGCAGTGCGCGATAGCTGGGATTGCCCTTCAATTGCTGGCAGAGTTCGGCCCCGTCCATCACCGGCATCTGCAGATCGGTCAGCACCAGATCCACCTCCTGTTCGGCCAGCACCGCCAGCGCCTGCTGCCCCTGGCTGGCGCACCAGACCCGGGCGCCGAGCTGGCCCAGCTGCATCCGTAGCAGGGCCCGGTTCATGTCATGGTCTTCCACCAGCAATACCCGCAGCCCCTCGCCCGCCTGCTGCAAGCGGCCCTGGCCATCGACGCTGCTCTCCTCTTGCAGCAGGCTCACCAGGGTGCCGGGTATCCAGCTCTTGCCCTGCCAGAGCCAGGTCAGCAACCCCTGCTCATCCTGCTGCTGGGCCAGACAAGGCACCCCGTCCGCGGGCGCAACCAGGATCAGGTTGAGCCGATCGAACCAGGGCTGCAGCCGTGCCAGTTCGCCCTCGGGCAAGCGGGTCGTCAGGGTCGTGGCGGGCAACACCCTGACCGAGTCCGGCATGGAGATCCCGAGGGGCAAGGTGGCGATGAAGCGACTGCCCCCGCCGGGGTTGGGGCTCACGGCGATGTGACCCCCCATCTGCTCGATCAGCTGGCGACAGATGGCCAGCCCCAGCCCTGTGCCCTGGGCCCTCAGTTGACCGCTCACCTCCCCCTGCTCGAACGGGGCGAACAGCCGGGGCATCAGCTCCTGAGCGATCCCTGGCCCCTCGTCATCGACGCCGATCCGCAGCCGCTTCTCGTCCCCGTCCTCGCGCAGATCTGCCCAGAGGCAGACGCTGCCACGATGGCTGAACTTGATGGCGTTGGAGAGCAGGTTGTGCAGCACCTGCCCCACTCGGTGGGGGTCCAGCTCGAGCTGGGCCGGCAACGAGGCACAGAGATCCAGCCGCAATTGCAGGCCCTTGTTGCGGGCCTTGGGCCAATGCACGGCGGCGACCCGCTCGCACAGCAGCACCAGATCCGTGGGCTGGGGAGTCAGGCTCAGCTTGCCGCTCTCGTTGCGGCTGAAATCGAGCACGTCATTGAGCAGCCCCAGCAACTCGTCCCCCGCCTGGCGCACGCTGGTCACGGCCCCCTGCTGCTCGTCGCTGAGGGGGGTGGCGGCGAGCCACTCCAGCCAGCCGAGGATGGCATTCATGGGGGTGCGGATCTCGTGGCTGATGGCAGCCAGGAAGCGCCCCTTGGCCTGCATCGCCTGCTCGGCCCTGGCGTGGGATCGCTGCAGCGCCAGCTCCTGCTCCACCTGCATGGTGGCATCCAGCACCACGCCATAGACACGCCACTCCCCTCCGTCGAGCCGCCGTCCGCGGCCGTGGAACTGCAACCAGCGCAGTCCCAGGGTCGGATGCCGATAACGCAGGGCGTGGGAGACCGGCTCCCCCGCCGCCAGCAGCCTGGGCATGCGCACCTGCAAGCGGCGCCGGTCGCCATCGTAGAGAGCGGCCAGGGCCTTGAGGGGCTCGCGCCGCAGCCGGTTGCTCGACACCCCGAGCAGGGCGAAGCTGCCCCGGCTGACAAATTCCATCTCCCCTAACCTACCGCCACGCAGCACAAACTGCACCACCATGCCCGGCACCGTATTGGTGAGGGCCCGCAGCCGTCGCTCCGCCTGACGGGAGAAGCGTTCGCGCTCGCGCAGTGAGCTGATATCGGAGAGGGCGATAAGCTCCCCCGCCGGCCCCCGCTGATCGAGGCGCAGCGGGATCTGGGCATAGGAGAAGACTCGCTCCCCCAGGGTCAGCTCCCCTTCGGTGGCGCCTATCTCGGAGGGGGGCAGGGCGATGGGGCCGGGGTAGCGCGCCTCCAGCCGCTTGCCGCGCTTGTTGCGCTTGATGATGTCGCCATTGCCATCGCGCAGGAAGACGGGAACCGGCAGGGCCTGGAACAGGGATTCACGAAAGCGGCTCTCGATGGCCAGGGCCTGCTCGGCGGCGAGGCGCTGCGCCATCTCCTGGGAGAGTTGCTGGCGGGAGCGCCAGATCAGGGTGATCACGGCGGCACTGATCAGCAGGGCCAGCAGCACGGAACCGAACAGCACCCAATAGCTGACGCCACTCTGCTGGGTGAGGACGAGCCGATGCCAGCGCTGCGTCAGCTCCGTCATCTGCTCGTTGTTGAGGGTCATCAGGCCCTGATCCAGCACGTTGGCCAGCAGCTGGTGCTGCCGGTTGATGGCAAACCCCAGGGCGAATCTGTCATGCAGTTCGGTCACGTTGAGCCCGGCCAGCTGATTGCTGCGCAGGGGGTATTGCAGCTGATAGAGTTCGCTGAGCAGCCAGTCCGCCTTGCCGCCGCGCAGCTCGGCCAAGCCCTGATCCACATCCCTGACCCGGACCCAGGCCGCATTGCCGTAGCCGGACAACATGTCCGGATCGTAGAGACTGGTGGGCACCAGCACCCGCTCTCCCCTGAGCTCGGCGAGCCGTACAATCTTGCGATCCCTGGGGGAGACGAGGGCGAAGCGGTTCTCGGCGATGGTGCGGCTGAAGGCGAACTCCTGGCCCAGGCGAGGCGACTCGAGCAGACCCGTCATCATGTCCACCTCCCCATGCCTGAGCCTGGCCAAGGCCTCCTCCCGGCTGGCGGCCACCACTATGTCAAAGCGCAGCCCCGTCTGCTGGCCGACCCAGCGCAGCACGTCGCCGCTCCAGCCGGTCAGCTGCCCCTGCTCGTCGACGCCGCTGTAGGGCATGAGATCCGGATTGACCGCCAGACGCACCCGGCTGCCCCGCCCCGCCAGCCAGGCCTGCTCCTCGTCGGTGAAATAGACGGGGTTGATGGTCTGCTTGCCATCGGCCAGATAACGCTCCAGATCCTGATAGAGGGCCCCCGGGGTCAGGTAGCGGATGCCGGTGTCGATCAGCCGCTTGAGCTCGGGCCTGTCTTTCATCATCAGGCGGTAGCCTATCACCCAGTCATCGTTGCGCAGCCGATGCAGCCGCAGCCCCTCCGCCGGGTTTTGCCGCATCAGGTGACGCAGTTGCAGGTAGTCGCCGAGATAGGCGCTGCCCTCGCCCGCCTTGAGCGCCTCGAACCAGCGCCCGGGATCGGCGAGGGGCTGCTGCCTCGCCTTGGGGTAGAGTCGGGAGAGACGCGCCGACTGCTGCCACAGGGGCGAGGTGAGGAAGACGGCGTCATTGAGCTTGCCACGGTAGAGGATGGCGGACTCGGACTCCAGAATGGGACGACTGTAGAGCCGCCCCAGGGCCGCGGCCGGAGTGGGGCCTATGTGGGGCACCAGATCGCAGCGGCCCGATTGCAGCCCCTCCCCGACCGCCTGCCAGTTCGGCAATCGCAGCGCGACCAGGGGCACCGGCAGTGTGCTGGCCAGCCTATCGAGCTGATCCATCAGAAAGCCGCCCTTCTCCTCCAGATAGGGAGGACGCACCAGCGCCGGATAGCAGAAGGTGAATTTGTCGTGGGAGGCCACGTAATGAAGGGTCGAGGGGGGCAGCGGCAGCACCATGGCCTGGGCCGTGCCGGCCAGCAGCCAGAAGCAGAGGGGAAGCAGACGGGTCATGGCATAGCAAAAGCCAGGCGGGTGCCTGGCTTTTCGTTACTCGTTTCAAGACTCATTGGGTTCGACCGTCTCGACCCTGGCCTTGAGTTTCTGGCCGGGGCGGAAGGTGACCACCCGACGGGCGCTGATGGGAATATCCTCGCCCGTCTTGGGGTTGCGGCCTGGACGCTGATTCTTCTCGCGAAGATCGAAATTACCGAAGCCCGAGATCTTGACCTGTTCGCCGCGTTCCAGCGCTTGTCGGATCTCCTCAAAGAAGGCTTCCACCATATCTTTGGCTTCACGCTTGCTCATCCCGAGCTGGGTGAACAGGTGCTCTGCAATATCGGCTTTGGTAAGCGCCATAGATCAATCCCTCAAGGATGCATTCAACTCTTCACCGAGGGCCCGTACGACATTGTCCACGGTCTCGGCAATCTCTTTCTCCTCCAGGGTGCGCTGGGTGTCTTGCAACGTGAGACTGATGGCCAGGCTCTTCTTGTCATCTGCCATACCAGCACCCTGGTACACGTCAAACAAGTTTATTCCAACTAACTGATTTCCGCCAACTTTTTTAATTACTGCCAGCACATCACCTGCCAGAACCTGACGATCTACCACCAAGGCGATATCGCGGCGGTTGGCCGGGAAGCGGGAAATTTCGGCAGCAAGCGGCACCTTGGCCGGCACCAGTTTGTTGAGCTCCAGCTCGAACAGCACGGCGCGGGTCTTGAGGCCCAGTTTCTTTTCCAGGTTCGGGTGGATCACGCCGATGTGGCCGATGGGCTCGCCATTGCGCAGCACCAGAGCGGTCTGACCCGGGTGCAGGGCGCTGTGTTCGCCCCGCTCGAAGCTGAAGCTGCCCCCCTCTGCGGTCAAGTCCAGCACGGCTTCCAGGTCTCCCTTCAGATCGAAGAAGTCGGCGCCCCGGCTCTTGACGTCCCAGTGCTCGTCGCTCTGATTGCCGGTGATGATGCCAGCCAGCATGGGCTCCTGACGGATGCCATTCTCGGCCGCCTCGTCCTTGATGAAACGCAGGCCCTGCTCGAACAGGCGCACCCGCGGCTGCTGGCGGTTCTGGTTGTACACCACGGCCTGGATGAGGCCGGTGAACAGGGAGACCCGCATCGCCGACATCTCGACCGAGATGGGGTTTGGCAGCACGATGGCATCGCTCTGGGGGAACAGGGTCTGCTGGGTCTTGGGATCGACGAAGCTGTAGGTGATCGCTTCCTGGAAACCCCGGGCAACCAGCAGATCGCGTACCCGCTTGATGGTCACCTGGCCTTCGGCCTGTTCCACCATGGCGAGCGACGCGGCCGGTTTCAGGTTCGGGATATTGTTGTAGCCGTAGATGCGGGCCACTTCCTCGATGAGATCTTCCTCGATGGCGATATCGAAACGCCAGGAGGGGGCCAGAGCGCTCCAGCCGTCGGCCTGGGTGGTCACCTGCATGCCGAGGCGGGTCAGGATCTCGACCACCTGCTCATCGGCGATCTGGATGCCGATCACCTTGTCCAGCTTGGCGCGGCGCAGGGTGATGGGGCTTGCCTTGGGCAGGTGCTCGTCAGATTTGACCTCGACCACCTGGCCTGCTTCGCCGCCGCAGATATCCAGCAGCAGGCGGGTGGCGCGGTCCATCACCTTGTGCTGCAGCTCGGGGTCAACCCCGCGCTCGAAGCGGTGGGACGAGTCGGTGTGCAGGCCATAGGCACGGGCACGACCCGTGATGGAGAGCGGCGCGAAGAAGGCGCACTCCAGCAGGATGTCGGTGGTGGTCTCGGACACCCCGGTGCGATCGCCGCCGAAGATACCGGCCATGCAGGCAGGGCCTTTGCCATCGGCAATAACGAGCGTGGTCTCTTTGAGCTTCACCTCGTTGCCGTCGAGCAGAGTCATGGGCTCATCGGCATGGGCACGGCGCACCACCAGTTCCCCGTCCAGCTTGGCCAGATCGAAGGCGTGCATCGGCTGGCCGTATTCCAGCAGCAGGTAGTTGGTGATATCGACGATGGCATCGATGGAACGAATGCCACCACGGCGCAGCTTCTCCTGCATCCAGAGCGGGCTCATGGCGTGCAGGTTCAGCCCCTTGATGACGCGACCGAGATAACGGGGGCAATCGGCCGGTGCTTCAACGCGGATCGGGAAGCTGGCGTCAATGGTGGCGGCAGCCGGGGTCCAGGTCGGTTCGACCACATCCACGCTGTTGAGTACGCCGATCTCGCGGGCCAGACCCGCGATGCCGAGGCAGTCGGCACGGTTCGGGGTCAGATCCACGTCGATGCTGATGTCATCGAGGTTCAGATACTCGCGAATGTCGGTGCCAACCGGGGCATCCAGCGGCAGCTCTATGATGCCATCGGCTTCGACGTCGATGCCCAGCTCGCTGAAGGAGCAGAGCATGCCGTGGGACGGCTGGCCGCGCAGCTTGGCTTTCTTGATGGTGAAATCACCCGGCAGGGTCGCCCCCACCTTGGCCACGCACACCTTGAGGCCGGTGCGGCAGTTCGGCGCGCCGCAGACGATGTCCAGCAGCTCGGCCTCGCCCACGTTGACCTTGGTCACCCGCAGCTTGTCGGCATCCGGATGCTGACCACATTCGACCACTTCACCCACGACCACGTTGTTGAACTGGCCAGCCACCGCTTCCACGGCGTCCACTTCCAGACCGGCCATGGTGATCTGTTCGGCCAGTGCATTGTCACTCAACTCGGTGCGGACCCACTCCATCACCCAGGATTTACTGAATTTCATGTTCTCTCGCCCTTACTTGAACTGCTTGAGGAAGCGCAGATCGTTTTCGAAGAAGGCACGCAGGTCATTGACCCCGTAACGCAGCATGGTGAGGCGCTCGACGCCCATGCCAAAGGCAAAACCGGAGTATTTTTCCGGATCGATGCCACCGGCGCGCAGCACGTTCGGATGCACCATGCCGCAGCCCAGCACTTCCAGCCATTTGCCGTTCTTGCCCATCACGTCCACTTCGGCGCTCGGCTCGGTAAACGGGAAGTAGGAGGGACGGAAGCGAATGGTGAGATCTTCCTCGAAGTAGTTGCGAAGGAAGTCGTGCAGTATCCCCTTGAGCTCGGTGAAGCTGGCATGCTCGTCGATCAGCAGGCCTTCGACCTGATGGAACATGGGGGTGTGGGTCATGTCGTAGTCGTTACGATAGACACGGCCCGGGGCTATGATGCGAATGGGCGGCTGCTGCTTCTCCATGGTGCGGATCTGCACCCCAGAGGTATGAGTGCGAAGCACCAGATCCGGGTTGAAGTAGAAGGTGTCGTGATCGGTACGCGCCGGGTGGTGGGCCGGAATGTTCAGTGCATCGAAGTTGTGGAAGCCATCTTCAATTTCAGGGCCGTGCGCCACCTTGAAACCCATCTCGCCAAACAGGCGCTCGATGCGCTCGATGGTGCGGGTCACAGGGTGCAGGCCACCGTTCTCGATACGACGACCCGGCAGGCTGATGTCGATGGTCTCGGCCGCCAGTTTCTGGTTGAGCTCCTGGGCAGCCAAGTCATCACGACGGGCATTGAGCGCATCCTGCACCTGCTGTTTGGCCTGGTTGATCACCGCGCCCGCGGCGGGACGCTCCTCAGGGGACAGGGTGCCGAGGGACTTCATTTGCTCGGTAAAAAAGCCTTTCTTACCCAGATATTTGACCCGAATTTCGTCGAGCGTCGCTCCATCGCTGACGCTCTCAATCTCGGCCTTGGCCTGGCCTACCACTTCTTCAAGCTGTTGCATGTCTTCCTCGTCACCACTCCCAACAAGGGAGCCTGTATACGCTAAAAGGGGAAAGAGGAAGATAATACAAAAAAAGCGCAGGTGCTGACCATAGTTATGCCCTGCTTTTCTCCCGCAAAATCATTTTGTTACCCCTCCCCTGCTGCTGATGGGGTCAGAATGGCCCCGGCCATTCCCTCTAGATACAAGTTTGTTGGCATACTGCATTCACTCGCTCACGGCCGAGGTGATAAGCAGAATGTTGCAAGAGATGCGATGATGGGGCGAGAGCATAGGACCAAATACCTGCCCCTCATTGATCAGGTATGTACTCAGCCCCTGTCGTCGGTTGGTGGCACCCGTCTCAACCAAGCAGAGAAGCAGAGAAG
>NZ_CDBT01000004.1:141721-198803 GCF_000819765.1 Aeromonas bivalvium
AGCAGAGAAGCAGAGAAGCCTGCGCCATAACTTGCGTGACGCCAACAAAAAAGGAGGCCTGAGCCTCCTTTTCGTTTCATAACAGAACCGGATTAGACCAGTGCTGCTTTAGCCTTTTCAACCAGGGCGGTGAAAGCCACTTTGTCGTGAACGGCGATATCGGACAGGATCTTGCGATCGATCTCGATAGAAGCTTTCTTCAGGCCGTTGATCAGACGGCTGTAGGACAGACCGTTCTGACGGGCTGCCGCGTTGATACGGGCAATCCACAGTTGACGGAACTGACGCTTCTTCTGGCGACGGTCACGGTAGGCGTACTGACCAGCTTTGGTTACCGCTTGTACCGCTACGCGGTAGACACGGGAACGGGCGCCGTAGTAACCCTTGGCGGCTTTCATTACTTTCTTGTGACGAGCGCGAGCGGTCACACCACGTTTAACTCTTGGCATTTTTCACATCCCCCTTATGCGTACGGCAGACAGGCAACAACACGTTTGTGGTCAGCAGCAGAGACCATGAACTTCGGTCCCAGCTTGCGCTTACGCTTGCTGCTCTTCTTGGTCAGGATGTGACGCAGGTGGTTATGCTTGCACTTGAAGCGGCCGGAGCCAGTCTTCTTGAAGCGCTTTGCAGCACCCCGGTTGGTTTTCATCTTCGGCATTTTATACTCCGCATTGTGAGTGACAACAAAATCGCAAGGCGAACCGACTCATGGGACGAACCCATGAGTCAATTTCTTGTGGGCCTTAAGATTTCTTCTTAGGTGCGAGAACCATCACAGCTTGACGGCCTTCGACTTTCGGGAACGACTCGACTACGGCCAGCTCTTCCAGATCGTTCTTGACACGCTCCAAGACCTTGATACCAAGATCCTGGTGGGCCATTTCACGACCACGGAAGCGCAGGGTGACCTTCGCCTTGTCCCCGTCTTCCAGAAAGCGAACCAGGTTGCGTAGTTTTACCTGATAGTCGCCTTCGTCTGTACCAGGACGGAATTTGATTTCCTTGACCTGGACAACTTTCTGCTTTTTCTTCTGTTCTTTGGTTGTTTTGCTCTTCTCGTAGAGGAATTTGCCGTAATCCATGATTCGGCAAACGGGCGGTTCAGCGTTAGGGCTGATCTCGACCAGATCCACTCCAGCTTCAACGGCTAAGTTCAATGCATCTTGGATACCAACGACACCCAAAGGCTCGCCATCTATACCAGTCAAACGAACTTCTTTCAGACGAATCTCGGTATTGATCCGGTGAGCGCGGGCTTGCGGTTGCTTGCCCAGTTTTTTTCCGCCTTTTATAGCTTATTCCTCCACTTTCTTTTGTCCGCGGGTCTGAACTTCCTGGGTCAACAGAGCAATCAGCTCTTCTACAGGATAAGTGCCCAGGTCAGCCCCTTTACGAGTCCGTACTGCAATCTTGCCAGCTTCAACTTCTTTGTCGCCGCAGACCAGCATGAAAGGTACTCGTTTCAAAGTATGCTCGCGGATTTTAAAGCCAATCTTCTCATTTCTCAAGTCCGCTTTTGCGCGAAGGCCCGCATCATTCAATGCTTTGGCCACTTTCACCGCATAATCGGCCTGATTATCCGTGATATTCATCACCACGGCCTGAGTTGGTGCCAACCAGGTCGGGAACAGTCCGGCGTACTCTTCGGTCAGGATGCCGATGAAGCGCTCGATGGAACCCAGGATGGCGCGATGTATCATCACGGGGACGTGACGCTCGTTGTCTTCGCCTACATAAGTGGCGCCAAGACGGCCCGGCAGGGCGAAATCGAGCTGCACTGTACCACACTGCCAGGCGCGATCCAGGCAATCGTGCAGGGTGAATTCGATCTTGGGTCCGTAGAAGGCCCCCTCACCCGGCTGCAGATCGTACTTCAGGCCGTTCACCTCGAGGGCTTCGGCCAGGGCGGCCTCGGCGCGATCCCAGGCTTCATCGGATCCGATGCGCTGCTCGGGACGGGTGGAGAGCTTGACCACGATGTTTTCGAAGCCGAAGGTACCGTAGACGTCATAGACCATGCGGATGCACGCAGACACCTCTTCCATCACCTGCGCTTCGCTACAGAAGATGTGGGCATCATCCTGGGTAAATCCGCGCACTCGCATCAGACCGTGCAGGGAACCAGACGGCTCGTTGCGGTGGCAGGAGCCAAACTCGGCCATGCGCAGCGGCAGATCACGGTAGGATTTCAGACCCTGGTTGAAGATCTGGACGTGGCCCGGGCAGTTCATCGGCTTGATGGCGTACTCGCGGTTCTCGGACTGGGTGGTGAACATGCCTTGCGCATATTTGTCCCAGTGACCGGATCGCTCCCACAAGACACGATCCATCATGGAGGGACCTTTCACCTCCTGATAGTCATACTCGCGCAATTTGGTGCGCATGAAGCTTTCCAGCTCGCGGAAAATGGTCCAGCCGTCGTTGTGCCAGAACACCATGCCCGGCGCATCTTCCTGCATGTGATAGAGGTCGAGCTGTTTGCCGATCTTGCGGTGGTCGCGCTTGGCGGCCTCTTCCAGACGTTGCAGATAGGCCTTGAGCTGCTTCTTGTCGGCCCAGGCGGTGCCGTAGATGCGCTGCAACATCTTGTTGCTGGAGTCGCCACGCCAGTAGGCACCGGACATCTTCTGCAACTTGAAGTGGTGGCAGTGACGCATGTTGGGCACGTGGGGCCCGCGGCACATGTCGATGTACTCTTCGTGATGATAGAGACCGGGCTGGTCATCACGGGCAATATTCTGATCCAGGATCTCGACCTTGTAGGTCTCGCCGCGGGCAGCGAACACGTCGCGTGCCTCCTGCCAGGAGACCTTCTTCTTGATGACGTCGTAATCCTTGCCTGCCAGCTCGAGCATGCGCGCTTCGAGCGCAGCCATGTCTTCTTCCGTCAGGGTATGGTCAAGGTCCACATCATAATAGAAACCATTATCGATGACGGGGCCGATAGCCATCTTGGTCTGGGGCCAGAGCTGCTTGATGGCATGACCCAGCAAGTGAGCACAGGAGTGGCGCAGGATCTCCAGACCTTCTTCGTCTTTGGCGGTGATGATGGAGAGCTGCGCATCGGCTTCGATCAGCTCGCAGGCATCCACCAGTTCACCGTTTACCCGGCCGGCAATGCACGCCTTGGCGAGACCGGGACCTATGTCCGCGGCCACGTCCATGACGGAAACGGCGTGGGCAAATTGACGTTGACTGCCGTCAGGCAGAGTAATGATTGGCATTGTGTGTTTCCTTATACAGTGGTGCCCCCTACCAAAGGGCACATGTAATAGTAAAAATTCCTTCAGATTCAAGCTCATCCCTCTGGTGTTTCACCGTAAACCAAACGGTTGGTACACAGAGAGATACCCAGGCTGTCGTGGGCCTCATGCTATCGCCTATCAGGATCCACCGAGGATTGTATCAGACGTGACAACTCAGACAAGTTACCCTGCCGATTTTGCATACCCTGTCGGGCCTGGCGCCGCCGCACATGTGCACTCTGCCGATCGGTGCGCGCACGATGACAATGCGCCTCGCTGACGACGGCCTCCTGGCGCCCTCGCCCCCTCCCTGTGCTACTTTCCAGGTAGGGACAGGCCCGAGAAGGAGAGCGCTATGTACACCTATGACGTATCGTTTGTGGAGCATGCGGAGAAGATCATTCACCCTGATCACCTGCTGACGACGCACTGCCCCGTTCATATCGGAGAGCTGGTGATCCTGAGCGATGGCAGCAAGCGGGAGGTATGCAGCATAGTGCACAGCGCCGATCGCAGTACCCTCTATGTCACCGACGTGACCCCAGGCAAGGTCAGCGCCAGTATCTGAACCCCTAACCGGCACTCAGGAAAGCGTGAGCGTCGAAGTCGAAGGTGCCGCGCCCCTCCTCGGCCAGCGCCAGCTCCTGCAATACCGTGAGTGCCAGCTTGTTGCCCTTTTGCGAGGCCTGATAGAGCCACTGCTTGGCCCTGGCCATGTCGACCCGACCGTTGACCCCCATCAGATGCAGCACCCCTACCTTCAGCATGGCGGGCACGTCGCCGTTTTGGGCGGCCTGCTCCATCCAGCGAAATGCCTCGTGCAAATCCCGCGTCACCCCTGCGCCACGCAGATAGAGCTCCGCCAGCCGATATTGACCAAAGGCATCCCCCGCCTCGGCGGACTGACGATAGAGGCGGATGGCCTGCGTCAGGCTCTGCTCGCTCCCCTGCCCCAGCTCATGGCTCCACCCCATCAGGGCCTGCGCCCTGGGTTGACCCTGCTCGGCCAGTGGCTGCCAGATACCGGTCGCCTGCTCGAAGTGACCCACCCGCCAGGCGCGATTGGCCGCTGCCAGCTCCTGCTCGGTGGAGAGCGGGATCAGACGCCAGGCGACCAGGGCGATGACGGCGATAAACAGCCAGCGGTAAGTAGTGGGGCTCATGATGATTTCCGTGATCCGGTTCGCATTTTGTCTATGTAAACGAAATGTAGCGACAGTTCAAGCAGGAGATCCCGCTCTTTGGCCGAGTGAAATACGGGAAGACTGGCCGGACTTGATGTTTGGCACTGTCCAGAGCAGAATGACTGTATATATAAACAGTATTCGTTGGTGATGTGATGGCAGGACGAAGCGCTACCCACAATATCGAGCACCGCTTCAGCGGCCCGCAGATCGAAACCGTTGACGACGGCTGGAGCCAGAGCGACTGGGACGCGGCATTTGCCGCCAGCGATCCCCGCACCGAGGTACGGGAGATAGAGGCTCGCAGCATCATCAGCCACAATCACTCGCCGGACGTCCCCTTCGGGCGCTCCATCAATCCCTATCAGGGGTGCGAACATGGCTGCATCTATTGCTATGCCAGACCCAGCCATGCCTACCTCGAACTCTCCCCCGGGCTGGATTTCGAGAGCAAGCTGTTTGCCAAGCTCAACGCCGCCGAACTGCTGCGCCGGGAGTTTGCCAAACCAGGTTATCAGCCGCAGACCATAGTGCTAGGGGCCAATACCGATCCTTATCAGCCCATAGAGCACCACTATCGCCTGACCCGCGAGCTGCTGGAGGTGATGCTGGCCCATCACCATCCGGTGGGGATCATCACCAAGAGCGCCATGATATTGCGCGATCTCGATCTGCTGGCCGAGTTGGCCCGGGAAGGGCTCTGCCAGGTGATGGTGTCGGTCACCACCCTCAATGAAACGCTGAGGCGACAGCTGGAGCCCCGCGCCAGCACGGGAACAGGACGGATCAAGGTGATCGAGAAACTGGCACGGGCCGGGATACCTGTGGGGGTGCTGGCGGCCCCCATGATCCCGCGCCTCAACGAGCCCGAGCTGGAGCAGATCATCAAGGCCGCCGTCGACGCCGGGGCGAGCTGTGCGGATTACATCTTGCTGCGACTGCCCCACGAGCTCACCACCCTGTTTTGCGACTGGCTGGAGGAGCACTACCCCGGCCAGAAGGAGGCCATCTTGAACCAGTTGCGGGCAAGCAGAGGGGGGGCGCTCAACAGTCACGCCTTCGGGACTCGTATGCGCGGAGAGGGGCAATTCGCCGACTTGCTTGCCCAGCGCTTTCGGCTCATCAGCAGGCGGCTGCAACTGGGCAAGCGCCATACCGCGCTCAACACCTCGGCCTTCATACGCCCCAACGAGCAGCTGCGCCTGTTCTGAACGTCGCCGTCAGCTTCGTGGTCTTGGCGGACAGGTACTTGCCGGATGGCGCTGTACAATCAGCTCCGCAGGCAGGCGCGATGGCTCGTGCGCCACCTCCTCCTCATCCACCCTAAGCTGCGCCTTCTCTTGCGATCCCCACATCCGGCTCCACCAGATCTCCCACATTGCCCAGCTCGTCATAACAGTGCTCCTGGCAGGCGATGCCTGCCTCTGTGGTGGTCTCATCCAACGCAGGCAGCATGGCTGGCCGTCATGACAGGGCCATGACAGCCGAGTGAAGAAACCGTGTTGATGACATGAGGCCATGCCCATCGCAAATCGGTATGGCCCCCCCAGACCATGCAAGGCTTGGGAGCTGACAGGTAAAAGGGAGAATGAACACCAGGATGGAGAGCGTCTGCAAGCAGGCGAGCCAATAAAAAGAGCGACCATCAAGGTCGCTCTTTTGCATCGGGTAAGGGGGGCGATTACTCGTCGCCCGCCTCCCCTGCATCGACGGCGCCTGTGTCCGCTGCGGTGTCTGTGCCTTCGGACACTTCACCCTCGGCGGCCAGGGCCTCGTTTTCCTCTTCGTCGCTCTCGGCGATGCGCTGCAGGCCGACCACGGTCTCGTCTTCACCGGTACGGATCAGACGCACACCGCCGGTGTTGCGACCTATGACGCTCACCTCGGCAACACGGGTACGCACCAGGGTGCCGCCGTTGGTGATCAGCATGATCTGGTCGGTATCCTCGACCTGGATCGCATCGATCACCTTGCCGTTGCGCTCGTCCACCTTGATGGAGCGAACGCCCTGGGTACCGCGGCTCTTGGTCGGGTATTCGTCCAGTGCGGTACGCTTGCCGTAACCGTTCTCGGTGGCGGTGAGGATGGCCCCTTCACCGCGCGGCACGATGAGGGAGACCACGTGGTCACCGGCGCCGAGCTTGATGCCGCGCACACCGGCGGCGGTACGACCCATGGGACGCACGCCCTTGAAGGTACCCTTGTTCTCGGTGCCTTCGCCGTTGTCGCTGCCATCCTCGTCGTTGCCGGCGTCGTCGTCGGTCTCGACCTCATCGCTGGCATCCGCATCGGCGGCATCGGCGCGGCCGCTGCCTTCATTGAAGCGAACCACCTTGCCCGCATCGGAGAAGAGCATGATCTCGTTGCTGCCGTCGGTGATGTCCACCCCGATCAGCTCATCACCCTCTTTGAGGTTGATGGCACGGATACCGGAGGAGAGCGGACGGCTGAAGTCGGACAGGCTGGTCTTCTTCACGGTACCGTTGGCGGTGGCGAAGAAGACGTACTTGTCGGCATCATATTCCTTGACCGGCAGGATGGCGGTGATGCGCTCACCCTCGTCCAGCGGCAGCAGGTTGATGATGGGACGACCACGGGCGCCACGGGACGCTTCCGGCAGCTGATACACCTTGAGCCAGTAGACCTTGCCACGGGTGGAGAAGCACAGAATGGTGTCGTGGGTGTTGGCCACCAGCAGACGCTCCACAAAGTCCTCTTCCTTGATCCGGGTTGCCGACTTGCCACGACCACCGCGGCGCTGGGCCTCGTAGTCGGAGAGCGGCTGATACTTCACATAGCCCTGGTGAGACAGGGTCACCACCACGTCTTCCGGGGTGATCAGATCTTCGATGTTGATCTCGGCACTGGACATGCTGATCTCGGTGCGACGCTCGTCGCCATACTGCTCGCGCACGGCCAGCAGTTCATCGCGGATCACTTCCATCAGGCGTTCCGGGCTTGCCAGGATGAACAGCAGCTCGGCGATGAGATCCAGCAGAGATTGGTACTCTTCCAGGATCTTCTCGTGCTCGAGGCCGGTCAGCTTGTGCAGACGCAGGTCGAGGATGGCCTGGGCCTGGATCTCGGTCAGGAAGTACTGCCCTTCACGGATGCCGAACTCCGGCTCCAGCCACTCAGGTCGTGCCGCATCGTCGCCCGCTTTCTCCAGCATGGCGGCCACGTTGCCGAGCTCCCAGCCCTTGGCCACCAGCGCCGCTTTCGCATCTGCCGGGGTCGCGCTGTGGCGAATGAGCTCTATGATGGGGTCTATGTTGGCCAGGGCCACCGCCAGACCTTCCAGGATGTGCGCCCGATCCCGCGCCTTGCGCAGCTCGAACACGGTCCTGCGGGTCACCACTTCACGGCGGTGCAGCAGGAAGGCATCCAGGATCTCCTTGAGGTTCATCACCTTGGGCTGGTTGTTGTCCAGCGCCACCATGTTGATGCCGAACGTGGTCTGCATCTGGGTGTGCTTGTAGAGATTGTTCAGCACAATCTCGCCGGACTCGCCGCGCTTGATCTCGATGACGATGCGCATGCCGTCCTTGTCGGACTCATCGCGCAGGGCGCTGATGCCCTCGATCTTCTTCTCTTTGACCAGCTCGGCAATCTTCTCGATCAGCCGTGCCTTGTTCACCTGATAGGGGATCTCGTGGACGATGATGGTCTCGCGACCGCTCTTGTCGTCCACTTCCACCTCGGCCTTGGCCCGCACATAGACGGAGCCGCGACCGGTCCGGTACGCCTGCACTATGCCGGAGCGACCGTTGATGATGCCGCCGGTGGGGAAATCCGGGCCGGTGACATAGGCCATCAGCTCGTCGACGGTGAGGTCGCCATTTTCGATCAGCGCCAGACAGCCGTTGACTATCTCGGTGAGGTTGTGAGGGGGGATGTTGGTCGCCATGCCCACCGCGATACCGGAAGAGCCGTTGATCAACAGGGTGGGCACCTTGGTGGGCATGACAGCCGGGATCATCTCGGTGCCGTCATAGTTGGGCACCCAGTCCACCGTCTCTTTGTCCAGATCGGCCAGCAGCTCGTGGGAGATGCGCGCCATCCGCACTTCGGTGTAACGCATGGCCGCAGCGTTGTCGCCGTCAACCGAACCGAAGTTGCCCTGACCATCGACCAGCATGTAACGCATGGAAAAATCCTGCGCCATCCGGACTATGGTGTCATACACGGCACTGTCGCCGTGGGGGTGGTATTTACCGATTACGTCACCGACCACACGGGCCGATTTTTTATAGGGCTTGTTCCAGTCGTTCCCCAACTCGTTCATTGCATACAGAACGCGGCGGTGAACCGGTTTCAAGCCATCACGCACATCCGGCAGAGCTCGTCCTACGATCACGCTCATGGCGTAATCAAGATAGGAACTCTTGAGCTCTTCTTCGATGTTGACCGGCGTGATCTCTCTGGCCAGATCGCTCATAGAAAGCCTTAATCCCTAATTAGTTGTTCTTTGGCTTAAACAGCGCGACATGGTAACACAGCAAGGGCGATTGCTTAAGTCGGAAATCGGGCTGGTTTGCATAAGTCGCTTCGTTATAATGCCCGCCAGGACAATAGATTGCGCGCACCCTGCCCGCTGCGCGCCCCGCCACAGGATCTTGCCAAGATGAACACTGACGCCAACGTCGATCTGACAGAAATTGCCAAATTCGAAGCCATCGCCTCCCGCTGGTGGGACATGGAGGGAGAGTTCAAGCCACTGCATCAAATCAACCCGGTGCGCCTTGACTGGATCACCGACAAGAGCGGCGGCCTGTTTGGCAAGCGCGTGCTCGACATCGGCTGCGGCGGCGGCATCCTCTCCGAGAGCATGGCCCGCCGTGGCGCCCGGGTCACCGGCATCGACATGGGCAAGGAGCCCCTCGGGGTCGCCCGCCTGCACGCCCTGGAGCAAGGGGTGGAGCTGGAATACCGCCAGATGACCGCCGAGGAGCACGCCAGCGAAGCCCCCGGCCAGTACGATCTCGTCACCTGCATGGAGATGCTCGAGCACGTGCCGGATCCGGCCTCGGTGCTGCGGGCCATCGCCACCCTGGTGCGACCGGGTGGCCGGGTGGTGGTCTCCACCATCAACCGCAATCCCAAGTCGTTCCTGATGATGATCGTCGGCGCCGAGTACCTGATGAAGATGGTGCCCAAGGGCACCCATGACCACAAAAAATTCATCACCCCCGCCGAGCTGTGTCGCATGGGTGAGCTGGCGGGCCTGCTGGTACGGGACATGAGCGGCGTGCACTATTCGCCGCTGACCGGCCACTTCAAGCTGGGGGCGAATGTCGACGTCAACTACATGGTGGAGTTCATCCGCCCGGAGCTAGGTTGATGAGCGCCCCTCACCCCATGCTCCTGCGCTGCGTGCTGTTCGATCTGGACGGCACCCTGCTCGACACGGCCCCGGATCTCGGCGCCGCCGTCAACCATGTGCTGGTGAGCGAAGGGTTTGCCCCCCTGCCCGAGGCCATCATCCGCCAGACCACTTCCCACGGGGCGCTGGGGCTGCTCAGGGCAGGCCTTGGGGACGAATTGCTGGAAGAGCTCGGTGCCAGCCGCCTGCGCACCGCCCTGCTCGACTACTATGCCGCCAACCTGTGCGTCGGCACCCGCCCCTATGAGGGGATGCTGGATCTCATCGAGTGGCTCGACGAAAACGCGCTGCCCTGGGGCATAGTCACCAACAAGCCGGGTTTTCTCACCGAGCCCCTGCTGGCCGCCCTGCCGGCACTGGCCAGCTGTGGCGTGACCGTGAGCGCAGACACCCTGCCGGTGCGCAAGCCAGACCCCGCCCCCATGTTCTTTGCCTGCGAGCGGCTCGGGATCCCGGCGAGCCAGTGCCTCTACGTGGGGGATCATGTGCGCGACATCGAAGCGGGTCGCAATGCTGGCATGCGCACCGCGGTAGCGGGCTGGGGCTATCTGAGCGAGGACGAGGATCCCGCCGCCTGGGGCGCGGATCTGCACTTTGATACGGTACAGGCCCTGCACCACTGGCTGCGCTACGAGCTGGGCTGAATCATCGCTGTCCGGGCAGGGGGTCATCATCGTCCTCCTGCCCCCTCCTCCATCGGGCCCTGACTGCGCACCATCGCCGCCGCCCCTCAACAACCGGCGAGCTCCCCCGTCAGGGGCCCGGGTATGAGCAATTCCCTGCCCCCTGTTGCGATCACTTTTGGCGCGGATCGCACAGGGATTGTGCAAGGATCCGAGGGGCGATGGCGGCTAGTAAAAAGGGTCTGGTTTCGCAAGCAAAAAAAGTTATTTTAATTTTCCATCTTTGATCCCGGGGCACGGATTTCAGGGAGCGGACGAAGGAAAACCCGTTCGCTGTGAGTAGTCACTAACAGTTGCCATGACACCCACAATTTATCCACAGCCCTCTCCCCATCCATGCGTTGCAAAGCGGTGACGACCTCACTATCTTGTAGCTCGCATTCAAAATAACACTACATCTTGTGTCTCACCGCATATCGTCCCACTAGAAAAGAGGGGCGGGTCTGCTTGCTTGTCAAGCTTTGCGATGAGTTTTTCGGGAATCAACAAAAGGTCATCAGCCAATGAACTTGTTTGTGACGAAGCGTAACGGCCACAAAGAACCCATCGATCTGGACAAGATCCACCGCGTGCTCGACTGGGCCGCCGAGGGACTCGACAACGTGTCGGTCTCCCAGGTGGAGCTCAAGTCCCACATCCAGTTCTATGACGGCATCCGTACCGCCGACATCCACGAAACCGTCATCAAGGCCGCTGCTGACCTTATCTCCGAGCAGAGCCCGGACTACCAGTACATGGCTGCCCGCCTGGCCATCTTCCATCTGCGCAAGAAGGCCTACGGCCAGTTCGAGCCGCCCCACCTCTATCAGCACGTCGCCAAGCTGGTGGACATGGGCAAGTACGACAAGCATCTGCTGGAGGACTACACCCAGGCCGAATTCGAGGAGCTCAACGCCCACCTCGACCACTGGCGCGACATGGACTTCTCCTACGCCGCAGTCAAGCAGCTGGAAGGCAAGTACCTGGTGCAAAACCGCGTCACCGGCGAGATCTACGAGAGCCCGCAGTTCCTCTACATCCTGGTGGCGGCCTGCCTCTTCTCCAAGTATCCGAAAGATACCCGTCTGAGCTACATCAAGCGCTTCTACGATGCGGTCTCGACCTTCAAGATCTCCCTGCCCACCCCCATCATGAGCGGTGTGCGCACCCCGACCCGTCAGTTCAGCTCCTGCGTGCTGATCGAGTGCGATGACAGCCTGGATTCCATCAATGCCACCGCCAGCGCCATCGTGCGTTACGTCTCCCAGCGTGCTGGCATCGGCATCAACGCCGGTCGCATCCGTGGCCTGGGCAGCCCCATCCGTGGCGGCGAAGCCTTCCACACCGGCTGCATCCCCTTCTACAAGTACTTCCAGACTGCCGTGAAGTGCTGCTCCCAGGGCGGCGTGCGCGGCGGGGCGGCCACCCTGTTCTACCCCCTGTGGCACACCGAGGTGGAGAGCCTGCTGGTACTGAAGAACAACCGCGGCGTGGAAGAGAACCGGGTCCGTCACATGGACTACGGGGTGCAGATCAACAAGCTGATGTACCAGCGCCTCATCAAGGGCGGTGACATCACATTGTTCTCCCCGTCCGATGCACCTGGCCTGTACGACGCCTTCTTCGCGGATCAGGACAAGTTCGAGCAGCTCTACGTCAAGTACGAGCAGGATCCGTCCATTCGCAAGAAGACCCTCAAGGCGGTGGATCTCTTCTCCCTGATGATGCAGGAGCGTGCCGGCACCGGTCGCATCTACATCCAGAACGTGGATCACTGCAACACCCACAGCCCGTTCGATCCGGCCGTGGCGCCGGTGCGCCAGTCCAACCTCTGCCTCGAGATTGCGCTGCCCACCAAGCCCCTCAACAACGTGGATGACGAGAATGGCGAGATTGCCCTGTGCACCCTCTCTGCCTTCAACCTCGGCGCCATCGAGAAGCTGGACGATCTGGAAGAGATGGCGGATCTTGCCGTGCGTGCCCTGGACGCCCTGCTCGACTATCAGGACTACCCGCTCAAGGCCGCCCAGAAAGGCAGCATGAACCGCCGCACCCTGGGCATTGGCGTCATCAACTACGCCTACTACCTGGCGAAAAACGGCGCCCGCTACTCCGACGGCTCCGGTCTGGCACTGACTCACCGCACCTTCGAGGCGATCCAGTACTACCTGCTGAAGGCCTCCGTGCAGCTGGCCCGCGAGTTCGGCCCCTGCCCGGCCTTTGGCGAGACCACCTATGCCCAGGGGATCCTGCCCATCGATACCTATAAAAAGGATCTGGACGCCCTTTGCAACGAGCCGCTGCACCTGGACTGGGAAGCGCTGCGCAACGACATCAAGACCGTGGGTCTGCGCAACTCCACCCTGACCGCCCTGATGCCCAGCGAGACCTCCAGCCAGATCTCCAACGCCACCAACGGCATAGAGCCGCCCCGCGGCCTGGTGTCGGTCAAGGCCTCCAAGGACGGCATCCTCAAGCAGGTGGTGCCCGAGTACGAGCGTCTCAAGGATCAGTACGAGCTGCTGTGGAAGCAGCCGAGCGTCGACGGTTACCTGCAGCTGGTCGGCATCATGCAGAAGTTCGTGGACCAGGCGATCTCCGCCAACACCAACTACGACCCGGCCCGTTTCGAAGGCAACAAGGTGCCGATGAAGCAGCTGCTCAAGGACTTGCTGACCGCTTACAAATACGGCCTCAAGACCCTCTACTATCACAACACCCGTGATGGTGCGGACGACACCCAGACCGATCTGCAAGATGACGGTTGTGCGGGTGGGGCTTGCAAGATATAACCGCCAACAAACATTGATTGACACCGAGCGGGAGCCAAGCCTCCCGCTTCCCCGTTTCTGCCTGTTAAGACATTGGATATCATGGCCTATTCAACTTTTTGCCAAACCCAGAACGACCAGCTCAAGGAACCTATGTTCTTCGGTCAATCGGTCAACGTGGCCCGTTACGATCAGCAAAAATATGACGTGTTCGAACGGCTGATCGAAAAGCAGCTCTCCTTCTTCTGGCGCCCGGAAGAGGTGGACGTCTCCCACGACCGCATCGATTACCAGGCGCTGCCGCCCCACGAGCAGCATATCTTCATCTCCAACCTGAAGTACCAGACCCTGCTGGACTCCATCCAGGGCCGCAGCCCGAACGTGGCCCTGCTGCCCTTGGTCTCCATCCCGGAGCTGGAGACCTGGATCGAGACCTGGGCCTTCTCCGAGACCATCCACTCTCGCTCCTACACCCACATCATCCGCAATATCGTCAACTCCCCTTCCCAGGTGTTTGACGATATCGTGACCAACGAGCAGATCCTGAAACGGGCCGGCTCCATCAGCCATTTCTATGACGATCTGATAGAGGCGACCGCCCTCTACAACCTGCACGGTGAAGGGACCCACACAGTCGCTGGCCGCGAGCTGACCATCAGCCTGCATGAGCTCAAGAAGAAGCTCTATCTGTGCCTGATGAGCGTCAACGCCCTGGAGGCGATCCGCTTCTACGTCAGCTTCGCCTGTTCGTTTGCCTTCGCCGAGCGCGAGCTGATGGAAGGCAACGCCAAGATCATCAAGATGATCGCCCGTGACGAGGCACTGCACCTGACCGGCACCCAGCACATGCTGAACCTGATGCGCAGCGGCCAGGACGATCCCGAGATGGCCGAGATAGCGCAAGAGTGCGAACAGGCCTGCTTCGACATCTTCAAGGAAGCGGCGGAGCAGGAGAAGGAGTGGGCCGAGTACCTGTTCCAGGATGGCTCCATGATAGGCCTGAACAAGGACATCCTCTGCCAGTACGTGGAATACATCACCAACCTGCGCATGGCTGCCGTCGGCCTGCAACCGGCCTTTGCCGGTGCCAAGCAAAACCCTATCCCCTGGATCAACACCTGGTTGTCCTCCGACAACGTCCAGGTCGCCCCGCAGGAAGTGGAAGTGAGTTCCTACCTGGTGGGTCAGATCGACAGCGAAGTGAGTCACGAAGATCTGGGTGACTTCGAGCTGTGAGGGAGTGCCTGCTGGCGCCGGCGCAACCCGGACAACGGCGCGAGGACGAGGCCAGGGGCCCCGCCCTCATCCATAGCCGGCACGGTGCCCTGGCGGCCCGACCGGGGGAGACCCTGCTCGATACCCTGGAGCGCCATGGCCAGCGGGTGGAATTCCAGTGCCGCAGCGGTTATTGCGGTGCCTGCCGCACCCCCCTGCTGGCGGGTCGGGTACACTATCCCGAGCCGCCCCTGGCCTTCGTCCCGCCGGGCCAGTGCCTGCCCTGCTGCTGTCACCCCCAGGGCAACGTCAGCCTGGATCTGGCTCACGGGACTGAGCCATCTTCATGAGCCAAGAGCCCTCAGCCGAGGGCTTTCTCTTTTCTCTCTTCTTCTCTCCCCGGCCCCCTTTTAGCCTTCGTCCCAGCGGCCCTAGGGTGCGTACACCCGCCATAAAAAATGCCCTCCGAAGAGGGCATGTTCCTTGTCGCACCAAGGGTGCCGAGTGTGGACTCAGACGTTGCGGCTGGTTGCAGGCTGGCCCTGCAGGCTCTCATCCTCGGCCATGCAGGCCGCGGCAGTGAACAGCACGTCGGTGGAGCTGTTGAGGGCCGTCTCGGCGGAGTCTTGCAGCACGCCGATGATGAAGCCGACCGCGACCACCTGCATGGCGACATCGTTGCTGATGCCAAACAGGCTGCAGGCGAGCGGGATCAGCAGCAGGGAGCCGCCAGCCACCCCGGAGGCGCCGCAGGCACTGATAGTCGCCACCACGGAGAGCAGCACGGCGGTCGCGATATCCACCTGCAGACCCAGGGTGTGCACGGCCGCCAGGCTCAATACAGTGATGGTGATGGCGGCGCCGGCCATGTTGATGGTGGCTCCGAGCGGGATGGAGACCGCATAGGTGTCTTTGGGCAGCTTGAGCTTCTCGCACAGCGCCATGTTGACCGGGATGTTGGCGGCGGAGCTGCGGGTAAAGAAGGCGGTCACGCCGCTCTCTTTCAGGCAGGTCAGCACCAGGGGATAGGGATTGCGCTTTATCTTCCAGAACACGATGAGCGGGTTCACCACGAAGGCGATGAACAGCATGCAGCCGATCAGCACGGCCAGCAGGTGCGCATAGCCGAGCAGGGCATCGAATCCGGTCTCCGCCAGGGTAGAGGCGACCAGGCCCAGGATGCCGAGCGGGGCGAAGCGGATCACCAGCTTGACGATGGTGGAGATGCCACCAGACAGATCGGAGACCAGGGCCTTGGTGGTGTCACTGGCATGACGCAGCACGACGCCAAGGGCGATGGCCCAGCCCAGGATGCCGATATAGTTGGCGTCCATCAATGCCTTGACCGGGTTGCTCACCAGGTTGAACAGCAGAGTCTGGAGCACTTCGGTGATGCCACCCGGGGGGGTGATATCGGCCGTGTTGGCGACCAGGTGCAGGCTGGAGGGGAACAGGAAACTGGCCAGCACAGCTACCAGGGCCGCCGCAAAGGTGCCAAACAGGTAGAGGCCCAGCAGCGGGCGAATATTGGTCTTCTGGCCCTGCTTGTGGCCCGTGATGGCGGCGATCACCAGCACGAAGACCAGGATGGGGGCCACGGCCTTGAGGGCTCCGACGAACAGGCCGCCGAGCAGGCCGGCGGATTTGGCCCACTCAGGCGCAAACAGTGCCAGCAGGATACCGGCAATCAGGCCGACCAGGATCTGGCTGACCAGGCTGGTACTATTTACCAAACGAAGGAGGGGGTGTTGTTGTGTCATCTATATAGTCCCTGTACACACGCGGTGTTTGAATCATTGAGTCCTGTGGCGACCATCTTCATTCGGCACTGACCGAACAAACCTCCTGCTGCGGGCAGACCTTCTCTTGATGGGGTCCGTATTCCAGGCGGGGTCGCACCAAGGGAATATCCCATCTACGACAGGTTTTTTCCACACATACACCACGAAAATCCCATTTTACATCACAAAAAACCACAACAATTGAGTAACGCAATATCAACACCCGGATAAAGAAGGCTAAATATTGCCCACTCGGCACCAGGCAGCCCCCGGGTCATGGGTCAGGTGGTATCATGGTCCCTTTACTCAGGATGGCGCCCCATGATCTCCTCTTTGCTGCAACAACACTTCGGTTTCACCCAGCTCAGACCCGGCCAGGAGGCGGTGATGGCGCAGATCCTGGCCGGCCGCAGCGCCGCCGCCATCTTCCCGACCGGCTCCGGCAAGTCCCTCTGCTATCAACTGCCGGCCCTGGCCCTGCCCCACCTCACCCTGGTGATCTCCCCCCTCATCGCCCTGATGCAGGATCAGCTGGCCTTTCTCAAGAGCAAGGGCATAGCGGCGGCGGCACTGGACTCGAGCCTGAGCCCGGCGCAGAGTCGGGAGGTGATGGCCCAGATAGGATCGGACCAGCTCAAGATCCTGATGATCTCGGTCGAGCGGCTCAAGAACGAGCGCTTTCGCCGCTTCATCGCCACCGTGCCCATCTCCCTGATGGTGGTGGATGAAGCCCACTGCATCTCGGAATGGGGCCACAACTTTCGCCCCGACTACCTCAAGCTGCCCGAGCACAGGCGTGCCCTCAAGATCCCCCAGGTGCTGCTGCTGACCGCCACCGCCACCCGCGCCGTGATGCAGGACATGCAGCGCAAGTTCGACATAGACGATGACGGCCTGGTGGTGACCGGCTTCTATCGTCCCAACCTGGACTTGAATGTCTTGCCCATGGCGCCCGGGGCACGAGACGCCTGGTTGACGGAGGAGATGGCGCGCGCCCCCTCGGATCCGACCATCGTCTATGTCACCCTGCAGCACACCGCAGAGGCGTGCGCCGACAGGCTGGCCAAAGCCGGCATCCGCGCCCGTGCCTATCACGCCGGACTTGGCGCCGATCTGCGCCAGACGATCCTGCACGACTTCATGAGCGGTCGACTCGACTGCATCGTCGCCACCATCGCCTTTGGCATGGGCATCGACAAGGCCGATATCCGCCGGGTCATTCACTACGACTTGCCCAAATCCATCGAAAACTACAGCCAGGAGATAGGGCGCGCCGGACGGGATGGGCAGCTATCCCGCTGTACCGTGCTGGCCAACCGCACCCAGTTGCCCGTGCTGGAGAACTTCGTCTATGGGGATACGCCGGACAAGGCCGCCATCGCCCAGCTGCTGGCCCAGCTCCCCCCGGCTGGCGAGGCCTGGGAGTTCGTGCTGCTGCGCATCTCGAACGAGACCAACATCCGCCAGCTTCCCTTGAAGACCCTGCTGGTCTACCTGGAGCTCAATGGCATCTTGAGCCCGGCCTACAGCTACTTTGCCGAGTATCGGTTCAAGTTCATCGCCGACAGGGACGCCATACTCGCCCGTTTCGATCAGGGGCGCCGTCACTTCCTCGAGGCCCTGTTCGCCAGCGCCCCCCAGGCCCGCAGCTGGTGCACCATGGATTTCGAGGCGCTCTGGCAGGGTTATCAGGGGGAGCGTGGCCGCGCGGTGGCCGCCCTCGACTATCTGCAGCAGCAGGGCCTCATCGAACTCGAGAGCAAGCAGATGACCGAGGTCTATCAGGTACAACGCACGCCCGCCTCCCTGGATGCCCTCGTCGACGAGCTCCATGGACTGTTCGTGCAAAAAGAGCAGAGCGAGCTGGCCAGGTTGCAGGCCCTGCTCGCCTTCTTTACCTCATCGGCTTGCCTGAGTCAGACCCTGGCCCGCCATTTTGCCGATGAGCAGGCCCCCGCCCGCTGCGGCCACTGCTCGGTTTGCCGCGGTCAGGTGGCCCACTTGCCCCCAGAGCCGATGGCGCCACTGCCCAACGAGGCGGGGATCCGCGCCTGGTGCGATCCCCTGGCGAGCCAGTTGCCAAGCCCCGAACCCAGGATCCTGACCCGCTTCCTGTGCGGGATCAGCACCCCCCTCACCACCCGCCTCAAGGCGGGCAAACTGGCCGGCTTTGGCCGGCTGGGCGACATCCCCTTCGCCCGGGTGCTCACCCTGGTCGCACAGGCCTATGGGCACCACGGCCCCCACTAGGCGCCACAGCGAGCGTGGCGGCCCTCACGCACTTGCCACACCATCTAGCGTCCGCACAGGGCGCGTCTGCGACATGACATCGATCGTCATCAGCGACACAGGGGATCATAAGAAGGGGGTCTGTGGCTCCCCCGGCATCGGTCTGGAGACGCTGAAAAAATAAGACCCTCGCGGATGCGAGGGTCAAGCCAACGGAAACGTGCTTAAACAGAGCTTTGTTTTCGATACCGAGACACTCTCTTGCTAAAGCGGCTCAGCACCGAACACAGGTGCCAATCTAGAGCAGTGAAAATGTAGCGTCAATGTAAAAATTAGAGCTTTGACACCAATTTAAGAACATTACGTTTACGCTCTCGTAAAGCATATTCCACTATCCAGGCGCCCCGTGCCAGAGCCCGCCAGCCCTGGCGTCCTGCGATCCATCTGGGTTTTCCGCTCGTACTTCCCTTGGCAGTCATGCTGAAACATTTATTTTTATCTCTTTGACATTGCCCCGACTAACGTGGCAAAAATAATTTAACAGTCAGTAACATACAGACACCGCTTGCCTGGTGCCGCTCAAGGCGCCGGGATCCGGGCCAACCGATTTAAAGCCGTGCACTGTAATGGATTACTGGGGGCTGTTGACTAGGCTTAAGAGGAAAGCACAACAAGAGTGATAAACCGATCATTTTAGGGTAAGCGACTATAACGAGGGCTAAGTTATGGGCATCTTCGAGCATTACCAACAACGTTACGAGCAAGCCAGGGAAGAGGAGTACAGCATTCAGGAGTTCCTGGACATGTGCAAACAGGACAAATCCTGCTACGCCTCCGCCGCCGAACGTCTACTGGTTGCCATCGGCGACCCGGAGATGGTTGATACCGCCACCAATCCGAGACTCAGTCGTCTCTTTTCCAACCGGGTCGTCGCCCGTTATCCCGCCTTCAAGGATTTCTACGGCATGGAAGACGCCATCGAGCAGATCGTCTCCTACCTCAAGCACTCCGCCCAGGGCCTGGAAGAGAAGAAGCAGATCCTCTATCTGCTGGGTCCGGTCGGCGGCGGCAAATCGTCTCTGGCCGAGAAGCTCAAATCCTTGATGCAGAAGGTGCCCATCTACCGGATCAAGGGATCCCCGGTCAATGACCACCCCTTCTGTTTGTTCGACATGGAAGAGGACGGCGAGCTGCTGGAGAAAGAGTACGGCATCCCGCGCCGCTATCTGCGCCCCATCATGTCCCCCTGGGCGGCCAAGCGCCTGACCGAATTTGGCGGTGATATCACCAAGTTCAAGGTGGAAAAGGTCAACCCTTCCATACTGCACCAGATTGCCATCGCCAAGACAGAGCCCGGCGATGAGAACAACCAGGACATCTCCTCCCTGGTCGGCAAGGTCGACATCCGCATGCTGGAGCACTATGCCCAGGACGATGCCGATGCCTACTCCTACTCGGGGGCGCTGTGCAAGGCGAACCAGGGCATAATGGAGTTCGTCGAGATGTTCAAGGCCCCCATCAAGGTACTGCACCCGCTGCTGACCGCCACCCAGGAAGGCAACTACAACGGCACAGAGGGGCTCTCCGCCCTCCCCTTCGACGGCATTCTGCTGGCTCACTCCAACGAATCCGAATGGCAGCACTTCAAGAACAACCGCAATAACGAGGCCTTCCTCGACCGTGTCTATATCGTCAAGGTGCCTTACTGCCTGCGGGTCTCGGAAGAGGTGAAGATCTACGAGAAGCTGCTCACCAACAGCGAGCTGACCGAGGCCAAATGTGCCCCGGGCACCCTGGAGCTGCTGGGACAGTTCTCCGTGCTGTCACGACTCAAGGAGCCGGAAAACTCCAGCCTCTACTCCAAGATGCGGGTCTATGATGGCGAAAGCCTCAAGGACACGGATCCCAAGGCCAAGAGCTATCAGGAGTACCGGGACTACGCCGGGGTGGATGAGGGGATGAACGGCCTCTCGACTCGCTTCGCGTTCAAGATATTGTCACGGGTCTTCAACTTCGACCATGCCGAGGTGGCGGCCAACCCGGTTCACCTCTTCTATGTGCTGGAGCAGCAGATAGAGCGCGAACAGTTCCCGCAGGAGATACACGATCGCTACCTGGAGTTCATCAAGGGCTATCTCACCCCGCGCTACGTGGAGTTCATCGGCAAGGAGATCCAGACCGCCTACCTCGAGTCCTACTCCGAATATGGCCAGAACATCTTCGATCGCTACGTCACCTATGCGGACTTCTGGATCCAGGATCAGGAGTACCGGGATCCGGAGACGGGGCAACTGTTTGACCGCGCCTCTCTCAACAGCGAGCTGGAAAAGATTGAGAAACCGGCCGGGATCAGCAACCCGAAGGACTTTCGCAACGAAATCGTCAACTTCGTGCTGCGGGCCCGGGCCAACAATGCCGGTCGCAACCCGAACTGGACCAGCTACGAGAAGCTGCGCACCGTCATCGAGAAGAAGATGTTCTCCAACACCGAAGAGCTGTTGCCGGTCATCTCCTTCAACAGCAAGACCTCGGCGGAAGAGCAGAAGAAACACGATAACTTTGTCGAGCGGATGATGGAGAAAGGCTATACCCGCAAACAGGTACGGCTGCTCTCCGAATGGTATCTCAGGGTACGCAAGTCATCCTGATCCTGACGGCTTTGCCAAGGGGGAGTTATGGCGCACTTTATCGACCGCAGGCTCAACGGCAAGAACAAAAGCGCTGTCAATCGGCAGCGCTTCATCCGCCGCTACAAGAAGCAGATCAAACAAGCGGTCTCGGATGCCGTCTCCAAGCGCAGCATCCAGGACGTGGACAAGGGCGAGAGCATCAGTATCCCGACCCGGGACATCGGCGAGCCCCATTTTCATCAGGGGCATGGGGGCAAGCGGGAGATGGTGCATCCCGGCAATGATCAGTTTGTCTCAGGGGACAAGATAGACAGACCCAAGGGAGGCGGCGCCGGTCAGGGGGCGGGAGAAGGACAGGCATCCAACCAGGGGGAAGGGAGCGATGACTTCGTGTTCCAGATCTCCAAGGATGAATACCTGGATCTCCTGTTCGAGGATCTCGAACTGCCCCACCTGCAAAAGACCCAGCTCAACCAGCTGATGGAGATGAAGACCTACCGGGCCGGTTATACCTCCAATGGTGTACCGGCCAACATCAACGTGGTGCGATCCTTGCGCAACTCGCTGGCACGACGCATGTCGCTGCAAGCCGGCAAGAAGCGCAGCCTGCGGGAGCTGGAGGAGCGGCTCCTGCTGCTGTCGAAAGACCCCAGCGAACACTTCGCCGAGATAGCGCTGCTGGAAAAAGAGATCCGCGACCTGAAAAAACGCATCGAAGCCGTGCCCTTCATCGACACCTTCGATCTCAAGTTCAACAACTTCGTCAAGCGGCCCGTCCCCTCCAGCCAGGCGGTGATGTTCTGCCTGATGGACGTCTCCGGCTCCATGGATCAAGCCACCAAGGAGATGGCCAAACGCTTCTACATCCTGCTCTATCTGTTCCTGAGTCGTACCTACAAGAATGTGGAGGTGGTCTATATCCGCCACCACACCCAGGCCAAGGAGGTGGACGAGCACGAGTTCTTCTACTCCCAGGAGACCGGGGGCACCATCGTCTCCAGCGCCCTCAAGATGATGAGCGACATCATGGATGAGCGTTATCCCACCAACCAGTGGAACATCTATGCCGCCCAGGCCTCAGACGGGGACAACTGGGCCGATGACTCGCCCCAGTGCCGCGAGATCCTGCTGCAGGAGATCATGCCGCGGGTGCGCTACTACTCCTATATCGAGATCACCACCCGGGCCCACCAGACCCTGTGGCACGAATACGAGTCGGTCGCCAGCCAGTATCCCTACTTTGCCATGGAGCACATTCGCAAGGTGGAGGACATCTACCCGGTGTTCCGGGAACTGTTCAAGAAACAAGCGGCCTAGGGGGGCATATGACGGAGACAGCCAACACCTTTGCGCCCTTCGATGACGGGCCTGACTGGAATTTTGACCTGCTGGAGATCTATCACCGGGAAATAGCGCGCGTCGCCAGGCACTACCGGCTCGATACCTACCCCAACCAGATAGAGGTGATCACCGCCGAGCAGATGATGGATGCCTACTCCAGCGTCGGCATGCCCATCGGCTATCAGCACTGGTCATTCGGCAAGCGCTTCATCCACACCGAGCGCAACTACAAACGTGGTCAGATGGGGCTCGCCTACGAAATCGTCATCAACTCGGATCCCTGCATCGCCTATCTGATGGAGGAGAACACCATGCCGATGCAGGCACTAGTGATGGCCCATGCCTGCTATGGCCACAACTCGTTTTTCAAGAACAACTATCTGTTCAAGACCTGGACCGATGCCTCCTCCATCATCGATTACCTGCTGTTTGCCAAGAACTACATCACCGAATGTGAGGAGAAGCACGGTATCGATGCGGTGGAGCGGCTGCTCGATGCCTGCCATGCCCTGATGAACTTCGGGGTCGATCGCTACAAGCGGCCCCAGAAGATCTCCCTGGCCGAGGAGAAGAGGCGCCAGAAAGCCCGGGAAGACTACCTGCAGACCCAGGTCAATGAGCTGTGGCGCACCCTGCCCCGGCAGCACAAGTCCGCCAACGTGGCGGATCGCCGCTATCCGCCAGAGCCCCAGGAGAATCTGCTCTACTTCATCGAGAAGAATGCGCCCCTGCTCGAGCCCTGGCAGCGGGAGGTGGTGCGCATCGTGCGCAAGATCAGCCAGTATTTCTATCCCCAGAAACAGACTCAGGTGATGAATGAAGGCTGGGCCACCTTCTGGCACTACACCATACTCAATCACCTGTATGACGAGGGAAAACTGAGCGATCGCTTCATGATGGAGGTGCTGCACAGCCACACCAATGTGGTCTTTCAACCCCCCTACAACAGCCGCTACTACTCGGGGATCAACCCTTACGCCCTCGGTTTTGCCATGTTTGTCGATCTGAGACGCATCTGTGAGCACCCCACCGAGGAGGACAGACGCTGGTTTCCGGACTATGCCGGTACCAACTGGGTCGACACCCTTCACTTTGCCATGCAGAACTTCAAGGATGAGAGCTTCATCAGCCAGTTCCTCAGCCCCAAGGTGATGCGGGACATGAAGCTCTTTGCCATCGACGATGACGATCTGAAGAACTACCTCAAGATAGCCGCCATTCACAACGAGGAGGGCTATCATCTGGTGCGCAATGCCCTGTCATCCCAGTACAACCTCAGCAATCTGGAGCCGAACATCCAGGTCTATGACGTGGCGGTGAAGGGGGATCGCGCCCTGACCCTGCGTTATGTGCCCCATAACCGCATCCCCCTTGGTGACTCCTATCATGAGGTGCTCAAGCACGTGCATCTGCTGTGGGGCTTCGATGTGGTGCTGGAACAGGACAATGGCGAACTACCAAGCGATCTCATCGGTCGCTGCCCGGAGCGGCGCCCCCTCCCTTGACCCTGCCCATGACGCCATAATGCAAAGAGCGCGCCCGAAGGCGCGCTCTTTATATCCTCTCGCTCTGGGCTGGGCCCGAGTCAGGACGTCATCAGTTATCGCACAGGTTGCTCGGCATGTCGGTGCGCAGACGGGTCCACAGCTTGCCGGACTCTATCCCGTACTGGCGCACCGTCTGGTACACCTCTTCGTGATTCTTGGTCTCGGCCAGTTTCAGCAGTGTCTTGTAGTAGGCATCTGCGGTGGCACGGGCCTGGGTGTCGGAGAAGTAGTAGCGCCCCACCCGGCTATAGAGCCCTTTGAAGCCATTGAGGATCAGGGCGTAGATGGGGTTGCCGGAGGCGAAGGAGAGCTGATGGTGCAGACGGTAGTCAAATTCGGCATAGGCTTCGGCGCTGTTCTCCACTTCGTCGGCACACCGCAATATCTCTGCCGCCTGCTCCGGGTTGTTGCGGATCGCGCCCCGGATGAAGATGGTGCAGATGTTGGTGCGCGCCGACAGCAGCTGGGCCACCAGATCGGGCACCTTGTCCTGATCCAGGCGAGCCAGCGTCTCCAGAATGTTGAGTCCCGAGGTTTCCCAGAAGTTGTTGACCTTGGTCGGCTTGCCATGCTGTATGGTCAACCAGCCATCCCGGGCCAGACGTTGCAGCACTTCACGCAGCGTTGTGCGGGTCACACCGATTAATTCGGACAGCTCGCGCTCCGCCGGCAGTATGGATCCGGGGGGGAAGCGATTGTTCCAGATGGACTCGATGATATATTCCTCGGCAAACCCGGCTGGGCTCTGCGCTTTTATAACCATGAAGTGACTCGATTCTCGTGCGTAAAAAGGCTCCCGAATAATAGCAAAGCGAGGAGGTCTGGCAAGCAGAAGGTCGGTCCTCTGCTCACATAAACACGCAATTTTGTTACCAAATTGTATGTAAAACCACCAACCATCGAGTTCGAGACTCAGGATTGCCCCTTTTAATCCGCACCAGCCATGGGCAAGGCTCATTATGTAATTTATAGTTAGCCGCCCGTTTGATTAAAATCATGGGGGATCAAGCAAATAAGCGACAGCATCTTGGTATATGCCCACCTCAGGTTGTGGGTATGAACACAGCATCCAACCATAATTACTGAGACCCATTACTATGCCGATTAGTCTAGGGCAGGCCTTTGCGAAGAACTTTTTAGGGCATGCTCCTCACTGGTACAAGAGCGCCATCATTGCCTTCTTGATCATCAATCCCATCGCCTTTCATCTGGATCCCTTCTTTGCCGGCTGGTTATTGGTGGTGGAGTTTATCTTTACCCTGGCCATGGCCCTCAAGTGCTACCCGCTGCAACCGGGTGGCCTGCTCGCCATCGAAGCCGTGCTGATCGGCATGACCTCGGCCGAACAGGTCAAGCATGAGCTGGTGGCCAACATAGAAGTCCTGCTGCTGCTGGTCTTCATGGTGGCAGGCATCTATTTCATGAAGCAGTTGCTGCTCTATGTGTTCACCAAACTGCTGATCCGCATTCGCTCAAAGAGCCTGCTCTCCCTGGCGTTTTGCCTGGTGTCGGCCTTCCTGTCCGCCTTCCTGGATGCCCTGACCGTGATCGCCGTGGTGATCAGCGTCGCCACCGGTTTCTACGCCATCTATCACAAGGTCTCGTCGGGCAAGGAGTTTGGTCACGACCATGACCACACTGACGACCTGACCGTCGCCGAGCTCAACCGCCAGCATCTGGACGATTTTCGCGCCTTTTTGCGCAGCCTCATGATGCATGCCGCCATAGGTACCGCCCTCGGTGGCGTCTGCACCCTGGTCGGCGAGCCCCAGAACCTCATCATAGGGGAGCAGGCTGGCTGGCACTTTGGCGAGTTTGCCACCCGCATGTCGCCCGTGACCATTCCCGTGTTCTTCTGTGGCCTGCTCACCTGCGTACTGGTGGAAAAATGCCGCTGGTTCGGCTATGGCGCCCGCCTGCCCAACACGGTGCGCCGCATCCTGGAGGATTACAGCCGCTACGAAGATGAACGCCGCTCCCCCCAGGAGAAGGCCAAGCTCATCGTCCAGTCCCTCATCGCCGTCTGGTTGATCGTGGGTCTGGCCATGCACCTGGCCGCCGTCGGCCTCATCGGCCTGTCGGTCATCGTGCTGGCCACCTCCCTGACCGGGATCACCGAGGAGCATGCCCTCGGCAAGGCGTTCGAGGAAGCGCTGCCCTTCACCGCCCTGCTCGCCGTCTTCTTCAGCGTGGTGGCCGTCATCATCGATCAGCAACTGTTCAAACCTGTGATCCAGATGGTGCTCTCCGCCGATCCTGACGATCAGCTGGCCCTCTTCTATCTGGCCAACGGCCTGCTCTCCATGGTGAGTGACAACGTCTTCGTCGGCACCGTCTATATCAACGAGGTGAAGACGGCCCTGCTCAACAATGCCATCAGTCGGGATCAGTTCGACATGCTGGCGGTCGCCATCAACACAGGGACCAACCTGCCCTCCGTCGCGACCCCCAACGGTCAGGCCGCCTTCCTGTTCCTGCTCACCTCGGCCCTGGCCCCGCTGCTGCGTCTCTCCTACGGCCGCATGGTGTGGATGGCGCTCCCCTACACCCTGGTACTGGGGGGGGTCGGCTTCATCGCGGTGGAGTTCTTGCTCACTCCCCTCACCCACTGGTATTACGAACTGGGGTGGTTGATGCACCACTCCAGCGCCGCCAGCACAGTCCTGCCGCTGGCGCATTGAGCCAAGAGGGCCCCGGTGGGGCCCTTTTCTTTTATGGCTCGCTCTGCTCTAATCCGTTTCACCTTCCCCTTCAGGATCAATCAGATGATTGCATTTCTTCGCCATATCGCCTGCCAGCGCTGGGCCTGGGGGCTGCTCGCCGCCTCCGCCCTTTTCCTCGAGCTGTGCGCCCTCTTCTTCCAGCACATACTGGGACTGCACCCCTGTGTCATGTGCATCTATGAGCGCATCGCCATCCTGGGGGTGCTTGCCGCAGGCCTGACAGGCCTGGTCAATCCGCAGAAGTGGTACCTGCGCTGGAGCGCGCTGCTGCTGTGGGGCTTTAGCGCCGTACGGGGCCTGCAATTGGCGCTGCAACACGTGGATTATCAGCTCAACCCCTCCCCCTTCAACGTCTGCAGCCCCTATGCCGATTTTCCGAGCTGGCTGCCCCTCGACAGCTGGATCCCCTGGCTCTTCTTCCCGGATGGGGACTGCAGCGAGATCAGCTGGCAGTTCCTCGGCTTCTCCATGCCCCAGTGGCTGGTCGCCATCTTCGCCGCCTACCTGCTGGTGGCGACCGTGGTGATCATCGGCAACCTGGCCAGGGGACGCTGCTGCGACTGATGCGGCCACCCATCACCCAACGATGACAAAGAGGCGCCCATGGCGCCTCTTTTCATGGCCTTCCCAAGACCACGCCAGCCCTGTCAGCACCCCATGAAAAAGCCGCCCGAAGGCGGCTTTTTCATGGCATCCGTTACCCCAACAAGGCGTGGGTGAGGACAAAGAGCCCGCCGGACAACAACATGGTCAGCGGCAGAGTCAGCACCCAGGCCATCAATATGGTCTTGATGGTCTGGCTTTGCAGGCCGGAGCGATTGGCCACCATGGTCCCCGCCACCGCCGAGGAGAGAATATGGGTGGTGGAGACCGGCATCCCGGTCAGGCTGGCGATCCCTATCGAGGTCGCCGCCGTGATCTGGGCCGCTATCCCCTGGCTGTAGGTCATGCCGCTCGAGCCTATCTTCTCTCCCACCGTGTACACGATGCGCCGCCAGCCCACCATGGTGCCGCAGCCCAGGGCCAGGGCGATGGAGACGATGACCCAGGTCGGGGCATACTCGGCGGTCGAGGTCAGATCCTTGCGCCACTTGGCGAGATCGGTCAGCTCCTTGGCGGGCAGAGGCAGCTTGGTGGCCTTGCGGGCGGTGTCATCGACGCAGAGCAGCAGACGACGCACCTCGCGCCGCTCCTCCTGGCTCAGGCCATCATAACTGCGTACCTTGCCCAGCCGATCGTCCAGGGTCGCCATCACGGAGAGGGCGGCTCCCGCCTCGCAGTGACTCACGGGGGCATGATTCACCCGCACGGGACGCTGGAAGTCGATAAGCCCGGTCAGTACCCCCTGGTTGCGCTGATAGATCTCGGTGATGCGCCTGTTGGCATCCTGGGTCCTGTCTATGTCGTAGGGCCGGCTGCCCATGTCGAGGGCAAAGTAGGCGGGGGCCATGCAGATCAGCACCAGCATCACCAGGCCTATCCCCTTCTGGCCATCGTTGGAGCCGTGCACGAAGCTCACGCCCATGGCGGATGCCACCAGGGTCAGCCTTGCCCAGAAGGGCGGATGTTTCTTGCCATCCACCAGCAACCGCTCTTCCGGGGTCTTGTGGATCTTGCTGCCCAGCCATACCCGCTTGAGGGCGAGCAGCAGACCAGCCGCGATGATGAACCCCAGGGTGGGTGAAACGATGAGCGAAAGCATGATGTCGATGGCTTTGCTCACATTGATCCCTTGGGTCAGGGGCTGATCGTTGATCCAGGCGTAGGCACCGCCCACTCCCAGAATAGAGCCAATCAGGGTGTGGGAGCTGGAGGCCGGGATCCCGAAAAACCAGGTGCCCAGGTTCCAGACGATGGCCGAGAACAACAGGGAGAACACCATGATCAGACCCTGGCTCGAGTCCATGCCCAGCAGCAAGTCGATGGGCAGCAGATGAACGATGGCATAAGCCACCCCCAGGCCGCCGAGCATGACCCCGGCAAAGTTGAACAATCCTGAGGCCACCACCGCCATGTGGGCCGGCATGGCCTTGGTGTAGATCACGGTCGCCACCGCGTTGGCGGTATCGTGAAACCCATTGATGAACTCATACGCCAGCACAAAGAGCACCGCCAGCGTCAGACCGATGAACCACCACACACCCAAACCGTTAATCATTTCCAGCATAAAGACGAACCTGTTGATGAGTTGCGCCGGATTATGCTCAGTTGACTCGGGGGACAATAGCCATCACTGCAATATTTCAGTCATAAAAATAAAGGGTATTTTCCATAACCGGGCGCGAAACCAGGCGCCACGAGGCTATCAACAACTCGATAAAAAAAGGCCCTACATTGGCCTGTAGGGGCCATCTTTGGATGGTGCGAGCAAGATCGGCGATAGTGGCGCTATCGCGCGATAAAAATCGTAAAAAACCACTACTTTATTGCAAAAAATATCGGCAGGATGCGCGCCTGTTGCCGTCAATCTTCCGCCAGGAGAGACGCCCCCGGACCGGGGCCCCCATGCGCTGGCGAGGAGGCGCCACTGAATGCCCAGGCCTGCAAGGTCACTCGTCACGGCAGTGACAAAACGACAGTGACAAAAAAGGCGCCACGGGGGCGCCTCGAGCAACACGACAGGGGATCAGTCTTCACTGATGCGGCTCGCCACCGCCCCCTGCTGGCTCTTGTACTTGGCGTTCTCACGCTTGTTGTAGGGCCGGGCGGCGGGGCCAGAGAGCATCTCGAAGTTGAGTGCCCCTATCTTCATCTTGGGACGCAGCGCCAGCGGCAGCTTGCCGCCGTTGTAGAACTCCAGCACGATGCGGCCGGACCAGCCCGGATCGATCCGGTGCGCGGTCACATGCACCATGAGTCCGAGGCGTGCCAGGGAAGAGCGCCCATCGAGCCAGCCGACGATGTCGGCGGGCAGGGTCACGGATTCATAGGTCACCGCCAGGGCGAGCTGGCCCGGGTGCAGATAGAAGGCCTCGCCATCGGGAATATGGATCTCGTCGCTCATCACCCGATCGATGGCATCGGCCATCTCGCTGCCCGGGCCGCTCAGATCGATATACGGCGCCGTGTGGTCACGAAACACCCGAAACTCGTTGCCGAGCAGCACATCGACGCTGACTCCACTGATCCGCTCCACCCCGGGCCTGGGCTCGATGACAATCTTGCCCAGGTCCAGATGACGTTCGATATCGGTATCACAAAGACGCATTGCGCGACTCTCCTGACAAAAATGGCATGTAAAAAGAGCCGGGTCGTGACCCGGCTCCCTGATATGTGCTCAACCGACCAGCATGTGGCGGATGCGCGCCTTGAGCATGTCGATGGCGATGCGGTTCTTGCCGCCTCTGGGCACGATCACGTCGGCATATTGCTTGGACGGGTCGATAAACTGCAAGAACATGGGGCGCACCGTCTTCTGGTACTGCTTGAGCACGGAATCCATGGTACGACCCCGCTCCTGCACGTCACGCACCAGGCGACGCACCAGGCAGATGTCGAGGGGGGTATCCATGAAGATGGACGCATCCATCAGCTCACGCAGCCGGCTATCGGTCAGCAGCAGTATCCCTTCGAGGATGATCACCTTGCGGGGCGCGAAGTGACGGGTCTCGCTCATCCGGGTGTGTTCGGTGTAGGAGTACTGGGGGATCTCGACGCCACTGCCCTTGATCAGCTGCACCAGATGCTCCACCAACAGGCTGTGATCCATGGCGCTGGGGTGGTCATAGTTGGTCTTGACCCGCTCTTCCATGGTCAGATGGGTCTGATCCTTGTAGTAACAATCTTCGGAGATCACCCCGATCTCACCCGCCCCCAGTTCGGCCACCAGCTCTTCATAGATGGTCTGGGCGATGAGGCTCTTGCCGGACGCGGACGCCCCTGCAATGGCGATGATCACACACGAGTGTTGAGTATCAGACATGACAAATACCTAAAAAAGAAGCGCTGCGGGAAAGGTTTAAACCGATCCATTATATGGAAAAGGGGGGGAGCTGCCCACCCCAAATCCCCACCGAACCGCCAACCGCCGATTATTCATCCACCGCCAGGGTAAACAGGGGGGTCGCAATCGGTTTTCCGCTGAAATAGAGGGCGGACGCCACCCGCCTGGCCAGCTTCATGTAGATCTGTGCCAACTCCCCCTCGGGGGCGAAGAAGACGGTCGGGCAACCATCGTCCAGGTGCTGGCGGATGTCGATGTGCAGGGGAAGCTGGCCAAGCAGCTCCAGGTGATACTGCTCCGCCATCTTCTGGCCACCGCCCGTGCCAAACAGGGGTTCATGATGTCCACAGGCGCTGCACACGTGGTAGCTCATGTTCTCTATGATACCGAGCACGGGCACATTGACCTTGTTGAACATGGCGATCCCCTTGCGGGCATCGGCCAGGGCCACGTCCTGGGGGGTGGTGACGATGAGGGCCCCCGAGGTCGGCACCTGCTGGGCCAGGGTGAGCTGGATATCCCCTGTGCCCGGCGGCATGTCCACCACCAGATAGTCCAGCTCGCCCCAGCGGGTCTCGTGCAGGATCTGCGCCAGCGCCTTGCTCGCCATGGGGCCGCGCCAGATGGTGGCATCCTGCTCGGCCACCAGATAGCCGATGCTGTTGCTCTTGAGACCGCACGCCTCCACCGGCAACATGGTCTTGCCATCATGGCTGCTGGGGCGCTCCTGGCGCGAACCCAGCATGGTGGGAATGGAGGGGCCATAGATGTCCGCATCCAGGATGGCGACCCGCGCCCCCTCTTTTTGCAGCGCCAGCGCCAGATTGACCGCCGTGGTGGACTTGCCCACTCCCCCCTTGCCGGACGCCACCACCAGTATGTTGCGAATGCCCTGCACCGCATTGAGCTGCTGGGCGCGGGGCATGCTGGCCACCTCGATATCGCACTGCCACTCTATCTGCTGCGCGCCGGTCAGGGTGCGCAGTCTGGCGTCAAACTCTTCCTTGATCTGTTCAAACCAGGAGAGGCCGGCAAAGGGGAGCACCAGCCTGATCTGCAATGTCTGCTCCTGCTCGCTGACGGCGCGCACGAATCCGGCATCCACCAGATCCTTGCCCCACCCCATGGGTTTAAATTCGGCAAGTAGCTGTTTAACTGAATCAATCACCATGAAATCCCCATTCGACTGTCTTTATGCTGAGGGTGGCCAGGGCGCCCGATGCAAAAGGGCTGGCCCCGTGCCCATCCAGGGCCACAGACCTAGGCAGGCTGCCCCCAATTCGGGTAACATGCACCGCACTGTATCATCCCAACAGGCACATCAAGAACGTATTATGGCAACTGATCCCCGTACCATGCTGGTAACCTGCGCCCTCCCCTACGCCAATGGCTCCATTCACCTCGGCCACATGCTCGAACACATCCAGGCCGATATCTGGGTTCGTTATCAGCGAATGCGCGGCCATCAGGTGCATTTCATCTGTGCCGATGATGCCCATGGCACCCCCATCATGCTCAAGGCGCAGCAGATGGGCGTGACCCCGGAAGCGATGATCGCGGCCGTCTCCCAGGAGCATCAGACCGATTTTGCCGGTTTCAACATCAGCTTCGACAACTATCACTCCACCCACAGCGACGAGAACCGCGAGCTGGCGGAGCTGATCTACGGTCGTCTGAAGGCGGGTGGCTTCATCAAGGGCCGCACCATCACCCAGCTGTTCGATCCGGAAAAATCCATGTTCCTGCCGGACAGATTCGTCAAGGGTACCTGCCCCAAGTGCAAGTCCCCCGAGCAATACGGTGACAACTGCGACAGCTGCGGCGCCACCTACAGCCCGACCGAACTGATCGATCCCAAGTCCGCCGTCTCAGGCGCGACCCCTGTGATGAAGGATTCCGAACACTTCTTCTTCGATCTGCCCCAGTTCGAGCAGTGGCTCTCTGGCTGGGTGCGCAGCTCGGGCGCCATCCAGGAAGAGATGGCCAACAAGATGCAGGAGTGGTTCGAATCCGGCCTGCAGCAGTGGGACATCACCCGTGACGCCCCCTACTTCGGTTTCGAGATCCCCGGGGCACCGGGCAAGTACTTCTACGTCTGGCTCGATGCCCCCATCGGCTATATGGCGTCGTTCAAGAACCTGTGCAACAAGCGCGGCGATATCGACTTTGACAGCTACTGGCGCAAGGACTCCAGCGCCGAGCTCTATCACTTCATCGGCAAGGACATCGCCTACTTCCACTGCCTGTTCTGGCCCTCCATGCTGGAAGGGGCGGGTTTCCGCCAGCCGACCAAGGTGAACGTACACGGCTATGTAACCGTCAACGGCGCCAAGATGTCCAAGTCCAAGGGCACCTTCATCAAGGCCTCCACCTACCTCAATCACCTGGATCCCGAGTGCCTGCGTTACTACTACGCCGCCAAGCTCAACAGCCGCATCGACGATCTGGACCTGAACCTGGATGACTTCGTGGCCCGGGTCAATGCCGACGTGGTCAACAAGCTGGTCAACCTGGCGTCTCGCAATGCCGGCTTCATCGCCAAGCGTTTCGACGGCAAGCTGGCCGCCACCTGCACCGAACCCGAACTCTACGCCGAATTCGCGAGCGCCCGCGCGTCCATCAGCGAAGCCTACGAGACCCGCGAGTTCAGCCGCGCCATCCGCGAGATCATGGCCCTGGCCGACAAGGCCAACCGCTACGTGGACGACAAGGCTCCTTGGGTATTGGCCAAGAAAGAAGGCATGGATGACGAACTGCAGGCGGTCTGCTCCGTCGGCATCAACCTGTTCCGGGTGCTGATGGCCTACCTCAAGCCCGTCATGCCCAAGCTGGCCGAGCGCGCCGAAGCCTTCCTGGGGGAGACCCTCAGCTGGGACGGTATCGCCGCGCCCCTGGTCAACCACACCGTTGCCCCGTTCAAGGCCCTCTTCTCCCGCATCGAACCGGCCAGGATTGAGGCCATGATCGAGGCGTCCAAGGAAGATCTGGCCAAGGAGCAGGCACCGAAAGTGACCGGTCCCCTGGCGGACGACCCCATCAGTGACACCATCAGCTATGAGGATTTTGCCAAGATTGACCTGAGGGTGGCCCTCATCAAGAAGGCAGAAGCGGTACCGGAAGCGGACAAGCTGCTCAAGCTGCAACTCGATCTCGGCGGCGAGACCCGCCAGGTGTTCGCCGGCATCAAGTCCGCCTACAACCCGGAAGATCTGGAAGGCAAGCTGACCGTGATGGTGGCCAACCTGGCGCCGCGCAAGATGCGTTTCGGCATGTCCGAGGGCATGGTGCTGGCGGCGGGCCCGGGCGGCAAGGATCTCTGGATCCTGGAGCCCCAGGCTGGCGCCCAGCCTGGCATGCGGGTCAAGTGATCACGCCAGGGCAATAGCCATGAGATGACGAAGCGAGGGGCAGATGCCCCTCGCTTTTTTCATGCTTCCCCACGGCGCTCCCCGCTGGATGGTCGTGGGCCTCCTGTGCTACTCGTCCCCCTTGAGCATCAGCAGGCTGAGCCCCACCAGCTCGCCGCGCTGGCAGGAGAGCCGTTGCAACTGCCAGCGCCCCTTCTTGCGCAGGGCCCGCAACAGGCGCTGCTGCTTGGGGGTGCTCTTCTCCCGGCGCAGCCGCTTGTACCACTGCCGACCATCCTGCAACTGGCCGAGCTGCTCCTGCCAGCGTCCGAGCAGGGCGAGCCACTCGGGATCCCCCGCCCCCATGGCCACCAACAACTCGGTGCCATAACGAATCTGCTTTATCTCCAGCCTGACCTTGTGCCACTGACGCAGCAGCTTGTCGTTGCTGAGCTTGCGGGATTTGGCGCTCTGCTCATCCTCTATCCGGTTGAGCAGCAGGCTCAGGCGCAGCCCAAGCTGGAGCCGATACCAGGGCAGTGGATCGAAACCGGCCGGCACCTGCGCCACCCCATCGAGCCACTCATCGAGGGAAACCGCCAGCATGGGCACCCTGGGCTGCGCCTGTACCATGGCTTGGGACACCCTGCCCGCCTTGCTCTGCTCCTCGCTCCTGGCGCCGGTCCGCTTGTGGACGAACTGGCTGGCATAGACCTGCTCATCGCGCAGGGCAGAGAGGCGAGTCACCGCCTTTTGCAGCCGACGCTCCAGCCTGGGGTCATGGATGAGCGGGCGCCAGAGCGCCAACAGGGCATGGAGTCGACGGGCCGCGATGCGGTAGCCATGCACCTGCTCCATGTCGGCCTGCTGGCGCAGCGCCAGGGTCGAGGCCCAGTAGTGATTGATGAGGGTATGCGCCTGACCGAGCAGCCGCTCCCGCAAGGGGTCATCCATGAATCTCTCCTCTGCTTGTCCATGCTCGCCACCTCATCGGTCGGGATGGCGTCTAGTTGGTATGAAAGCCCGCTCGCACCTCTCCTTCATGGGGCTGGCATGAGATGTGACTCACCTCGGCGGTGCGGGGGCCATGTTCGAGCCAGCCGAGCATCATCTGGACCTGCTCGGCCGGGCCGCACAGCAGGACCTCCACCGAGCCATCCTCCAGGTTGTAGGCATGTCCCCTCAGTCCCAGTTGCAGGGCCCGCTCCTGGGTGAAATAGCGAAACCCCACCCCCTGAACCCGTCCAAACACCCGGACGGAAAACGCTTGCTCTCCCATTTATCACACCTTTCGCTTTAGCAATGAGACAGGAGGCCGATAGTGATGGCCGACACTCTCTGTTGTGCAGGATGCAAATACCATTATGAAAGAAGTTAAGTTTCGCTGGGTTGACCGCTATCTCATTCATCTCACCATCAGTGAAAAATTCCTCATCACCTTCTGGTGTCCGCTCATCTTCATCGCCCTGCTCTCCTGGTATCTGCTCAGCCATGGTCATGACAGACAGATGGAACTGCGCCTCGAGGCCCTCAAGAGCCGGGTCGAGACCACGGCGCAACTGGTGAGCCAGCAACCCAGCCTGAGCCTGCCAGCGGACTTGCGCCTTGGCGCGGCCAGCGCCCCTGGCCTGAGCGAGCAAGGGGGGATCTATCAGATCAGCGCCAGCGCCGGCCAGGCCGGTTACCTCACCGGAACCCTGGATGCCAGCCAGTTCTCCCCCTGGGATAACCAGGGCAGCACCCTCACCATCATAGCCCTGGTCGCCGCCCTGTTGGCGCTGGTGACCCACTATCTGATGACCTTCGTCTCCGGCGCCCTCTACTCCACCAACAAGGCGCTGCAGACCGTGGCCGATGGCGACCTGACCCATCGCCTCAACTTCTTTCCGGTACGGGACGAGTTCTCGGTATTGGCGGGCAGCATAGACAGGTTCACCGATCGCCAGCACAAGATAGTGCAACTGGTGGAGGAGTCTGCCGAGGCACTGGGTCTGGCCGCCGACGAGTTTCGCGACCATGCCAGCGAGGGGGAATCCCTCGCCATGGCCCAGCGCCAGCACATGGACTCCCTGGCCGCCGCCATGGAGCAGATGTCTGCGGCGATCCGCGAAGTGGCACGCAACGCCAACGACTCCCTGAGCCAGACCCGCCAATCGAGCGAAGAGGCGGCCCAGGGGGCAGACAGGGTGGCGCGCACCATTTCGGCCATCACCACCCTCGCCACCGAGATTGGCAATGCCTCCGGCGCCGTGGAGCGGTTGACCCACAACGCCAATCGCATCAACGAGGTGATCGCCGTCATCAACGCCATCTCCCAGCAGACCAACCTGCTGGCCCTCAACGCCGCCATCGAGGCCGCCCGCGCCGGGGAGCAGGGTCGCGGCTTCGCGGTGGTGGCCGACGAGGTGCGCACCCTGGCCAGCCGCACCCAGCAGGCCACGGTGGAGATCCAGCAGATGATAGAGGAGCTGCAGGGGGGCACCAACGCCCTCAACGACATCATGGAGAAGACGGTCGAGCGGGCCGAGCACAGCCAGCGCCTCATCAGCGAGGTGGGCCTGGATATCGACAAACTCAGCCACCACAGCAGCGCCGTGCTGGAGATGAGCACCCAGATAGCCACCGCCTCCGAGCAGCAGAGCTCGGTGGCCGAGGAGATCAGCCGCAACCTGGATCAGGTGCGCAGCGAGGCGGGTCAGGTGGAAGAATCCGCCAGTGCCGCCGTGGCGGGCACCCAGGGTCTCAAGGGCACCGCCAGCGAACTGGCCCAGGCCCTGCGTGGTCTCAAGATCTGAGGCTGGACCTCAGTGCGACGTTTTCTTTGAGTTTTCAGGAGGGGCCACATAGAATGTGGCCCCTTTTCTTTCGACCATCTGGCAACTCCCATGAGCGCTTCCATCTATCTCGTCAAAGGCCGCGAAAAATCCCTGCTGCGCCGTCACCCCTGGATCTTCTCCAAGGGGATCGACAAGGTGCAGGGCCACCCCATCGATGGCGATACCGTCGAGATCTACTCAAACGATGGCAAGTGGCTCGCCCGCGGCGCCTGGTCCGGCAGCTCCCAGATCCGTGCCCGGGTCTGGACCTTCGACAAGGACGAAACCGTCGATCTCGACTTCTTTATCCGTCGCCTCAAGTATGCCCAGGAGTCACGGGACCCGCTGATCAAGCGTCAGGGCCTCACCGGCTATCGCCTGTGCGCCGCCGAATCCGACGGCCTGCCGGGCCTGACCATAGACCGTTACGCCGATTTCCTGGTGTGCCAGATCCTCTCTGCCGGTGCCGAGTTCCAGCGGGACCTCATCACCCAGGCCCTGCGTACCCTCTACCCCGAGTGCAGCATCTATGAGCGCTCCGACGTGGCGGTGCGCAAGAAGGAAGGGCTCAAAGAGCGCACCGGCGTCATCCATGGCGAGACCCCGACCGAGCCTGTGGTGATCGAGGAGAACGGCGGCGTCAAGATCCTGGTGGACATCCGCAACGGCCACAAGACCGGCTTCTATCTGGATCAGCGGGACAACCGCCAGGCCGCCGCCAAGTACACCGAAGGCAAGCGGGTGCTCAACTGCTTCTGCTACACCGGCGGCTTTGGCGTCTATGCCCTCAAGGGCGGCGCCCGTGAGGTGGTCAACGTCGATCTCTCCCAGAATGCCCTGGACATAGCCCGCCAGAACGCCGAGCTCAATGGTCTGGATACCAGCACCACCCAGTTCGTGCGCCACGACGTGTTCAAGCTGCTGCGGGAATACCGGGAGAAGGGCGAGAAGTTCGATGTCATCGTGCTGGATCCGCCGAAATTTGCCGAGAGCAAGGCCCAGCTGCTGGGTGCCTGTCGCGGCTACAAGGACATCAACATGCTGGCGTTCCAGCTGCTGGCGCCGGGTGGTGTGCTCTTGACCTACTCCTGCTCCGGCCTGATGGAGCAGAGCCTGTTCCAGAAGATAGTGGCCGATGCGGCCCTCGATGCCGGTCGCGATGCCCAGATCCTGGAGCTGCTCTCCCAGGCTTCCGATCACCCCATCGGCACCGCCTACCCGGAAGGCTTCTACCTCAAGGGGCTGGTGGTGCGCGCCCGCTGATCCTGGCGACGACACCAATCTGCATTGCATGAATGTCGCCAATAAAAAGGCCGCCCAACAGGCGGCCTTTTCGTTATCGGTTGTATCAACGACGGGCGATCTCCCTTGCAAGGGCCTGATCCAGCCGTTGCAACAAGACACCACCAGCATCCTCATCGATCCGCATCACGCCCAACGCCACGGCGTCGCTCGCCGAGAGACGTCCCGCCAGCAAGGCATCAATAGCAGCCTCGCTCAGCAGCACCACCCTGTCACCCTCGACGGGCCCCTGAGTGTGACTCTGCAACAACAGCGTCTGTTTGCCCCTCAACCTGGACCAGAGCCCTGAATCCACCAGCAGAATGGACACATTGCCCGGAATACCAGTCGTTTTCAGACTCGCTCTCAGTTGATTGAGCCACTGGTAGCTGCGGGAAAACCCCTCCTTGCCCATGATGGCGGGGATGGGGTTCAGCTTGTCCGTCGAGATGGCTGCCGAGGTCGCCATTGCGATGTCCAACGAGCCTGGCCAACTGAGCTGGAAGGGATTATCCCAGGCCATGTCATAGCCGCAAGCCCTGGTCGTGGGGGAAGCCCCCAGGACCAGGGCGCAGAGCAGGAGTCGAGCTAATGGCTTGATCATGGGGTAACGATGTTGAACCAGAACTCGAAGTTGTCCAGATAGCTGAGCACTTCCTTGAGTTTATCGGCATTGCCGTTGATCTTAATGTCCCCTGCAGCCACCGCCTGTTCGAAGGTGGTCTGCTTGAGCAGCAGGTTATTGAGCACATCGCGCGAGAGCGTGATGGTCGCATCGGCCTTATCGTCCTGGGCATTGGCGGTGTTGTTGAGCACACCATTTTCCAGCTCGATCTTGTACTTACCTCCCTGATCCCCGAAGTCGAAGTTCAGCACCGCATGGGCATTGCCCGCCTTTTCACTGTTCAGACGCACTGCCAGGTAGTCAAAGAACATATCCAGTGACATGGCACGCACCGTATCCGGGCTGGCGGTATTCGGGGTAGCCAACTGCTTGACACCACCACGCAGCTCCTTGGCACCGGTCAGGTAGAAGTTGCGCCACGGGCCGGATTCGGCCTGATAACCCATTTGTTCGAGGGCATCGGCTTCCAGGGCGCGAGCCGCCTGGTTATCCGGATCGGCAAACACCACTTTGCTCACGACCTGAGCCACCCAGCGATAATTGCCTTGAGCAAAATCCTCTTTCGCTTTTTTCAGGATATTGTCGGCACCGCCCATGTAATCGACATACTTCTTGGCGGCCTCCACCGGCGGCAGCTCATCCAGGGTCGCCGGGTTACCGTCAAACCAGCCCAGATAGAGCACATAGGTCGCCTTGACGTTGTGGCTGATGGAGCCATAGTAGCCCCGGCTTGACCAGGTGTTGGCCAGGTTGTCCGGCAGCTTGAACTTGGCGGCGATTTCGTCACGGGTATAGCCGTGGTTGATCATCCGCAGGGTTTCATCGTTGATAAAGCGATAGAGGTCACGCTGGGACTTGAGCAGTGTCGTGACCTCCTCGTTCCCCCAGGTAGGCCAGTGGTGCTGGGCGAAGATCACCTCAGCCTTGTCGCCCCACATGGTCAGGGCCTGATTCAGGTATTTGGACCAGGGCAGCGGCTCACGGATCTTGGCGCCACGCAGGGAGTAGGTGTTATGCAGGGTATGGGTGGCATCTTCGGCCGCAGAGATGGCCTTCTTCTCTTCGATGTACCAGAGCATCTCGGCTGGCGCTTCGGAGCCCGGTGCCATCATGAACTCATAGGTCAGGCCATCGATACTCTCTTTCTGACCCGTCTTGGTGATGTAATTCGTTGGCGCAATCAGGGTCACGGTACCGGCGGACGTGGTGGTACCAAGCCCGGCCCCCACCTGCCCCTTGGCATCAGGCGGCAGCAGGTTGCCATACATGTAGCTGGCGCGGCGACTCATGGCGTTGCCTGCCATGATGTTTTCGGCTACGGCCGCCTCCATGAAGCCCTCGGGGGCATAGACCTTGACCTTGCCGGACTTGACGTCCTCTTCATTGACTACCCCTTTGACGCCGCCATAGTGGTCGACGTGGCTGTGGGTGTAGATCACGGCCTTGACCGGTTTGTTGCCGCGATGCTTGTAGTAGAGATCCAGACCAATTTTGGATGTCTCCGCCGAAATCAAGGGATCCACTATGGTGATGCCATCCTTGCCTTCGATGATGGTCATGTTGGACAGATCGAGGTTGCGCACCTGGTAAATGCCATCCGTGACCTCAAACAGACCACTGATGTTGATCAACTGCGACTGACGCCAGAGGCTGGGGTTGACGCTATCGGGTGCCTTGTCCCCCTCCTTGATGAAAGCGTATTTGGTCGGATCCCAGATCACATTGCCTTGCTCGCCCTTGATCACTGCATCTGGCAGCGCGGCGATAAAGCCTTTGTGGGCATTGGTGAAATCTGTCTTGTTGGCGAAAGGGAGCTGCTTGTAGAGAGCATCATTGGCCGCTTTGGTCGCTGTCGTCGCCTCTTTGGGGCTCTCTTGAGCAAAGCCTGGCATGGCCACGGTGACGAGCATACCCGCCAATGCAACACTCTTGGCAATCTGGGTCAGTCTCATGCATGAATCCTCAATTGGTTAACCTGTTTGTTGTCCGTACCAATACGAGTTGGTAACGAAATGATAACGGCGCAACCAATATAGTGAACTGGAATCGATTGACAACCCTTTGTTTACATTAACTTATCGTTTTATCACTCTATGGTGCTGGGCCTTCGTCATAAAATGACGCCGACAACCCCCACTAAGTCCATGAGCAAGGCTCATCTCAGTCACGGGCCGGCGCCCCCAGGGGGAAGTAGTGGCGATAGGGCCGTGCCTCATCCACCACCCGGACTATGGAGGGGTGACCCAGCAGACGGGCACGGTAGGCACACAGCCTGGTGAGTGAGTGCGGGATCTCATGAGCCCAGTCGGCATAGAAGAGCGAAGGGGCGGCGGCACAATCGGCCAGAGTGAACGCCTCCCCTGCTGCCCAGGTGCGTCCGGCGAGGCGCTGGTCCAGCCAGGGGTAGATCTTGTCCAGCAGCTCCCGGGCCTGGGCGACGCCGTAACCATCGTGATCCCCCGACGGGCGCATCCTGTCGTGGACCATCTTCTGCATGGGCGTCATCACATAGTTGTCGAACAGACGATCGAGCATATGAACCTCGATCCCCGCCTCCCCCTCAGGCACCAGGCAATGGGGACCGGGATGGGCCCATTGGAGATATTCGATGATGGTGCTGCTCTCAAACAGGACTCGCCCCTGATCCACCAGCACCGGAAAGCGCTTGAGGGGCCAGAGGCTGGCCAGCTCCGCCTTCACCGTCGCCGCCTCCAGGTTGAGGTAGTCGAACGAGATCTCATTCTGGTAGAGGGCGATCAACACCTTCTGACTGTAGGACGAAAAGGGATGGGCATAGAGTTTCATCGGGCGGGCTCCTTGTGATCAGATGGGCGATATCCCTAGTCTAGATCCCCTCTTCACCTTCGATGCAGCGCTTATTCCGTGCTGGTTTTTGGATGATAAATGCACATTCATGACGAAAATCACACCCATATGACTCTCATTTTGTTACCTTGATCCCGCCTGTGACCGCCACGAGTCGAGGCTGCGGGCCCAGGGCCTGCACAACAACAAAATCGATGTCAGGCCAAGCTGAACATCGCAAGGGTCCCAACATGAATCAATCATTGCCACTGTTGACGCCGCTGCGGGGCATCGCTGCCCTGATGGTGGTGCTGTTCCACGCCCGCCTGCTGCTCTTTCCACAGTGGATGGAGTCCATCGCTGGCCACACCCAGCTCATCGAGAACGGCTACCTCTGGGTCGATCTCTTCTTCATCCTGAGCGGGCTGGTGCTGGCCCACGTCTATGGCAAAACCTTCACAGACTCCCACCGCCGCACCGTCGGCTACGGCCGCTTCCTCTGGCTGCGGTTGACCCGGGTCTACCCCCTCTATCTCGTCACCCTGTTGCTGCTGGTAGGCTGGGAACTTTACAAGGCCCGGCACGGGGTGGGCTTCTACGCCGGCCCCCTGTTCAAGATGTGGGAGTGGGAAGGGATGGCTCCCTTCGGTTCCCCCTTCACCCCAATCGAGGCGCTGCCGAGCGCCTTCCTGCTGTTGCAGGTGGTGACGGATCAGGGGCTGACCTGGAACTTCGCCGCCTGGTCCCTCAGCGTGGAGTGGATAAGCTATCTGCTGTTCCCGCTGCTCATTCCGCTCGCGGTGACCCGCAGCCGCTGGAGTCACCTCGCTCCCCTGCTGGCGCTGACGGTACTGGCCTTTATCGTGTACAGCCGCGGCACCCTGGATGTCACCAGCGGCGCGCTGGCGGTGGGACGAGGGGTGAGTGAATTCGTGCTAGGACTCTGGCTGCTGCCCAGGGTCAAGACCGCCCGCCAGTGGCCCATGATGCAGCGGGACCTGCCACTGCTGCTCGCCTTTGTGCTGCCCTTCGTGCTGATGCAATTCACCATGACGCCGCCACTGACCCTGCTGCTGATCGGTGCCTACGTGTTGCTCATCTGGATTGCGGCTGCCCAAGGGAAGCGCCAGAGCCCGCTGCTGCGCCTGCTGGACAATCGTTTCACCAACTGGCTGGGGGATCTCTCCTACTCCATCTACCTGCTCCATGCCCTGGTGCTGCTCATCGGTTGTGAACTGATCCACTACCTGGCGCCCGAGTTCACCACATGGTGGTATGGCCAGACCGACCCGCTGTTGGGGGTGGTGGCGACCCTGCTGATGCTGGGGGTACTGATCGCGCTTTCGGCGGTGAGCTACCACCTCTTTGAGCGGCCACTGCAGCGGCGCCTGCGCCGCGTTGGCCAGGCCCGCCAACCGGCGCTGGAGCAGGCCCTGTGATGGGCTGAGTCCAAACAGCCTGGCCGGTTAACGCCGTTTATCCAGGCTGTTCTTGACCCAGCCCCCGGGATGCTGGTCAATACCGAGGCGGGGGAGTCATCCACTGCCTCGGTGTTATCCAGCATGCCTCGAATGCTCGACACAGGATGCGTGGGGCGCCTGACTCCCACAAGGGCCTGCTTCCGTCACTGGAGGCAAGCATCTGCCGTGATGGGATGATTGACCCCGGCATGATGTCCACTCGAACGCCTTGTGATGTGCCATCCATGACCCGTTTCTTGCGATAACCGGGTAGCGTGCCCAGCAATTGGTCATATCTGGCATGAATTCCTGTTCGAACCCCCTATCACCTTTGTGGCATAATGCTCCGTCCTGTGGCCCTTGACGGGGCTGCGCTGGCGCATCTGATCGCCCCCTTCTCCCCGTCCGGCTTGGCAGCCCTGTACGACTGCCTGCGGCGCCGCCTTTATGACAGCCGAGGCCATCCGTTTTTTGCGGTGCATTCCGCCCGTTTATCAAGACGCCCCACCGGGCGCCTGCACAAACAAGGGGTAATCATGTCTTCCATTCGTCTGACCCAGTACAGCCACGGCGCTGGCTGTGGCTGCAAAATCTCCCCCAAGGTGCTCGACACCATTTTGAAGAGCCAGATCCCGGGCTTTGACGATCCGACCCTGGTGGTGGGCAACAGCAGCAAGGATGACGCCGCCGTGGTCGATATCGGCAACGGTCAGGGCATAGTCTCCACCACCGACTTCTTCATGCCCATCGTCGACGATCCCTTCACCTTCGGTCGCATCGCCGCCACCAACGCCATCAGCGACATCTACGCCATGGGCGGCAAGCCCATAGTCGCCATCGCCATCCTCGGCTGGCCCATCAACACGCTGGCGCCTGAAGTGGCCCAGCAGGTGATCGACGGCGGTCGTCAGGTGTGTCACGAGGCGGGCATCTCGCTCGCCGGTGGCCACAGTATCGATGCCCCCGAGCCCATCTTCGGCCTCGCGGTGACCGGCATAGTACCGCTCGATGCCATCAAGCAGAACGACACCGCCAAGGTGGGTGATGTGCTCTATCTCACCAAGCCCCTTGGCATCGGCATACTCACCACGGCCCAGAAGAAGGGCAAGCTCAAACCCGAGCACGAGCAACTGGCCCCCGACGCCATGTGCACCCTCAACAAGATTGGCCAGCAGTTTGCGGCCCTGCCCGGCGTGCACGCCATGACGGACGTCACCGGCTTCGGCCTGGCCGGCCACCTGCTGGAGATGTGCGAAGGCTCGAAGGTGCGTGCCCGCCTCGACTTCCAGGCACTGCCGCTGCTCGATGAAGTGGATTATTACCTGAATGAGGGTTGCGTGCCCGGCGGCACCCTGCGCAACTTCGACTCCTATGGTGACAAGCTCGATGCCATGAGTGATCGCACCCGCAACATACTGTGCGATCCCCAGACCAGCGGCGGCCTGCTGGTGGCCGTCAGCAAGGAGAGCGAAGCCGAGCTGCTTGCCATCGCCCGCGACGCCGGGCTCTCGCTTGCCCCCATCGGCGAGATCCTGGCCCTCGAGGGCAACCGCTTCATCGAGGTCATCCAATGAGTGACTTGCCCCTCGCCACGGATCTTGCCGCCATCTTCCTCGAAGATGTGCCCCTCATCGATCTGCGGGCGCCCATCGAATTCAAGGAGGGTGCCTTCCCCACCGCCACCAGCCTGCCGCTGATGACGGATGAGGAACGTGCCCAGGTGGGGACCTGCTACAAGCAACAGGGGCAGGCGGCGGCCATTGAACTCGGCCACCAACTGGTAGGGGGCGCCGTGCGCGCCGCCCGCATGGAAGGCTGGCTGGCGCAGATAGCGGCCGAGCCCGATGCCCTGCTCTACTGCTTTCGCGGCGGCCTGCGCTCGCAAACCGTGCAGCAGTGGCTGGCCGAGGCCGGCGTCACCCGCCCTCGGGTAGCCGGCGGCTACAAGGAGCTGCGCCGCTTTCTCATCGACACCCAGGACAAGGCCAGCGCCCAGTGTCACTGGAGCGTGCTGACCGGCATGACAGGCTCCGGCAAGACCCATATGCTGGCCGACATTGCCCAGGCGGTGGATCTGGAAGGACATGCCCACCACAGGGGCTCGTCGTTCGGCCAGCTGCCCGGCGGCCAGCCCAGCAACATCAACTTCGAGAACACATTGGCCATCGAGCTGCTAAAACGCCGCCACCGGGGTGAACAGGCGTTCGTGGTGGAGGACGAGAGCCGTCTCATCGGTCGCTGCTGCCTGCCCCTCTCCCTCTACGAGACCATGGGCCAGGCCCCCCTGGTGGTGGTGGAGGTGCCCCAGCACGATCGCGCCGAGCAGATCCGCGCAGACTATGTGCATGATCTCTGGCTGCGCTACCAGGCCATGTTCGGCAGCGAGGCTGGCTGGCCCCTGTTTGCCGCCTACCTCACCGACGCCCTGGCCCGGCTCAAGCGCCGCCTCGGGGATCAAGCCCACCGCGAGCTGGACGCCCTGATGCAGACTGCGCTCAAGGAGCAGGCTCTAAACGGTTCGACCGAACTGCATCTGGCCTGGATCCGCCTGCTGCTGACCCGCTATTACGATCCCATGTATCTCTATCAGCTTGGCAACAAGCGCGAGCGCATCGTGTTTCAAGGCGACAAGCAAGCCTGCCTCGACTACTTCGCCGAGCAGCACGCGGCGCAACAGGCCGGCTGATCGACTCCGTCAATCAAGAGGACTCCCTATGTTGAAATTCGAGGTGATTCCGGTCACCCCTTTCGCCCAGAACTGCTCCCTCATCTGGTGTGACGAGACCCATGAGGCGGCCCTGATCGATCCGGGAGGCGAGGCGGACAAGCTGCTGGCTGCCATCGCCAGGCACGGCTTGACCCTGACTCACATCCTGCTGACCCACGGTCATCTGGATCACGTGGGCGCCGCGGCCGAACTGAGAGACAGAACCGGCGTCACCATCACGGGCCCCCACAGGGAAGATGCCTTCTGGCTCGACATGCTGCCCCAGCAGAGCCAGATGTTCGGCTTTGCCCACACCCCCACCTTCACCCCGGACTGCTGGCTTGCCCAGGGTGACAAGGTGCAGCTGGGCCGGTGCGAGCTGGCGGTCTATTTCTGTCCGGGCCATACCCCGGGGCATGTGGTGCTGGTCAGCCATGAGGCCGGTCTCGCCTGGGTGGGGGACGTGTTGTTCGCCGGCAGCATAGGCCGCACCGATTTTCCTCGCGGCGATCATGCCACCCTGATCCGCTCCATTACCGAGACACTGCTGCCGCTCGGGGACGACATCGTCTTCATCCCGGGTCACGGCCCCAGCTCCACCCTGGGACGGGAGAAGGCAAGCAACCCTTATCTGACCCAACCCATCTGGTAGCCAAGGTCGGCGGCGCATGAAAACAAAGAGGGCGACCCACTGGGTCGCCCTCTCGCATATCTGACCGCTCTTAGCGAAGGCCAGACAGCAAAAAGCCACTCCAAAGAGTGGCTTTTTCTCAACCGGATGGTCCGCGATTAGACGCGAACGAAGTCCAGGTGAACCAGCTTCGGCTTAACCGGGTGACGCTGGATAGCCTTCACTTTTACGTTGACTTCTTCACCGTTGACAACCAGGGTCAGCACGGACTCGTAGAACTCCGGCTTGGCCTGGGCGATGATGAATTTGCTGTGGTCAACAGTGATGGATTGAGCTTCTTTGCCGGCACCGTAGATGATGGCAGGAACTTGGTCAGCGTGACGCAGGCGGCGGCTCGCACCTTTCCCCAGGTCAGAACGGACTTCAGCTTGGAATACGAAAGACATAGTAGTTATCTCATATGGATGAATTTATGGTGCTGACTGCGACCGGTCAGCACCTCGCAAAACGAGCGCGGATAGTAGCATGGCTGGCCGGGCAGAGACAAGCGGGTTACAGGCTGCCATCGAGCCGATTGAACAACTGATGTCGCTCCCCCGGGCTCAGCGCCTGATAACGGGCCAGCAGCCGGGGTGGCGGGCAGAGCAGGGCATCCCCCGTCTTGACCTGAGGCCTGGGTCCCAACCGCTGACGATTGACTTCATACAAGGCCAGCACATGGCTGTAGGTATCCCCTCCCTGTCCCTGGGCCAGGGTAGCGGCGATGCGCCACAAGGTCTCGCCGGGAGCCACCCTGTGGCAGATGCCTTCCCCGGGCGCCCCGCTCCCCTCCCCCGCGGTAAGAGCCTCGGGCCGCCCCACAGATGCAGTCAGGAGACGGTCATGGACACCGGCAAGCGGCGACAGCAGGCCATATTGATGGGGCAGACTGAACTCGGGCAACACGGGTACCGGCTGGTTGGGGCCAGCCCCTTGCGCCTCACCGTCGGCCTGGGGGGCCAGTTGCACGCTGGCCACCCCATAGGCCATCTCGTCGATGCGCTCCAGCCTGGCCAGATAGGCACGGGAGAGCTGGGCCTCCCCCTCGAACAGATCGAAGGGGGGCACCAGGCGCGCCGGAAACAGGATCTGCCAGTGCCCCTTGTGCTGGCGACGGGCCAGGGGGGGATACTGGTTGCCGTGCCAGGCCGCGAAAATCGCCGGCGGTTCGCGGCGCAGTGGATAGTATTCCGGATTCAGACTGACCCACGTCTGCTCGGCAATGGGCTGATACCCACTGATGTTGACCAGGGCCATCCCTAACCAGAATCCCAGCATGTCTGCTCCTTTTTCTCGCAACGGATCAGGTGACAGCCGAGCCCGCCGGGGCTCGACTGTGTCAGGTTAGCACTGGGCGATGGCGCTCTGCACCCGTTTATCGGAGATGGGATAAGGGGTTCCCAGCTGCTGGGCAAAGAACGACACCCTCAGCTCCTCTATCATCCAGCGGATATTGGCCACCTCGGGGGGGATCGGCTGGGATTTGGGGAGCTTGGCCAGCAGCGCCTTGTACTCGGACTCCACGCTGTGCACCTTGAGCATGTAGACCCTGTCCCGGTTGGGATCGATGGCGAGTTTCTCCAGGCGCCGCTCGATGGCCCGCAGGTAGCGCAAGAGATCCGGCAGCCGCTGCCAGCCGGTCTCGGTGACGAACCCCTTGTGGATGAGGTTGCCCAGCTGCTGCTGGATGTCCGACATGGCAAAGGCGGTGTCGAGCTGCATCTTGCCCTTGAGCCGCTTCTTGATCTCATGGGACAGCGTCAGCACGGCTTCCACCTGCTTGGCCACCTCCACCACCGCATCGTTGAGCTCGGCGCGGACATACTCCTTGAGCGCCTCGAAACCGGCCTCGTCCCAGGCCAGGCCGCCGTGCTGCTCGATGAGCTTGTCGCAGCCACAGGCGATGCAGTCGTCAATCAGCTCGGCCACCTTGCCGAAGGGGTTGAAGTAGAGCCCGAGCTTGGCCTTGTTCGGCAGCTTCTCCTGCAGATACTTGATGGGGGACGGCACATTGAGCAGCACCAGCCGGCGCTGACCCGCCCACATCAGCTGCTGCTGGGCCACCGGGCTCTCCACCAGCTGGATGGCGACCGAGTCTTTCTGATCCACCAGGGTCGGATAGGCCTTCACCTCGAAGCCGCTGCGCTTCTGGCTGTACTCCTTCGGCAACTCGCCAAAGCTCCACAGGGTCAAGCCCGACTGCTCGATGTCGTCGTCCGCCACCTGGGAGAGGGTCTCCTGCACCTTGCCGCGCAGCGACTCTTTCAGCGCCTCCAGATCCTTGCCTTCCGCAATGGGCTTGTGCTTGTCGTCCACCACCCGGAAGGTGAGTTTCAGGTGATCGGGCACCGATGCCCAGTCCCAGGCTTCCCGGGGCACGGTGACACCTGTCATGCGGCGAAGTTGACGCTCCATCTCGTCCAGCAGCGGACCCTGCTCGGGGTTGAGGCTGGCGAGCAGCGCATCGGCGTAGTTCGGCGCCGGCACGAAGTTCTTGCGCATCGGCTTTGGCATCGACTTGATGAGGGCCACCAGCAGCTCATGACGCAAGCCTGGAATAAGCCACTCGAACCCTTTGACTTCCACCTGGTTCAGGAGCGGCAGCGGGATATGCAGGGTGACGCCATCGGCGGCTTCTCCCGGCTCGAACTGGTAGGTCAGCTTGAGCTTGAGGCGCCCCTGCTGCCAGAAGTTGGGGTAGTCGAGATCGCTGATGTGGGCCGCATCCCCCTTCATCAGCATCTCTTTTTCGAAGTTGAGCCGCTCGGGATCCTGCTTTTGCGCCTCCTTCCACCACTTGTCGAAGTGGCGGGCGGAGATGATTTCTTCCGGCAAGCGGGCATCGTAGAAGCGGAACAAGTCCTCGTCATCCACCAGGATGTCGCGACGGCGCGACTTGTGCTCCAGCGCCTCCACCTCGGCCAGGAGCTTGCGGTTCTCGCCAAAGAAGCGATGGCGGGTCTCGAAGTCCCCCTCCACCAGGGCGCGGCGAATGAAGAGCTCGCGGCACTGGGCCGGATCGATGCGGCTGAAGTTGATGGTGCGCTCGGCAACCAGTGTCAGGCCATAAAGCGTCACCTTCTCCTTGGCCATGACGGCGCCGTTTTTCTTCGACCAGTGGGGATCGCTGTGGTGCAGCTTGATGAGGTGCGCCGCCAGCGGCTCCACCCACTCGGGTTCAATCCTGGCGTTGATGCGGGCGTAGAGGCGGGAGGTCTCCACCAATTCTGCGGCCATCACCCACTTGGGCGGCTTCTTGAACAGACCAGAGGCCGGGAACAGGTGGAAGCGGCCGTTGCGAGCCCCAAGGAACTCGGGCTTCTCCAGATCCTTGTTGCCGATATGACTCAAGAGGCCGGTCAGCAGGGCGCAGTGCACCGTCTTGAAATCCGCCGGTTCCTGGTTGGCTTTAAAACCAAGCTCTTTCACCGTCTGGCGCAGCTGGAAGTGGATATCCTGCCACTCGCGCACTCGCAGATAGGAGAGAAACTCCTTCTGGCACATGCGACGGAACGGGTTGCTGCCCAGCAGATCCTGCTGCTCTTTCAGGTAGTTCCACAGATTGACGAAGGCGAGGAAGTCGGAATCCTTGTCTTCAAAGCGCCTGTGCTGCTCGTCGGCGGCCTGTTTTTTCTCCATGGGCCGCTCGCGGGGATCCTGGATGCTGAGGCCCGCGGTGATCACCATCACTTCGCTCAGACAGCCGGTTTGCGCCGCACTGATCACCATCTTTGCCAAACGTGGATCAAGCGGAATGCGCGAGAGCTGGCGACCGGTCTCGGTCAGCTGCAACCTGCCCTCGCGATCGCCGGTGGCGGGCAGCTCGCGCACCGCCTCCAGCTCTTTCAAGAGAGTCAGGCCATCCTTGATATGGCGGGACTCCGGCGGCTCGACGAAGGGGAATTCTTCCATGTTGCCAAGGCCGAGCGCCAGCATCTGCAAGATGACGGACGCCAGGTTGGTGCGCAGGATCTCGGGATCGGTGAAGGCCGGACGATTGTTGAAATCCTCCTCCGAGTAGAGGCGGATACAGATACCGTCCGCTACCCGGCCGCAACGCCCCTTGCGCTGGTTGGCACTGGCCTGGGAGACCGGCTCGATGGGCAGGCGCTGCACCTTGGTGCGCCAGGAGTAGCGGCTGATGCGGGCGGTACCCGGATCGATGACGTAACGAATGCCCGGCACCGTCAACGAGGTCTCCGCCACGTTGGTGGCCAGCACGATACGCCGTCCGGCGTGTTGCTGGAACACCTTGTTCTGCTCGGCGTTGGAGAGGCGGGCGTAGAGCGGCAGCACCTCGGTGTCCCGCAGGTTGAGCTTGCGCAGGGCATCGGCGGTATCGCGAATTTCCCGCTCGCCGTTCATGAAGATGAGGATATCCCCCAGCCCTTCGCGAGCCAGCTCCTCCACCGCATCGAAGATCCCCTGCAGCTCGTCGCGCTCCTCCAACCCCTCGCTCTTGTCGCCGCTCTTTTTATCAGCAAACAGCGGGCGGTAGCGCACTTCCACCGGGTAGGTGCGCCCTGAGACTTCTATGATGGGCGCCTGGTTGAAGTGACGGGAGAAGCGCTGGGGGTCTATGGTGGCCGAGGTGATGATCACCTTGAGATCCGGGCGCCTTGGCAGCAGCTGCTTCAAGTAACCCAGGATGAAATCGATGTTGAGGCTGCGCTCGTGGGCCTCGTCGATGATGATGGTGTCGTACTGGGTCAGCATCCGATCATTCTGGATCTCCGCCAGCAGGATGCCGTCTGTCATCAGCTTGATGTGGGTCTGCTCGCTCACCTGATCGGTAAAGCGCACCTTGTAGCCCACGTAGTGGCCGAGCTCGGACTCCATCTCTTCGGCGATACGGGCGGCCACCGTGCGGGCCGCGAGGCGCCGCGGCTGGGTGTGGCCGATAAAGCCCTTCACCCCGCGCCCGAGCGAGAGGCAAATCTTGGGGATCTGGGTGGTCTTGCCCGAGCCGGTTTCCCCGGCGATGATCACCACCTGATGCTCTTGAATCGCCTTGGCGATTTCTGCCTGCTTCTGGCTGACCGGCAGATTCTCCGGATAGGTGACCCTGGGCACCCCCGCCAGACGGGACTGGTAGCGCGCCTCGGCCACATCCAGGTCGGCGGCTATGGTCTCGAGCACAGATCCTTGCTTGCCTTGCGGCAGCTTCTTGACCCCGTGCAGACGGCTGGAGAGACGGCGGGCGTCGAGGTTCATGCAGGCAGAAAGACGGCGGCGCAGCGCCTCGATAGAGAGAGACAAGGTAGGCATTCCTTAAAATAAGTGCCCAGAGGGGCCATATCGATAAGCTGGGAGCGATCCTAAAGAGCGAGCGGAGTCGGTGCAAGTATTAACGCCGTCAGCAAAAACAGGGAGAAAGGCAGGGAGACCCCCTGCCGTTTCGGGAGACTCAGGCGTGAGCCTGGGGAATGAAGCAGGTGTCGAGCTGGTTATGGATGGCCTTCATCACGTCGTGGCGACTGATGACCCCCACCAGACGCCCCGCCTCCAGCACGGGATACATCTTGGGCTTTTGCCCGATCATCATCTCGGCCAGCTCCAGGATGCTGGTCTGCGGGCTCACCGTCAGCACATCCTGGCGCATCACATCCTTGACCTGGGCCACCTGCTCGCAGTGATAGGCCTCCTTGAGCATGACGGCGATGCAGTCCTGCTCCGACACCCAGCCGATGAGATGACCGTTGGCGTCGATGACGGGCCCGCCCAGTTGATTGCTGTTGACGAACTTGGCCACGGCAGATTGCACCATCATCTCCGCCTTGAAGGTGATGGGCCTCACCTGCATATAGTCCTTGGCAATTAATGCTTTCATCTTGAACCCCCTAAGGAACCTGGTTCAGCCGCCTTATGCTGGCGTCCTCGTTTCAAGCATAGCTCGCCCGCCTCAGGAGATGGATTGCAGCAAGAGCAGCAATTCGCTCTGACTGTGACAATCCGTCTTCTTGAAGACCCCCTTGAGGGTGGAACGCACGGTTTCCACCTTGACGCCGCGCAACTCGGCGATGTCGTTGCTGCTGTAGCCCTTGCTCATCAGCATCAGCAGCTCCTTCTCCCCCACCGTCAGGGGATAGAGGCTGGCCAGGGCTTCAATATCGGGATTGAAGGCGTGCTCGGGGTCACGCAGCACCAGCTCCACGAAACGTTCGTATCGCGTCAATCCGCTCATCAGGGTGCACTGGATCAATAAGGGCCTGAGATTGGCCTGACGGGGTACGCAAAGATAGGCACTGGCTCCCGGCAGCAGATAGGCGAAACCGGCGAGCATCTCTTTAAATTGACGCTGCTGATCCTTGCTCTGCAAGGAAAACAATCCGGACAGGGTACGCAATTCCACATTCTCATCCGTGATGCGGTTAAACGCCGTATTGGAATAATGGATATAACCCTTGTCATCTATGATGGCGCTGGGTTTATTGTGATTGCGCACCAATTGTTGCAGTTGATAATTCTGGGTTTCCAGGGCCAGCAGATTCCAATAATGCTGACTCCAGGCGGCGAAACCGGCATACATGTCCGCCACCAGGTGCCGCTCTTGCACGGTAAAGTCGCTCTGGGCGCCACTGCGGTAGCCGCACAGGGAGCTCAGGCCATGATCCTTGACCCGGCACACGCCCCCCAGGGCGAACTGGGCACCGAAACTGGCCAGCAGCCCGGCGTTGTCGGAGATCTCATTGGCGCTGACCACCCCCTGGCAACCCTTGTCCAGATAATGATTGAACCAGACATCCTGGCGATGATGCTGCAGATAGAAATGCTGCTGCGCCTCGCTCAAGCCACTGGCAAACAGCTTGAGCCCGTCGCTCTTGTCATCATCACGTAATAAAAGCAGGGTTGAACTGCCACCGAGATCGTAGCGAAACTTGTCTACGACCAGCTTAATGTCAGAATCATTAATACCACACTCATATAATTGACTTATATATGGCGATACCCTCTCGCTTACTAATGTTTTCACACCCGAACTCCTAATTCTTATTTTTATTGAGCAGGCATCTTACTCTGCATTGACTACAGCGAAAAGTAGTCAAATGAACAATTACCTTCCCCCTTGCGTCAATATATTCCCCCTCACGCTTGTATCAGAAATTCCTTATTTAATGCCTCGCCATCCTGAGGCGGCAACCCCTCTTCCTCTCCACCCACCTTATTGCTTCCCCATGCTTTCCCAGCCACTTCCGCCTCTGGCGGGCTCGCCTCGCACTGGCAGTGCCTCCCATTGATACCGATCAGCAGGGGCAAGGAGCGAGCAGTAGATAAAACAGACAAGAGGGAAATAGTGGCTTTCAGTCGAGTTAACCCAGGCTGAACCGCAAAAATCAGTGTCGATGACAAGATTTGTCAGGCACCGCCCCCATTTCTTGCCCAGTAAAACTGCAAAAATGAAAAGAGCGTCATTCAAGACCCATCAATAAACAGCACGCCACTGAATCATAACACCATGTTTTAATTGATAAAAAATTAATTTCCACTCGAAACGCTTTCTTGACAAAGCCGCTTAGCTCGCATTTCACCCGCCAGCTTTAAAAAATGTCGCGTTGACGCACCACCATCAGAAAATGCGCCATTTATTACAAAATGACCATTGTTTTAATCTCCTTGTATGGTATCTTGTATTCATCAGCCGTCAGCCAGGGAGAAAAAGTATGACTGAGTTCTTAGTTACAGCCGTCTTCACCGTGTTTTTCACTCTGGTCGCAGTTTCTCTGCCTTCACTGTCCCAGTTTTGAGCCATGAGGGGCGCATGCCGCCCCACTGACTGACCAGACAACGACTGTTTTATCGACACCAACTGCGACTTTCTCGCCGTTGGTGTTTTTGTTTGTGGTTTCCCCCAATTTACCCACTCTTTCTCTCTTCCTTGCTGGCCCGGCGCCTCATCACACCGGGGATCTCGGCTGGCTCAGCCCTCCTCAGGCCCCCCCTGGTCTCTGCTCTTGTCCTCCTCGAGTTCCCTCATGATCCATGAGCCGCACCCACGCCAGGCCAAAAAAAAGCAGGCAGCCCGAAGGCTGCCTGCTTGCTCAGTGCCGGTCACGCCGGGCGTGGCCAGCTTATCCCAGCACTATCTCGGCCAGGTGGCTGAAGTGGCGGATCTCATGGGTCGGCGCGCACTCCCCCTCCTGACCATGGGGGTTATACCAGCAGGTCGCCAACCCCATGGCGGCCGCACCGGCAATGTCCGTCTTGGGGTTATCCCCCACCATCAGCACCCGGGCAGGATCCGGGCGCCCCATAAGGGCCAGGCTCTGCTCGAAGATGGCGGCAGACGGCTTGGTGACCCTGACCTCGTCCGAGATGATCAGCGGCTCGAACCAATCGTGCCAGCCCAGCTTGGCCAGGCGGCCGCGCTGGGGCAGGCTGAAGCCATTGGTGATGATCCCCATGCTCACCCTCTCTTTCAGGCTCAGCAGGGTATCGACCACCCCCTCCAGGGGCTGGCTCAGGGCGATGATCCGGGTGAGAAAGGTGTCATTCATGGCCAGGGGATTGACCCCGGCGGGGGCGAAGGGGGAGAAACGGGTCTGTTGCAGCTGCTCGGCATCGATCTCGCCACTGTTGTACTGACCCCAGAGTCTGTGATTGAGGGCCTGATACTCCTGCATCCGCTCCTCGCTGGCCACTATGCCGTGCAGTTGCAGGGTCTGCTCCAGGGCGCGGCTCACCGGGAAATCAACCAGAGTCTCATCGAGGTCAAACAGAACCCAGTCATAGCGTGGCGTCTTCATATCACTCCTTTACTGCATGAGAAACCCGAGGCGGCCCGCCCATATGGCGGACGGGACGCCATTATCGGTCAGGCGGGCGACGGGATCCAGTCAGGCATCCAGCTCGCCAGTCTGCCAACGGGCCAGCAAACGCAGGGTAAAACGCACCCCGAAGCCCGTCACCTCGCTGCCCACGACCCCATTGCCCCCCTTGTTGCGATAGCCGGACAAATCCAGGTGCAACCAGGGCGTCGTGGCGGGCACGAAGCGACCGAGGAAGCGGGTCGCGTCTATGTGATCCGGCGAGGCCCCGGGGGCACACTGCAGCAGATCCGCCCACTCGCTCGTCAGGTTGTCGTCATAGTCCTCGTCATGGGGGAAGGGCCAGACCCGCTCCCCGCTCTCCTGCCCCAGGGCGATGAGGGGGAGCAGCCAGGCGGGCTGATTGGTGAAGGCGCCGCTGTAACCGCTGCCCAGCGCCCGCTTGCAGGCCCCGGTCAGGGTGGCGTAATCGATGATAAGGGATGGCTGGTCCCGGGCTGCCAGAGCCAGGGCATCCGCCAGCACCATGCGTCCCTCGGCGTCCGTGTCCACCACCTCTATGGTGGTGCCATTGCAGGCGGTGACCACCTCCCCGGGGCGATAGGCCCTGGGGCCTATGTGGTTCTCGGCGATGGCGAGCCAGCAGTGAACCCGGACAGGCAGGCGGGCACGGCTGATGGCAAGCAGGGTGCCCAGGGCCACCGCACTGCCTCCCATGTCCAGGTGCATGCCATACATGGATCCTCCCACCTTGAGGTTGTAGCCACCCGAGTCATGGCAGATCCCCTTGCCCACCAGAGCCAGGGTGCGCTCGGCGCCGGCGGGTTCATAGCTCAGCTTGACGATGGCGCCCTGGCCATCCTCGGATCCCCGGCTCACCGCGAGAAACGCCCCGGCCCCCAGCGCCTGCAATGCGGCCTCATCATACTCCTGACACTGCCACCCCTCTTGTCGGGCCAGCGCACGCACCCGCTGGTGATAACCAGGGGCATCGAGCACGGAGGCGGGCAAGACCCCGAGATGACGAGCCAGGGCATTGCCCTCGGCCTCGGCGCACAGGCGCGTCACATCCAGGGGAAAGGCGGGCGAGCTGACGAGCCGCTCATAGGCGCACACCGCTTTAGCCTCGCGTTTTTGGCTCGGCAGGCTGACATTGGCGGCCAGCAGGCTGGCCAGCAGCGCCTCGCCGAGGCGGGCCGTCTCGTCGCCGTCGAACCCTTCCAGATGCAGGGCCAGCAGAGGGCTCTGGTATGACGCCAGGGGGGCAATCCAGTGCCGGATCCGGCGATAGCGCCCATGGCCTTCGCCCAGGGCATCGCTGAATACCAGCAGCAGCAGCCCCTGCTCATCGGGCGATCCGATGATCGGGCACAGACAAGGCCCTTCCTGCCCCAAAGCTGACTGCAGGGCCGCCGGGGCCAGCTCGGGTCGCACGAGCAGGGTTGCCTTTAGATTCTGATGGCAGATCAACAACTTGAGGGGGGCATTCAGCCCCATGAACTGATCAAGATCCCGGGGAGCATTCTCTATCCTGGGGGCCTGGTAGCAAAAATCGAGCATGATGGGGCAGCCTCATCCATGAATACACAGCGAAGAAAACAGGAAGGCGAGATGATACTACCGAGGGAAAGGGATCGCCATGACGCCCTGCCATAGGGGTTGGCTTTGATGCGCCCGACCATGGGGCAAGTCGCCGCAGGTCCTGGGCAATGGGGGTCGGCATCGGCGGCCATGTTCAGAGAGAGAAAACAGGATAACGAGGGGAAATAAAAAGTGGTTGCGGGGGCTGGATTTGAACCAACGACCTTCGGGTTATGAGCCCGACGAGCTACCGAGCTGCTCCACCCCGCGTCCGAATTGTCCCGATCTGGCAGAGCAGTTGCCATCCCGGGTGCGCCTTCCTGTTCACGGATGAACAGCAAGACTGTATGTGGTTGCGGGGGCTGGAT
>NZ_CDBT01000005.1:0-202 GCF_000819765.1 Aeromonas bivalvium
GTGGAAGTGACCCTGCCGGCAGAGGCCAAGGCCGGGGACACCCTCAAGGTGAGTGGCCAGGCAGACCGGGTGCTGACGGCAGACGACATCAGCGCCGGCAAGGTGGGCTACGAGTTTGACCGCCCGGCGGATGGCGCGACCCTGACGGTGACCGCCACCCTGGTGGACGCGGCGGGCAACGTCTCCCAGCCGGGCAGCGACA
>NZ_CDBT01000005.1:676-816 GCF_000819765.1 Aeromonas bivalvium
CACCATCGACCGCACCGAGCTCAGCGGTACCGTTGGCGTGCAGATCACGCTGCCGGCTGGCGCGGTGGCGGGGGATGTGCTGAACGTGACCGGCCAGGCGCCGATCACCCTGACCCAGGCGCAGATCGACGGCCAGGTCC
>NZ_CDBT01000006.1:0-3195 GCF_000819765.1 Aeromonas bivalvium
GCCATCCGCCGCGCCCTGCTGGAGGCGAGCCAGGGGGCCCGCAACGTGGCGGACGCCGCCCTGCGCATCGCCGCCTCCGCCGAGCAGACCAATCAGGCGGTCAACAGCCAGCGGGATCAGCTGGCCCAGCTCGCCACCGCCATGAACGAGATGAGCGCCACCATCTCGGATGTGGCGGGTCATGCCGAGAACACGGCCCGCGACACCCAGGACGCCACCAACGAGGCCGGGCTCGGCAACGAAGACGTCCACGCCAGCGTACACGGCATCCAGACCCTGGCCACCGAGGTGGAGCAGGCCACCCATCAGGTCAATCGCCTCAAGGAGGGGGTGATGCAGATAGGGGAAGTGACCGCCGTCATCAGCGCCATCTCGGATCAGACCAACCTGCTGGCCCTCAACGCCGCCATCGAGGCGGCCCGGGCCGGCGAGCAGGGCCGCGGTTTTGCCGTGGTGGCCGACGAGGTGCGCCAGCTGGCCAGCCGTACCCGCCACTCCACCGAGGAGATCCAGAGCACCATCACCCAGTTGCAGCAACGGGCGGTCACCGCTGCCAGTGCCATGGACACCAGCCGCAAGCTGGCGGAGAGCAGCGTCGGCCAGTCCGAGAAGGCGGGGCAGGATCTCTCCCTCATCGTCAGTCACATCCAGCACGTGAGCGACATGGCGACCCAGATAGCCACGGCGGCGGAGCAGCAGAGCATGGTGGCGGAAGACATGAACCGCAACGTCAGCGGCATCAATGACTCGGCGCTCGAGATGTCCCAGGCCGCCTCCCAGCTGGCCCAGGAGAGCGAGCTGCTGGCCGGACTGTCGCGCAGCCTGGACGAGCGACTGGCGGCCTTCCGGCTTGGCAGCGCCATCTCAGCGGATCAGGCGCCGGAGCACACTCGCCAGCACGCCTGATCCGCCAGCGCCGCTGCGCGTCAGCGCACGTCCCGCCCCACCGCCTCTTCTGCCCGCCATGCCGGCAGAGGAGGCGACCACCACTGCGACAGGGCACTCCTTTGTCGCCATCATCAGGCTGAGTGTTCAGGCCTTCATCCAGAGACAAATGGCAAAACGAGCCGTTAAGCGACGACGCCAGATCGAGCGGGTCAAGCTGTCAACTTTGACACTTAATTATTTAACAAAAAATAGTCATGATGGCACTGCCGCCCAATGCGGCACCATGACCCTTTCAGTAGTCATTTGGCAAACTGGTTGAAAGGCCAGGACGCAAAGCCTCCGGTCTAAAGACATGCCGTCCAGGATAGCGGGGTTGCCACACCCAGGTGTGTACCGGGGATTTCCCCAGCCAAGGTGACTGCCCACATCACCGAACAGAGGAATGTATGGCAGCAAAAATTCGACTCAATCATGTGGCTGCGGCGCTGGCGCTGCTGGCCAGTGGCGGCGTGCTCGCCCACGGTTACATCAGCCAGCCGGAGGGACGCAACGCCCTGTGCAAGACCGGCGGCAACATCGGCTGCGGCGCCATCCAGTGGGAACCCCAGAGCCTGGAGGCGCCGTCCGGCTTCCCCGATGGCGGCCCAGCCGACGGCCAGATCGCCTCGGCCGGGCATCCGCAATTTGGCGAGCTCAACGCCCAGACCAGCGATCGCTGGACCAAGCGCAATGTGCAGGCCGGCCCCTTCAATATCAGCTGGACCTTCACCGCCAACCACGTGACCCGCAACTGGCGCTACTACCTCACCAGGCAGGACTGGAACCCGAACCAGCCCCTGACCAGAGACGCATTCGATCTCAACCCCTTCTGCGTCATCGACGGCAACATGGTGCAGCCCCCCAAGCAGGTCACCCATGAATGCACCCTGCCGGCGCGCACCGGCTATCAGCTCATCCTCGGGGTCTGGGAGGTGGGCGATACCACCAACAGCTTCTACAACCTGATCGACGCCCGTTTCGATGACGGCACCCAGCCGCCGCTGAGCTGGAGCCAGGGCGGCACCATCTACCCCTCCATCGATCTCGCGGCCGGTGACAAGGCCAGGACCCGGGTGTTCGATGCCGGCGGCGAGCGGGCCGATCTGCAAACCGTGCTGACCATAACCGACGCCGAGCAGGGCCTGAAGAACAACTGGGCCCACGCCCTGGCAACCAAGATCAATGCCGAGCAGAGCCAGATCCGCGCAGGGCAAGGGGCCGACGGCCAGTACAACCCCGTCTACGGTCAGAACCCCATCTACCTCAAGGCCGGCAGCAAGCTGCAACGGGTCGAGATCCAGCTCGAACAGCAGCAACCGCCGGTAGGCAACAGCATCAGCGTGAGCGGCCTGGGGAGCGACTACCCGCTCGACAACGGCAAGGTCACCCTGAGCTTCACCGTCACGGCCGAGGGGGATCTCGCCGTCACCACTACCCTGTATGACCATGGCGGCGTCGCCAGGGGGCAGAGCAGTGCCGACATCAAGGACGGCAGCCAGGGTTTCACCCTGGAGGCCACGGGCCTGAGTGCGGGCCACCACCAGCTGGTGATCGAGGGCAGGCCCAAGGCAGGAGGGGAAGTGGTGCAGCAGACCCTGGATCTGATGTTCAAGGCGCCGACCAGCGGCGACTATCAGTTCAGCTTCCCTGAGGGGGTCGACGGCTACACAGATGGCACCCGGGTGCTGCAACCGAAAAATGGCAAGGTCTATCAGTGCAAGCCCTTCCCCTACAGCGGCTGGTGCAGCCAGTGGGCGGCCACGGCCACCCAGTACGAGCCCGGGATCGGGTCTCATTGGCAGGATGCCTGGGTCCAGCAGTGAGCCGTCACGCCAGCACGGCATGAACCCGGGTGGCCGCATGCCAGATCCTGGTCGACCGTCGCCGTGCCAGCAACAAAACGAACAGGGGAGCCTCGGCTCCCCTGTTTATTGACGCGCCGCCAGGGACAGCCGGATCCCTTCGATACTCTGTGAGCCAGGCCCCCGCAGCCCCGTGCAGGCTGTGCCATCATGGGATCCAGGCAGAGGCGCATGAGCAAGGAGTTCGGCATGTGGATCGAGGCAGACCCCATCAACGGGGCCCTGGTCTCCCTGGCCATCGGCCTCATCATAGGGCTGGAGCGGGGCTGGCAGGTACGCCAGCTGGGGGACAACCAGCGAGTCGCCGGGATGCGCACCTATGGCCTCGTCGGCCTGCTCGGCGGCGTCTGCGCCCTGCTGCTGCCCACCCTGGGCACCTGGCTGCCCCTGCTCGGCCTGCTGGCGG
>NZ_CDBT01000006.1:3521-3753 GCF_000819765.1 Aeromonas bivalvium
GGTGGCCATGGTGCTCACCTATCTGCTGGGGCTGATGTCCGTGCTGCTGAGCCCGAGCGAGGCGGTGGCCTGCGCCGTGCTGGCGGCGCTCCTGATGGGGCTCAAGGGCAAGATCCAGCAGGGGATGCTGTTTCTGAGCGAGACGGAATTTCACGCCACTCTGCGCTTCCTGCTCATCTCCCTGGTGCTGCTGCCCGTGCTGCCGAACCAGGAGATGGGCCCCCTCGATGCC
>NZ_CDBT01000007.1:0-792 GCF_000819765.1 Aeromonas bivalvium
CGCCTGATGGCGCCTTTTTTCATGGCCGGATGCCCGAGGAACGGGCCCGCAGCCCAGCCGAGGCCAGGCCCCCCAAGCCCTGCTTACTTGGTATAAATCAATCAATTAGATAGGTATGCAACCCCGTCCCAAAGCTGCTAATTTCATTCCATGGTCAATATCCACATTTACCTGGCATCAACAAGGCTGTCACGGTGAGAGGCCGGGATCCCAGCCCAAGGGGAATAGAGGTAAGCATGCTGATCGAAAAAACGCTGATCGAACAATTCAATATCAACGAGATCGAGATCCAGCGACGCATGGCGCTATTGAAACTGAGCCAGGCCGAGCTGGACACCCTCGCCGCCCAGCAGCCGCTCATTGAACGTAATCTTGATGCCATCGTTGGCAAGTTTTACGAAAAACAGACGGAGTTCGATGAAATTGCCCTGTTGATTGGCGATTCGGATACCTTGCAGCGCCTGCGCACCGCCCAGCGTCGCTACATACAGGAACTCTTCTGTGGCCACTATGACAATGCCTATGTGAACAGCCGGCTGCGGATAGGGCTGGTGCACAAGCGCATAGGGGTGGAACCCAAGCTCTATCTCTCTGCCAGCTGTACCCTCAAGTACCTGATAGAAGACGTGCTGATCGAACAGATGAGCAACGCCACAGAGCGCTCTCTGGTCTTGCGTGCCCTCGACAAGCTCATCAGTTTCGACACTGCCCTGGTATTTGATACCTACATAGGGACTCTGCTCAGCGCCGTGGAAAATGCCAAGAAACGCATGGAGGCCTATGCCCGCGAGC
>NZ_CDBT01000007.1:1079-1551 GCF_000819765.1 Aeromonas bivalvium
GAGCGGGATCCCCTCACCGAGCTCTACAACAAGCGCGCCATGATGAGTACCATCAACCGCGAGCTCAACGCCGCTATCCGCCGCAAGAGCTATCTCTCAGTCATCTACATCGACGTCAACAAGTTCAAGTTCATCAACGACACCTTCGGCCATGCCAAAGGAGACGAGGTGCTCCAGACCCTGGGGCAGGCCATCGCCGAGTCCTGCCGCAACACCGACTTCCCCTGCCGGATCGGCGGCGATGAGTTCTGCGTCATCCTGCCGGAAGCCAGCCGGGCGACGGCGCTGCACATCAGCGACCGCATTGAGGCCAGCTTCACCACCGCCTATCCCGAGTTCTCCATCAGCATAGGTATCAATGCCACCGGCAATGAAGAGTTTGTCAGCGTCAACGAGCTGATTGATGGCGCAGACAAAGCCATGTACGAAGCAAAACAGCAATCCTGACCCTGAACCCGCCCCACAAAAAATG
>NZ_CDBT01000008.1:0-143768 GCF_000819765.1 Aeromonas bivalvium
GAGTTCCATCTGCCCAGTGGCCTGATACTGCGAGCCTATACCTGTTCAGACTGTCTCCGTTTTGATGCTGTCTTGAGTGCCATCCGTCCAGTGGCCCGATACTGCGAGCCTATGTCTGTTCAGACAGTCTCCGTCCTGATGTTGTGATTGCATTCCGTCCGTTCAGCGAGCCGATCGCTGCTCAGACGGTTTCCGATTTGAGGTTGCTGTTGCGCCCCATCTGCTCTGCCACCTGATCGGCGCGCCAGATGCTGTTGATCACGTGGACCAGGGCCTGGGCCGAAGATTCGATGATGTCGGTGGCCAGCCCCATGCCGTGGAACTTGCGCCCCTTGTACTCGGCGACTATGTCCACCTGGCCGAGGGCATTCTTGCCCTCTCCCTTGCCCTTGAGTTCGTACTTGTCGATGCGGATATCGATGCCGCTGATGCGATTGATGCACTGGTAGACCGCATCCACGGGGCCATTGCCGGTGGCCGCTTCGCAGATGAGATCCTGACCCACCTTGAGCTTGACCGAGGCGGTGGCCAGCACAGAGCTGCCGCTCTGCACGCCGAGGTACTCCAGCTTGAAGTGCTCGGGCTCTTCGTGGATCTGGCTGAAGAAGGCGAGGGCCTCGAGATCGTAATCGAACACCTGCCCCTTCTTGTCGGCCAGAGTCAGGAACTTGCCGTAGAGATGGTCCAGGTCATAGCTGCTCTCCGAATACCCCATCTGCTCCATGCGGTGCTTGATGACGTGACGGCCGGAGCGGGAGGTCATGTTCAGGCTGTTCTGGGTCAGGCCTATGCTCTCGGGGGTGATGATTTCGTAGGTGTTCTTCGCCTTGAGCACCCCATCCTGGTGAATGCCGGAACTGTGGGAGAAGGCGTTGGCACCGACGATGGCCTTGTTGGGCTGCACCGGCATGTTGCACAGCTGGCTGACGAGGGTGCTGGTGCGATGGATCTCGTTGTGGCGGATGTTGGTGTGCACCCCGAGCAGGTCGGCGCGGGTCTTCAGGATCATCGCCACTTCTTCCAGGGAGCAGTTGCCCGCCCGCTCGCCGATGCCGTTGATGGTGCACTCTATCTGGCGCGCCCCCATCTGCACGGCGCCGATGGAGTTGGCCACCGACAGACCCAGATCGTCGTGGCAGTGCACCGAGATGATGGCCTGATCTATGTTGGGTACCCGGTTGAACAGGGTCTGGATGATGCCGGAAAACTCGGTCGGGACCGTGTAGCCCACGGTATCCGGGATATTGATGGTGCGGGCCCCCGCCTTGATGGCGGCCTCCACCATGCGGCAGAGATTATCGATCGGCGTGCGGCCCGCATCCTCGCAGGAGAACTCCACGTCATCTGTGTAGCGGCGGGCATGTTTGACGGCGCTGATCCCCATCTCCAGCACATCCTCGAAGCTCTTTTTCAGCTTGCTTTCCACATGGATCGAGGAGGTGGAGATGAAGGTATGGATGCGAAAGGCATCGGCGACCCGCAGGGCTTCGCCGGCGGCGTCTATGTCCTTGGGCAGGGCGCGGGCCAGGGCGCAGACCCGGCTGTTCTTGATGCTGCGGGCAATGGTCTGCACCGATTGGAAGTCGCCGGGGGAGGAGACGGGAAAGCCCACTTCCATGACATCGACGCCGAGCCGTTCCAGGGCAAAGGCTATCTGCAACTTCTCCTTGACCGTCAGACTGGCCGCCAACGCCTGCTCACCATCACGCAAGGTGGTATCGAATATGATGACCCGATTTGACATCTCTTTTCCCTCTTCCTAAGTGCTTTGGTGTGCATCCTGCCAATGGCATAAAAAAACCCGTGCAGGTTGCACGGGTTTTTGTAATGACCGGCTTTGCCTGAGCCCGGCTACAAGGATCCCGCGCGAGGAGTCGCGATTAGGGAAACTAGTAGTAGGCGAGCGGCAATACCCATGAGGTGAACAATCCTTCCAGTCAGTCATGCTTTACCAATATCGAGTTTTTTATGCTGTGTCAATTGGACTTTACCCATGGGATCCCCTGTCTTATTTAATCGAATTGTAAAGGAGTGCAAATTTCCTTGTTCCATGTTCCGCCATTGCTCGATTATCCGGTCATTCCTGCTGCACTCAATCGTCTGAGCAACCGGATCGACTTATCAGCCTTTCGCGCATTCATTCGAGGTATTTCATGGAAAAACGCAGACCCGGTCGCCCGGTCGGACGATCAGACATTCGTGACAAGCTGCTCGCCGCCGCCCGTGAGCGCTTTCTGAGCACCCCCTACAGCAAGGTCACCACCCGGGAGATCGCCGAACGGGCCGGCTCCAATCTGGCGATGATCCACTATTACTTCGGCAGCAAGGAGGGGCTCTATCAGGCCGTGCTGGGGGATGTGGCCGAGCCGCTGGAGCAGGCCTGGCAGGACGAGAGCGGTCATCGCAGCCTCAATGACCTGCTCAGCACCTACTATCAGGTGATGGCGCCCAACAGCGAGCTGACCTCCGCCATCTCCAGCGCATTATCGACCGAGAAAAGCCCTGGGCGGGATTTTGTGCTAAATCGTCTCCTGGAGCGTCAGATGCCCCAGTTCGATGCCTTGCTGAGCGCCATGCGAGAGAGCGGCGAACTCGGTGGTGACGTGGATCCCGAGATGCTCAAGGTCTCCTTCCTCAGCATGATGTGGCAGCCCTTCGTGATGAAGGAGCTCTATGAGCAGGTGTTTGGTCTGACCGTCGACGAGCACTTCATGAGTCGCCTGGCGGATCACAACTGCCGCCTGATGGAATCCGGGCTGCGTCTGGGCTTAAACTGACCGGCGTCTAGGGCCAGGATCGCCGGGGCCGACGGGCCCTGCCATTCATCAATCTGTTATCCCCTTTTCACCTGACTGTCATCATGCTGCCTTAGCCTGTGGATCCCGGATGGCGAGAGGCGAGGGCGATGAACAAAATTCAGCAATGGGATCAGCGGGTGTGTCGGCTCTGTCTGCTGCACCCCTATAACCGGCCATTGGCCAGAGCCAGCCGTCTCGTCTCCCACAGTGGTGACGGCCCCCTCTATCTGATGGTGGCCGCGCTGCTCTGGCAGCAGGGCAGCCGGGGCCAGGATACGGTGGAGGCGGCGCTGCTCGCCTTCGCCCTGGAACTGCCCCTCTATCTGCTGCTCAAGAACAGTCTGCGCCGTGCGCGTCCCAGCGGCCTGCCCGTTTTCATCACCCCCTCTGATCGCTACAGCCTGCCCTCCGGCCATACCGCCGCCGCTTTCCTGATGGCCACCGTCTTGGCGGCCAGTTATCCCGAGTGGACGAGTGTGCTGTTCGCCTGGGCCAGTCTGGTGGCCGCCTCGCGCCTGCTGCTCGGCGTTCACTATGGCAGTGATCTCATCGCCGGCGCCCTGCTCGGCATGGGATGTGCCAAGTTGGCCCTCGGCTGGGGTCAGGGATGAGGCGGCCCATGGTGCGACCCGTGCCGAGGGGCGGCGACATCCTCCTTCGGAAGGGGGGGCTGGCATGAAGATACTGTTCGGGGTTCAGGGCACGGGCAATGGCCACATCAGTCGCAGCCGCACCCTGGGCAGGGCCCTGGCCGAGCAGGGGATCGAGGTCGATTACCTGTTCAGCGGCCGGGCGCGGGCCGGCTATTTCGAGATGGAAACCTTCGGTGACTATCGCAGCTTCGATGGCATCAGTTTCGTCAGTCGGGCGGGGCGCGTGCAGCCCTGGGACACCTTGCGCCAACTGGCGCCGCTGCGCTTCTGGCAGGATCTGAAGGGGCTCGACTGCAGTGGCTACGATCTGGTGATCAGCGACTTCGAGCCGCTCAGCGCCCATGCGGCAAGGCGTCAGGGGGTGCCCAGTATCAGCATCAGCCATCAGGCCAGTTTTCATTGGCCCGTGCCCCGCTGGGGGGAGAACCGGCTCAGCCAGCAGCTGATGCGTCATTATGCCCCGGTGCGCCAGCGGCTCGGGCTGCACTGGTTTCACTTCGGCCACCCCTTGTTGCCCCCCATCGTCGATGCCATGCGCCCGACCCCAGACAACCAGAGCATCCTGGTCTATCTGCCGTTCGAGCAGCCAGATGCCATCGCCGCCCTGCTGTCGCGCTTCAGCCAGCACCATTTCGTCTGTTTTCACCCCGCCATCACAGAGACGAGCGAGTGGCGCAACATCCGCTTCGAACCCCAGGTCAGGGATGGCTTCAAGGCGCAGCTGTGCGGCTGTCGTGGCGTCATCTCCAATGCGGGCTTCGAGCTGGCCTCGGAGGCGCTCTCTCTTGGCAAGAAGCTGCTGGTCAAGCCCCTGGGCGGCCAGTTCGAGCAGTTGAGCAACGGCAAGACCCTGGAGCTGATGGGATTGGCCCAGCTGATGGACAGCCTGGATGCCAATGGGGTTCGCAGCTGGCTCGATACTTCGGCACCAGGTCCGATCGTCTATCCGGATGTGGCGGCGGCCCTGGCGCTCTGGCTGGCCGAGGGGGCCGAGGAGCCCTTGCCGAGCCTGTCGCGTCGGCTCTGGGCCAAGACACTGTTTCCCGAGGAAGTGGGGGACAGGTTGAGCGAGCTGGCGGAAGGGGAAACCATCGGCGGCGCCTGGCTGTCCCAGCTCGGCGTCCTGGAGTGAGGGACCGTGATCCCAGCCCTGCGCCAGCATGGACTAAACTGATGGAGCCCCATAGCTGAGGACAATCAAGATGCGTTTTACCAACGAAAACGGCGAAGTGATGAACCTGGCGGACAGCCTGACTCTCCATGAGTTGATCGATATGGGGGTCAGCATCTCCGTCTGCGAGGAGACGGATCCGGATCAACAGATCTGGTTGGCCGAGCCAGACGAAAACCCCTGATCTCCTCTTGTCATGCCCATCCCGCCGGGATGGGCATTCCCCTGCCGATATTTCCCTCCCTAGCATGATCCGCTGTTCACTCACTGAACGAACAGGTAATCATGCCGTTTTTATCAGGCTGCTCACTAAATGTTAATGGCTGTTTGAAATTTATGACTGTTGTTGTCAGACAAAGCCGTGGACAAGCCGGTGGAAGCGGGTTAACTTGGTTTTTCACCCCATTTTATGGGGGAATGATGGACAAACCCTATTTTTCAACTATCGCGCTCCGTACTCGCCCCGTCTGATAGCGAATCAACAACAGACAGACTGGGTGGTGCCGGGAAGCAGCGGAGCCGTCGATAGAATTGCTAAACGGAGCAAAGCCTGGAGGGCTTTATCATGGAGATGTTATCAGGCGCTCAGATGGTGGTACGTGCGCTGGAGGATCAGGGGGTTGAGCATGTGTTCGGCTACCCGGGTGGTTCGGTGCTCGACATCTATGACGCTCTCTTCGAAAACGGCAAGATGGAGCACGTGCTGGTACGCCACGAGCAGGCCGCGGTGCATATGGCAGACGGTTACGCCCGATCCACCGGCAAGGTGGGCACTGTGCTGGTGACCTCGGGGCCGGGGGCGACCAACTGCATCACGGGGATCGCCACCGCCTACATGGACTCCATCCCCCTGGTGATCCTGTCCGGCCAGGTGCCGACCAGCATGATCGGGGAAGATGCGTTCCAGGAGACCGACATGATCGGTATCTCCCGTCCCGTGGTGAAGCACAGTTTCCTGTGCAAGACGGCGAGCGAAATCCCCGACGCCATCAAGAAGGCCTACTACATAGCCGCGACCGGCCGCCCGGGGCCCGTGGTGGTGGACTTGCCCAAGGACGTACAGAACCCGAAAGAGAAATTTCCCTACCAGTATCCCGAGTCCGTTTCCCTGCGCTCCTACAATCCGACCAAGGCCGGACACAAGGGCCAGATCAAGCGGGCCGCCAAGCTGCTGACCGAGGCGAGCCGTCCGGTCATGTACGTGGGCGGCGGCGCTATCAATGCCAATGCGGATGCGCTGGTGACCAGGCTGGCGGAGCTGCTCAACCTGCCGGTGACCACCACCCTGATGGGGCTGGGGGCCTTCAGCGGCACCCATCCGCAGTTCATCGGCATGCTGGGGATGCACGGCACCTTCGAAGCGAACAAGACCATGCACAACGCGGATCTCATCTTCGCCGTGGGGGCCCGCTTCGATGATCGCGTGACCAACAACGTGAGCAAGTTCTGTCCCCATGCCACCGTGGTCCATATCGACATAGACCCCACCTCCATCTCCAAGACGGTGCAGGCCCATGTGCCTATCGTCGGCTCGGTGGAAACCGTGCTGCAGCAGATGCTGGATGTGATCGGCGAGTGCGGGTTTGACAACGACAAGCAGGCGATGGCGGAGTGGTGGAGCCAGATTGGCCAGTGGCGTTCCCGCAACTGCCTGGCCTACGAGACCCACCCCACCCTGATCAAGCCCCAGCAGGTGATAGAGACCCTCTACAAGGTGACCAAGGGGGAGGCCTTCGTCGCCTCCGACGTGGGCCAGCACCAGATGTTCGCCGCCCTCTACTACCCGTTCGCCAAGCCGCGCCAGTGGATCAACTCAGGGGGCCTTGGCACCATGGGCTTTGGCATCCCGGCCGCCATGGGGGCCCAGTTTGCCAACCCGGACGCCGTGGTCTGCTGCGTCACCGGCGATGGCTCGGTACAGATGAACATCCAGGAGCTCTCCACCTGCATGCAGTACGGGGTGCCCATCAAGATCATCTCCATTAACAACCGTGCCCTTGGCATGGTCAAGCAGTGGCAGAAGATGTTCTACGGTGGCCGTCACAGCCACTCCTACATGGAATCCCTGCCGGACTTCGTCAAGCTGGCGGAAGCCTACGGCCATGTCGGCATGGCGGTGAGCGACCCGGCCGAGCTGGAGAGCGCCATGGAGAAGGCCTTCGCCATGAAGGACAGGCTGGTGTTCATGGACATCTCGGTCGATCCGGACGAGCACGTCTATCCGATGCAGATAAAGTTCGGTGCCATGGACGAGATGTGGCTGAGCAAGACGGAGAGGACCTGACGATGGGACATATCATTTCGGTCGTACCGGTGGAGCCCGCCGTCGATGAGATGTGGCTGAGCAAGGCGGGGGAAACATCATGAGACATATCATTTCCGTACTGCTGGAGAACGAATCCGGCGCCCTGAGCCGTGTGGTTGGCCTCTTCTCCCAGCGCGGCTACAACATCGAGACCCTGACGGTGGCCCCCACCGAGGATCCCACCCTGTCGCGCATGACCATAGTGACCATGGGTGACGAGCGGGTGCTCGAGCAGATCCAGAAGCAGCTGCACAAGCTGGTGGACGTGCTCAAGGTGTGTGACCTCAGCGAAGGGGAGCACATAGAGCGGGAGATCGCCCTGGTCAAGGCCCGCGCCGCCGGTGGCGCCCGGGACGAGCTGAAACGGCTGGCGGACATCTTCCGTGGCCAGATTGTGGACGTCACCCCGGATCAATACACGGTGCAGCTGGTGGGTACCAGCGAGAAGCTGGACGCCTTCATCAAGACTGCCGCCCAGACCAACGAGATCATCGAGGTGGTGCGCTCCGGAGTGTGCGGCATCTCGCGTGCGGAGAAGTCCCTGCGCGCCTGAGTCTCTGCTGGTGGTTCAAGAGCCCTGCGGGGCTCTTTTTTATGGCGGCGACTCCCTTTTGCCTCGCCACGGGATGGTCAGTCTGGTGGGGGGGAGATGCTATTAACTTTATTGTTTATAACGAGCCGGCAGCAGAAATTGTTATCAAGCGTCACATTTGAACCTGTATGATCGCTGCCTTTTTCGTCATCAATGTGGGGTGACAATGCCATTTCGCCGCTTCAAACCACGCCAGCAGCTCAGACGAGGAGCCCTGGCAAGCCTGGTCTTTGTGCTGATCCTGCTGCTCGGCGCCGCCATCATCGGCTGGCAGACGGTGAGGGAGATGCGCAGTGACATCCATGCCAGGCTGAGCCATGCCCGTGACATGTTCGATCGCACCCTGGATAACGCCCATCAGGCGGCCATGGCGGTCAAACCCCTGCTGGGTCAACCCTGTGCCGACGCCAAGCAGATGCTGCGCCGCCAGGTGGCGACGGTACCGGACGTGCGCTCGGTCAACCTGACCCTGGGCAAGCGCATCTATTGCACCTCCCTCTATGGCGAATACGACCAGGATTACGATCCCAGCGGCTATGTGCAGGGGCAGCTGGATCTGCTGCCGGGCAACCCGGTCACGCCGGATCGCGCCCTCATCGTCTATCGCAGCCTGGGGGAGGGGGGCAGTGTGCTGGTGAGCGTCGATGGCTACTACCTCCATAACACGCTGCGCCTGATGAGCCGCGAGACCCCCATGGCGTTTCAGGTTGGCCAGCGCTGGATGGGCAGCCAGGGCGGGGTGCAAGATGGCGCCCCCAGGCTGGAGGGGGACAGATTTGGCATCATCTCCCAGCGGTATGCCTATCACCTGAGTTCGCACATCACGCCGCGCCAATACTGGCTGCGCGCCTGGAATTACAGCAATGGCAGCATGGCGCTCTATACCCTGCTGGCGCTGCTGGCCGGTGGTGTCACCTTCTGGATAACGGGGCGGCCCGTTTCCCCCGAGCAGGAGCTGGCACGGGCCCTCTCCAAGGGGGAGTTCATCCCCTATCTGCAGCCCGTGATGGATGGGGAGGGGCACTGCGCCGGTTGCGAGGTCTTGATGCGCTGGCAGCATCCCCAGCAGGGCATGATACCGCCGGATCGCTTCATCCCCATGGCGGAGGCCAGTGGTCTCATCATCCCCATGACAGGGGAACTGATGCGTCAGGTGCGGCAACGTTTCGCGCCTAAGGCCCATTTGCTGCCCGCCGGCTTTCATTTTGGCTTCAACATCTGCGCCCGCCACTGTCAGGATCTGAGCCTGGTGGACGATTGCCGCGCCTTTCTGGGAGCCTTCAAGGATAACCCCGTCAAGCTGGTGCTGGAGTTGACCGAACGCGAGCTGATCGAGGTCACAGAGGTGACGGATCGCCTGTTTGCCGAGCTGCACGATCTCGGGGTCTTCATCGCCATCGATGATTTTGGCACGGGACACTCCAGCCTCACCTATCTGCAGAAGTTCCAGGTCGATTTCCTCAAGATCGACCAGAGCTTCGTCGCCATGATCGGCTCAGATGCCCTCTCCTGCCACATAGTGGACAATGTGATCGACCTGGCGACCCGGCTCGGTCTCATGATAGTGGCCGAAGGGGTGGAGAACCGGTTGCAGGCGGACTATCTCAAGGCGCGCAGCGTCGACTATCTGCAGGGCTATCTCTTCAGCCGGCCTCTGCCCATGGGAGAGTTCGAGCAGACCCTGCCCAGCCTGCTCCCGGCACAGACGCCCGCCCGCATCGCCTGACTCTCGGGCACAAAAAAGCGGCCATCTGGCCGCTTTTTTGTGTTCATTGTCTCTGGGAGAGGGCTCAGAGCATGCGCCTCATGGCGTTGCACAGTCGCTTGATCCCCTCCTCCGTGGTCGCCTCGTCCACGCAGGAGAAGCTCAGGCGCAGGGTATTCTGGATCTCCGGGCGCACATAGAAGGGGGCGCCGGGCACGAAGGCCACCTTCTCCTTGATAGCCTCCTCGAACAGGGCCATGGCCGAGATGCTGGCCGGCAGGGTCAGCCAGAGGAACATGCCTCCCTCGGGGCGGGTGTAGCTCACTCCTGGCGGGCAGTGGCGGGCCAGGGAGGCTTCCATGGCGGCACGCTGACGGCCATAGACCTCCTTGATCTTCTCCAGATGCGTGTCGAGGGAGTGATCGGTCAGGAAGCGATGCAGCACCTGCTGACTGAAGGCGTTGCTGTGCAGGTCTGTGGCCTGCTTGGCGATGGTGACCTTCTTGCGCAGCCAGTCCGGCACCAGCATCCAGCCCAGACGGAAGGCGGGCACCACCGTCTTGGAGAAGGAGCCGAGCAGCACGGTATTGTTCGGCGCCAGCTTGGCGATGGGGGGCAGGTGCTCCCCTTCGAAGCGCAGCTCGCCGTAAGGGTCGTCTTCCACCATAAGCAGATCGTGGCGCACCAGGCGTTCGGCCAGGGCTTCGCGGTTGGCCCGGCTGTAGGAGACCCCGCTCGGGTTCTGGAAGTTGGGCACGCCGTAGAGCAGCCTGGCGTTGGAACCCTGCTCCAGCAGCGCATCCAGCGCCGCCAGATCCAGCCCGGCTTCCCCGAGCGCGATGGGCTTGAAGCTAGGTTGATAGACGGAGAAGGCCTGGATGGCGCCAAGATAACCCGGCTCTTCGATGATGAGATCCTGCCCCTCGTCCACCAGCACCTTGCCCAGCAGATCCAGCGCCTGCTGGGAGCCGCTGGTGATCAGGATGTTGTCCGGATTGACTGTCATGCCGTGACGGCTCAGGTAGCGATCGGCAATGTATTGGCGCAGGGGGGCGAAGCCCTCGGTGGCGGCATATTGCAGCGCCGCGGCGCCCTGCTCGCGCAGCACGTCCTGGCAGGCCTGCTCGATGGCCTTGACCGGGAACAGGTTGGGGTTGGGCAGGCCGCCGGCGAAGGAGATGATCTCCGGGTTGGCGGCGACTTTGAGGATCTCTCGAATAAAGGAAGGTTCGACCTTCTCGAAGCGCTGGGCAAAAAACGGCTGCATAGGACTCTCTCTGACGGGTAGGCGGTCGCTCCATTCAACCGCCAAGTTATCCGTTTGTATCAGATTTAAAAAATGAGGCAATGGCTGTCACAAAAATCCATAAAAAAGGGCAGGTTTGGCACCTGCCCATATTTTATCGTCCCGACCCGCCATCCCCTCGCCAAAACGGCTGCGACCCGGGCTAGAGACCGGGCTCGCGCAGGAAGCGGATCAGGATCTCGGTATTGGCGCCGAGCTGCTGCTCGATCCGGCCCGGGAAGAGTTCGGCCATCTTGTCGAGGCGATCATGACCGGTGTGCCAGATCTTGCCCCACTGGCTCTCGCTGTCCCGATCGCAGGCGCTCTTGGTGGTGTCGTCGTAGCAGTCCCACAGCGCCGGATGGGTGCTCTGGGAGTAGCCGTCGTACCCGTCCTGGCCATTGATGGTGAAGTTGGTCGCCTCCACATAAGCGATGGGCACCCCCAGGCAGGCAAACGGTGCATGATCCGACCAGCTGCCGGTCTCCCCTTCCGGATAACCGGCATAGCTGGGGTGGATGGCGAAGGGGGTGGTGGTCTGCCTGGAGATGGCGAGCAGGCGATCCCGCACCCTGGGGTCATGGCTGTAGCGCGCCGGATCGGCGCAGCCATATTCGGCTTCGTTCGAGTGGGCCGAGTGGACATAGACGATGTCGCCTCCGGCGATGGTGTCGTAGTTGACCATGGCCAGCAGGGCGTCGATGGCGGCCTCATCCAGGCTGGCGGCATAGGCTTTGGAGCCGTTGAGGCCGTTCTCCTCGGCGCCGAAGAAGGCGAAGCGTACCGTATGGGGCAGGGACTGGCCCTGGAGCGCCTCGGCGACCGCCAGCAGGGCCGCGACCCCGGCGCCGTTGTCGGTGGCCCCTTCCGAGCCCTCATCCTCCCCCGTGCTGTCGTAGTGGGCCCCCAGCAGGATCACCCGGTCGCTCTGGCCCTTGAGTTCGGCGATCAGGTTCTGGGAGGACTTATCTTCCCCCCGCCGCTGATAGCTGAACGGCTGGCGGGTGACCTCGTAGCCCCAGCCGCCCAGCTTGTCCTGGATCCAGTCGGCGGCGCGGGTCTCGGCGGCGCTGCCGGTAGGACGGGCGCCGATGCCTTCGGCGCTCGAGCCGAGTTGAGTCAGGTACTCCAAGGCCTGCTCGGCCGGGGTGGGGGCGATGGGGGCCTGTGATTCGTTGCTTGAGGTGTTGCAACCGGCCAGCAGGGCGCTGAGGCAGAGGGCGACAAGGGTCTTTCTCATACTGCAATCCTTTGTTGTATATGATGTTATTGGCGCGAAGCAGGATGCACCCGCAGGAAGCAGGATTCTGTGAACCCGCTGGCAATTACCGCAGGCGTGGCACGAACCCAACCCGCCTGGGTCATTTGTTGTCGGAAAGACTTGCGCCTTGGGCCCATCTTGGGATAATTCGCTCCCCTGTTTGTGCCGATAGATGAAATAACGAGTAATCCAATATGCCAGTGACCCAAGACGAATTTAACGAAGACGGCAAGTTCATGCGCAAGATCCGCAGCTTTGTCCGTCGTGAAGGCCGCCTGACCAAGGGTCAGGAGAAGGCCCTGGCCGAACAGTGGCCTGTCATGGGGATCGATTTCGACACGGCTCCGCTGGATTTCGTCGCCCTGTTTGGTCGCGACGCCCCCGTGGTGCTGGAGATTGGCTTTGGCATGGGCGCCTCCCTGGTCGAGATGGCCAAACATGCCCCCGAGAAGAACTTCATCGGCATCGAGGTGCATACCCCAGGGGTGGGAGCCTGTCTGGGCAGCGCCGAGGAAGCCGGGGTGATCAATCTGAAGGTCATCTGCCACGATGCGGTCGAGGTGCTGGAGCACATGATCCCGAACGGCTCGCTCTCCTGTCTGCAGCTCTTCTTCCCGGATCCCTGGCACAAGAGCCGTCACCACAAGCGCCGCATCGTGCAGCCGGCCTTTGCCCAGGATATTCGCCAGAAGCTGGCCATAGGTGGCGTGTTCCACATGGCGACCGACTGGGAAAACTATGCCGAGCACATGCTGGAAGTGATGAGTGCCGCCGAAGGGTACGAGAACACCTCGGCCCATGGCAACTGGGTGGAGCGTCCCGAGTGGCGCCCGCTGACCAAATTCGAACAACGGGGCCATCGTCTTGGCCACGGGGTATGGGATCTGATTTTCAAACGTGTTAACTGAACCTGAGGAGCTGTCATGGCAAACCGTAGTCGCCGTCTGCGCAAGAAACTGCGCGTCGAGGAGTTCCAGGAACTGGGATTCGATCTGAGCTTTAACTTCCCGGTGAACACAGCCGAAGAGACCATAGATGCCGTCATCGATGCCATGATCGATGAGGTGATCGAGCCGCGCAAGCTGGCCTTCGCCGGTTCGGGCCACCTGGCCTGGGAAGGGATGATCTGCACCCAGGCCCTGGGCAAGTGCACCGAGGAAGACCGCGCCGCCATCAAGGGCTGGCTGGACGCCAAGGGCATGGAGGCCGTCGAGGTCACCGAGCTGTTCGACCTCTGGTATGGTGAACCGGCCTGATTGGGCCTGCATGAAAAATCCCGCCGCTGGCGGGATTTTTGTCGGTGGGGTGGCTGACCCCGTTTTGAGTTGTGGAACCTCTCAATGCAGTTGTCATCGCAATTACTGGAAAGCATTCTCGATGAAGTGCGTCCCCTGCTGGGACAAGGCAAGGTGGCCGACTATATCCCGGCCCTGGCGCGGGTGCCGGGGGACAGGCTCGGCATGGCGGTCTGCACCGTGGAGGGGGAACTGTTCACCGCGGGGGATGCGGACGAACCCTTCTCCATCCAGAGCATCTCCAAGGCCCTGAGCCTCACCCTGGCGCTCACCCTCTATCGGGAAGAGGAGATCTGGGCCAGGGTCGGCAAGGAGCCCTCGGGTCAGCCATTCAACTCCCTGGTGCAGCTCGAGTTCGAGCATGGCATTCCCCGCAATCCCTTCATCAACGCCGGCGCCCTGGTGGTCAGCGACCTGCTGGAAACCCGGCTGACGGCACCGCGTCAGCGTACCCTGGAGCTGGTGCGCCGTCTGGCTGGCAACCCTGCCATCGTCGCGGATGCCGTGGTGGCCCGCTCCGAGTATCAGCATTCGGCGCGCAACGCCGCCATCGCCTACCTGATGAAGTCTCACGGCAACTTCCACAACGAGGTGGACAAGGTGTTGCAGAGCTACTTCAACGCCTGTGCCATCCGCATGAGCTGCGTCGATCTTGCCCGCACATTCGTCTATCTGGCGAACCGCGGCCTGCCGCTCGGGGCGAGCGAGCCCCTGCTGCCGGCGCGCACCACCAAGCAGGTCAATGCCCTGCTCGCCACCTGTGGCCTGTATGACGAGGCCGGGGATTTTGCCTATCGGGTCGGCATGCCGGGCAAGTCCGGGGTTGGCGGTGGTATCATGGCCCTCATCCCGGGTGAGCTCTGCGTCTGCGTCTGGTCGCCCGAACTGAACAAGGCCGGTAATTCGCTGGCAGGCACGGCGGCCCTCGAGCTGCTGTCCGGGCGCCTCGGCCGATCCATCTTCTAATTGCCATCCATCAAAAGTGAGCACGTCAATGAAACACGCGATTCGGCTGCTGCTAACCGCCACCACCAGCCTGCTGCTCTGGTTCAGCACCCCTGCCGGGGCCGACGAACTGGCCCCCCTCTCCCTCGAGGAGGCGAAGACCCAGGGCGCCATCCTGATCGATACCCGCCCCAGCCACTTCTACCAGGGCTGGCCCATGGCAGGAGAGCAACAGGGCGGGCACGTGGCGGGGGCCGTGAGTCTCTCCGCCGACTGGAAATATGATGATGAGCAGTGGCCCCAGGCCCTGAGCGCCAAGGGGCTGGATGCCCGAAAGCCGGTCGCGCTCTATGGCGAGGAGAAGGGGCTGGCCGAGGTGGCCCGTCTGCTGCGCATGCGCGGCTTCCACCAACTCTATGAGCTCAAGGGCTGGCAGCAGGCCGAGCGTGTTCACCTGGCCCGCTGGCAGCAGCTGGTTTATCCCCAGTGGCTGGCGGATCTGCAGGCGGGCAAGCCGGTGGCGGCCGCTCCCAAGGGGGACTGGAAGCTGTTTGAAGTGGATTGGGGGGCCCCCAAGGCCTTCCTGCTGAGCCATATTCCGGGGGCGGGTTACATCGACACCAACAGCCTGGAGCAGGAACCATTGTGGAACAAGGTCTCCGATGCCGATCTGGAGGCGCTGCTGCTCAAGAATGGCATCCGCCACGACACCAGCGTCATCCTCTATGGTCGCAACTCCATGGCTTCCGCCCGGGCCGCCCACCTGCTGATGTATGCCGGCGTGGCTGACGTGCGCCTGCTCGATGGCGGCATCGATGCCTGGTTCGCCGCCCACCTGAGTACCGAAGCGGGTCTCCCGAAAAAGTATGAGGCTGTCGCGTCATTTGGGGCCAAGATCCCGGTGCATCCCGAATACCTGACCTCCACCGACCAGGCCAAGGCCCTGCTCAAACAGGCCGACGGCGCCCTGGTCAGCATCCGCACCTGGGACGAGTTCACCGGCGAGACCTCAGGCTACAGCTATATCGACGCCAAGGGGGACATACCGGGCGCCAAGTGGGGACACGGTGGCGTGGATGCCAACAGCATGAGCGACTTCCACAACCCGGATGGCACCATGAAGCCCCAGGGGGAGATCCTGGCCATGTGGGACCAGTGGAACATAGCGCCGACCCAGCAGGCCGCCTTCTACTGCGGCACCGGCTGGCGCGCCTCGGAAGCCTTCTTCTACGCCTGGCTGATGGATTGGCAGCGGATCAGCGTCTACGACGGCGGCTGGTATGAATGGAGCTCGGATCCCGCGAATCCCATCGTCACAGGGGATCGCAAGCCCAATCCCTGAGTGGATACCAGCGTGAGGCAGAAACAAAAAAGCACCTTCATGGAAGGTGCTTTTTTTAACTTCAAACAAGAGGGGAATGTGACTCTCACCTCAGAATGAGGCGACACTGCTCTGGTTATACAGACCGTATTTTCTGGCCAGCATCTGGCCGCCATCTCGGGTCAGGGGGACCCAACTGATAGTACCTTTATCTATGGTCGACTTGAGCAGCATGAGGTCAAAGGGGATGGTGATATAGAGGCCCTTGGTGAAACTGCCTTCGCCATATTCTTCGGCCGACACATTGGTAAAGGTGGCAAAGAAACCGGCGCTGACCCCGGAATCAAACTTCTTGGCGAAGTTGAAGGTGGCACCATAGTCGCCAGCCAGGTAACGGCCAACGGAGACCTGGGCCGTCACCTTGTCCAGAAAATCTGGCTGCCAGTATGCAGTGACATGGCCGGTAGCGATCTGATAGTCGGCAAGGTGCAGGGTATTTTCCCAGTCCCGCTGCTTCACCAGATTGAAATCGGCGCCAAGCGCCCAGGATTGCTTGAAGGGACGATACAGCACCTCTGTGCCAACCCCGGCATACATCATCTCCAGATAGCCGCCATAGGCCTGGGCATACCAGCTATCGCCATACTTATCCATATGCGTTAGCTGGAGGTTATTGAGGAGCAGGTCCGATGACGTGACATATTCCCGGATCCAGGTTCTCACCCTGGGCAAGGCCTCGCCATCGGGGGGAGGAGCCTTGTAGTTGAATTTGTCATAGTTGTTGAGCAAGTTGACGAAGAGGGTGCTGCTGACCCAGTTGTGCCGGGTCATATACCAATCGGTATTGGCGTTCAATCCGACTTGATACATATAGAAATTTTCTGAACCCCCTATGGATTGATTGAGCTTTGGCACTATGTTGAAGTTCCATGAAGGTGCTTCTGCCGCAACTCGTCGAGTCTCTTGCACCGGCGCAGGCGACTGGTGAGTCATGACGACCTCCTGCTCTTGACCGAGTGGCAAATCACTATTTACCTGGCGCACGGAGTCAAGATCGACTCTGGTTTCTTGCAGTGGCATCTCTTGCTTCTGTTCAATGATTCGCAACTGCTTCACCGAAGCGGGTACGGCATTGACGGTGAGCATGATGGCCCTCTGGTCGGCCTGGCTTTGATCTCGGAACTTGGTCTGCTCGCCTATTAACGTGACGCTCTCCCCATCACCATGGATACTGGCATTTTGCCAACCTGCATTGGATGCAAGATCCGAGGACAAACCTTGCCAGTCAACCCTATCCAGAGAGGATGCCTCGCTGGCTTGATAGGTCGGGATCGGGGGATCGAGGAGCTTGGGCAGTGATAAGGATGGGTCGTTGAAATTGGTATGCAGCGTAATGCCCCACATCAGGGTATTACCACGCTGATAACTAAGGTGCATGTCAATCGCATCATATGGCTGGTAGACAAGACCCAGGTTGATGGGAGTATGTTGTTTTATTTCCCCTGCGTATTCATGACTGTAGTCATTGCCATCATATTCAAGCTTTAGTCTCAGTGGTTGCCAGGGGGTCTGATATTCTATGCCACCAAACAAGGCTGCCGGACCATGGAACAGGCTGTCAAACTCAAATTTCCCGCCACTGCCGGAGAATCCATCATCTCGCTGACACCATGTCTCGCTGACTTCGCAGAACGGATTTTTGACATTGCCACTCTGGCCCATGTTTCCCCAGGCAACACCAAGAGTGAAATCAACATTTTTATAGCGTTTACTACTGACAATATATTCACTGTCAAACAAACCGGTACCCATGACATCACGCAAGCCAGCAGAGACTTGCGGGAGCAAGCGTGACTCTTGCCAGAGTCTGGTTTTTATATCTAGCCCCTTGTCTTTATAGGTCTGGTCGCCGCTGAAGCTGGCGTCATTACTGTATAGCCTGGAGCGAATGTCGGTGTAACGAAGCGTAGCCTCCAGCCAGCTGAATGGCTGCATGGAAATAGACCAGCGGCGATATTCTTCATTATCCATATAGTTGAATGAGAACTCACCTTCTGGAGCCATCCGCGCCGTAGGTGTCTGAAGTAAACCCACACCACCAAAATCCCCTTGAGTAGGAAAGGATGGGGAAAAACTCTCCGTATTTGCATGAGTAACAGGTGATAATAATATGGGTATAAGAGCGATTCTGGTTAGCATTACTCGGGTATCCGATTAGCAATGAGTTCGGCAATACGGAGATTGATATTCTTGAATCTGGCTGGCAGTAGAGCCGGATCGAAGCCGGCAAACAGTGTTGCCCCCGGCATGGGTTCTATATGATATTGATTCCACACGGCAACGGGGGACAAGTGTATGCTGCCATCGGGCTGGATGAGATAGACCTCGCCTTGATTTGCCCCAGGCAACAGACTATGGCCTTGCCAATATTCATCCAGGCCCTTTGCGAATTGATGAGGTAATGACTTTCGACTATTGATTAAACCCAGTAAATACAAGCAGGAGGGGCGCTCAGAAATAAACAGAGAATAACTTCCACTCAAGCGAGGATTGTTGACTGGTTCAATTCGGCTCAGGTCAGGATCCAATGTTATTTTAATCCTGCCGGCCACATCGAGTTGATCCAGCTCGCGTAATAGTTGCTGGGTTGTCTGAACCAGGCCGCCTTGATGATCCCTCATCCAGAAGATCTGAAGTGACTTCAAATCGCGGAGCACCTGTTCTTTCTTTTGCTGGATTAAATAGTCTTGCGCGGGTGATGAGATGATGGCGGCAGGCCAGTAGATATGGTCAGGTAATCGGGGATCATTAAGCAGCCGTTCGAGACGCGGAGAATCGGCAAGTGAGATGGTACTCTGATTGACATTACTGACGAAGACTTGGGTGACGCTATCAGCATGAATAAATGGTGCATAGCCTAGCAATAATGAGAGTAGTATTTTTTTCATGATGAGTAAGGCTTGGTAAAGACCATTTCGATGGTGCTGTTGTCAGGGCCAATTTTTTGAATTGTCTTTCGAACCTGACCAGTTATTTTGTCCAGCCAGTAATAATTGTTCCATGTTTGATCATCTTTGAAAGATTGCACGGTTTCTTCATAGAGGTAAGTATCTATGATAGCGCCGTTAATATTCAGAGTTTCATCCGCAAGTCGCTTGAATACAGTACGAATGCTTCTCCCACTGCGGCGATCCTTAACCCATTCGGCACTATAGCTGAACTCTGTGCCGGTAGCGATGGAATCGGACAAGGGGTCTCGTGTCATGCCAGAAAAGTAGTCAAGATCATTATCCAGTTTCAGTGTCTTGGTGATGCGGCCGTGCTCGGTCACAATCATGCCCTTGTCACTGCTGACCCAGGACAATCGATGGTCATCTGCAAAAGCGAGGACGACGAATATCCTCGGTCTGTCATCGACCGTTACAAATGCGCTTGCAAAAGGCAGCCTGTTGATCGCTTCGGGGGAGATGGCTACTTCTTCATTCTTGGAGAGGAGAAACTTGATTTGCTGATAGCTATCAAACTTGTTGTCAGCACAGCCAGACAACAATATTGAGAGTGCTATGATAATGCGCTTGGTTAGCATGCAGGCATCACTGAATATATAGGCATGAAAATAAAGACTGCCATCAGGCAGTCTTTATTTAATTATATCAACCGGCTGTGCTGGTGACAGTAGAGGTGGAGCTGTTGTCATCATTGTCATTGCTGGCAACGGACACGGCAACACCAATGGCAGCAGCAGCAGCCACACCAACGGCCAGGGCGCCAGCAGTCAGGCCACCGGCAGCCGCAGCACTTGCTGCACCTGCACCAGCTGCAGCGCCACTGCTACCTGCACCAGCGCCAGCAGCACCGACTTCTTCCGCAGCCATGGTCGGGCTGGACAGCGCCAGCAGTGCAGTCATAATCAAAACACTCTTCTTCATATATTTCCCTTATAAAATAAGAATAGTCGACGATCGTTCTACTCTATTTTGATGGCAAGCCATCGCTTTTGACCGATTTGCACCCATTACTTTTTGTCATGACGCAGTGCAAACCGAACCAAAACTATCATCACCCCCAACATACCGCCCAACAAGGCGCCGACTACAACAATTAGTGCCCGTTTGGGTTTTATTTTTTCTTCGGCTATGACGGCGGGGTCAAGAACTTTAAAAACATATTCCTGATTGACCTCGGCGAGCATCAGGGTCTTGGTCTGTTCCTCTATCAGTTGATAGAAAACTTTCTGCATATCAGCGACCGAAGTTTTTGATAACTGCTCGGTCAAATAAGAAATATTTCGCTGAGCCTCATCCTGATCGCGGCGTTTCATGGTGGCATTGAGGTCATCTATCAACCAGTCCACCCATTGCTTGGCAATCTGGGGAGAATAAAAATCGATGGAGATGGTCAACAGACCCGTCTTGGGATCACTGTTGAGCATGACCAGACTCTTGAAAGCTTTTATCAGCTCCCAATCACTTGGTTCTAATGATTTTCCGGGGGGGGCATCACGTACCCATTTCTGATTGGTCATATCATAAATGAGGGGGTCAATGATGAGTTCTCCCGTGTCTTTATCCAATCCCTTGGCCGCCATCAATGGCACGGCCAATTGGTGGCGATGGATGAAGTCGGTAAGAAAAAGACGCGACTTGCCAACCTCTATGGCGATAGATGCCTTATCTCCACCTTTATTGCCAAGATCAACCCCTGCCAGGCTGGCCAGGCCGCCAAAGCGGGAAGCCAGCGCAGAGAGCCCTCCTCCCTGTTGTTCGAGGGAAGGGGTCAGCAAGGCCTCGGCGCGATAAATATTAGGGCTCAACAGTGCAAATGCAACGGCCATGCAGGTGGCAATAAAAGTGGTGGATATAATCCACCACTTTCCTCGCCATAATGAAACTATCAATTCCCTGAGATCAATTTCATCACTCACGGGAGACAGGTCTCTCGGTAAAGGGATGACATTTACTTTCTGTGCTTCCATGATGATCAAATTACCTTTCTGGAATCTTGAGCTGTATGATAGTATTGATTAATTTATGGCTGACCATGCCACACCCAATTGATACATTATCTGCGTTGCTGAGGTCATGATGCTCAGGTTATCCAGATAATCAGAATCGACAGGTACTATGATGGTATCGCCTGGTTCCAGATTTTTCCTGCCACCAAACCAGCTGTCATAGGGCAGGGCAACACTGCCATTGGCTTTGATGACATAGACACGGTCCGTGTCCGCCTGTTTCTTTGTCCCACCGGCCAGATTGATATATTCATTGATACTGATGTCATCGTTGTATATGTGAGCGGAGGGGAACTGCACCATGCCGGCAATGGATACGACATTCTGCAATGTAGGCACATATAACTTGTCACCATCCTCGAGCAATACATCGGACTGCTTTTCTCCAGAAAGCAGGGCAGGCATATCGATTGTCATGCGGCCAACGGCCTTGGTGTTTTCCAATTGATTTACCACCGTCATGGCTTCGGCAGGAGAGCTGCTGTAATTTGCAATGGTACTCTGCCTGCGCAATGTCATGGTCGCTATCTCCTGGCGCAGCTCATCTCGCAGCATCATCAGTCGCTCTTCTTCCTGCTGGCGTAGCGCCTTGCGCGCAAATACAGCCCCGTTGGGATTCGCATAGGCAGTAATGCCACCCACGCGTTCAATCAGGTCGTGCAGGCTCTCTCCGCGCCGGACGGTATAAGTGCCTGGGTATTTGACTTCACCAAACACCTGAACCGTTGCTTCTTCTCGCCATTGTGGATGGGGTAATACGTTGATGTTGTCTTTAGACTGTAACAGGGGGGCATTGGCTGCATCATTGGCAATGTCCAGTGAGAACCGCTCATTGTTAACCAATATGCTGTCACCGCGCTCATTCACTCGAGAAAGCTCAACGATATTCGCCTGCTCATTGAATCCACCTGCTGCCAATATTGCATCGGACATGTTGCTGTTTTCAGCCAAGGGGTAAAGTCCCGGGTATTTTACTTCTCCCCTGACTTCCATGATCTTGACTGGTTTCCCTTGGGTCGATTGTGCCTTCAACCTCTCGATGACGGGGGCCAGCAAGGCTTGTCTGGAATCAGCGACTAACGCATCCGTGACCGTCTTTTCGGAAAGAGACGACAGCTTGACTTGATTGTCTGTGTTTAACTCTTCCCCGGTCACATTCGCGCCGGTCGCATCATCGGTGCGCTCCATCAACGCATGATTGAGCTCTTGGGATTTTGTTCTGATGTCTTTGACGTGGGCGCGTTTTTCTGCAATTTCTCTCAGCCTATCCGTTGCATCATTGCGGAATATCAGGACCTGATCCCTTGCCTGAAGCAGGATATCATCCATGCTGCCTGGCTGTTGCAGCGCCTTGCCTAAATTGAACTGGATCACTTTGATATTGCGCTGAGAATCGATTTCTCGGACGACCAGAGCGTAACTTAAATCGGTAGCTGAGGTGAGATCTCTTTGGGTGCTTTTCAGTATGCTGCTGATGCGAGTTCCCGGAGTAAAGCTGTATACGCCGTCACGTACAACTGCACCTTTCACGACAATAGCTTGACTATATTCGGTGCTGCTTGGCTTGACCGATATCTTGTCGCCATCGCGTACGCTGAAGAGGCGGTCTCGAGCGTTTGCCAGTGTCAGATTGAATACTCTGAGACCGGTGTCCGTGTGGCGTTCAATGGAGACTTCCTGCAACGCTGCGGCCTTTACCCCTCCTGCCAGCGAGAGCACGTCTGCCAGGGGGGCGGTATTTCTCAACTCGTAGATGGCTGGGCGCTTGACCAGGCCACTGATGGATACTTCGCTGCCTTTGGCGGGGACAAATACGGTATCTCCTGCCTGCAAGCGAATATCCTGGCTGGTATCCCCCCACACTAGCATCTTGTACAGATCCACATCGATGACTTTCTGCCCTGCCCGTTTGACCTGGATCTTGCGCAGTGATCCCACAGTATCGATACCGCCTGCGGCCTGCAACACCTGAGTCACGGTAGCCATGCCGCTGACATTATATGCACCGGGACGATAGGCATCCCCCATGACAAACACCTGCATGGCGCGCATTGAGCCAAAACTGATGAAGGAGTTCACACCTATCATCTGCTCCTTGATCCGGGTATCAAGGTCGCTTCTGAATTGCTGGAAGGTCAATCCACTGGCAGAGATAGGACCGAGACTGGGGAAATCGATGAAGCCTTCGCGACCGACGCTCAGGTTATAGACGGCATTTTCCTTGCCATAGAGCTGCACATGAATTTCGTCGCCAGGGCCAATGACATAGTCATCCGATACCGGCATGTCGGTGATGGGCGCATCTAAAATTGGTTCACCGGCAAAGACGTTATATCCAAAAGGCTGCAACTCTCCGGGCTGCGACACGCCGGCAATAAGAGGGCGCTGGGATGACTGGGAGTAATCCAGTTCTCGTGGTGCAGAGACGGGGGTGGATTTTGTCACAGGGGTGACAGCACTGCTTGTCTGCAACTGTTCGGTCGATATTCCGTATTGCTTTGCCAGAGATTGCTGTTCGGCGGGGGACAAACGCTTGAACTGTTCCATCATCTGTGGGGTGATTTGCGGGGCGGCGAAGGCATTCATACTCACCGCAGCGATAATCCATGGCGCTATAATAAATTTCATTTAAAGTAAAGCCTTGCTGTGTGTTTATTCTCATCGTCAGAAATAAATATTGTCATAAAATGACGTTATTTCATTGATAGAGTATTGAAAGAAATTATCATTCTTTGCTTGCTGCCAAGGAGGTATTATTACCTCGATATATTATCGACACATTATGACTGTGTTTAATGAAGTACTGCGAACACAAGGGCGAGCGGTCCACAAGTTTGCAGAAACTGCATTGAAGGAGGCTGGGGGGCAGGCATCGTGCTTACTAAAAGGTACAACAGCAGCCTGCATTTTTACTTCAAATTATTATCTGATTGCTCAATGAGCATGCCTGACGCATGAGATAGACAGAAAAGACCATAGCTACCGCATCCGAATGACATATCGGCATGTGTTTGTGAGTTTTTTGTTAACTCGCCAGCTTCATTGACAGCTTGTGTCGCAGGCGCCAGGCAAGGGAGAGATTTTATTGATGAATCTAGCAGTATGATTGCCAAATGAATTCAGCGGTGGAATTTATCAAAAGTGTATTTTTCTGCAACATAAATAGGAAAATTCTCACTGTTTTGTTCATTTAGTTTGCTGTCACGCACAAGGCGAGCTCATTATTTGAACAGGTCATGCTGAGTTGTAATTGGATTGTTAAGTATATATTGACGGAGATGGCATGTCGCGTGAGCTTTACATTGATGTGATTTTATGAGCTTAAGGTCTCTTGATGTCCGTGCATCGTCGCCATCCATCTCCATACACACCGACGAACTGAACAGGGCTGCCCGGGGGCAGCCCTGTTGCGTAAGGTATCAGGCTATCTGGTCTATCTGCCGATTGACCTGGCCGGCAAACAGCTGATGGAAGCGGGAGGCGGGGTTGGCCAGCAGGCTGACCGGCGAGCCTTGCTCCACCACGGTGCCCGCCTCCATCACCACCACCTTGTCCACCGACAGCAGGGGCTCCAGATGGTGGGCTATCACCAGATAACTGGCCTCTGGCCGGTAGCGATAGAGCAGCTCGGCCATCTCGCGCATGCCGCCGTGGCTGAGATCCGAGGTCGCCTCGTCCAGCACGATCAAGGGGCGGTGGGAGAGGAGGATGCGGGCGATCACCAGCAGCTGGGTCTCGCCGGCGGAGAGCTGCAGCCTGTCGAGATCCTCATCCAGCCGGCCGGCGCAGCGCTCGCCCAGGCCAACCCGCCTCAATGCTTCCATCAGGCGTTCATCCTGGCGAGCCCAGTCGGGTGGGAGATCTTCGTCTGAGCCCGGCCGCGGCGCCAGCGGTGCCTGGGCTGATTTCGCGGGCTCCGCCAGGGGGACCAGGTTGGCCCTCAGGGTGCCGAAGAAGGTGAGAGGGGTCTGGGAGACGGTATCATACAGGGCCCTTACCGCCTCTGGCGCCAGGGTCGAGAGGGGCTGATCGCCGTAATAGATCTCCCCCTGGGTGGCGGGATACATGGCCTGCAAGGCGCCGAGCAGCGAGCTCTTGCCCGCCCCGGTGCGCCCGCACACCCCCACCTTCTCCCCCGGAGCCAGCTCGAAATTCACGCCGTGCAGGGCCCACTGGCTCGCCTCGGGGTAGCGCAGACCAAGGTCGGCGAAACGCACGGCGGGATGGACCCTCTGCAGCGACGCGCCTTGCTGGCGCTCGCTCGCTATCTCGCTGTATTCCCGCACCCGTTCGACTGCATTCATCATCTGCTCCACCTCGGCGAAGTTGCGGATCAGGGCATTGAGCATGGCCGAGGTGGTGAAGGCATAGGTGATGGCCACGGCGCCGAACAGAGTGCTGTCGCTCAGGGCGACCATGATGGCCACTGCCCCCACCAGGGCGGCGGAGAGCAGGGTCTGGTGCATGCCGAGCCAGCGATTGATGGAGGTGGTGGTGTACCAGCTGCGCAGGTTGTTGTCATAGTGCACCAGCACCTGATCCAGGGCGTATCGCTCGGCGCCGGCCAGACGCAGGGCGGGGGCGCCGCGTATGGTCTCGCCTATGCTGATGTAGAGCGGCGAGCGCAGCACCGAGGCCTGGCGTCTGAGCTTGAGCTGCACCGCCCGGTAGCGCCGCTGCAGCACATAGAGGGCCCAGCCCACCAGGGGGGCGACCAACAACAACAGCGGCAGGTTGATGCCGATCACCAGCACCTGCAACAGCACCGAGATCAGCATGCCCACTAGGCCCACCAACATGGGTAACAGCGTCTCCTGGGTCTCTGCCAGATCCCGATCGAAGCGGTTGAGGATGCGCCCCTGGGGCACCTTGTCGAAGAAGGCCATGGGGGCGCGGCTGATGCGGTCAAGCATGCCGTCGAACAGACTCCAGGCGAGCCTGAGTCCCAGCTTGTAGTTCAGCACCCGCACCAGGGTGATGCAGAGCAGGGATCCCAGACCCAGGGCCGCATAGATGCCGATCAGGGGGCCAAGCGCCGTGTCTTCTGCCCGTCCGCCGAGCCAGAGATCCGAGGCGATGCGCAGCCCCTCCTGCCCCAGGGTCAGCATCAGGATCAGGAGAATGAGGCCGGGGGCGCTGAGCCGCCGCCAGAGAAAGCCGAACAGCCCCCAGTCCACCTTGCCTTCCACCATCTTTTCCTCGTGGAACCGCTCCTGCTCCCGGGGAGGGAGCAGGGGGGCATAGGACGGGCTCCTCGGCAGATCCACCAGCTGGCGGGGGGCCAGCTCGATAAGGCTGCCCCCCTCGATGGCAAACACCCGATCGCAGCGGGCCAGCACTTCGGGATCATGGCTCACCAGCAGGCGGGTCGGGCCGGGGCGAAAGGTCAGCCCCAGGCGCAGCACCTGGGCCGCGACCAGGGGATCCAGGGCCGAGAGAGGATTGTCCAGCAGCAGGATATCGGCCCGGGTATAGAGGGCCCGGGCCAGGGCCACCCGCTGTTGCTGGCCGCCGGAGAGCCGGGTGCCCAGCTCGCCTACCAGGGTCTGATCCCCATGGGCGAGCAGGGCCAGATCCCCGTTGAGGGTGCAGGCCTCCAGCACCCAGCGGTAGTGGGCCTCGTCCCAGGGCTGGCCGAACAGTATGTTGTTGCGGATGCTGTCGTTCATCAGCCAGGGCTTGTGGCCCAGGTGGGCAACCCGGCCGTGGCGGCGGATCTCCCCTTCGAACTCGTCATCGAAGCCGGCGATCAGGTGCAGCAGGCAGCTCTTGCCGGCCCCGGTTGCCCCCGTGATGCCGATCAGTTCTCCCGGCGCTATGGTCAGCTTGACCCCGGCCAGCACGGCTTGTTGCCGATGGCGGGCGCTCACCGCCTCCAGCACGACTGCCCCTCTGGCCAGGTGTTCGTCATCGAGCCTGCGGTGCTGCTCCGGGCTGTTGAGCAGTTCGCACAAGCGGTTGAAGCCGGTATTGAAGTTGATCAGGGTGCGGATGAGATAAGGCAGGCGCTGCATGGGGATGCGCAGCACGGCGAACAGGGCGATGGTGGTGAACACCTGGGGCAGGGTCAGGCGCTGGCCCGATACCAGGTAGGTGATGAAGGTGGCCAGGGTAACCAGCAGGGGGGTGCTCAGCATGAGGGCATCATTGATGGCATCCAGCCTGAGCACCCGGCCGAGCACGGTCAGCTCCCGCTGGCGTTTGTGCCGGGCCGCCCGGGTGAAGAAGGGGCCGAGCCCGTTTTGGCGCACCAACCGCAGCTTCTTGATGTATTCGGCCAGGATGCCGTTGCGCTCGTCCTGACTGTGCTTGAGGCGCTGCTCCTGCTGGTTCATGCGCCGGATCAGCCGGGTCGAGAGCAGCAGCAACAGCATGAGCACGGCACAGCCCACCAGGCCCGCATTGCCCACCTGCCACACCAGCAGGGTGACTGTGCCCGCCAGCTGCAGCAGCAGGGTCACCGGCATGGCGGGGTCTGCCAGGATCCAGGTGATGTCCCACACGTCCCGGTTGATGAGGTTCTGCACCCGGCCGCCAGCCCGGTCGTCGAAGCTCTTGCCGCCTAGCTTCATCACCTTGGCGAGCAGGGCCTCCGCCAGCAGGCGGCGGATGGGCACGTGCATCTTGAGGGAGAGCTGCAGGGCGTGCTCGGACAACATGCCGGCGGCGAGCACGGAGGCGAACAGGGCCAGGGCCAGCAGCAGCTTGTGTGCCGTGGTGGCGCCGGCGCCCAGCTGGGTCATGACATGGTTGAGCAGCCAGGGGCTGGTCAGGGTCGCCAGCATGGCCAGCAGCTGCAACAGGGTGAGCAGGCCGATGCGGCTGCCGTAGTGACGCCAGATGTGGCGGGTGATGAGCCAGGGGCGCACCGGCTGGCGAGCGGTCAGGGCCAGAAACTCATCGGCCCTGGCATCCCGGCTGTCCTGGGGCAGCAGGGGGTAGAGATCGTCCAGGCTGACGGCACTCTCCTGCAACCCCTTGCGCTGCAAGGGGGAGGTCCAGTGATAGAAGAGGCGGCTCAGCCAGCTCGCCGAGAGTTCCGGGTGATCCAATGGGTGTCCTTATTATTGTGTGTTGCTTCCATGGGCAGGGCGGCTCATGGGCCGCCCTCGAACGGGTTGTCATGCTGCGGGCGGGAGCCCTGTCGGATCAGCGGTCCCGGTTCAGCCGGATGAGTCTGTCCAGGATCTGTTCGCCATCGGCGCGCAGGCCGTTGTGCTCATATTCGTTGGTGATCCAGGCGCGGCTGTTGCCAAGGCCCTTGAGGGTGTCGCGGCAAAAATCGAATTCCACATACATGTCGTCGGCATAGACGGCGCAGGCGACCGGCACCGGGTTGCGGGCCAGTTGTGCCGGGTCATAGAGGGGGCCCCAGTCCGCCTTCTTGGCCAGCAGATGGGCGGCCTCTTTCAGGGGGACAAGCTCACGGAACTGCTCGAACATCCAGGGGAAGATCATCTCGCCGGTGAAGGCGAAGTCCTGGCCCGGCGCCCAGGCCAGCTCGGGATGCTCGGCGCGCACCCGTTCGGCCGCCCAGTCACTGGCGCTCCCCTCGCAATAGATGGCCTCGTGCAGTATGGCGAAGATGGGATGGGCGTTGAACGGCTGCATGGCCTGCACCTGATAGAGGAAGGCGGGATTGATCCGCTCGCCGATGAAGGCGTCCTCCAGCAGGAAATAGAGCCCCTCGAAGGCGCCGCTGGCGCCGAGATCCAGCCCCTGCTGCTGCAACTGTTCCACCGTCAGGCGCTGGCCGTTGGGCAGGAGCACCTCGTAGCTGTGCAGGTGATTGGCCAGCCGGTTGGCGATGGCCTGGGCATGGGGGAAGCGGCTGAAGAAGGCGCGGTTCTTGTCGGCGACCCGGCGGTAGGTGGCGCGATAGACCTCCTCTGCCCGGCGGCCAAGGGGGGGGATGCCTCCCGTGATATAGACCTCGTGCAGGGCGGCGGGAAACAGGGAGAGATAGGTCAGGCAGCAGAAGCCGCCGAAGCTCTGGCCGAGCAGGCTCCAGGGCCTGTGGGGCGAGAGCTCGGCCCGGATCAGCTCGGCATCGCGCACTATGTCGTCTGCCCGAAAGTGGCTCAGGTAATCGGCTTGCTCGGATGGGCTCAGATGGGCTAGTGCATCGGCGCTGACCGGGGTGGAGTGGCCTGTGCCCCGCTGATCCAGCAGCAGCACCCGAAACTCCTGCAAGGCCCGCTTGAGCCAGCCGTTCTGGTTGGTGGGGCGGGGGGCGCCAAAGCCGGGGCCCCCTTGCAGATAGAGCAGCCAGGGCAGGTCTGCGTCCAGCTTGTCCTTGCGACAGAGGGTGCGGCCAAACAGGGTGAGCGCCGGGCCCTCCGGTTGGCGATGATCGAGGGGAACGGTGAACAGCCGGGGCTCACACAGGACGCCATCCAGCACATAACTCAAGGGGCGATTCATCTGGCCTTCTCCCGAAACGAGGCAATGGGGGAGCCACATCATAACCATGGCCCCGAATGCGGTCACGCCGGTTGTGGGCCCGGCTGGCAACTTTGGTGGTTTGTGTCGCGTCCCCCTGGATTGGGAAGGGGGAAGTCGTGCGCCTGGCGCCTTCGCCCTGTCCACTGCGTTCATGAAAATATCCCGCCGAACCTGGCTTGTTCGTGGCCATGGCATGCGCGAGTGCACCTGTCACTAGACTTTCCCCCTTGCCCTCGGCGTGCGCGTTCAGGCTGCTATCGACCCTTTCTTGCCGTCGCTGCCGCACCAAAAGAGGCTCCTTTGGGGCCTTTTTAGGAAAGGAAAGACCAGCCTTGCTCGCCGACCCACACCTGAAAAATGACGCAATTTGCTAACATTTCAGAACTAAATCATTAGATGTCTAAATTAATTTGCGCTGTGTGAGATGCAATATAACTATATGTTTTTGTGTTAATTATTGGTTTTAAATTGTTTTTGTCTACTTTGTTTGTGTGGTTTTGATGGGTTGATCATTTCGTATCTAACCTTTAGGGTGTGGATTCATTGAACAATCAATTAACAAAAACATGCCCATTGTCGGAGTCTCGGAAAAGCGTCGTCAGCAACTGATCCAGGCCACCATCTCTTCGGTGGCCGAGTTCGGTTTGCAGCACACCACCCTCAATCGCATCAGCGCACAGGCCGGCATGTCGTCCGGCATCATCAGCCACTACTTCGGCGGCAAGCAGGCGCTGATCGAGGCGGTGGTGCGGGAGCTGCTCTCGGCCCTGGGGGCGGCGCTGCGGCAGCGGCTGCGCCCCGGCATGTCGCCCCGGGCGAGGCTGATGGCAGTCGTGGAAGCCAATTTCACCCCCTTGCAGTGCTCCCGTGCCGTGGCGCGCACCTGGCTCGCCTTCTGGGCCCAGGCCAGCCATGAGCCCGCTCTGGCCCGCCTGCAGCGGATCAACCAGCGGCGGCTGCTGAGCAATCTGGCCTGCTCCTTCGGCGCCAGCCTGCCGCGCCAGCAGGCTCTGGCCGCAGCCCAGCAGAGCGCCGCCATGATAGATGGCTTCTGGCTGCGCAGCGCCCTGAGCCCCAGCCCCGAACCCGACTTCAGCCGTGCCGAGCGGCTGTGCAAACTTTTTATCCTGCAACGACTGACCCCAGCGGAGTGAATTCATGTCTTTGACCCGTTATCAGAATTTTGTCGACGGCCGTTACCTGGCCAATGCCTCTGGCGAGAGCTTCGAGGTGATCAATCCGGCCACCGGCGCCGTCATCTACGAGGTCGAGGTGGCCGATGAAGCCGTGCAGGCCGCCGCCATCGCGAGTGCCCAGCAGGGTTTTGCGCTCTGGTCCGCCATGAGCGGAGTCGAGCGTAGCCGGATCCTGCTGCGGGCCGTGGCCTTGCTGCGTGAGCGCAACGATGCTCTGGCCGCCATCGAGGTGGCCGACACCGGCAAGCCCTGGCAGGAGGCCTCCGTGGTGGACGTGGTGACGGGGGCCGACAGCATAGAGTTCTTCGCCGGTCTGGCCGCCGCCATCGAGGGTAACCAGCAGCAGCTGGGGGCCGATTTTTACTACAGCCGCCGCGAACCCCTCGGCATCTGCGCCGGGATCGGCGCCTGGAACTACCCGCTGCAGATCGCCTGCTGGAAGTCGGCCCCGGCACTGGCCTGCGGCAACAGCATGATCTTCAAACCCTCGGAGGAGACGCCTCTTGGCGCCCTCAAGCTGGCGGAGATCTTCATCGAGGCCGGCATGCCTGCCGGGGTCTTCAACGTGGTGCAGGGGGATGGCCGGATCGGTGCCTGGCTGAGCCAGGCGCCCGAGGTGGCCAAGGTCTCCTTCACCGGCGAGGTGGGTACCGGCAAGAAGGTGATGCGCGCCGCCGCCGACACCCTCAAGGGGGTGACCATGGAGCTGGGGGGCAAATCCCCCCTCATCATCTTCGACGATGCGGGTCTGGAAGAGGCGGTCAGCGCCGCCATGGTGGCGAACTTCTACACCCAGGGGGAGGTGTGTACCCATGGCACCCGCGTCTACGTGCAGCAGGGGATCTACCCCGCCTTCATGGCGCGCCTGCTGGCCCGCACCCGGGACAATATCCGAGTCGGGGACCCCATGGATCCGGCCACCAACTTCGGCGCCCTCATCTCCCGCGAACATCAGCGCAAGGTGCTCGACTACATCCGCATCGGCCAGGAGGAGGGAGCAACCCTGCGCTGCGGCGGGGAGGCGCTGCGCCCCGCCATGGCGCCCAATGGCTTCTTCGTCGCCCCCACCATCTTCAGCGAGTGCCGGGACGAGATGCGGATCTGCCGGGAAGAGATCTTCGGCCCCGTGATGTCGGTGCTCAGCTTCGAGCAGGAGGAAGAGGTGGTGCGACGGGCCAATGACACGGCCCTGGGGTTGGCGGCCGGGGTGTTTACCCGGGATATTCGCCGTGCCCACCGGGTGGTGCATCAGTTGCAGGCCGGGATCTGCTGGATCAACAGCTATGGCGCCTCCCCGGCCGAGATGCCGGTGGGCGGCTTCAAGCAGTCCGGCATAGGGCGGGAGAACGGTCTGGCGACCCTGCAGCACTACACCCAGCTCAAATCCGTCTATGTCGGCATGCAAGCCATGCAGAGCCCGTTCTAAGGAGGCGCCATGAAGCGATTCGATTACATCATAGTGGGGGCGGGCAGCGCCGGGTGCGTGCTGGCCAACCGCCTGAGCGAGGATGGCCGCTACAGGGTGCTGCTGCTGGAGACAGGGGGCAGCGACAGGAGCATCTTCATCCAGATGCCGACCGCCCTCTCCATCCCCATGAACACCAAAAAGTACGCCTGGCAGTTCGAGACCGAGCCCGAGCCCCATCTGGACGGGCGGCGCATGCACTGCCCCCGGGGCAAGGTGCTGGGGGGATCGTCTTCCATCAACGGCATGGTCTATGTGCGCGGCCACGCCGGGGACTTTGACGAGTGGCAGCAGGCGGGGGCCGAGGGCTGGGACTATGCACACTGCCTGCCCTACTTCAAGCGGGCCGAGCAGTGGGCCTTCGGTGGGGACGAGTATCGTGGCGACGAAGGGCCCCTTGGGGTCAACAACGGCAACCAGATGCAAAACCCCCTCTACCAGGCCTTCGTCGACGCCGGTGTGGAGGCGGGCTATGACGCCACGGCCGATTACAACGGCCGCCAGCAGGAGGGGTTCGGCCCCATGCACATGACGGTGAAGCAAGGGGTGCGCAGCTCCAGCGCCAACGCCTATCTGAGGCCCGCCATGGCCAGGGCCAACCTCACTGTGCAAACCGGCGCCCTGGTCCACAAGGTGTTGCTGGAGGGCAAGCGGGCGGTCGGGGTGCGCTTCGAGCGCGCAGGCAAGATGGAGGAGGTGAGGGCCGACAAGGAGGTGATCCTGAGTGCCGGACCCATAGGCTCCCCCCATCTGCTGCAACTCTCCGGCATCGGCAACCCCGATGCCCTGAAGCAAGCGGGCATAGGGGTGCTGCATCCTCTGCCCGGGGTGGGGGAAAACCTGCAGGATCATCTGGAGTTCTACTTCCAGTTTCGCTGCCAGCAGCCCATCACCCTCAACGGCAAGCTGGGGCTGTGGGACAAGTTCCTCATCGGCAGCCGCTGGCTGCTGCGCAAGGATGGCCTGGGGGCGACCAATCACTTCGAGTCCTGCGGCTTCATTCGCTCCAAGGCCGGGGTGCCCTGGCCGGATCTGCAATACCACTTCCTGCCCGCCGCCATGCGCTATGACGGCAGGGAGGCGTTTGCGGGTCACGGCTTCCAGGTGCATATCGGCCACAACAAGCCCCGCAGTCGCGGCCAGGTGGCGGTGCGCTCGGCGGATCCCCGCGAGGCTCCCGCCATCCGCTTCAACTATCTCTCCCATCCCGATGACGTCGAAGGGTTTCGCGCCTGCGTGCGCCTGACCCGGGAGATCATCGGCCAGCCCGCCCTAGATGCCTACCGGGGAGAGGAGATACAGCCGGGGGCCTCGGTACAAAGCGACGAGCAGATAGATGCCTTCGTGCGCAGTGCCGTGGAGAGCGCCTACCACCCCTCCTGCTCCTGCAAGATGGGGACGGACGCCCTGGCGGTGGTGGATCCCGAGACCCGGGTCCATGGTCTGCAAGGGTTGCGGGTGGTGGACTCCTCCATCTTTCCGACCATTCCCAACGGCAACCTCAATGCTCCCACCCTGATGGTGGCCGAGCGCGCCGCCGACCTGATCCTCGGCAAGGCGCCGCTCGCGGCATCCCCGGTCGAGGTGGGGCTGGCCGACCACTGGCAGGAGAAGCAGCGCCCCCGGGCGCCGGTACGCGCCCTGGCCTGAGGGTTCACCACAACGACAGTGTGTGCAGAGAGCACCCTGGCACGGCAGTTCGTCAGTCTTTACCTATCGCTGGGCCCCAGGTGGCGCTGGCGATAGTTAAGTCCTGATCCCGCGTCCATCCCTTCCCCCGCAGCCGTGGGGTAGGGGAAGCCATGGCCGCCGGAAGCCGAACTGCTTCTTGAACATCACAATGCAATGACAAGGAGCACCTATGTTTGGTCACGAAATGGATATCGCGGGAGGTCAGTCATGACGGCCTGGCTCAGTGCGGGGATCCTCTTTACCTTTGCCGCCATCGCGTTTGTCCTCTATCGCTGGGGCAATATCCGCTGCATCGGCACCACGCCGGTGCGCACCTTCACCTTCATCGCCATCCTGTTCACTTCCGGGCTGGATGTGGGACTCATCATGTTCCCGCTGACCGAGTTTGCCGGTTATGCCGATCTGCAGGCGAGCCCGGAATACGGGTTCACCAACCCGCTCGCCATCGAGTTCGGTTACTGGGGTTTTCTCATCTGGGGTTTCTACTTCCTGACCTGTTTCTATTTTTGCGTGATAGAACCCAGAGTGAAGTTCTTCGAGCTGGCGCCGGTGAAGTTTCTCAACAACCTGGTGATCATAGGCACCTGCGCCTTCACCGCCTATCTGCTGCTGAGCAACCTGCCCTGGTATCTGCCCCAGATAGGGGATGGCGAGAGCCTGGTGGCGAGTTTTTACCTGCTCGTGCTGGTGGTGATAGGGCTCTCCATCTATTCGAGCACCAGCCTGAAGTTCGTGCGGGTCCTGAGCCTGGGCACCACGACCTGCTTCATCGCCCTGATCGCCCTGATGTGGGGCGCCGCCTTCCTCACCCCGGCAGGGTCTCTGGCCGACTTTGCCGCCACCCTGGCACTGGTGGGGGGCTACTTTGGTCACATAGATCGCTTCGTGCTGCCCCTCAATGATTACCACGCTTTTTATCTCTACTGGTGGTTCTCCTGGAGCATCATGATCGGCCAGTTCACCGCCCGCTTCGTCGGTGGCCTGCGCACCTGGCAACTGCTGGGAGCCATGCTGGTGTTCCCCTCCCTGGCCATCGCCGTCTGGTTTGCCGTGCTCTACTACTACCACGAGCAGGGATTGTCGACCGCCGGCTTCTTCAACTGGGCCATGGTCGCCGTGGGGATCACCATGGTGATCAACTCCCTCGACTCCCTGATCCGCCTTTACACCGACAACCTGGGACTGACCACTGCGCGGCTCGGCCAGTGGCGCTACTTCGGGCTAAACCTGCTGATGCTGGCCGGCCTGACTCTGCTGTTCCAGCTCGATTTTCTCGAGATCCAGTGGGTTGGCGCCCTGGTGATAGGGCTCTTCTTCGCCTGCTTCGGCTACATCCTCAGGTACAGGTTCAACGAGGTGCGCAGCATTGAGGGGGCACCCAAGGAGAATCGCCTCGATTACGGCAAGATAGAGCTGGCGGGGTGAGCAGAGGGGAGGCAGACTGTCGGCGTCGCCCCGACCGTGAAAAAACAAAAAGCCCGCTCGATTGAGCGGGCTTTTCAAATTTGGCTCCTCCTACTGGACTTGAACCAGTGACATACGGATTAACAGTCCGCCGTTCTACCGACTGAACTAAGGAGGAATTGTTGGTGCCCAGAGACGGAATCGAACCGCCGACACGGGGATTTTCAATCCCCTGCTCTACCGACTGAGCTATCTGGGCAACGGCGCGCATTAAACCCTTTTGCCGCATCAGTGTCAACCGCATGACTCGATTAATTCACCGTTCGCTCGACATCTGCACAATCCGCCGCTTTCCTCGCCAATGGCGGTGGGGACTGGGCGGGGCAGCATAAAAAAGGCCCCTGTCGGGGCCTGGTATCAGGGGCGTCACTGTCTGCTGATGATGATGCGCCCCGTGCTCATGTCCCGTGCCTGCCCCGTGACTGCAATCTTGAGGCCGTAGTGGGGCAGGGTGCGGCCTGCATCCGGGATGGCGTCGCTCTGGTAGCGGTTGCCATCCTTGAAGGTGCGCCTGGGGGCCAGCCAGAGATCCCGCAGGAAGGAACCGCTCGGGTGGTCCAGTTGCAGGGGACGCTGGAAGCCCAGGCTGAAGGTGGCATCGTGGATCTGATAGCGGGTACCGGCCACGGCGCCGTCACTCCAGGTCAGGGTGCGCTGATCCGCATCCACCACCCCGAGGAAGCCCTCGCCCGGATGCAGGCCCACCCAGTTGTTTTCCTGACTGCTGTCCACGTACCAGAGCAGCATGCCCGGTTCGTAGCGCATCAGCTGGTCGCTGACGTTGATGTGGGCCAGCCCCTTATCGACCCCGGCATGGTTGCGCCATTCGGCCAGGTAGTAGTGATCCTTGGCTTCGTTGCCATTGCTTCTCACAAAGCCGGCCAGGGTGAAGGAAGAGGTGCCCTCGGCCCCGTCGCTGAGCAGGGTGTCGCCATCGGCGACGAGCTGGATATCGTCCAGGAACAGACCATGCTCGGCCACGCCGCCATCGCTCTGGTATTGCACGCTGAGCTGGATCTGCTGACCGGCCCAGGGGGTGAGGTCGAACTCGGCCTCCACCCAGCCATTGGAGTTGCCCGTGATGCCGACCCCGAAACCGACCCCGTTCGGATCGTCGCTGGTGGTCAGGTTGCCCGGGATGGGCTCGCCGTTGACCAGCACCCTTGCATAGTCGTAGCCCTCCTCAATCTGATACCAGGTCTTGAAGGTCAGGGCGGCGTGCTGGCGGTCGCGCAAATCCAGCGCGAGGCTCATGCGGTTGTCCAGGTTGTTGCCCTTGCCGCCGTGGTACTGGTACTGGCCGGCGTAGGGGGGATTGAGGGGCACCTGCTTGGGTGGCAGATTGATGCGCACCACATCGTCGTTGCGCCCCTTGTCGTTGGCCTGATCCAGCATGTAGACGTTGCCGCGCCGGCCGAGGTCGTCGACATGCACATTGCTGCCGTGTAGCCAGTTGCCGCCGATGGAGGCCTGCAAAAACGCCTTGGCCCAGGGGGAGAAGCCGGTCGGCTCTGTGCCGCCTATGACCCCGGCCCAGGAGCCGGAGGACATGATGGACCAGGTCGCCACCGGTTCGCCCTTGCCGCTGTACTTGGTGTCGTACTCGTCCGGCAGGCCGAGGTCGTGACCATATTCGTGGGCGCAGACCCCGGCCGCCGCATCGATGGGCTGTATGGTGTAGTCGTAGGCGGCATACTGGCCGTTGAAATCCCCCGCCGGGCTGCTGGTGCCCGGGATGGGGTAGGGGGCGCCCAGATTCCAGCGGTGGGCCCAGATGGCATTCTCGCCAAGATCGCCACCACCGGCCTCTTCCCCCACGCTGGAGTGGAAGATCATCAGGTGGTCGATGAGGCCGTCCGGCTCGTCCAGCTTGCCGTTGTCGTTGAGATCGTAGCGATCCTCCTGATCAAACTCGGCGAGATCGATGGCGGGATCCGCCGCCACCTGGGCCAGGGCCTCCTTCACCAGCTCGCGCACCGCCGTCTCGTTCAGGTTGCTGCCGTAGTAGGCGGCGGGCTGGCTGGCGGTGTACCAGCCCGCCACCTGGCCGCGCACGCTGTAACTCTGGCCCGACTGCTGCTCGTAGAACTGGCGCATGGAGATGAACCGCTCGCCATTGGGACCGGCATAGCCCTTGGCCGAGAACAGCAGATCCTGGTAGTGGGCCGGGCTGTAGTCCGGGTAGTACATCCTGGTGAGATCCGGGGTGATGCTGTTTTTCGGATAGTCGGGAAAGTCCACCAGGATGGCGAGGATCTTGTCCTGCCGCATGCTGCCCCGGTAGTGCTCCTTCTCGATGGCCTTGAGCAGCAGGGTGGGCACCCTGTCCCCCGGGCGGGCGGTGCCGTTGAGGCGGATCTTCTTGAGGATGGTTTCCCGCACCTTGCCCTCTTTCAGGGCCAGGGTGCCCCCCTGGCCCTGATAGGCCCGAGACTTGTCGCGGTAGAAACGGGCCAGGGCGGCCTGCTCCTGCTCGGGGGAGGCCAGGGTGGGGATGCGGCCGCTTTTCTTCAGCATATCCAGCACCTTCACCTCGTCGGCCAAGGGGGCATCGAACGGGCCATGGGCCGGGGCGGCCTGGGTTTGGTTTCCAATCATAAGGGTCGAGCCGACCAGCAGGCTCAGTATGGTTTTTGTAGTCATTATCAACGTGCTCCATCACGTGAAAAAAAGGAGCCCGGTCGGGCTCCTCTCTCGATTGCAAGGCTGGCTTGCCGACCCTTGATAACCCGAGTCGTCCCACTTTGTCATGGCACCCGGACGCTTGCCCCGTGCTGTGGGAACATAGCGTCATGGTCCGATCCCTCTTCTTCATCGGCTTATTTCCTGTGATATATGCGGTCTTGTCGCTATTTTCTGGAATATGGTGCGGATGTTCCCCCAAAACGGGCATGTCCCCATTTGGGGGAGATGGCCGGGGCGCTGAGGAGGGGCGAGATGGCGTCGACACTCGTTGAGCGCGGCGCGCCGGACAGGTATGCTTTGCGCAACCATACCGCCTGGGAGGCAACATGAGTCTGGATATGCAAGAGTGGCGCGACGAGACCAGCGCCATCGTCAACGAACTGCTGGCCGATGGTAGCAACCCCGATCTTGATTACGAGATTGAACACCACTTCGCCTGCCAGGATTTCGATCTGCTGGAAAAGGCCGCGGTGGACCTGTTCAAGGCCGGCTTCGAAGTGACCGATGCCGAAGAGATGGAGCTGGACGACGGCGCCACCATCTTCTGTTTCGATGCCACGGTCGAATGTGCCCTGGATGTGGAACGGATCCTCGCCGATATCGAGAAGATGCGTCCCATCCTGGAGAAATACGGCGTCGATTACGACGGCTGGGGCACCTACTTCCAGGAGTGATGCGGGGCCGGGATTGACCCAGGCAACGGCCGTGGCCCCGGCCTTGGCGCGAGAGCGGGCTGCGACCCTGCCATACACGAGAAGGCCACCTGCGGGTGGCCTTCTGCTTTTTGTCATCTGGCGATGAGCCGTGTCCCGGTGCCCGCACTCCCGGGGAGGTACGACAGCAGGCGATCAGTTCCTGAGGCCGTAGCTGCGGCCAAACTCGTCTGGCGTCTGGCGTCTGGCGTCTGGCGCAATGGTGGCAGGCGCTCAGTCGCCGAGACCGTAGCTGCGGCCAAACTCGTCTTGGGCAATGGTGGCAGGCGATCAGTCGCCGAGGCCGTAACTGCGGCCAAACTCGTCTGGCGGGAGGGGGCGACTGAACAGATAACCCTGCAGCCGATCACAGCCCGCCTCGCTCAACCAGCGGCGCTGCTCCTGGGTTTCGACGCCCTCGGCGGTGATCTGGATGCCGAGCTCATGGCCCAGGCCGATGACGGAGCGGACGATGGCCGTGGTGGCCCCATTGCTGACCAGATCCCGGGTGAAGCTTCGATCCAGCTTGAGGGTGGCGACCTCGAGCCGGGGCAGGTAGGCCAGCGAGCAATAGCCGGTGCCGAAGTCATCGATGGCGAGCTGGAAGCCGGCCCGGATCAGGCTGGAGAGGTTCTGCTCTATCTCGTCGGCATTCTCCATCAGCACGCCTTCGGTGATCTCCAGCTCCAGGGTGGCGGGGGCGATGCCGTGGCGCCGGGCGCAGGCCTGGACGTGGTCGCACAGGCCGGGGTCACGAAATTGCAGGGGAGAGAGGTTGACCGACAGCATCAGACTCGGCCACACCGCCTGCCAGCGGGCGAGCTGGGCACAACCCTGCTCCAGCATCAGATCACCGAGCCGGCCGATGAGTCCCAGCTCCTCGGCCAGGGGAATGAATTCGTCCGGCGCTATCATGCCGAGCTGGGGGTGGGGCCAGCGGCAGAGCAGCTCGGCACCGTGCAGCTTGTCCTGCCGGGCACAGATGATGGGCTGGTAGACGGCCACCAGTTCGGCCGAACGGATCGCCTGGGGCAAGTCGGCGCTGAGCCGCTTGCGTCGCTGCAACTGCTGATAGAGCAGGGGGTCGAACAGGGTGCTGTGCTGTTGCAGCCGCTTGCCCTCGGCCAGGGCGGCCTCCGCATGGCCCAGCAGACGCTCGGCATCGTTGGCCCGCCCCTGGGCGATGCCGAGGAAGGCGGTGACCTGGATGCGGTGCTCCTCGACCTGGTAGGGGGCCATCAACTCCTCTTGCAGTCGCTGGCTCCACTCAAGCAGAGGTTTGCCCGGCTCGGGCAGCAACAGGGCGAAATCATCGGCGGCGACCCGGCACAGCAGGGCGTTTGCCGGGGTGAGCCGTTGCAGGCGCTGGGCGACCTGGCTGAGCAAGCGGTCGGCGATGCGGATGCCGAATCTGTCATTGATCTCGCGAAAGTGTTGCAGATCGATGAGCAGCAGGCCTGCCGGGCGCCCCCCCAGGTGGCGGCTGGTTTGCAGAAAGTGGGAGAGCTTGAGCAGGCCGGTGAGGCTGTCGTAGTGCTGCTCCTGTTGCAGCTGGGCCTGGGTGGTGCGCAGCCCCGTGATATCGCGGCTCAGGGTCAGTACCCCGAGGGAGAGGCCATTGTCATCCGGCACCTCGACCCGGATGATCTCCAGGTGGCGACCCTGTCCCCTGGCATCCAGCAGACAATACTCGCCACGTCCCATGGGCATCTGGGGGGGCAGGTGCTGGCCGATGTTGTGACCCAGCACCTCGCTCGCCTGCAGCCCCATGAAATCGAGGAAGGCCTGGTTGCAATCGAGCACGCGGCCATCGTGATCCTCGAGCCGGATAGGGTCGGGAATGGCATCCAGCAGGCGTCGCTGCAACAGCTGCTGCTGTTTGAAGGTCTGCTCCAGCGCCTTGTGCTGGCCTATCTCGTTCACCACGCCGAACAGGGCGAAGGGGTCGCCGAGTTCATCGTAGAGCGGCACCTTGTGGGTCTCGATCCAGTAGTCGCTCTCCTCGCCATGGCAGAGCTGCTGCTGGTGCAGCAGGGGGTGGCCACTGGCGAGGATCTGGTCGTCCTCTTCCCGAAACAGGTCGCCCCAGGGCAGTTCCCCATCCGTCTTGCCGACGATCTCGTTCGGGTGGGCGGCGCCGGCGTGCCGGGCAAACTGGCGATTGACCAGCAGATAACGGCCAGCCGGATCCCGACAGAAAATCGTCATGGGGAGCTGATCGATGAGGGCTTGAAGCTGGTCTGGGGTAAACAAGATGGAAAGGTGGGCTCAAAGGGCAAGTTTCGAGCAAATCTATGACAGGCAAGCCTTTTTGTAAAGCCCGCTTGGGCCCCGATCATTTCTTTGTTGCCCTGCTGACAGCCGCTTGTCCCGGCGCCATAATAGCCGCCGGTTGGCCTATGGCCTCATGACGAGACGAGAAAAGACAGATGAAAAAAATAATGGGGAGCGCCCTGGCGCTGCTGCTGGCAGGCTGTGCGGCGGACAACAATGGTGGCGAGCAGTACCGTTACACTCCGCCGGTTGCCAAGGCGACCAACAACACCCAGGAGATGCAGATCCCGGTCGATCTGGTGTGGGCCCGTGCCGAGAAGTGGTTTGCCGACCAGGGCCTCAAGATAGAGACCAGCCAGCGCGCCACCGGACTGATGACCGCCAACATAGAGCAGGCCGTCGATGGCCTGGAGTGGCTCGACTGCGGCACCATGGGATCCAAGGTCGCCCTGGGCAACCCCAACCTGCAGATCAACCTGATCGTCACCCAGAGCGGCACCAACAGCGTGGCCACCGTCAACGTCAAGGGCAACACTGAGCTCTACTTCGTCGAGTCCTCCGGTGAGCGGGTAGCGGCCCCCTCCATCACCCCGGTGTGCGTCTCCCGCGGTAGCCTGGAGCAGAGCCTGTTCGCCACCCTTGGCAACTGATCCTGCCGGGTACCATGAAAAACCCCGTTGCATGCAACGGGGTTTTTTTGTGCCTGCGCTTCGGCCATCAGGGTCGTGAGGGAGGGGAAGCGGCTTGCGACAGGATGGGGATCAAGGTGTCAGATCGCCGTGATACAACACCCGGTCGCCGGATTTGAGCACATAGCCTTTCCAGGGGAAGAGCTGATAGGCGTCGCCCTGCCAGGACCAGTCGCCCTCTTCGCCCTGACGGGTCAGGCGAAGAGACTCGCCATCGGGCAGGTGCAGTTCGGCCTGGCTCTGATCGGCGTTGAACAGCACGAAGGCACTGGCGGTCTGGCCGGCGTCGGTCGGGTTGAGGCGAATGCCCTGCTCGAACAGCCGTACGCACTGGCCTGCCAACGCCGACCATTGATAACCCGCGCTGGCTATGCAGTCATGCTCGTCGCGATCCGCGCCGACCATGGGCTCCCGCGGCGTCGTGTTGCAGGCGGCCAGCAGCAGGGTGGCCGCCATCAGGGTCAGGGGGCGCATGCTTACTCCTTGGGGTCCCGCTCGATGAGGATGTTGGAGAAGCCCAGCTCCTTGAAGTAGTTCTCCCGGTAGTCCTTCACGCTCTTCTTGTCGCGGCGACACACCTGGGCCAGCTGCTCTTCCATGGCGTGAAAGCGGGTCAGATCGATCCCTTCGGCGGCGGCAACGGCATCATAGATGCTGTTGAACTTGTCGTTGGCGTAGCCAATCTCCTTGGTCTTCTTGCCGTAGGTGTAGGTGATCTTAAAGGCCATCTGGACCGTCCTTCTGTTTGGATTGCTTGCGCAGCACATAGAGGTAGAGGCTCTCCACCTTCTCCCTGGCCCAGGGGGTCTTGCGCAGGAACTTCAGGCTCGACTTGATGCTGGGATTATCGGTGAAGCAGCGGATATTGATCTCCTGCCCCAGCTTTTCCCAGCCGTAGTGGGCCACCAGGGCGGTGACGATGGCTTCCAGGGTCAGCCCGTGCAGCGGGTTGTTCTTCTGGGAGGCGGGTTGATCGCTCATGCCTGCGCCGCCAGGGTGGCAAAGGGCTGACCCATGCGGGTGGTGACGCCGTTGGCCAGATGGGGCTCGAAACCGGCCAGCATGCCCGGGCCAAACAGGCAGACCACGGTACTGCCCAGCTTGAACAGGCCCATCTCGGCGCCTTTTTGCAGGGTGATGGCCTCATCGCCGGTGTAGTCCCAGCGCACCACCTTCTTCTCTCTGGTCGGGGCTATGTTGCCGGCCCAGATGGTCTCGATGCTGGCGACTATGGTGGCGCCGACCAGCACCAGGGCCATGGGGCCGTGGGGGGTGCGGAAGGTGGCGACCACCCGTTCGTTGCGGGCAAACAGGTTGGGGACGTTCTCGGCGGTGAGCGGGTTGACGGAGAAGAGATCGCCGGGGACGAACACCATGCTCTCCAGCACGCCGTCCAGGGGCATGTGGATGCGGTGGTAATCCTTGGGCGCCAGATAGATGGTGGCAAAGTCGCCATCCTTGAACGGCGCCACCAGATCCTCATAGCCGCCCAGCAGTTCGCGGGCGCTGTAGTCGTGGCCCTTGGCCTGGATGATGCGGCCTTGACTGATGGGACCGAGCTGGCTGACGGTGCCATCCACCGGCAGGGCCAGGGTCATGGCGTCTTCCACCACAGGGCGGATGCCGGGCTTGAGCTCGCGGGTGAAGAAGGCGTTGAAGCTTGCATAGTGGGCGGGATCTTCGTGCAGCGCCTCGCTCATGTCGACGCCGTACTGCTTGATAAAGGCCTCGATCACCCGGGTGGTGAGCTTGCCGGACTCAGCCGCCGCCAGTTTGCCCACCAGACGGGAAAGGGCGTGCTTGGGCAGACAGTATTGGCCGGCAATTTTCAGGTTGTCAGTAATGCTCATGATCTTCATCTGCTCTTTTATAGCAAGAGGGGGTATGGGTCACAGCCGGGCTTGTTGCCGACCGTGGCGGGCTTCCTGCATGGTTTCCAGGATGCGGTGATAGTTGTGGAAGCGGTCGGCGCTGATCTCGCCCCGCTCTACCGCGCCGCGCAGGGCGCAGCCGGGATCGTCCTTGTGGGTGCAGTCGCGAAACTTGCAGCCCCCCAGGTAGTCGCGAAACTCCACGAAACACCAGGTGATGCGATCGGCTTCCAGGTGCCAGAGGGCGAACTCGCGGATCCCCGGGGAGTCGATGAGATCGCCGCCACTCGGGAAGTGATAGAGCCGCGCCGTGGTGGTGGTGTGGGTGCCCAGCCCCGAGTTTTCGGAGATCTCGCCTGTGAGCACGCCCAGCCCCGGCATCAGGGCGTTGGTGAGTGACGATTTGCCCACCCCGGACTGGCCGACGAAGATGCTGATCTTATCGGTCAGTGCCGCCTTGAGGGCGTCGATGCCTTCGCCGCTCTCGCAGCTCACCAGCAGCACCGGGTAGCCGAGCTTGCGGTAGGCGGCGAGCTGGCGCTCGACCTGTGCGCGCGCGGCATCGTCCAGCATGTCGACCTTGTTCAGCACGATGAGGGGGGCGATTTCCACATCTTCGGCGGCCACCAGGTAGCGGTCGACAATATTGGTGGAGAACTCGGGCATCACCGCCGAGACGATGACGATCTGGTCGATGTTGGCGGCGATGGGCTTGACCCCGTCGTAGAAGTCCGGCCGAGTCAGTACCGAGTGACGCGGATGCACCGCCTCTATGACCCCAGGGGTCGCCTCGTTCAGGCCGGGACGCCACACCACGCGATCGCCGCACACCAGGCTGCTAATGCTGCTGCGTCTCAGGTTGCTGCGGTGTATGGTGCCATCGCTGGCCTCGACGTCCGCATGCTGACCGAAACGGCTGATCACCATGCCTTCGATGGCCGGGCCGAACAGGGTGTCATCCACCTGATTGTTGTGCTCTTTTTGTAACCGCTTCTCGCGGTTGACCTGGACACGCCTTTGTTGACCCAGATTGAGTTTCGCTTTCTTTGCCACGGGGTTTGCCGGTTTATGAACAGATCCAAAGCCAGTATGATACATGCAAATTGGCAAAATTCCGCCATTCCTCCCGAGATAGAGAGAGCAATCATGACAGTCAGCGCGCAGAACCTGGTATGGATCGACATGGAGATGACGGGGCTGGACCCCGAACAGAACGTGGTTATCGAGATTGCCACCATCATCACCGACAAGGATCTGAACGTGCTGGCCGAGGGGCCTGTCATCGCGATTCACCAGAGCGACGAAGAGTTGGCCAAGATGGATGAGTGGAACGTCAACACCCACACCAAGAGCGGTCTGGTGGCCCGGGTCAAGGCGAGCCAGCATGACGAGGCCAGGGCCGTGGCCGAAACCCTTGCCTTCATTCGCCAGTGGGTGCCGGAGCGTACCAGCCCATTGTGTGGCAACAGCATCGGCCAGGATCGCCGTTTCATGGTCAAGCACATGGCACAGCTGGAAGCCTTCTTCCATTACCGCAACGTGGATGTCAGCACCATCAAGGAGCTGGTGCGCCGCTGGCAGCCGGAGTTGCTGGAGCAATTCAAGAAGAGCGGCTCCCACCAGGCGCTGGACGATATCCGCGAGTCCATCGCCGAGCTGCAGTTCTACCGCGCCCAGGTCTTCAAGATCTGAGTCGGCTCCCTCGGGCTCTCGGGCGCATGGTGAGTCGAGACGAGTCAGGCCGCTCGCTCTGACAGGCGGAAGAGGGGGAAATAAGGGGCACCCGGCACTATCGGTTGGGAAAATCGGCAGTTCGACCAGCTTTTAAGCGAACAGGCATTGCCAGACAAAAAAGCCCTTGCAATTGATCCCCCGGCTCTTATAATTCGGCTCCCGTGTGGTAGCGCAAGCAACCAAATGCCGCACGATTTTTTTATCGATGATGTTGCGGGAATAGCTCAGTTGGTAGAGCACGACCTTGCCAAGGTCGGGGTCGCGAGTTCGAGTCTCGTTTCCCGCTCCAATATCGATGAAGAAGCAAAGAGTTAGGCAGATGCATCGGTGTAACGCCGAGATGATGCGGGAATAGCTCAGTTGGTAGAGCACGACCTTGCCAAGGTCGGGGTCGCGAGTTCGAGTCTCGTTTCCCGCTCCAAGCATATGCCCTTCTTGATGTACCCAAGTCAGTACCCATGTTGCGGGAATAGCTCAGTTGGTAGAGCACGACCTTGCCAAGGTCGGGGTCGCGAGTTCGAGTCTCGTTTCCCGCTCCAATAGATTTTGCCGGAGTAGCCAGGCCGGTAGAGCATGAATCGTGCTTGCCAAGGCCGGAGTCGAGAGTCTGAATCTCGTTTCCCCGCGTCACTCCTGCGAAAGAATACCGTGTTTGCAGATGCATCGACCTCATGTCGAATCGATGCGGGAATAGCTCAGTTGGTAGAGCACGACCTTGCCAAGGTCGGGGTCGCGAGTTCGAGTCTCGTTTCCCGCTCCAAGCATCCGCAAAGACGTCAGCAGTACCTGTTTTTGGCACTATCCGTTGCGGGAATAGCTCAGTTGGTAGAGCACGACCTTGCCAAGGTCGGGGTCGCGAGTTCGAGTCTCGTTTCCCGCTCCACTCTTGCAAAAGAGAACCCTGTTTGCAGATGCATCGACCTCATGTCGAATCGATGCGGGAATAGCTCAGTTGGTAGAGCACGACCTTGCCAAGGTCGGGGTCGCGAGTTCGAGTCTCGTTTCCCGCTCCAAGCATCCGCAAGCCGTCAGTGATAGCTGTGATTAACACCCTTCGTTGCGGGAATAGCTCAGTTGGTAGAGCACGACCTTGCCAAGGTCGGGGTCGCGAGTTCGAGTCTCGTTTCCCGCTCCAATCTCTCTTCATCGTTTGTTTACCCAAGCCCAGAATTTCAATACGACCATCGTCAACTCGGTTGGTAGCGCACTGTCCGTGCTTGCCAAGGCCAGGGCCGCGAGTGCGAGTCTCGTTTTCCGCCTTCATCCCTCTTGCTGTCTGCCCCTCGGGCTGGTCATTTCTGCCCATCTCCCATCGTCTTCCTGTTTGAACCCTGCTCACCGCATCCCTGTGCGCACTCCCTGTGCACACCACTGCTGCAACCATCTCGCCGCCCGTTTCTCGAGCCGGGTCGTCGCCTCTGTGACAGGCATAAAATGTACCGTTTTGGTCCAGGATCCCCTTTGTTGTCGCTCCCCTTGATGCAACGCAAGGGATGGTTGGATCCTCGCAGGGGCGGTGCGCGGCGGCCCTATACTGGGGCAGAGTGAGGACAAGGGGAGCAGGAGCCATGAGCAGCAAGCAAATCAAGGATCTGTTGCGCTATCTCGGGGAGGTGCACCACAGGCTGGCGCTGGCCTATGGCCGCTTGAGTCGGGAAGTGGATGCCGAACGCAGTCGCATGTTGCTGATGTATCTGCGGGGGAGGGAAGATGCCGCCGCCGCCCACCTCGAGGAGTATGCCGAGCAGCTGGGGGAGGCCCAGGCCCTGACCTGGTTCGAGCTGGGCTTCGATGAGGAGCTGCTGCCCCTCATCACCGAGTTGACGCTGCCGGCCGGGGCGCAAGGGGATGAGATAGTGGCCCTGGCCTGCGATCTGGAGAGGAGGCTGGTGGCCGAGCTGGACAGGCTGGCACGGGAGTGCCCAACCGAGGCCACCGCCGCTCTGCTGCGCAACCTGAGCGGGCTGGAGCAGGCCCGCCTGACCCGCCTGGTCCATGGCGCCCATCGACTCGATGACCTCTAGGGCAGGGCGGGCCCGCCATGGCAGAGGACGGTTTGAGCCTGGCGCCTCGCCTCAGTGGGTCTGCTTGGGGGCACCGCCCCGCTTTTTCCTGGTCCCCTGCTGCAATCTGATCTGTTCGGCGCCGTAGAGTGCGGCCCCGATGATCCCAGCCTGATTGAGGCTGGCGGCGGCGATAAGGGGGGCTCGGGTCGCTATCTTGTCCACGAATCTGTCGAGCTTGGCGGCGCAGCCCCCACCCAGGATGAAGAGATCGGGGGAGAACAGAAACTCGAGCCGGGCCAGATACTGATTGAAGCGCTTGCCCCATTTTCCCCAGGAGAGATCCTCGCGCTTGCGCGCCGCATCGGAGCAGTAGCGTTCGGCAACCATGCCCTCCAGCATCAGGTGACCCAGCTCGGTGTTGGGCAGCAGATGCCCCTCCACGAACAGGGCCGTGCCTATGCCGGTACCGACCGTCACCAGGATGACGACGCCGCCATGGCTCTGCCCGGCGCCGAAACGCATCTCGGCAAGACCGGCGGCATCGGCGTCATTGAGCACGAAGCAGGGCAGGCCGGTCACCTCGCCAAACAGCCTGGCTGCATCCGTCTCTATCCAGCTCTTGTCGATGTTGGAGGCATTCTTGGCCACGCCATGATGTATGGTGGCGGGAAAGCCGCAGCCGATGGGGCCCTGCCACTGGAAGTGCTCGACCAGCTGCTTGAGGGCGTGGGCGATGGCCGCCGGGGTGGCGGGTTGCGGGGTCGGGATGCGGTGACGCTCGCCGATGAGCTCGCCGCTTTGCGTATCGACCAGGGCCCCCTTGATGCCCGAGCCTCCTATGTCCACACCCAATATCTGCATCTTTGTGATCCTTGTGATGATGGCGCCATCCAGGCGCGCTAAAGCATGGAAAATGTGCGCGAAAACAGCAAGGGGGCGGGCCTTCAAGCGTGATCCGGCAGACCCTTTTCGATGCAGCGGATAAGCAATCGGGTCTTGCGGTTCTCCCCCTGCTGGCGGGCAGCCAGGCTCGCCAATGCCCACTCTATGTGCTCGGCCACCATGGGCAGGGCTTCTGGCAGGGCTGAACGCAGGGCACCGAAGACCGCCTCGTCGGCCGGACCGTTGCCAAGGGCCACCGCCAGGTTGCGGCGCCAGCGCTGATAGCCGATGCGGCGGATGGGGCTGCCCTCTGTGTGCTTGAGAAACTCGGGCTCCGACCAGCCCCAGAGATCCAGCAGCTTGGGGCTGTGCAGGTTGGGACGCGGGCGAAAATCGGGCTCCGGGCTGGCATCGGCGTAGCGGTTCCAAGGGCAGATGAGCTGGCAGTCGTCGCAGCCATAGATGCGATTGCCGAGCAGGGGTCTGAGATCGATGGGGATGGGCTCGTCACTCTCTATGGTGAGGTAGGAGATGCAGCGTCGACCGTCCACCACATAGGGCGCGACTATGGCCCCCGTGGGGCAGATATTGATGCAGGCCACGCACTTGCCGCATTGCGCTTTCTCCACCGGCTGGTCCAGGGGGAGCGGCAGGCTGAGGAGCAGCTCGCCGAGGAAGAAGAAGGAGCCTGCGGACTCATTGATCAGGAGTGAGTGTTTGCCAACCCAGCCAAGCCCTGCCTTGGCGGCGAGAGGACGCTCCAGCACGGGGGCCGAATCGACGAAGGGGCGCCAGCCCAGGGCCTCGCAGCGGGCCTCGATGCGCTCGCCGAGCGCCTTGAGGCGGGCGCGCAGCAGCTTGTGATAGTCGCGGCCAAGGGCATAACGGCTGATGTAGCCCAGGCTGGGGTCGCGCAGGGTGGCGGCGAAGCCCGCTTCGAACGGGAGGTAGTTCATCCGCACCGACAGCACCCGCAGGGTGCCGGGCAGCAGTTCGTGGGGGCGGGCGCGCATCATGCCGTGGCGGGCCATGTAATCCATGGAGCCGTGATAGCCCGCATCGAGCCAGGCCTGCAATCTGGGCTCTTCCAGGCTCAGATCCGTGTCCGTGATGCCGGCCTGGTCAAATCCTAGCTCGCGTGCCCAGAGCTTGATATCGTGGGCCAGTTTGTCGAAATCGGGAGCCGTCATGATGCAGATCAACAGGAAAGGTGCGGGCAGTTTACCACAGCTTCGCACCGAACCGAGCCATCCTGGCGCGGCGCTGCCCGAGGCGCTGTGGCGAACCGATCAGATCCGCCGGGCCGAGGTCGAGCTGGCGGGCGCCGCGGGCATCAGCCTCCATGACCTGATGGAGCGAGCCGGGAGCGCGTTGTTTGACCATGCCAGACGATACTGGCCCGAGGCGCGCCACTGGTGGATCTTCACCGGCCCCGGCAACAATGGCGGCGATGGCTTCGTGCTGGCGCGCCTGGCTCTGGCCGCCGGTCTCTCGGTACGGGTCATCGCCGCCCGTGATCCCTCGGCTCTCAAGGGGGAGGCCCACAGCGCCGCCGCCTTTGCTGCGGCGGGTGGGGTAGTGGAGCGGTTCGCCGACGACCACAGGATCCCGGCCGGGACGAGCCCCGGGCCTGATCTGGTGATAGATGCCCTGCTTGGCAGCGGCACTCACAGGCCGCTCTCCCCGGCCATGACAGAGATTGTCGCAGCCATCAATGCCTTGCCCGCCCCAGTGCTGGCGGTGGATCTCCCCTCAGGCCTGGATGGCGATACGGGTCAGGTCCTGGGGGCCGTGGTGCAGGCGACCCGCACCCTCTGCCTGGTCGGCCTTAAGCAGGGGCTGCTGACGGGGCAGGGGCCCAGCTGGTGCGGCGAGCTGGACCTGCACCCCCTCGGCCTGGCGTTGGCGGATTGGCAGGCTCCTGCCGCCCGGCGCATCGATTACCCCGGCCTGGCGCCCCTGCTCACCCCCCGCCCCCGCAGCGCCCACAAGGGGCATCATGGTCGGGTGCTGCTGGTTGGGGGCAATCAGGGGATGGGGGGCGCCATACTGCTCGCGGCCATGGCCTGCCTGCGCTCGGGGGCCGGCCTGGTGCGGCTGTGCCAGCATCCGGCCAATCCCGCCGCCAGCCTGACTCAGCCAGAGCTGATGGGCCTGCCGGCGTCGGTACTCCTGTCTGCGGCCTCAGGTGAGGCATGCCATCCCCTGGCGCCCGCCTGGGAATCGGTGCGGGTACTGGGGCCGGGATTGGGGAGAGACGAGTGGGCGCGTCCCCTGTTCGAGGCGGCCTTGTGCCGGGATCTGCCTCTGGTATTGGATGCCGATGGGCTGAATTGGCTGGCGCAAGGGCCTCGCCATCAGGATAATTGGGTGCTCACGCCTCATCCCGCCGAGGCGGCGCGCCTGCTGGGGTGCAGCGTGGCCGAGGTGGAGGCCGATCGCTTCGCCGCTGTGGTGTCCCTGCAAGCACGCTACGGCGGCGTCGTGCTGCTCAAGGGGGCGGGAACCCTGATCGCGGACGGCCAGCAGATCTGGCTCTGCCACGAGGGCAACCCGGGCATGGCGGGGGGCGGCATGGGCGACCTGTTATCTGGTATAATCGCCGCCCTTTTGGCCCAGGGGCTGGGGGCGCGCGACGCGGCCTGCCTGGGGGCCGTCATTCATGGGGAAGCTGCCGATCTGGCGGCGGCAGAAGGGGAGAGAGGCATGCTGGCATCGGACCTGTTGCCATGGATCCGCCTTCTGGCCAACCCCGATACTCCTGACAGATTAAGAAGACGATGGCAAAACAGTTGATGATAAGGCTGCCGGACGAGGCAGCGACCGTAGCCCTGGGTGGCCAGTTGGCCCAGGTCAGCGAGCAGGCGACCACAGTGTTTCTGCACGGCACCCTGGGGGCGGGCAAGACCACCCTCACCCGTGGCTGGGTGCAGGGACTCGGCCATTCAGGCAAGGTAAAGAGTCCGACCTATACACTGGTCGAACCCTATGAACTGGGCGCCTGGCAGGTCTATCACTTTGATTTGTATCGGCTGGCTGATCCAGAGGAGCTGGAATTCATGGGGATCCGTGACTACTTCGGACCCCATACCCTCTGTCTGGTGGAGTGGTCACAGAAGGGAGAGGGCTGGCTGCCCGCCCCGGATCTCGAGATAACCCTGACCTATGTAGACATGCAGCGCGAGGCCCTGCTGGTGGCCCGCACTGCGATCGGCGAAGCCATTCTGGAACGGTTGCAACCCAAGTGCGTCTAATAATTTCCTTGTTGTTTACTCTGTTGGCCTTGCCCGTCTGGGCCAATCAGCTCAAGAGCGTGCGGATCTGGCCCTCTCCCGACAACACCCGGGTGGTGCTGGATCTCGCCAGCTCGCCCCAGTTCAACTACTTCACCCTGACGGGCCCGGACCGGCTGGTCATCGACCTCAAGGGGGCCAGCAATGGCACCAATCTGGCGCGGGTCGAGAACAAGAGCGAGCTGGTGCGAAAAATCCGCGAGAGCACCCCGGTGGACAAGGGGGGCCTGCGCCTGGTGCTGGATCTCAAGTCCGCCATCAAGCCGGTGGTGTTTCCTTTGGCACCAGCCGGCCCCTATGGCCACCGGCTGGTGATCGATCTCCCCTACGAGGAGAGCACCGCCAGGCACGCGGCGCCGCCGCCCGCAGCCCCAGGCAGCAAGGTGATCATCACCATCGATGCCGGCCATGGCGGCGAGGATCCGGGCTCCATAGGCCCACGGAAAACCTATGAGAAACGGGTGACCCTGGCGGTCTCCCAGAAGCTGGCCGCGCTCATCAACCGTGAGCCCGGGATGCAGGCGGTGATGACCCGCCGGGGCGACTACTTCGTCGACCTCAACAAGCGCTCGGAGATTGCCCGCAAATCCAAGGCGGATCTGCTGGTCTCCGTGCACGCGGACAGTTTCCACAACTCGCGTCCGCGGGGCGCCTCGGTCTGGGTGCTCTCCACCAACCGCGCCAATCGCGAGATGGGCAGCTGGCTGGAGAAGCAGGAGAAGCAGGGCGAGCTGCTCGGCGGCGTCGGCAAGGTGATCGCCGAATCGGATCCCAACCCCTATCTGGCGCGCACCTTCCTGGATCTCTCCATGGACAAGTCCCGTGCCGAGGGATATGACGTCAGCCGCCAGATCCTCAAGGAGATGGGACGGGTTGCCCGCCTGCACAAGTCGGCCCCCGAGCACGCCAGTCTGGCGGTGCTCAAGGCGCCGGACATCCCCTCTGTGCTGGTGGAGACGGGCTTCATCTCCAACCACGAAGAGGAGAAGCTGCTGGCCAGCACCGCCTATCAGAACAAGCTGGCCCAGGCCATCTTCCAGGGCATTCGCAACTACTACCGGGCGCATCCCACCAAGGGCCCCATCATGGCGGGCAAGGTGAGCAGCTCCCCGACCCGCACGGTGCAGCGCCCCGTCAGCCAGGTGGCACCGGCCAGCCAGTCGGCGCGCGCCGCCGCCCCCGTGGTGGGCGTGGCCAGTGCTTCCGGGGCCGGGATCATCAAGCCGGTGGCCAGCCTGCCCGGCAATGGTGCGCTGAGCACCATCGACAAGCAGCGCAGCATCCGGCACGTGGTGAAGCGCGGTGAGAGCCTGTCGCGCCTGGCCGAGCGCCACGGCATCCCCATGTCCCGACTGGCGAAATACAACAATCTGAAATCCAACGAGATCCAGATTGGTCAGGTGCTTTATATCCCCAGAGGATAAGGGATGACGAGCCGTATCTTGCCGCCGGCAAGGTGGCGGTATGGCTCCCCTTTCTGGAGGACACCCGCGCCCCCCAAGGTCAATCATCAGGAGTAAGCGATGCCGATCCGTATTTTACCTCCTATTCTTGCCAACCAGATTGCCGCAGGCGAGGTCGTGGAGCGCCCCTCCTCCGTGGTGAAGGAGCTGGTGGAGAACAGCCTGGATGCGGGGGCGAACCGGATCGAGATCGACATCGACAAGGGGGGCGCCAAGCTGATCCGCATCCGTGACAACGGCTGCGGCGTGGCGCAAGACGAACTGGTGCTGGCACTGTCGCGCCACGCCACGTCCAAGGTGGCGACCCTGGATGATCTGGAGGGCATCAACAGCCTGGGCTTTCGTGGCGAGGCGCTCGCCTCCATCAGCTCCGTCTCCCGGCTCACCTTCACTTCCCGCACCCAGGCGCAGTCAGAGGCCTGGCAGGCGCAGGCAGAGGGGAGGGAGATGGATGTCACCATCAAGCCGGCGGCCCATCCGGTCGGGACCACGGTCGAGGTGGTGGATCTCTTCTTCAACACCCCGGCGCGGCGCAAGTTCATGCGCAGCGAAAAGACCGAGTTTGCCCATATCGACGAGCTGGTGCGCCGCATCGCCCTGTCGCGCTTCGATGTCACCCTGCTGCTGCGCCACAACGACAAGCTGGTGCGCCAGTATCGTGCCGCCAGCACGATAGCGGAGCAGGAGCGCCGTCTCGCCGCCGTGTGTGGCAGCCCCTTCATGCATCATGCGCTGGCCATCGAGAGCGAGCACAGCGACGTGCGACTGCGGGGCTGGCTGGCGACCCCGGCCGGGGCCAGGCCCCAGAACGATCTGCAGTACACCTATGTCAACGGCCGCATGATGCGCGACAAGCTGATCAATCATGCCATCCGCCAGGCCTATGACGAGCTGCTGCCCGCCGGCAGCCACGCGGCCTATGTGCTCTACATAGAGCTGGATCCCCGCCAGGTGGATGTCAACGTCCATCCGGCCAAGCATGAGGTGCGTTTCCATCAGGCGCGGCTCATCCACGATTTCATCTACCAGGCGCTCTTTGCCGCCCTGCATCGGGCCAGGGAAGAGGCCCCCCTGGCCATGAGCGAGGTGACCCTGCCGGTGGCCGAGCCGCCCGAGTACCCTGGCCAGACTCCGCGCGCCGACTGGTACGGCGCCGAGCATGGCTATCGTGCCCCCGCCGCCGTGCGCGAGGAGGGGGCCGGTGAACGGGGGGGAGCCTCTGCCGGCGGGGGCGGCGCGGACAGGGCGGGGCAAGCGGCGCACGCGCACGGGGCCATCACGGGCCATGGCGTCGGTTTGGCCGAGGCCCCGAGCCGGGAGGCGCTGCGGGGCATGCAGGCCCTGCTCACCACGATGCCCAAATCCGGGGAGGTTGGCCCGGTCAGGGACGAGCCCCAGGGCGGGCAAGTGGCCCGGGCACTCTCTCTGGTCGAGGGGCGCTACCTGCTGCTGGAGCAAGGGGGGCGGCTAGCCCTGCTGCGGCTGGTGGCGGCGGAGCGCCGACTGCTGCGGCACTGGCTGCAAGATGGCTGGGGGCAGGGGCTCGCGGCCCAGCCCCTGCTGCTGCCCGTCTCCTTCAAGCTGGCCAAATCCCAGCAGCAGGTGGCCAACGAGCAGGAAATCTTGCTCAAACGGCTGGGACTGGAGTTGAAAAGCGGGGGGCGCGACACCATGATCCTGACTCGGGTGCCCGCCTTGCTGCGCCAGACCGACCTGGCCCGGCTGCTGCCCGAGTTGTTGCAGCTGGTGGACGGGCTCGGGGCGGCCGACGACCAGGAGCAGGCCCAGGTGCTCTGCCAGTGGCTGGTGGAGCAAGGGCTGGCCGCAGACAAACAATATGATTTTGCCAGTGCCAACCGCCTGCTGGGGGAGCTGGCCCATCTGCCCGGGGAGCCCTTCGCCGACAGGCGGCTGCTGCGCCCCCTGTCCCTGGCTGCCACCCTGGCCGAATTTGATGGCGAGTGAGAACGCGCCCGGTATCCCCACCCAAGGGCGGGGAGTGATGCCGGGGCCCGCCTGCCAAGACGACCCTGTATTTTGCTCTGTGAGAGGAAGCTGAACGTGAGCGAGTTGCCGAGCGCGATTTTTTTGATGGGGCCTACCGCCTCCGGCAAGACGGATCTCGCCATCGAACTGTGTCAGGCCTTGCCCTGCGACATCATCAGCGTGGATTCCGCCCTCATCTATCGCGGCATGGATATCGGCACCGCCAAGCCCAGCGCCGATGAGCTCAGGCTCGCCCCCCATCGCCTGATCGACATCCTGGATCCCGCCCTGAGCTATTCGGCGGCAGACTTTTGTCGCGACGCCTTGCGTGAAATGGCCGAGATAGCCGGTCGTGGCCGCATCCCGCTGCTGGTGGGCGGGACCATGCTCTATTTCAAGGCGCTGCTGGAGGGGCTCTCCCCCCTGCCGTCCGCCGATCCGGCCATCCGCGCCGAGATTGAGGCCGAGGCCCAGCGTATCGGCTGGCAGGCGCTGCACGACGAACTGGTGCGCATCGACCCCGTGGCCGGTGCCCGCATCCACCCCAATGATCCCCAGCGCCTGAGCAGGGCACTCGAGGTCTATCGCATCAGCGGCAAGACCCTCACCGATCTGACCCGGGTGCAGGGGGAGGGGCTGCCTTATCGGGTGCATCAGTTTGCCATCGCCCCTGCCGATCGGAGCCTGCTTCATGAGCGCATCGAGCGGCGCTTCGATCTCATGCTGGCACAGGGGTTCGAAGAGGAGGTCAGGGCCTTGCGCGCCCGGGGCGATCTCACCCCCGACCTACCCTCTATCCGCTGCGTTGGCTACCGCCAAATGTGGGACTACCTGGCCGGGGAACTGGAGTATGATGAGATGCGTTATCGTGGCATCGTTGCCACTCGTCAGCTTGCTAAACGGCAGATGACCTGGTTGCGGGGCTGGCCTGATGTCACCTGGTTGGGATCTGGTGAGTCTGACAACCTCGCCAGGGTCGTCGCCAGCGCTGGTGCGGCTTGACACTCCCTGTATAATCAGGTTGTTATAGTGATATCCGGTGTTTAAAAACTACAAACTATAAGGAAAAAAGAAGATGGCTAAGGGGCAATCTCTCCAAGACCCGTTTTTGAATGCGCTGCGCCGTGAGCGGATTCCTGTTTCTATCTATTTGGTGAACGGCATCAAGTTGCAGGGTCAGATCGAATCGTTTGACCAGTTTGTCATCTTGCTGAAGAACACGGTGAGCCAGATGGTTTACAAGCACGCCATCTCTACCGTGGTGCCGGCCCGTGCCGTCAATCATCACCAGCATGTCGCCACCGGCCAGGGTGATGAGCAGTCCGGTGACAGCGAGGCGTGAGCCGACGCGGCGAGCCCGCTCGCCATACAGATCCCATGAATTCCGTTAAGGAGTCAGCGCTTGTTTGACCGTTATGAAGCAGGCGAACAGGCCGTATTGGTGCATGTCAACTTCAGCGATGAGGGTGAACGTGAGGATCTCGAAGAGCTCAAGATGTTGGTGAGCTCAGCCGGGGTCAACACGCTGGGGGTGGTGACTACCAGCCGCAGTGCGCCAAGTGCCAAGTTTTTTGTCGGCAGCGGCAAGGCGGAAGAGATCGCAGCCGAGGTGCAGTCCCTGGATGCGGACGTGGTCATCTTCAATCATGCCCTGACCCCGGCCCAGGAGCGTAACCTGGAGCGGCTGTTCCAGTGCCGGGTGGTCGACAGAACCGGCCTCATTCTCGATATCTTCGCCCAGCGCGCCCGCACCCATGAAGGTAAACTTCAGGTCGAACTTGCCCAGTTACGCCATCTCTCTACCCGGCTGGTTCGCGGTTGGACCCACCTGGAGCGTCAGAAAGGCGGTATCGGCCTGCGCGGACCAGGTGAAACCCAGCTCGAAACAGACCGTCGTCTGCTGCGTGAACGCATCAAGGCCATCTTGCGCCGGCTCGACAAGGTGGCCAGGCAGCGGGAGCAGGGGCGCCGCGCCCGCAATCGCAACGAAGTGCCGACCGTTTCCCTGGTGGGTTATACCAACGCCGGAAAATCCACTTTGTTCAACGAACTTACAGCTGCCAGCGTGTATGCTGCCGATCAATTGTTCGCGACCCTGGACCCGACCCTGCGTAAAGTGGAGATCCGGGACGTGGGGGATGTGATTCTGGCGGACACGGTTGGATTTATCCGACACCTGCCCCATGATCTGGTGGCGGCCTTCAAGGCGACGCTGCAGGAGACCCGGGAGGCCGACCTCTTGCTGCACGTGGTCGACTGTGCCGACGAGCAGATGCAGGACAATATCGACGCCGTACAACGGGTACTGGCCGAGATTGAATCCGATGATCGCCCCCAGCTGATGGTCTGCAACAAGATCGACAAGCTGAGCGATCGCCCGGCCTTGCTGGAGCGCGACGATGAGGGGCGCCCTGTCCGGGTCTGGCTCTCGGCCCAGACCGGGGAGGGGCGTGAGCTGCTGTTCCAGGCCCTGACCGAGCTGCTGGCGGGGACCATGGTACACCACAGGTTGCAGTTGCCGCCTTCGGCCGCCCGGTTGCGCAGTACCCTCTATCGCCTCAAGGGGATAGAGCAGGAAGGTTTTAGCGAGGAGGGGGATTTTGTGCTGGAAGTCCGCTTGCAAGTGGCCGACTGGAACCGCCTCGTGAAGCAAGAAGGTGAAGTTTTACAACGCTTTATCATGCATTGAACCGCCATCTGGGCGATTAGGCCCGGCGGCATGATGCCGATAGAGATGACATCCATTCGCACGTATTTAAATGGAGACGCTGATGGCTTGGAATGAGCCTGGAAACAACGGCAAAGACCGTGACCCCTGGGGGAATAACGGCAAAACTCAGGGCCCCCCTGATCTGGACGAGATGCTGCGCAAGTTGAGCCGCCGTTTTGGTGGCCTGTTTGGCGGCAGTGGCAAATCCGGTGGTGAGATGGGCAAGTTCGGCATCTCCATCGCCGTGCTGATCGCCGTGGTGGTGTGGGTCGTCAGCGGCTTCTATACCATTCGCGAAGCGGAGCGCGGCGTCGTGCTGCGCTTTGGCCAGTACTCTCACAACGTGGATCCCGGCCTGCGCTGGAAGCCGACCTTCATCGACCGGGTGATCCCGGTGGACGTCGAGTCCGTGCGTTCCCTGCCGGCCTCCGGTTTCATGCTGACCCAGGACGAGAACGTGGTCCGGGTCGAGATGGACGTGCAGTATCGCATCGTGGATCCCCAGGCCTACCTGTTTAGCGTGACCAACGCGGACGAGAGCCTGAGCCAGGCCACCGACAGTGCCCTGCGTTATGTGGTGGGTCACACCCGGATGGATGACGTCCTGACCACGGGTCGGGAAAAGGTCCGCCAGGAGACCTGGCAGGTGATCGACGGCATCATTGATCAATATCAGATGGGGCTTCAGATCGTCGACGTCAACTTCCTGCCTGCCCGTCCGCCGGAAGAGGTGAAAGACGCCTTCGATGACGCCATCTCAGCCCAGGAAGATGAACAGCGCTTCATCCGTGAAGCGGAAGCTTATGCCCGTGAGGTGGAGCCCAAGGCCCGTGGCCAGGTCAAGCGCCTGGAACAGGAAGCCGAGGGTTACAAGTCCCAGATCGTGCTCAAGGCCAAGGGGGAAGTGGCTCGCTTCAACGAGCTGTTGCCCCAGTATCAGGCTGCCCCCGAGTTGACTCGTGAGCGTATCTACCTGGAAACCATGGAAGAGCTGTATCAGCAGACCAACAAGGTGGTGGTGGACATGCCGGCTGGCAACAACAGCATGATCTACCTGCCGCTCGACAAGCTCTCCGGCAAGGCGAATGCGGTGCAAGCTGCGCGTCCTGCAGGCAGCGCTGTGGTTGAATCGACCCCGGTGTCCAACGAGGGAGCCAACTCCACCCCGACTCCGCTGCGTAGCGGCGACCGTTTCAGCTCAGGGAGAAACTAATAGATGAAAAAACTAGCTATTGGTGTCATCGCTGTGGCCGCCATGGTCTGCTTCTCCTCCGTCTTCATCGTCGATGAAGGGCAGAAGGGCATAGTCGTGCAGTTTGGCAAGGTGAAGCGGGTTGAATCCGGCGAGCCACGGCTCTATGAGCCTGGACTGCACTTCAAGGTGCCGCTCATCGATCAGGTGCGCAAGATGGATGCCCGTATCCAGACCCTGGAAGGCCAGGCGGATCGCTTCGTGACCTCCGAGAAGAAAGACCTCATCATCGACTCCTATGTGAAGTGGAAGATAGAGGACTTCTCCAAGTACTACCTGGCCACAGGTGGTGGCAACAAGATCCAGGCCGAAGACCTGCTCAAGCGCAAGATCAACAACGGTCTGCGTTCCGAGATAGGTAACCGCACCATCAAGGACATCGTCTCCGGTGAGCGCAGTACCGTGATGGAAGATGCCCTGATGAAGATGGCGCGCTCCTCCGAGCTCGGCATCAAGGTGGTGGATGTGCGGATCAAGCAGATCAACCTGCCGGTGGAAGTGTCCAACTCCATCTATCAGCGGATGCGTGCCGAGCGGACTGCGGTTGCCCGTGAGCACCGCTCCCAGGGTCGCGAGCAGGCCGAAATCCTGCGGGCCGACATCGACCGCAAGGTGACCGTCATGATCGCCGACGCCGAGAGTAATGCGCGTCAGTTGCGTGGTGAAGGGGATGCCGAAGCCGCCAGGATCTATGCCGACAGCTACAAGAAGGACCCCGAGTTCTTCAGCTTCGTGCGCAGCATGGAGGCCTATCGCAAGAGCTTCGCCGGTGGCAACGACCTGATGGTGCTCAAGCCGGACAGCGAGTTCTTCCGCTACCTCAAGTCGCCGCAAGGCAGCCAGCCGTAAGCGCAGACGGTGCAGATGCAAGAGGGCCCTCAAGGGGCCCTCTTTCTATTTCTGCCGGCTCAAAGCCCGGTGTGGCGAGGGGGCGGCATGGAGTGTGAGCGGCGCCGTCTCCCAAACCATGAAAGAGCGCTCTCCAGGGGATCTCATTCTATTCTTGCTGGTTCAGAGCCTCGCCGACAGGAGGCTCCCGGCCTTGTGGTCAAGGGCGCGGGGAGCGAGGCGGTTTTCTATCAGGGAGTAAGGAGGCCTTCTCCCAAATCGTGGGAGAGGGCCATGACGGCCCATGAAAAAGAGGCCGCAGCGGGCCTCTTTGTGCTGATATTGGAAAGGAAGGTTCAGGTGCTGCGTTGAACCGCCATCTGGGCCAGCTGGATCAGGGCCTGGCGGTGTTGGGTGTCCGGCAGGACCATGAGGGCGGCGATGGCCTTGTCGGCCTCTTCCCGGGCACGCTGACGGGAGTATTCCAGGGCGCCAGTGTCGTCGAGGATGGCGAGGATTTCGTCAAGGTGCGCCATGCCGTTGCGGTGTTCGATGGCATCACGAATGCGCTGGCGCTGAGCCGGGCTGCCCATCTCCATGGCGCGCAGCAGGGGCAGGGTGGGCTTGCCCTCGGCCAGGTCATCGCCGACGTTCTTGCCCATCTCGTCGCTCTGGGAGCAGTAATCCATCACATCATCGATGATCTGGAACGCCGTACCCAGGTACTTGCCGTAATCTGTCATCGCCTGCTCGATGGGTTCGGGCTGTTGGGTCAGCACGGCGGCGAGCCGGGTGGCGGCTTCGAACAGCTTGGCGGTCTTGCAGTAGATGACCGTCATGTAGCTCTGTTCCGTGGTGTCCGGATCGTTGCAATTCATCAGCTGCATCACCTCGCCTTCGGCGATGGTGTTGGTGGCATCGGACAGTATCTCCATTACCCGCAGGTCGGCGAGCTCCGCCATCATCTGGAAGGAGCGGCTGTAGAGATAATCCCCCACCAGGACGCTGGCGGCATTGCCAAACATGGCGTTGGCGGTTTCCCGGCCGCGGCGCAGGTCGGATTCATCGACCACGTCGTCGTGCAGCAGGGTCGAGGTATGGATGAATTCGATGATGGCGGCGAGTTTGAGGTGATCTTGTCCCTCGTAACCCAGCGCCCTGGCGGCCATGACGGTCAGCATGGGGCGCATCCGCTTGCCGCCGGCACTGACAATGTAGAAACCCAGCTGATTGATCAGGCTGACATCGGACTGGAGCCGGGCCAGGATCAGCTCATTGACCGCCGTCATGTCGGCGGCACAGAGCGCTCGAATAGTCTGTTGGTCCATAAGTCTCGTAACGTGACGGGCAGCAATGTCTGCAGTTTTAGTAATGGCGGGGATTCTACACGATTTCACAATGGGTTACAGTTAAGCGTTTATTCACGGTCGGGCATATGCGCACAAAATAAACTTTTTGCTAAATTGGTCTTGCCTGAATAGACCGATATGCGTAGAATGCCGGCCCATTGTTATAGTTTTTGTGCGGGTCTGGCCTTGAGCAAAAGACTCGCCTTTACGGAGTTAATCAAATGTACGCGGTATTCCAAAGCGGCGGAAAACAACACCGTGTGGCCGAAGGTCAAATCGTTCGTCTGGAAAAGCTGAACGTTGAGACTGGCGCTACCATCGACTTCAACGAAGTGCTGATGGTTGCAGCAGGCGACACTTTTAAAGTAGGTGCTCCTTTCGTTGAAGGTGGCAAGGTTGTAGCTGAAGTTGTGGCTCACGGCCGTGGCGAGAAAGTGACTATCGTCAAGTTCCGTCGTCGTAAGCACCATCGCAAGCAAGCGGGCCACCGTCAGTGGTTCACTGAAGTCAAAATCACTGGCATCAGCGCTTAATTCGAGAGGAATCTGAAAAATGGCACATAAAAAAGCTGGCGGTTCATCCCGTAACGGTCGCGACTCAGAAGCCAAACGTCTCGGCGTGAAGCGCTTCGGCGGCGAAACTGTACTGGCTGGCAGCATCATCGTTCGTCAGCGTGGTACCAAGTTCCACGCCGGTGAGAACGCTGGCGTGGGCAAGGACCACACCATCTTCGCAACCGCGAATGGCAAGGTGAAGTTCGAAGTTAAAGGTCCGCAGAATCGTAAATACATCAGCATCGTTGCTGAGTAATTACGGACCGCAAGGATCCGAGGCCCCGCCAGTATGGCGGGGCTTTTGTTTTTATACAGCATTTGCACGAAAAAACGGGACGCCGATGGTCTGCCGCAGGCGCCATCATCCAGATGCGTATCGCCCGCAGGGGCCTGTACCACTATAATTGCGTATCGGTTTTTCGAATTAAGGTGACGGTTACCTATGAAGTTTGTTGATGAAGTCCAGATTCGAGTCGATGCCGGTGACGGTGGTAACGGTTGTGTGAGTTTTCGCCGTGAGAAGTACATCCCCAACGGTGGCCCGGATGGTGGCGATGGTGGCGACGGTGGCGACGTTTACCTGATCGCCGACGAGAACCTGAACACCCTGATCGACTACCGTTTCGAGCGTTTTCATGCCGCCGAGCGTGGCGAGAACGGCCAGAGTGCGAACTGTACCGGTCGCCGCGGCAAGGATCTCACCCTGAAGGTGCCGGTCGGTACCCGTGCCAGCGATGAGGATACGGGTGAGCTGCTCGGCGATCTGACCCATCATGGCCAGAAGCTGCTGGTCGCCAAGGGCGGTTTCCACGGCCTTGGCAACACCCGTTTCAAGAGCTCGGTCAACCGGGCGCCGCGCCAGAAGAGCAACGGCACTCCTGGCGAGGTGCGCAGCCTCAAAATGGAACTGCTGCTGCTGGCTGACGTCGGCATGCTGGGGCTGCCCAATGCGGGCAAGTCCACCTTCATTCGCGCCGTTTCCGCCGCCCGTCCGAAAGTGGCCGACTACCCCTTCACTACCCTGGTACCGAACCTGGGGGTAGTGCGCGGGGAGAACTCCCGCTCCTTCGTGATCGCCGATATCCCGGGTCTTATCGAGGGCGCCGCCGAGGGGGCAGGCCTCGGGATCCGCTTCCTCAAGCACCTCGAGCGTTGCCGCGTGCTGATCCATCTGGTGGATATCTGCCCGGTGGATGGTTCCGATCCGGCCGAAAATGCCCTCACCATAGTCCGTGAGCTGGAGAAGTACAGCCCTGAGCTGGCGAACAAGCCGCGCTGGCTGGTGTTCAACAAGATGGACCTGATCCTGGAAGAGGAAGCGGTGGAGGTGATGGATCGTGTCAAGGCGGCCCTGAACCATGAAGGTCCTGTCTACGCCATCACGGCCATTAGCAAGGAAGGCACCAAGAAGCTGTGCTACGACATCCTGGATCTGCTGGACACCATGCCTCGTCAGCTGGAGCAGGATGCCAAAGACGCCATCGAGAAGGTGGAGTTCAAGTGGGATGACTACCACAAGAACCAGCTGGCCCAGGCCGAAGCGGACGCAGCGGCGGCCTCCCGTGCCTTCGATGAATCCCTTGGCGACGATGACTGGGATGAAGACGATGATGACGGGGTAGAGGTCATTTACGTCCGCGATTGATAGTCGCCTTTCGTGTCATCGCATGAATACCGGAGTCCGGCAACGGACTCCGGTTTTTTTTATCGAGGTGTCCAGGGATAGCGATGGACTCGAAGCGCGCCAATTGTGGGATTTGTGATGCCAGTTCTTGCCTGGCATCTTCAGCTGGTTATACTGCGCACCTGAACGCAACCTGACTGAAACAATATGCTAACACTTTGGTGTGAATCAATATGCATATCTGTTTGGGTATGTTCTGATGGACGCTTCGTCTGTGAAAATACTTATGCTGAAAATAATGCATTAAAAGCTTGTTTGTGCGTTTTTTTGGAGTATTCTTTCGCCCGTTTTGCTGGGCGGGGCATGAGTATGCAGGCGACCTGGCTAAGGAAAAGTAACATTAAGGCTGTAATACCATGCTGGAAAAGACTCTCGATGCCCCCACGGTGAATACCCGCCGTAACTTGCTGATGTTCTTGGTCCCGTCACTCATCGGGATCCTGCTGTTCATGACCCCGGTGCTCTACGACGGCAATATCACCATACCTGTGGCCGTGCTGGCCAAGACGGTGCAGGCCGTGTTCGCCGACTCTCTGGTGGCCGTGGTGAGTGGTCTCATCACCACCACCATGTTGCTGACCCTGGTCGCCTGGTTGTTCAAGCCCGCCATCCTGGTGCGTCGTCCCTTCCTCAATGCCCTGTTCAATGTCTCCCCCTTCTGGGCCTGCGTACGGGTGCTGGGTGGTATCTTTGCCCTGCTGGTCTTCTTCGGCGTCGGGCCCGAGGCGCTGCGATCCGATGCCACCGGGGGACTGGTGCTGCACGATCTGCTGCCCGTGCTGTTCTCCGTGTTCATCTTCGCCGGTCTCCTGCTGCCCCTGCTGCTGGATTTCGGACTGCTTGAGTTCATCGGCACCCTGATGACCCGCATCATGCGCCCCGTGTTCCGTCTGCCCGGCCGCTCGGCAGTGGACTGCTTCGCCTCCTGGCTCGGCGATGGCAGTGTCGGCATCCTGCTGACCAGCAAGCAGTACGAAGGCAAGTTCTACACCCAGCGGGAAGCCGCCGTCATCGGCACCACCTTCTCCGCCGTCTCCATCACCTTCTGTCTGGTGGTGATCTCCCAGGTCAAACTGGAGCACATGTTTGTACCCTTCTATCTGACGGTCTGCCTGGCTGGCGTGGTGGCGGCCATCGTAGTGCCGCGCCTGCCGCCGCTTTCCTGGAAGAAGGATGTCTACAGTGACGGCACCCCGCTGTGTCGCAAGCAGGAGGCGGTGCCCCACGAGCATAGCCTGGTGAGTTATGGCTTCGAGCGTGCCCTCAAGAAGGCCGACAGCGTCAACGATCTGGGGGCCGTGGCCCGGGAAGGGGTGAAGAATGCCCTGGATATGGTGTTTGGGGTCTTGCCCGTGGTGATGGCGATCGGAACCTGCGCCCTGCTGCTGGCCGAGCACACTCCCATCTTCAACTGGCTGGGGGCTCCTTTCATCCCATTGCTCGAGCTGCTGCAACTGCCGGAAGCGGAAGCCGCATCCAAGACCATAGTGGTGGGATTTGCCGACATGTTCATCCCGGCGATCCTGGCCTCCAGCATAGAGAGCGAGATGACCCGCTTCGTCATCGCCGCCATGTCGGTGACCCAGCTCATCTATATGTCTGAAGTGGGTGCCCTGCTGCTGGGCAGCAAGATCCCGGTCAAGCTGTGGGAGCTGTTCGTGGTGTTCCTGCTGCGTACCCTGGTGACCCTGCCAGTGATAGCCGGGGTAGCGCACCTGCTGTTCTAAGCATTTGTCACTAGATTTTGTCAGAAAAACGGTCAACCCCAGGGTTGGCCGTTTTTTATGGCACTTTTCCACTTTGTGATCGGATCCTCCTTTTGTGGATCTCCGGGCTGCCGATGGCCTGCTTAGACCAAAGTGGGCGTTGAATTTCCATGTTTTTACACTAACGTAACATTCGACCGCGAGACGTCGCCAGCCGAGCCTTAGGCCACTCGTTCCCCTCATGGCAAGGAGCCCTCATGTCCGCACCACTCAGCTATCGCGCCGGCCCGACCGACGCCCCCCTGCTCGAACAGACCATAGGTGAATACCTGCACACCATGGCGCGCCGCTTCCCGGAGCGACCCGCCGTGGTGGTGCGTCACCAGCAGATCCGCTGGAACTGGCAGGAGTACGTCCGCGAGATAGACAGGCTGGCCAGAGGCCTGCTGGCCATCGGGCTCCGCCCCGGCGATCGGGTCGGCATCTGGTCTCCCAACAACATAGAGTGGTGCCTGGTGCAATTTGCCACCGCCCGTATCGGCGCCATCATGGTCTGCATCAATCCCGCCTATCGCCAGGAAGAGCTGGCATTTGCCATCAACAATGTCGGCTGCCGTGCCCTCATCTGTGCGAGCCGGTTCAAGGGCAGCGACTACCTCGCCATGCTGGCTGCGCTGGCCCCCGAGCTGGCCAGTGCCGAGCCGGGAGCGCTCAAGGCGGCCGCCTTGCCGACCCTGTCCTGGGTGGTGCGGCTGGGAGAGGACAAAAGCCCTGGCATGCTCAATTTCGGCGACCTGCAGACCCTGGGGGATGAAGCGGACCTTGACCATCTGACGCGGGTGGCCGCCGGACTCAGGGCCTCGGATCCCATCAATATCCAGTTCACCTCGGGCACCACGGGCAGCCCCAAGGGGGCCACGTTGAGCCACCACAACATTCTCAACAACGGCATGCTGGTCGCCGCCGGCATGGGACTGACGGAGCAGGACAGGCTCTGCATCCCTGTTCCCCTCTATCACTGCTTTGGCATGGTGCTCGGCAATCTGGTCTGTCTGAGCGTGGGGGCCTGTGCCTTGTTTCCGGCCGAATCCTTCGACCCCGCGACCACCTTGCAGATGGTGGAGGAAGAGCGCTGCACTGCCCTGCACGGGGTGCCGACCATGTTTATCGCCGAGTTGGAGCTGCCGCACTTTGCCGAGTTCGATCTGGGCTCGCTGCGCACCGGCATCATGGCGGGAGCCATCTGCCCGGAGCCACTGATGCTGCGGGTGCAGACCCTGATGCACATGAGGGAGGTGACCATCGCCTATGGCCAGACCGAGTGCAGCCCCATCAACCATATGACGGCGGTGGATTGCCCCCTCGACAAGCGGGTCACCAAGGTGGGCCGGGCCATAGGTCATACCGAGATCAAGCTGGTCAGCCCGGGTGGTGAGACGGTTGCCATCGGCGAGAAGGGGGAGATCTGCTGCCGGGGTTACGGCGTCATGAGCGGCTACTGGCAGGACGCGGCCAAGACGGCCGAGACCATAGACGCCGAGGGATGGCTGCATTCGGGCGACATAGGGGTGATGGACGAGGAGGGGTATGTGCAGATCGTCGGTCGCAGCAAGGAGCTGATCATCCGCGGCGGCGAGAATATCTACCCGCGAGAGGTGGAGGAGCGGCTCTACGACCACCCGGCAGTGCAGGATGCCGCCGTGTTCGGCATCGACAGCGATCGCTACGGGGAGGAGGTGTGTGCCTGGATCAAGCTCAGGCCCGGCTGCGATGCCGATGAAGAGGCCATCAAGCACTTCCTGTCGGCGCGGATCGCCTACTTCAAGGTGCCCCGTTACATCCGCTTCGTGGAGGAGTACCCCATGACGGTGACCGGCAAGCTGCAGAAATTTCGCATGAAGGAGCTGATGAGCGCCGAGCTGGGCGGGCACTAGCCGCGACTCAGCGGGGAGGCGCCTCCCTGCTGACTCGGCGGGCTGGCCTGGTGTGGGCGCCTGCTTGCCCGCGTTGGGCCGGGGGCAGGAAGGCGACCAGATCGACCCGGTCACACTGGCTCTCCTCCAGGAAGCGTTCGCCATAGTGCTGCCAGATGCGGCTGCGCAGGAAGAGGGCGAAGAGGTCAGGGTCTATGTGCCCCTCGTCGGCCATCTGGCTCATGATGGCGAGGGACTGGCTGAGGGACTTGCCCGACTTGTAGGGGCGATCCCTGGCGGTCAGGGCCTCGAAGATGTCGGCGATGGCCATGATGCGGGCCGGTATGCTCATCTGCTCCCGGGTCAGTCCCCTGGGGTAGCCGCCGCCATCCATCCTCTCGTGGTGGCCGCCGGCTATCTCGGGCACCTGCTTGAGGTGGCGGGGGAAGGGCAGCCGCTCCAGCATCTTGATGGTCTGTATGATGTGTTCGTTGATCTTGTAGCGCTCCTCCTCGCTCAGGGTGCCTCGACGGATCCCGAGGTTGTGAAGCTCGCCGCGATCATAGCGATACGCGGGCACGGCCACCTTGAAGCCCCAGGGATTGTCCGGGTTCAGCTGCTCATCCTGGCTGCGGGGGATCCTGTGCTCCGGCCTGTCGGACAGCAGTGACTCGCGGCAGGGCAGGACAGCCGGGGCGCCCTGGTAGCGCCCCAGCTCCTCGGTACCGAGGCCGAGCCGGTTGTCCAGGGTGCGCCACCAGCTGCGGCTGGCGATGCGCTGCAACTGATCGAGCCGCTCGGGGGCCATCCACTCCCCCCCCTGGTTGCACTCGGCCACGAAGGCAAACTCCGCATCCAGCTCGGCCCAGCACGGCAGTGCGGCGGTCCGGGCCGCGCTCTGCTGCGCCTCGGTCAACTGCTCGCTCAGGGCCGCGATGTGGGCATCGCGCTTGAGCACCTCGAAGCGGGTGCGTACCTCGTGGATGCGATCGTAGAGGGTCTCCAGCTTGGTCGCCTTGTCGACCACGAACTCCGGGGTGGTCACCTTGCCGCAATCATGGAGCCAGCTGGCAATGTGGATGGCCTCCCACTCCTGTTCGCTCGGGTTGAAGCTGGCGAAGGGGCCTTGCCGCTCGGCGCTGGCCGCCTCGGCCAGCAACCGGGTCAGCTCAGGCACCCGCTGGCAGTGGCCGCCCGTGTAAGGGCTCTTGGCATCGATGGCGCCGGCGATGAGCTCGATGAAGGCCGCCAGCAGCCGCTTCTGTTCCGCCAGCAGGCGCTGGTTCTCGATGGCCGAGGCCGAGGTGCCGGCCAGCGCCTCGATGAGGCTGATGCGGGCGCCCAGTTCGGCGGGCGAGCAGGGAGGCAGCAGGATCAGCAGGCAACCGATCACCTCCTGATGATGATCATGCAGGGGTTCGGCCACCAGATGCCCCTCACCCGGATAATCACCCCAGCCCGCGAGATGGCGCTGCCAGAGCCCGGCCTCGAGGACCAGCTTCACCCGCTCGCCGCGCAACACGGGGCGCAGCAGGGGGGCGCCATCGATCCGTTGCGGCGGCTGGCCCCGCCAGAAGGCGCGCTCCGGTTGCAATTCCCCCGATACGACCAGATAGAGGGCCCCGCCGTTGGCGCCCGCCGCGGCTATGGTCTCGCCGAGCACCCGCTGGAACAGGGCATCGACGTCGTGTTCGGCCCCGAGTGCCCGACCTATGTTCATGAAGTTGCCCAGGGTCAGGCGCATGCCCGACATGGTACGGGAGAGATCGTCTATCTCCAGGATGGCGGAGTGGGGATCTTCCCCCTGACTGAAATCGAAGTGCTGGATGCGCTCGGCCTCCCGGGTCAGGGCCCGCAGGGGCATGGCGGTGCGCCTGGCCACCAGCCAGATGATGGGGAGCAGCAGCAACAGGGCAAGCAGGGCGCTGCCAAGATTGTGCAAGGCCTGCTGTTTGGCCCCCGCGAACAGGCGCTCGCTGCGGATCAGCAGCCCCAGGTAGAAGGGGGATCCCTCGCCGATGGGGGAGAGATTGACCTGCCACTCCCCCCGCTCGGGATCGTCCAGGGTCAGGGCGCTATGTCCATCAAGCAGGGTGGGCTCGGCGCTGAGGCGACGCTGCAACAGGGTGAAGACGGGATCGTTGAGGCTCGAGATCTTGGGCAAGACCCTCAGCCGCTCGTAGCCGGGCAGCTGGGCCGGATCCGTCGCCAGCAGGGTGCCGTGATGATCGAACAGCACCAGCAGGGTTCCCTCCTGCTGTATCTTGCCGATGAGGGTGGAGATGCGCTCGACACTGGCATCGATGCCGATCACCGCCTTCTTGTCCCGACTCGCCATGGCCAGGGTGATCCCCGGTTCCTGGGTGGTGAAGAAGAGATAGGGCGGGGTACTGGTGATGCCGCTGTTGCGCAGGGCTTGTTGATACCAGCGGCGGGCGCGGGGATCGAACTGGTAGTCTGCCATGGCCGTGCGAGCGATCAGCTGCTGGCGGGCATCATAGTAGAGGTATTCTCCCCTGCCGCCGACCAGGCTCTGCACCAGCAGGCTGCTCCCCTCGGGCAGGGGGCCCAGCTGCCCCTTGACCCTGTCGGTCAAGGGGCGAACCAGAAAGAAATCCCCGTTGTCATAGCCGACAAAGATGGCGCCATAGCCGTGGTTGCTGGCCAGTGCCTCGGTCAGCTGGGGCAGGAAGGCGAGCCGGGCCTCCTGGGTCTGGGCCTGCATCAGTGTCCCCGCCGCCAGCAGGGAGAGGCTGGTGCGGGCGGGGCGCTCGTTGAGTCGCAGTGCCAGGGCCAGCTGGTCGCGATACTGCTGGAAACTGCGATATTCATAAGCCATGCCCAGGGCTCTATGCTGGTCGAACTGCTGTAGTATCAACAGGGCGCCGAGCAGGCCGAACAGGCCGATAAACAGGGTGGCGATATGCACGTAGAAGGGGCGGCGTCGTGCACCGGTTAGCCTCATGATCCGTATCCTTGTGATGGTCATTCATCCATGGTTGACCAGCAATGAGTGTGGCTCATGACATCAGGATCGCCAGTGAGGGAACGATTGTGTCTCATTTAGAGCTAATGATAGAGTGAGCCCTTTCCCCTCCCAGGAGTGAGTCATGCGCGTTCCCTATTCGGTACTGGATCTGGTACCCGTTCCCGTCGGCTCTCACCCCGCCGATTCCTTTCGCCGCTCCCTGGCGCTGGCCCAGCAGGCCGAGGCCTGGGGCTATCACAGATACTGGCTGGCGGAGCATCACAACATGCCCGGCATCGCCAGTGCGGCCACGTCTGTGCTCATCGGTCACCTGGCCGGCGGTACCCGCACCCTGCGCCTCGGGGCGGGTGGCATCATGTTGTCCAACCACTCCCCCCTGGTGATCGCCGAGCAGTTCGGCACGCTCGCCTCTCTCTATCCGGATCGGATCGATCTCGGTCTTGGCCGGGCGCCCGGCTCGGATCAGCGTACCATGCAGGCCTTGCGTCGCCAGCGCAGCGGTGAGGTGGATGATTTTCCCGCCGACGTGGCCGAACTGATAGCCTATTTCGGGGATGAGGCGGGCCCGGTGCGCGCCGTGCCTGGGCTCGGGCTCCATCTCCCCGTCTGGCTGCTCGGATCCAGCCTCTACAGCGCCCAGCTGGCGGCGGCCATGGGTTTGCCGTTCGGTTTCGCCTCCCATTTTGCCCCTGCTCTGTTGTCCCAGGCACTGGAGATCTATCGCAGCCAGTATCGCCCCTCGGCCCGCTGGCCCAAGCCCTATGCCCTGGTCTGTGTCAATCTGATCGCCGCCCGGAGCACGGCCGAGGCGCGCTTCCTGTTCAGCACGGTGCAGCAGCAGTTCCTGCGTCTCTATCGGGGGGACGCGGGCGAGCTGCCAGCGCCGGTGGAGGAGCTCACCGGCTGGGCTCCCCATGAGCTGGTGGCGATGGAAAAGACCTTGTCGCGCTCCCTGGTGGGGGATGAGGCGGCGGTGCGCCATGGCATCCAGGCGCTGCTTGCCGAGACCCGGGCCGACGAGCTGATGTTCAATGGCCCCATCTTCGATCAGGAGGCCAGGCTGCGCTCCTTCGAACTGGGGGCCCGAGTCATGCAGTCCCTCTAAGTCTCTGCTCCGGCGATCACCTGGCGCCATGGGCCGGGTGATCGCCGTCCCCTTCCTTCGCTTTCAACCCTTTCCAGCCCCTGTCATCCCATCCGTTCATCTTCCCGAGTCAGCGCCAATCCCTTCTCTGTCAGCGCCAGATTTCCAGTATTTTTCCGGTATTTCACCGACGTTCGTGCATTGAGCGTGACTTTTTTCGTGTTTTTGCCGAGTGGTCAGTGGGCTGCCTGTCAGGTGCCGGCGCTCGCAAGGGGCCTGCTCGCCGTCCCTTCTGGCCCGCAGCGACCCATGGGTAAATTAATGTTTAGATCATTAAACAAAAAATTGAAATTTCATTACTAGGCTAACGATGAGGGCAGAGATCTGATATCTCTCTTCAGCTGTTAAATAGCGTTAAATCACGAGCTTATGAATGTATCACCGTATCGTAGTGGCTATTTACCCTTTTAATGTTCCTGTAAAGTGTTTAGTGTAGTAATGGAATTGCGCCATGGTCACTCCATGGCGCTACGGTAGTCATCCATTAAAAAAGGGCAACATGACAGTCAAACTGGAAGTAAAGACCCTGTACAAGATCTTTGGCGATCAGCCTGACAAGGCATTCAAACTATTGGAAGAGGGAGAGGATCGCACCGGTATCTTGCAAAAGACCGGGCAGACTCTCGGCGTTCATGACGTGAACCTGCAGATCCATGAGGGCGAGATCTTCGTGGTGATGGGACTGTCCGGATCCGGAAAATCCACCCTGGTGCGGCTGCTCAATCGCCTGATCGAGCCGACCCGTGGCCAGGTGCTGATCGATGGCGAAGACATTGCCACCATCTCGGACGAGGCCCTGCGCCAGGTGCGTCGCAACAAGATCAGCATGGTGTTCCAATCCTTCGCACTCATGCCTCATCTGACGGTGCTGGACAATGCCGCCTTCGGTCTGGAGCTGGCCGGGGTCCCCCTGGCGACGCGCCATCGCAGTGCCCATCAGGCCCTGGCCCAGGTTGGCCTGGATACCTGGGAGCACGCCTACCCCGATGCCCTCTCCGGCGGCATGAAGCAGCGGGTCGGCCTGGCGCGCGCCCTGGCAAACGACCCGGATATCCTGTTGATGGATGAGGCGTTCTCGGCGCTCGACCCCCTGATCCGCACCGAGATGCAAGATGAGCTGCTCAAGCTGCAGGCGAACCATCAGCGCACCATCATCTTCATCTCCCACGATCTGGACGAGGCGATGCGCATCGGCGATCGCATCGCCATCATGCAGGATGGCCGGGTGATCCAGGTGGGCACCCCGGACGAGATCCTGAGCCAGCCGGCCAACGACTATGTGCGCGCCTTCTTTCGCGGGGTGGATCTCGCCAACGTCTTCAGCGCCCGGGATATCGTCAGCCGCAAGCAGATGCCCCTCATCAAGAAGCATGTCACCGATGGCCCGGCCAATGCCCTGCGCCAGCTCAAGGAGCAGGAGAGGGAGTTCGGCTATGTCGTGGATCGCAGCCGGCGCTTCGTCGGTGTCGTCTCCCTCGACTCCCTGGATCGCGCCGTGGCGAGCAAGGGCAGCCTGGATCAGGCCCTGCTGGGGGAGATCCCCCCCTTGCTGGCGGATACTCCCTTGCACGAACTGATCAGTCAGGTGGCGGCGGCCCCCTGCCAGGTGCCCGTGGTCGAGGAAGATGGCACCTATCTCGGTCTGATCTCCAAGGCCAGTCTGCTCAACACCCTGGACAGGAGTACCCCGGCATGAAACAGCTGATATCCCTCTGGCTGGCGACGCTGCTGCTGGCCAGCCAACCGACCTGGGCCGACGCCGCCGGTGCGGCCGAGGATCCCTGGGCCAGCGCCTCCGCCAGCCAGAGCGAAGCGGATCCCTGGGGCAGCACCACTCAAACCGCCGTGGCCAGCAATGACTGGCAAGACCAGATAGCCGAGGCCGATGACGGGCCCGCCTTCGACCCCCTGGATCCCTTCCAGCAGGCCTGGCTGCCGCTCGATGCCTGGGTGGAGCAGGGCATCGACGTGCTGGTCACCCACTTTCGACCCCTGTTCCAGATCATCAGGGCGCCGGTGGAGGTGACCCTCAACGCCTTGACCCAGGCGCTGCAAACCGTGCCCTCCGCCATCATGGTGCTCCTGCTGACCCTGATTGCCTGGCAGCTGGTCAGCGGCGCCATGGCCCTGGGGGCGCTCGGTTCCCTTGTTGCGATAGGCCTCATCGGTGTCTGGTCTGATGCCATGGTGACCCTGGCCCTGGTGATGACCTCCCTGCTGTTTTGCATGGTCATCGGCCTGCCGACCGGCATACTGCTGGCGCGCAGCGAGCGAGCCACCGCCTGGACCCGGCCCCTGCTCGATGCCATGCAGACCACGCCGGCCTTCGTCTACCTCATCCCCATCGTCATGCTGTTTGGCATCGGCAACGTGCCCGGAGTGGTGGTGACCATCATCTTCGCCCTGCCCCCCATGATACGGCTGACCATTCTCGGTATTCGCCAGGTCCCGGCGGATCTCATCGAGGCGGGCCATTCATTTGGCGCCAGCCCGCGTCAGTTGCTGTTCAAGGTGCAACTGCCCCTGGCCATGCCCACCATCATGGCCGGGGTCAACCAGTCGCTCATGCTCTCCCTCTCCATGGTGGTGATCGCCTCCATGATCGCGGTGGGTGGTCTGGGGCAGATGGTGCTGCGGGGCATAGGTCGCCTCGACATGGGCATGGCCTCGGTCGGTGGTCTTGGCATAGTGCTGCTGGCCATAGTGCTCGATCGCCTCACCCAGGCCATGGGCCAGTCGGGGGGCGGGCGCGTCGGGCGCTGGTATCAACGAGGCCCCGTCGGCCTGCTGCTCGCCCCGTTCGGGCGCCATCATCAGACTCACACCAAAGGAGAAGTATTATGAGAACCATCACCAAGGGATTGACCCTGAGCACCCTGCTGCTGAGCTCGACCGCCATGGCCGCCACCCTGGTGCAGCCCATTCAGAGCAACGTGCCGGAGGAGGCGTTCCAGACCCTGCTGGTGAGCAAGTTGCTGGGGGAGCTTGGCTATGACGTCAAGCCCGCCAAGGAGGCGGACTACAACGTGGGTTATGCCTCGGTCGCCAGTGGCGATGCGACCTTCCTCGCCTTCAACTGGAATCCGCTGCACAAGGACAAGTACGAGAAGTCGGGTGGGGACGCCAAGTTCTACCGCCATGGGGACTATGTGACCGGTGCGGCCCAGGGGTATCTCATCGACAAGGCGACCGCCGACAAGTACGGCATCACCAATATCGCCCAGCTCAAGGACCCCAAGCTGGCGGCCCTGTTTGACAGCGACGGTGACGGCAAGGCCGATCTGGCCGGTTGCAACCCGGGCTGGGGCTGCGAGGGGGTGATCAACCACCAGCTCAAGGCCTACGAGCTGGACAAGACGGTGACCCACCAGCAGGGCAACTACGCGGCCATCATTGCCGACACCATCACCCGCTACAAGGAGCACAAGCCGGTGTTCTACTACACCTGGACCCCTTACTGGGTGAGCGGTGAACTGGTGCCGGGCAAGGATGTGGTCTGGCTGGAGGTGCCCTTCACCGCCCTGCCGGATGGCCGCGAGGGCGACACCAAGCTGGCCAATGGCAAGAACTATGGCTTCGAGATGAACAGCATGCACATCGTCGCCAACAAGGCATTCGCCGAGGCGAACCCCTCGGCGGCCACGCTGTTTGCGCAGATGAAGCTGCCCATCAATGACATCAATATCCAGAACAGCCTGATGAAGCAGGGGCAGAACAAGCCGGCGGATATAGCGCGTCATGCCGACGCCTGGCTCAAGGGGCACGAGGCCCTGGTCACGCAGTGGCTCACGGCGGCGCGGGCCGCCAACTAGGCGCCATCCCCCCGTCACTCTCCCCGCCCGGCCTGTGTGCCGGGCTTTTTTCATCCGGGTAAATCGGCTATAAGATATTGATCTGCAATGACTGTCACCCGAATGTCGGGTCGCTGTCGTCAAGGATTTCGCCTAAGCCGGGTACGCTTGCTCTCGTCACTACCACAAGGAGTTCATCGATGATCGTCAGGAAGTTGAGATTGCAGCGCGGCTGGTCACAGGATCAACTGGCCACCCTGTCCGGGTTGAGTGTCCGCACGGTGCAACGGATAGAGGGGGGCCAGGCCCCCGGTCTCGAATCCCTCAAGGCCCTGGCCGCCGTCTTCGAACTCGACATCAGTCAACTGCAGGAGAGCGAGATGAGTGAAACCAAGGGAGCGCAAGGCGTTGCGCCGGACGAGCGCGAGGCGATGGAATTTGTGCAGGGATTGAAGGGGTTCTACGGCCACCTCATCAGCTACGGGCTGGTGATCAGCCTGCTCTGGGTCATCAACCTGGTGACCAGCCCGGGACATATCTGGGCCTGGTGGCCCATGCTGGGCTGGGGCATAGGGCTGGGGGCCCACGCCTTCAACCTGTTCAAGCTGCCCAAGTGGCTCGGCCCCGACTGGGAGCGACGCCAGGTCGAGAGGCGGCTCGGGCGCAAGCTCTAATCCTTGCCACTGTGTCCAGCCATGAAAACGCCCGGGATGACCCGGGCGTTTGTATTGGGGGCGGCGGGATCAGATCCCCGAGCCGTCGCTCTCGCCACTCTCTTCGTGCAGGCCGCATTCGCGCTTGAGGCCGAAGAAGCGGGTCTGCTCCTCGCTCATGCCGGGCTCCCACTTGGCGGTGGTGTGGACATCGCCCACCGACAGGTAGCCTTGCTCCCACAGGGGGTGGTAGGGGAGGTCGTGCTCCTTGAAGTAGTAGAAGACGTCCTTGTTGCTCCAGTCTATGACCGGCAGGAACTTGAAGCGGCCGCGCTGGATGGCCAGCACCGGCAGCTTGCCGCGGCTGCCGGACTGCTCCCGGCGCAGGCCCGAGAACCAGGTCTGGGCGCCGAGATCATTCAGGGCCCTGTCCATGGGCTCCACCTTGTTGAGCTGGTTGTAGCGGGTGATCCCCTCCACCCCCTGCTCCCACAACAGGCCGAAGCGGGCCTCCTGCCAGGCCGGGCTGAGATCGGCCCGGTAGATCTTGAGGTTGAGGGCGAGGCGCTCGCTCAGCTCGTCGATGAAGCGGTAGGTTTCGGGGAACAGATAACCTGTGTCGGTCAGCACCACGGGGATATCGGCCTGCTCGCGGCTCACCAGGTGCAGCATCAGGGCCGCCTGAATGCCAAAACTCGAAGAGAGGATGTGCTGTCCCGGCAGGTTGGCCAGGGCCCAGCGTACCCGCTCGGGGGCGCTCATGGCCTCCAGCTCGCGGTTGTGGGGGGCCAGGGCGGCGACCTGCTCCTCTTTGGAGAGGGTGAGCAGTTGTGTCAGATCCAGTGTCATCTCTGTGTCTCGCTCTGTGAAGAAACGGGCGCCTCGCGGCGCCCTTGGGATCAGGCGGCGTAGAAGTCCACGGCGGAGTTGACCACGGGGGCTATGATGCCGGCACGGATCACGAAGTCGCCGAAGCACTCGCCTTGGTTGCGCTCCTTGGCCCAGCGGCCGATGAGGGCATCCAGCTCTGCCAGGATCTGCGGCTCTGTGATGTTCTCCTGATACATGCGGGGGATGCGGGTCCCCTCCAGGTTGCCGCCCAGGTGCAGGTTGTAACGGCCCGGGGCCTTGCCCACCAGACCCACCTCCGCCAGCATGGCGCGCCCGCAACCGTTGGGGCAGCCGGTGACCCGGAAGATGATGGCATCCTGCGCCAGGCCGTGCTTGGTCAGCAGTCCTTCGATGTCGGTGACAAAGGCCGGCAGCATGCGCTCGGCCTCGGCCATCGCCAGGGGGCAGGTGGGCAGGGCCACGCAGGCCATGGACTGTTTGCGCTGCTCGCTCACACCATCATCGATGAGGCCGTACTGGCGGGCCAGGGCTTCGATGCGGGCCTTTTCGCCGGCAGGCACCCCGGCGATGATCAGGTTCTGGTTGGCGGTGAGGCGAAAATCCCCCTGGTGGATCTTGGCGATCTCCAGCATACCGGTCTTGAGGGGCTTGCCCGGGAAGTCCAGCAGGCGGCCGTTCTCGATGAACAGGGTCAGGTGATGCTTGCCGTCGATCCCCTCCACCCAGCCAAAACGATCGCCACGGCTGGTGAAGACATAGGGGCGGCTCTCGGCAAACGCGATGCCGGCGCGGCGCTCCACCTCGGCCTTGAAGGCCTCCACGCCCACCCGCTCGAGGGTGTACTTGGTCTTGGCGTTCTTGCGGTTGACCCGGTTGCCCCAGTCGCGCTGGGTGCTGACCACGGCCGCCGCCACGTCCAGCACGTGGGAGAGCGGAATGAAGCCGAAGTCGCTCGCCTTGCGCGGATAGGTGCTGGTGTCGCCGTGGGTCATGGCCAGACCCCCGCCCACCAGCACGTTGAAGCCCACCAGCTTGCCGCCATCTGCGATGGCCACGAAGTTGAGATCGTTGGCGTGGACATCGATGTCGTTGTGGGGCGGGATCACTACTGTCGTCTTGAACTTGCGCGGCAGGTAGTTGGAACCCAGGATGGGCTCCTCGTCTTCGCCAAGCTTCTCGCCGTCCAGCCAGATCTCCACGTAGGCACGGGTCTTGGGCAGCAGGTGCTCTGAGATCTGCTTGGCCCACTCGTAGGCCTCCTGGTGCAGTTCGGACTCCACCGGGTTGCTGGTGCAGAGCACGTTGCGGTTCACGTCCCCGGCGGTGGCTATGCTGTCGATGCCTGTGCTGTTGAGGGTCTGGTGCATCAGCTTGATGTCGCGCTTCAGTACCCCGTGGAACTGGAAGGTCTGGCGGGTGGTCAGGCGGATGCTGCCGTACAGGCTGTGCTCCTCGGCGAACTTGTCGATCACCTGCCACTGGGCCGGGGTGATGATGCCGCCCGGCAGACGGGCGCGCAGCATGACGTTGTGCAGGGGCTCGAGCTTCTGGGCGGCGCGCTCGGGGCGGATGTCGCGGTCATCCTGCTGGTACATGCCGTGGAAGCGGATCAGCTGGAAGTTGTCGCCGTTGAAGCCGCCGGTGAGGGGATCCTTGAGATCCTGCTCTATGGTGCCGCGCAGGAAGTTGCTCTCGCGCTTGAGGCGTTCGTTGTCAGCCAGCGGCCCTTCGACCGGTCCCGGAATAAGTTGCTTGCTCATCAATAGACATCCCTTTGATAACGTTTGGCACGACGCAATTCGCTCAAATACTCTTCTGCTTCCTCACGGCTCTTGTGGCCGTGCTCGCTAATCACATCCAGCAGGGCTTCCTGCACATCCCTGGCCATGTGGTTGGCGTCGCCGCACACATAGAAGTGGGCGCCGGCTTCCAGCCACTGGTAGAGCTCAAGCCCCGCCTCGCGCAGGCGATCCTGCACATAGATCTTCTCGGCCTGATCCCGGCTGAAGGCCAGGGAGATCTTCGACAGCAGGCCCGACTTCACATAGCGCTGCCACTCCACCTGATAGAGGAAGTCCTGGGTAAAGTGGGGGTTGCCGAAGAAGAGCCAGTTCTTGCCAGAGGCTCCGATGGCGTCTCGCTCCTGCAAGAAGGCGCGGAAGGGGGCGATGCCGGTGCCCGGACCCACCATGATGACGGGGGTATCGGGATTGGCCGGCAGGCGGAAGTTGTCGTTGTGCTCCACGAACACCCGCACCTCGGCCCCGTCATCCAGCCTGTCGGCCAGATAGGAGGAGGCGGCGCCACTGCGCACAGTGCCATCTTCCTGGGGGTAGCGCACCACGCCGACGGTCAGGTGGACCTCTTCCTCCACCTCGCTCTGGGCGGAGGCGATGGAGTAGAGGCGGGGGGTGAGCGGGCGCAGCAGGCCGGTCAGCTGCTCGGCGCCAAGGGGGGTCGGGAAGCGCTTGAGCACATCCACCACCTGGGCGGACGCCACCAGGGCATTGAGCTGGGCCTTGTCACCGGCGATGTCATGGAGCGCCGCATCGGTGGAGATCTCGGCCAATCCGGTGATGAAGCCGCCGTGCAGCCGGGTCAGCTCGTAGTGACGGGTCAGCGCCTCGCGCAGGCTGCCATGGGGGGTGGCCTCGTCACCGGTCAGACCGGCCAGGGCCAGCACCTCGCCCACCAGGTCGGGTTCGTTGTCGAACCAGACCCCGAGGGCGTCACCGGGCTGATAGTGGATGCCGGACTCTTCCAGGCTGATCTCGATGTGACGGATGTCCTTGGTGGAGTCGCGGCCGGTGATCTTCTGGTTGACTGACAGCCGTGCCGGGAAGGGGTTGGCCTTGTCGAACTGGCTGTGACCCACGGCCGCCTTGACGGCGCCAGCCACAGAGCCGGTCGGGCCCGTATTCAGGGTCGCGGCGACCGCAGCCAGGGCCTGTTCGGTCCAGGCCTTGGCGCCGGCCTCGTAATCCACGTCCAGGCTGGCGAGGGGGGCGATGCGCTCACCGCCGGCCTGGGCCAGCCAGCCATCGAAATCCTGACCTGTCTTGCAGAAGAATTCATAGGAGCTGTCCCCCAGCCCCAGCACGGCGAACTTGACGCCGTCGAGCTTGCCGAGCTTGCCCTTCTTGAGCTGCTCGTGCAGATCCACTGCGGGCTCGGGCGGCTCGCCCTCGCCATAGGTGCTCACCACCACCAGCAGGTGGGTCTCCTTCTTGAGCTGCTTGGGCTTGTAGTCCGCCATGGAGACCAGGGTCACCGGCAGTCCCTGTGCCTGGGCTTGCTGGTGGATGGCGCTGGCCACCCCCTTGGCGTTGCCGGTCTGGGAGCCGTACAGAATGGTCAGGCTGCCGCCGGCCGCTGCGGCTGGGATCGGAGCCGCCACCACCCCGCCACCGGCCTGGGCCAGACCATAGAGGTAGCCGCTGACCCAGGTCAGTTGCTGGCTGTTGAGGGTGGCGAGGGCCTGGCTCAGCTGGCGCTGCTGCTCATCGGAGAGGGGGGTTATCTGGGTCAAAGAGTCCGTCACTTGCATCACACACGTCTTCCATGGTCTGATTTTTGGTCAGGGTAAGGGGTACGATGGATAACAACAAAGAATAAAAATGTCTTTTTTATTCGATTGAGGCATTAAGAAGAGTCGGACGGACGCTGGATGCGGGATGGCGCCCATGGTGGCGTCGGGAGAGTGTCCTGATCCTGAGTCAAGAGAGAGTGGCTGCTCCCGCTTGGCTAAGGTCCATGGGGCGCCATTGTCATGATGTAACCATAAAAAAAGAGGCCCCGCCATGGCGGAGCCTCTCGTTGCACTGGCTGTCAGGGGTGGCCTGACAGCTTGCCGTCTGCGGACCTTATTTCTGCGGACGCAGGGCCGGGAACAGGATGACGTCGCGGATGGTGTGGCTGTTGGTGAACAACATCACCAGACGGTCGATACCTATGCCCTGACCGGCAGTGGGGGGCAGACCGTGTTCCAGCGCGGTGACGAAGTCGGCGTCGTAGAACATGGCTTCGTCGTCCCCTGCGGCTTTCTGGTCAACCTGAGCCTGGAAGCGCTCGGCCTGATCTTCCGCATCGTTCAGCTCGGAGAAGCCGTTGGCCAGCTCGCGGCCGCCGATGAAGAATTCGAAGCGGTCGGTCACGTCCGGGTTCTGGTCGTTGCGACGGGCCAGCGGGGAGACGGCGGCCGGGTACTCGGTGATGAAGGTCGGTTGCAGCAGCATGTGTTCCACCGTCTCTTCGAAGATCGCGGTGATCACGTGGCCCAGCTCCCAGCTCTTCATCAGCTCGATCTTCAGGCCCTTGGCGACGGCGGTGGCCTTCTCCAGGGTGGCCAGATCGTCACGGGTCACATCCGGGTTGTACTTCAGGATGGAGTCCACCATGGAGAGGCGCTGGAACGGCTGACCGAAATCGATGGTCAGGCCCTCTTCGCCCTCTTTGGCGTAACGGATTTTGGTGTCCCCCAGGATGTCCTGGGCCAGGGTGCGCAGCATCTCCTCGGTGAGATCCATCAGATCGATGTAGTCGGCGTAGGCCATATAGAACTCGAGCATGGTGAACTCGGGGTTATGGCGAACGGAGATACCTTCGTTACGGAAGTTGCGGTTGATCTCGTAGACACGCTCGAAACCACCGACCACCAGACGCTTCAGATAGAGCTCGGGAGCGATACGCAGGTACATGTCGATGTCCAGCGCATTGTGGTGGGTGACGAAGGGACGGGCGGAGGCGCCACCCGGGATGACCTGCATCATGGGGGTTTCCACTTCCATGAAACGCTTGTCGTTCAGGAACTTGCGGATACCTGCCACCACCTTGGTACGGGTCACGAAGGTCTTGCGGGACTCTTCGTTGGCGATGAGATCCAGGTAACGCTGACGGCAGCGGGCTTCCTGGTCAGTCAGCCCCTTGTGCTTCTCGGGCAGCGGGCGCAGGGCCTTGGTCAGCAGGCGGATGGCTTCGACGTGCACGGAGAGCTCGCCGGTCTGGGTCTTGAACAGGGTACCTTCGACACCGACGATGTCACCGAGATCCCACTTCTTGAACTGCTCGTTGTAGAAGCCTTCCGGCAGGTCGTCACGGGTCACGTAGATCTGGATCTTGCCAGCCATGTCCTGCAGAGTCGCAAACGATGCCTTGCCCATGATCCGGCGGGTCATGATGCGACCGGCGATCGATACCCGTTTACCCAGGGCGACCAGCTCATCGCTGCTCTTGTCACCGAACTCGGCGTGCAGATCGCCGGAGAGGCTGTCACGACGAAAATCGTTGGGGAAGGGATTGCCCTGGGCGCGCAAGGCGGCCAGCTTGGAACGACGCTCAGTCATCTCGTTGTTGAGTTCGAGTGATTGATCGACTTCCGCAGTGGTGGTTTGTTCAGACATGGTGATTCCTGCTGTTCTGTGTTTACAGGCCTGACTTCAGGCTGGCTTCGATAAACTTGTCCAGATCGCCGTCGAGCACCCCTTGGGTGTTGCGGGTCTCGACGCCGGTGCGCAGATCCTTGATACGGGCGTCATCGAGCACGTAGGAGCGGATCTGGCTGCCCCAGCCGATGTCGGACTTGGTCTCTTCCAGGGCTTGCTTCTCGGCATTCTGCTTCTGAATTTCCAGCTCGTAGAGCTTGGCCTTCAGCTGCTTCATACACTGATCTTTGTTCTTGTGCTGGGAACGGTCGTTCTGGCACTGCACCACCACCCCGGTCGGGATGTGGGTGATACGCACCGCGGACTCGGTCCGGTTGACGTGCTGACCACCGGCACCGGAGGCGCGGTAGACGTCGATGCGCAGATCCGCCGGGTTGATCTCGATGTCGATGTCGTCATCGATCTCGGGATAGACGAACACGGAGCAGAACGAGGTGTGACGACGGCCACCGGAATCGAACGGCGATTTCCGTACCAGACGGTGCACGCCGGTCTCGGTGCGCAGCCAGCCGAAGGCATACTCGCCGGTGAACTTGATGGTGGCGGACTTGATGCCGGCCACGTCCCCTTCGGAGCATTCGATGAGCTCGGGCTTGTAGCCGTGGGCATCGCCCCAGCGCAGGTACATGCGCAGCACCATGTTGGCCCAGTCCTGGGCCTCGGTGCCGCCGGAGCCGGACTGGATGTCGATATAGCAGTCGGAGGCGTCGTGCTGGCCGGAGAACATGCGGCGGAACTCGAGATCCACCAGCTTGGCCTCCAGCCCGTCGGCTTCGGCCACGGCTTCATTGAAGGTGTCCTCGTCCTCGCCTTCCACGGCCAGCTCGACCAGCATGGCCACGTCGTCGGCGCCCTGGGTCAGGGTGTCGATTGTGCCGACCACGTTTTCCAGCGCGACGCGCTCCTTGCCCAGGGCCTGGGCACGCTCGGGTTCATTCCAGACGTCCGGCTGTTCCAGCTCGGCATTGACCTCTTCTAGACGCTCTTTCTTGGCGTCATAGTCAAAGGTACCCCCTAAGCAGCTCGGTCCTCTCAGACAGCTCCTTAAGCTTGTTTAATACAGGATTGACTTCAAACATCGTGAAAACTCTCGGGGTCGATGTGATTTAAAAACGGGATATTCTAGCCAATTGTGGAAGGAATAAACAGGGTTGCCCCGCCCTTGTCGTCTTCGATGGTGCAATGAGTGGTGCATTTTTGGCCGCGGGGGCGAAAAATTTGCCGGGTTGGCAAGATCCGGGTTCAGATTTTCCGCAACCGGCCGCTATTCATTGCTGCAAGACTAGGATGCCGATGGCATCGGTGGGCACACTCTCTTCCTGACATAAGAAGCACACATGATGAAAAACCTCTCACTCAAGCAGAAGATACTGTTATCTGTGGTGATCGCGCTCTCGCTGGTGATCCTGCTGCTCTCCTGGCAGAGCTACTCCAGCCAGAAAAACCAGTTGCTGCAAGGCAGTCAGGAGCAGGTGCTGCGTCTGGGCGACCAGCAGGCCCAGAGTGTCAGTGACTGGCTCGCGGCCCGCCGGGACGTCATCCAGGCGCTCGGCAACAAGGCGAGTGCCCAGCCCCTCGATGCCCTGCAGCAGGCCCAGGTCTCCGGCCGTTTTCAGCTCACCTATTTTGGTGAGGGCAGCGGCAAGATGCATGACTCCGACCCTTCCATCAACCGTGACGGTTATGATCCCCGCTCCCGCGGCTGGTATCAGGAAGCCATGGCCAAGGGCGGTATGATAGTGACCAAGCCGTACCTGGACGTGGCCTACAACGTCATGGTGGTCACCCTGGCCCAGCCGGCCCAGGGTGGCGTGGTGGGGGGGGATCTCTCCATCGCGGCCCTGGTGGAAGACATCACCAAGATGAAGCTGCCCGCCGACGGTTTTGCCATCATGATGCACAAGGACGGCACCGTCATCGCCTACAAGGATGCCGCCAAGGCGATGAAGCCGGCCACCGAGATCGACAACGATCTCACCAATGCCCTGATCGATCAGAGCAAGGCGAGCCAGAGCCTGGTGCCGGCCTACTTTGACGGCGAAGGCCGCGACAAGCTGCTGCTGGCGGTCGATGTGCCGGGCACCGACTGGGAGCTGGTACTGGTGCTGGACAAGGGGACCCTGGAGGCGCCCCTCTCCTCCCTGCTGATGACCCAGCTGGCCATGGCGCTGGTGGTGCTGGTGGGCAGCATACTCGCCATCTCCTGGCTAGTCAGCCTGCTGCTGGGCCCCCTGGTCAAGGTCTCCCAGGCCCTGGCCCGCATCGCCGACGGCAACGGCGACCTGACCCAGCGCATCAAGATAGATGCCAATGACGAGGTGGGTCAGCTGGCGGACAGCTTCAACCGCTTCGTCGGCAGCCAGCATCAGCTGATTGGCCACATTCGCAACCTGGCCCACGAGCTGGACGCGGACGCGGAGCGTAGTCTGGTCACCAACCAGGCTGCGGTGGAAGAGCTGCAGCGCCAACAGCAGGAGGTGACCATGGTCGCCACCGCCGTCACCGAGATGGCCAGCGCCACCATGGAGATCGCCGGCAACGCCGAAAACACGGCGGCGGCGGCCCAGCAGTCGACCCAGAGCAGCGAGCAGGGCAAGCAGCTGGTGAACCAGACCCGGCAATCCATCAACAGCCTGGCCAGTGAAGTGGGGCAGGCGACCGAGGTGATCGGCGAGCTGAGCCGCCACGCCCAGGCCATCTCCGGCATCCTCTCCACCATCCAGGGCATCGCCGAGCAGACCAACCTGCTGGCGCTCAACGCCGCCATCGAGGCCGCCCGTGCCGGTGAGCAGGGCCGCGGTTTCGCCGTGGTGGCGGACGAGGTGCGGGTGCTGTCGCGCCGCACCCAGGACTCCACCCAGGAGATCCAGTCCACCATAGAGACCCTGCAACAGACCACGGCCCGTGCGGTCAGCCTGATGCAGACCAGCCAGGGTCTGGCGGACAACAGCGTGCAGGATGCCGATGCCGCCGCCGCCGCGCTCGAAGAGATCACCCAGGCCGTGTCCCTCATCTCCGACATGGCGGGCCAGATAGCGACCGCCGCCGAGGAGCAGACCCAGGTAACCGGCGAGATCACTCAGAACACCACGGCGATCAAGGACGTGACCGACGAGATCACCGCCTCCGCCATGCGCGATCTGGATCAGGCCCACAGCCTCAAGGGCCGGGCCACGGATCTCAGCAAGCAGGTGTCGACCTTTATCCTCTAAGACACAAGGTCCGCGTCATGAGGAAGAGCCCGAGAGGGCTCTTTTTTTATGGCCGGGTTTGAGGGGGGAGGGGTTGGACGCAGGGGCTGGATTCCATGCCGCCCGGCCCAGGCGTCGATTGCTGGTGACTTTCGAGGAGCCATGGGGAGAGCACTCATGTCCGTTTGGGAGTTCGGCCTGCTGCCTGGCTCGCGGTGGCCTGCTGCAAGGACGGTGTTGCCATGGCGCGGCCCAGGGCATTGCCGTGCCAGCATCTGTGCCGAGCGCCTGAGCCCACGGGGCTGCATGGCATGAGCGGGGGAGGGCGAGGCGGGTCAGATCACGCATCCCGGGATGCTATTGCGGGCGCATCCTGGTCTCGCAGGGCCCAGGGCGTAGAGGATGCAGCCTTGCGTGACGCATGACAGGGCCGAAAGCGAAGGCGCGTGCAGCCCCCGGCAATGAAAAAGGCGACCGCAAGGTCGCCTTTTCAGCATGCAGAGCGCGGGATCAGAGCTGCTCGATACCCACGATATGCCAGGGGGCGCCGGCCTTGGCCAGGTTGCGCTCCAGGTGCCATACCTCCTTGATATCTTCCTCGACCTGCTCCTGACGGTCCATGTAGCGGCCGCTGAAGCGCACGCTCACCTGGGCCCAGTCGCTGCCGTGGTCGGCGCGCACCAGCTGGGTGTCCACGTACATGACTTCGGTATGCTGCTCGCCGGAGAGCTCGGCGCGCTCCGCCTTGAGCTGCTCGAACAGCTCGGGGCTGACGTACTCGCGCATCTTCTCCAGATCGTTCTGGTTCCAGGCCTCTTGCAGGGTGCGGTAGTGATCGCGGGCACCGGACAGGAAACCGTTCATGTCAAAGCCCGGCGGCAGGCGGAAGGGCACGTCGCTGTCGGCGAAACCGGTCGCCTGCGGGGCGCTGGCGCTCTGCTCGAACTGCTGGGGAGCCTGAGGCTGGTAGCCGGCATAGGCCGTGCGCTGCTGGGGTGACATCTGGGCCGCCTTGCTGCGGCGCAGGGCGCGGATCAGGAAGAAGGCGCCGAGGGCCAGAGCCGCTATCAGCAGCATGTCCATGCCCTGCAGACCTTCGAAGGCGCCGCTGCCCAGCAGGTAGGCGAACAGGCCACCGGCCAGCAGGCCGCCCAGCAGGCCGCCCATCATGCCGCTCTTCTTGGGAGCCGCTTGCGCGCCCAGGGTCGGATTCTTGTTGTCCACAGGCTTGGCCGCCGGTTGGGCCGGCGCCGTCTTGTAGCTCTTGCCAAAGGATTTGCCGCCGCCAAATTTCTTGGCTTCGGCGATGGGGGCCCCCAGGCCAATGGCCAGGATCAGGGCAAACAGGGTCAGCATTTTTTTCATTTTGACGCGTTTCACTCTCAGCTATGGGTGGGGCATGTCCCGCTAGTGGCAAGGCGCATGGCAGGCTGCCAGTCCCGCAATGTGGCGCAGCTTGGCGCTAGGAGTATCATCCCAGGCATGAATTGTTCATGAACGAAGTAAGGGGGAGACAGCCTGCCCGAGTGGTGCCTCCCTGGCAAGGGCGGCGCGGGCCGATCCGGTTTCTCGCCAGATTAGCGCTCGCGGTGGCGGGCTTTCTTTTGTAAAATTCCCGTCCCCTTCCCGCTGCGGTTTTTAGGTGTATGGCAGAGCAAGTGACGGCGAAAAAAGACGCCAAGACACAACAGCTGAAAGTTCCCCCCCACTCCTTCGAGGCAGAGCAGTCCGTACTGGGCGGCCTGATGCTGGACAACGAGGCCTGGGATCGGGTGGCCGAGCGGGTGATCGACAAGGACTTCTACAGCCGACCCCACAGGCTGATCTTCCAGGCCATGGACAGGCTCTCCAACGCCGGCAACCCCATCGACCTCATCACCCTGCAGGAGGAGCTGGAGCGCTCCGAGCAGCTGGAGGAGGCCGGTGGCTTCGCCTATCTGGTGGAGATCGCCAAGAACACCCCGAGCGCCGCCAACATCAGCGCCTACGCCGAAATCGTGCGCGAGCGCGCCGTGGTGCGGGAGATGATCTCGGTCGCCAACGAGATAGTCGAGGCGGGCTACGAGCCCCAGGGCCGTACCTCCGGCGATCTGCTGGATCTCGCCGAGAGCAAGGTGTTCAAGATCGCCGAGCAGCGCACCAGCGCCAACGAGGGTCCCCAGCCCTTGAAGCTCATTCTCGAACAGACCGTCGACAAGATTGAGGAGCTGTTCAAGACCCCCCACAACGGGGTGACCGGCGTCTCGTCGGGCTACAACGATCTGGACAAGATGACCGCCGGCCTGCAGCGCTCGGATCTCGTCATCGTCGCGGCCCGTCCCTCCATGGGCAAGACCACCTTTGCCATGAACCTGTGCGAGCACGCGGCCCTCACCGCCGACAAGCCGGTGCTCATCTTCTCCCTGGAGATGCCCTCCGAGCAGATCATCATGCGTATGCTCGCCTCGGTGGGGCGCATCGACCAGACCAAGGTGCGGACCGGCCAGCTCGACGACGAGGATTGGGCCCGCCTCTCCTCCACCATGGGGTTGCTGCTCGAGAAGGGCAAGATGTACATAGACGACGCCTCCGGCCTGACCCCGACCGACGTGCGCTCCCGCGCCCGGCGCATCGCCCGCGAGCACGGCGGCCTCTCCATGATCATGATCGACTACCTGCAGCTGATGCGGGTGCCTGCGCTTTCCGACAACCGGACCCTGGAGATAGGTGAGATCTCCCGCTCTCTCAAGGCCCTGGCCAAAGAACTGCAATGCCCAGTGGTGGCGCTCTCCCAGCTGAACCGAAGCCTGGAACAGCGGGCCGACAAGCGGCCGGTCAACTCGGATCTGCGGGAATCGGGCTCCATCGAGCAGGATGCGGATTTGATCATGTTCATCTACCGCGACGAGGTCTATCACGACGACAGTCCCGACAAGGGGATCGCCGAGATCATCATCGGCAAGCAGCGTAACGGTCCCATAGGCCGGGTGCGGCTCACCTTCCAGGGCCAGTTCTCGCGCTTTGACAACTACGCGGGTCCTGCGTTTGATGATGACTATTGATGTAAACCCAAGGTGAAGGCTGCGTAGCCATCACTACAACTGCCCTGACCGATGGCCAACTCAGATAGTGGCCGACCGTCAGGGCTTGTTTTCCCGGTTCGACAATTCTGCCGGTCCGGCCTTAGACGATGAGATTTGAGGGCTGACACCACCCGGTGCCTGATTATCATGCCCTCGTAAGGGAAAACAGATGAAAGCGGCTATCGCCCAGATCAATACAGCGGCCCTGCGCCACAACCTCGCCGTGGTCAAGCGCCACGCTCCCCAATGCAAGATCATCGCCGTGGTCAAGGCCAATGCCTATGGCCATGGCCTGCTGCCGGTGGCCCGTACCCTGGTGGATGCGGACGCCTATGCGGTGGCTCGCATCGAGGAGGCACTGATGCTGCGCTCCTGCGCCGTGGTCAAACCCATAGTGCTGCTGGAGGGATTCTTCTCGAGTGCCGACCTGCCGGTGCTGGCGGCCAACAACCTGCAGACCGCGGTGCACACCTGGGAGCAGCTCGAGGCGCTGGAGCAGGCCGAGCTGCCCGCTCCCGTGGTGGCCTGGCTCAAGCTCGACACCGGCATGCACCGGCTCGGGGTGCGGGCCGACGAGATGCCTGCTTTTATCGAGCGCCTCGGCAAGTGCAAGAACCTGGTGCAGCCGTTCAACGTCATGACCCACTTCAGCCGCTCCGATGAGCTGGAGCAACCCACCACCCGCGAGCAGATTGACTTGTTCAGCCAGCTGACCGCGCCGCTGTTGGGCGAGCGGGCCATGGCGAACTCGGCGGGCATCCTGGCCTGGCCGGATTCTCACTGCGACTGGGTGCGCCCCGGCGTCATCCTCTACGGCGTTTCGCCTTTCCCCAATACGGTGGCGGCCGATTACGACCTCAAGCCGGTGATGACCCTCAAGACACAACTGATTGCGGTGCGGGAGCACAAGGCGGGGGAGCCGGTGGGCTATGGCGCCAACTGGGTGTCGGATCGCGATACCCGGCTCGGGGTGATTGCCATCGGCTATGGCGACGGTTATCCGCGCATGGCCCCCAACGGCACGCCAGTGCTGGTCAATGGCCGCATCGTGCCCCTGGTGGGTCGCGTCTCCATGGACATGACGACGGTGGATCTCGGCCCCGGCGCCACCGACAAGGCCGGTGACGAGGCGGTGCTCTGGGGGGAAGGCCTGCCGGTGGAGCGGGTGGCCGACCAGATCGGCACCATTCCCTATGAGCTCATCACCAAGCTCACTTCCCGGGTGTTTATGGAGTACGTCTAACACTTTGACTCGGGATGGCGGCCGAGTAGATAGGCACGTCTTCCCCCTATGAGCTCATCACCAAGCTGACGTCCAGAGTCTTTATGGAGTACGTCTAACACTTTGACTCGGGATGGCGGTCGAGGAGATAGGCACGATCTTCCCCCTACGAGCTCATCACCAAGCTCACTTCCCGCGTCTTTATGGAGTATGTGTAGGCGAGTTGCCCCTCATCCCCAACCCTTCTCCCGCGAGGGGAGAAGGGAGAACAAAAAGGCCGCCCCGACAAGGGCGGCCTTTTTCATGGGCGTGTCCCACAGACGAAAGAACAAGCCCCGCAAAAGCGGGGCTTGGATTCAGGGAACGCTTCGGCGCTTAGCCTATGGTCATCAGGCTGGCGTTGCCACCGGCGGCGGCGGTGTTGACCGAGAGGGCGTGCTCGATGAGCAGGCGTTCCAGCGGGATGTCGGTCTCGCCGCGATGCAGGCCGTGCACGCCTATGATGGCGCCGTTACGGGCCGCCTGGCGCGCGGCGGCGAGCTTGCTCACCTCTCGCAACTGATCCGAGTCGCCGTGGTGCAGCAGGGCATCGAAGTCCGCCTCCCCCGTGGCCCAGTCCGCCACCAGCGCGATGGGATCCCGCACCTCGGTCGGCAGGGAAGAGAGCAGGGAGCGGGTCTGGGCATCGTCCGGCAGCAGCACCTGGCTGCCGACCGCCAGACAGGCGGCCAACTGGGCCAGCAGGTCTGCCTTCTCTTCTGCCAGGCAGAGCACCCGTTCCCGGGGCAGCAGGCTGTAGCTGTTGCGCTCGCCGGTGGGGCCGGTCAGCAACTGGGTACGGCCGCTCTGGGAGAGTGCGGCGTAGTGATCGCACAGGGCGGCGAGTGCCGGATCCTGCTTGCTCGCCCAGTCGCGCAGGGCCAAGAGGGGGGCTTTCGCCTCGGCATGCAGGGCACCGGACTCCTGATGCAGCTGGTTGGCCACCGCCTCCTGGGGACGGGCGCCGAGCAGGCGATACATGTAGAGCGGGCCACCGGCCTTGGGACCGGTGCCGGAGAGCCCTTCCCCGCCGAAGGGCTGCACCCCGACCACGGCGCCCACTATGTTGCGGTTGACGTAGAGGTTGCCGACCTTGGCGGTGTTGACCACCTGGGCGATGGTCTCGTCGATGCGGGTATGGACACCCAGGGTCAGGCCGTAGCCGCTGCCGTTGATCTGCGCGAGCAGCTCGCCGAGTCTGGTACGGGGGTAGCGGACCAGGTGCAGCACGGGGCCGAACACCTCGGGTCCCAGCTCGTCCAGGCTGTCTAGCTCGATGAGCGTCGGCAGCACGAAGGTGCCGCGGCTGCAGGCATCCCCCTGGGTGCGGGCGATCTGGTGCACCTTGCGCCCCTTGTCGCCCATGGCCTTGATGTGGCGCTCTATGTTGGCCTTGGCCTCGGCGTCGATGACGGGGCCTATGTCGGTGGAGAGGTGCTCGGGGCTGCCGACCTTGTATTCGGCCATGGCGCCCTTGAGCATCCGGATCACCCGATCCGCCACGTCATCCTGCACGCACAGCACCCGCAGGGCGGAGCAGCGCTGACCGGCGCTGTCGAACGCCGAGGAGATGACATCCATCACCACCTGTTCGGTCAAGGCGGAAGAGTCGACGATCATGGCGTTCTGGCCGCCGGTCTCGGCGATGAGCGGAATGGTGCGACCCTGGGCGTCGAGGCGACCGGCCAGGTTGCGGGAGATGATGCCCGCCACCTCGGTGGAGCCGGTGAACATGACGCCGCGCACCCGTTCGTCCGCAATGAGGGCAGCACCCACGGTTTCACCCCGGCCCGGCAGCAGTTGCACCGCACCGGCGGGTACCCCAGCTTCCAGCAGGATGCGCACCGCTTGTGCCGCGATGAGGGGGGTCTGCTCGGCAGGCTTGGCCAGCACCGTATTGCCGGCGGCCAGGGCCGCGCACACCTGGCCGCTGAAGATGGCCAGCGGGAAGTTCCAGGGGCTGATGCAGACCACGGGGCCGAGCGGTCTGTGGGTGTCATTGGTGAAGTGGTTGCGCGCCTGGGCGGCGTAGTAGCGCAGGAAGTCCACCGCCTCGCGCACCTCGGCGATGGCGTTGGCGAAGGTCTTGCCGGATTCGCGTACCAGCAGGCCCATCAGGGGTTGCAGCTCGGACTCCATCAGATCGGCGGCGCGCTCCAGCACGGCGGCCCGCTCGGCAGGGGGGGTCGCTTGCCAGATCTGGCCGCTCGTGAGGGAGCAGGCGAGAGCCTTGTCCACCTGCGCTACCGTGGCTTCACTCACCTGACCGACGATATCGCGGTGATCCGCCGGGTTGACCACGGGTTGGAACTGGGTCGGCGCCTCGGTGTCGCAACCCAGCTGTTCATTACCCAACATGGGCACGGCCTGATAGGCGGTGTTGGTGCTGGCGAGCAGGGCGGCGGAGAGTGACCCCAGGCGGTGCTCGTTGGCGAGATCCAGACCGGCGGAGTTCGGGCGCGCCTCGCCGTAGAGATCCCGGGGCAGGGGGATGCGCGGATGGGGCAGACCCAGGGCCCCTTCACGGGCGGCCATCTGCTCGATCTGCTGCACCGGATCCTGCACCAGATCCGAGAGGGAGATGTTGTTGTCCGCGATGCGGTTGACGAAGGAGGTGTTGGCCCCGTTCTCCAGCAGGCGGCGCACCAGGTAGGCGAGCAGGGTCTCGTGGCTGCCCACCGGGGCATAGATGCGGCAGGGGCGACCCAGCTTGCCGTCGGCCACCTTGCCGACCACCTGTTCGTAGAGCGGTTCACCCATGCCGTGCAGGCACTGGAACTCGTACTGGCCCGGGTAGTAGTTCTGACCGGCGAGCTGGTAAATCGCCGACAACGAATGGGCGTTGTGGGTGGCGAACTGGGGATAGATGGACTCGGGCACCGCCAGCAGCTTGCGGGCGCAGGCGAGGTAGGAGACGTCCGTGTAGGGCTTGCGGGTATAGACGGGGTAGCCTTCCAGCCCTTCCTGCTGGGCGCGCTTGATCTCGCTGTCCCAGTAGGCGCCCTTCACCAGGCGGATCATCAGGCGGTGACGGCTGCGCTTGGCGAGATCGATGACATAGTCGATCACATAGGGGCAGCGCTTCTGGTAGGCCTGGATGACGAAACCGATGCCGTTCCAATCGGCGAGGGACGGATCGAAGCAGAGTTTTTCCAGCAGATCGAGGGAGATCTCCAGGCGATCGGCCTCCTCGGCGTCGATGTTGATGCCGATGTCGTACTGCCTGGCGAGCTGGGTCAGGCCCAGCAGGGTGGGGTAGAGCTCCTCCATGACGCGATCGTACTGGGCGCGGCTGTAGCGCGGATGCAGGGCGGAGAGCTTGATGGAGATGCCCGGCCCCTCGTAGATGCCGCGACCGTGGGAGGCCTTGCCGATGGCGTGGATGGCCTGCTCGTAGGAGGCGAGATAGCGTTTGGCGTCTTCTTCCGTCAGGGCCGCTTCCCCCAGCATGTCGTAGGAGTAGCGGAACCCCTTGCTCTCCATGCCGCCTGCGTTCGCCAGCGCCTCGGCGATGGTCTCGCCGGTGACGAACTGCTCACCCATCAGGCGCATCGCCATGTCGACGCCCTTGCGGATGAGCGGCTCACCCCCCTTGCCGATCAGCCCCTTGAGGGAGCTGTTCATGCCCGCCTCGTTGTGGGTGGCCACCAGCTTGCCGGTGATGAGCAGGCCCCAGGAGGCGGCGTTGACGAACAGTGAGGTGCTCTGGCCCAGATGCTGGCTCCAGTTGCCACCGCTTATCTTGTCGCGGATCAGGGCATCCCGGGTCGCCTTGTCGGGGATGCGCAGCAGCGCCTCCGCCAGGCACATCAGGGCCACCCCTTCCTGGGAGGAGAGGGAGAACTCCTGCAGCAGCCCCTGCACCAGGCCCTGACGGCCGCTGGCGCTCTTCTGGTTGCGCAGTTTCTCGGCGATGCCCATGGCCAGCTTCTGGGTCGCGTCAGCCTTCTCCCTGGGCAGACGGGCCTGCTCCAGCAGCATGGGGACGGCCTCGGTCTCGGGGCGACGATAAGCCCCCGTGATGGCGGCCCGCAGCACGGACTGGGGCAGAATGCTCTCGGCAAACTCGAGGAAGATCTGGATGCCCTGTTCGGTCAGGGTCTCGACGGCCTCTTCCCCGGCGGCGGCAGCCAGCCCGGAGTGCTCGGGCGGGGTCAGGCCGCGATCCAGCTGCTCCAGATAGGTGAAGATGGCTTGCTTGATCAGCCAGTGGGGGGTGCGATCCAGGGTCTGAGCTGCCTGCTTGAGACGGTCGCGGGTCGCTTCATCGAGTTTGACGCCGAGGGTGGTAGTGGCCATGGGACTTCCTGTGTCTATAAGGTAACAATATTACCGGACGGTTAAATTTCGCCGATGATGGTGCAACTAGGTGCAACCTTCAAGCAAGAAATTTTAATGTATTGGTTACATTGTTGAATTCTTCCATGAATCAGGTCTCCATCAGGCTCTCTTCAAATCCGCCGCTTGTCCCCTTTTCACTGCATTATTAATGGGTTGGCAATGCACCTTATGAAGGCTGGACACGAGGTGCAACCTTTTGAAAATCGGGTTGCGCTTTTTGCTGGTGCGACCGAAGCGAGGCCAGCGAGCGGGCCATTCCCTGCACCCCATGCGGGGAGGGGCGCCGGATCGCCACCTGACAGCGTCCCGTGCTCTTCTATGCTGTTAGCTGGCCACAGGGGCCAGCTATTGGTGATCAAGGAGAAACCCATGGCGCGTGTCAGTACCTATCTCAATTTTGCCCGGGAGACGGAGGCGGCTTTCCTCTTCTATCGCGAGGTGTTCGGCGGCGAGTTTGACGGCCCCATTCACAGGTTCAAGGAGTCCCCGGGTTGCCCGGGCCAGCCCCCTCTGTCACAGGAAGACGGGGAGCTGGTGATGCATGTGGCCCTGCCCATCCTCGGCGGCCACGTGCTGATGGGCACGGACGCCCCGGCCAGCATGGGATTCACCCTGGTGCAGGGCAACAACAGCTACCTCAACCTGGAGCCGGACAGCCGAGCCGAGACCGACCGCCTGTTTGCGGCCCTGGGGGAGGGGGGCCAGGTGGAGATGCCGCTGGCGGAGATGTTCTGGGGCGACTATTTCGGATCCCTGGTGGACAAGTTCGGCACCCACTGGATGTTCAACTGCCAGAGCAAGACCTGACGGCAGATCTGCAATGAAAAGGGCGCCATGGCGCCCTTTTCATCTTGTCTTGTCTATCTCTTTTCCTCTTTGTTGAATCCCACCATTTTCGCCGGTATTACCCGGGCATCGGATGGCCGTGCGCCGAGCTGCCTTATGGCTGCCGGCCCACCATGTCGGCGGGCACCACCCAGGCGTCGAACTGCTCCGCGCTGAGGTGGCCCGAGGCGATGGCCGCCTCCCGCAGACTCAGCCCCTGATGGTGCGCCAGTTTGGCGATTTCGGCCGCCTTGTCATAGCCGATATGGGGATTGAGGGCCGTCACCAGCATCAGGGAGCGGGAGAGCAGCTCGTCGATGCGCGCACGGTTAGCAGCGATGCCCACGGCGCAGTGATCGTGGAAGCTCTGCATGCCGTCCGCCAGCAGCCGCACGCTCTGCAGGAAGTTGTAGGCGATCATGGGTCTGAACACGTTGAGCTCGAAGTTGCCGCTGGCCCCGCCGATGTTGATGGCCACGTCGTTGCCCATCACCTGGGCGCAGAGCATGGTGAGTGCCTCGCTCTGGGTCGGGTTGACCTTGCCCGGCATGATGGAGGAGCCGGGCTCGTTCTCGGGGATGATGAGCTCCCCCAGCCCGCTGCGGGGGCCGCTCGCCAGCCAGCGCACGTCGTTGGCGATCTTCATGAGAGAAGCCGCCAGCGTCTTGAGGGCGCCGTGGGCATGAACCTGGGCGTCGCTCGCCGCCAGGGCCTCGAACTTGTTCGGCGCCGTGACCAGGGGCAACCCCGTCTGGCTGGCGAGCTCCCTGGCCACCGCCTCGGCAAAGCCAGGGGGGCAGTTCAGACCGGTGCCCACCGCGGTGCCACCGAGCGCCAGCTCACACAGATGGGGCAGGGCGGCCCGGATGTGACGCTCACCCTGTGCGAGCTGGGCGACCCAGCCGGAGATCTCCTGGCCCAGGGTGAGGGGGGTGGCGTCCTGCAAATGGGTGCGCCCTATCTTGACGATGTCGTCGAAGGCGGCGGCCTTGTCGGCCAGGGTCTCTCTGAGGGTGATGAGGGCCGGCAGCAGCTGGCCCCTGATGGCGGTGACCGCCGCCAGGTTCATGGCGCTCGGGAAGACGTCGTTGCTGGACTGGCTCTTGTTCACCTCGTCGTTGGGATGCACCAGACGCCCCTCTCCCCTCGGGCCCCCCAGCAGTTCGCTGGCCCGGTTCGCCAGCACCTCGTTGAGGTTCATGTTGGTCTGGGTGCCGGAACCTGTCTGCCACACCACCAGGGGAAACTCCTCGTCATGGCGCCCCGCCAGCACCTCGGCGGCGGCGGCCATGATGGCCTCGGCCACCTGATAGTTGAGCAGGCCCAGGCTCAGATTGGCTCGGGCGCAGGCCTGCTTGATCCGGGCCAGAGCATGAATGATCGCCATGGGCTGGCGTTCTCCCGAGATGTTGAAGTGGTGCAGGGAGCGCTGGGTCTGGGCCCCCCAGAGCCTGTCTGCCGGGACGGCTATCTCTCCCAGGCTGTCTCGTTCCATCCTGATGTTCATGGGGATTCTCCTGCCGATGAGAGGGGTGTTCCCCAGCATGAACCCAAACGGCGGTCGGGGCCAGCTTGCACATGACACGGTATTGCTTATAATAAGCAAAGCTTACTATATAGGTTGCGTACTATGAACCAACAACCCGACACCCTTGGCTTTCTCATCGGCGACGTCCAGCGTCTGATGCGCCGCCAGTTCCAGCAGCAGCTGGAAGGGAGCTGCCTTACCCTGGCCCAGGCCCGCGCCCTGGTGCACATCGCCCGCAGCGAGGGGATCCGTCAGGTGGATCTGGCGGATCGGCTCGATATCCAGCCCATCACCCTGGCCCGCCAGCTCGATCAGTTGGCGGAGAGCGGCCTGGTGGAGCGGCGCAGCGACCCCCATGACAGACGAGCCCATCAGCTGTTTCTGACCGAGGCCGCGACCCCCTATCTGGCGATGATCAAGCAGGCCTCGGATCAGGTGCATCAGAGAGCCATCGGCGAGCTGGGGGAGGAGGCGACGGATGCGCTGTGCCGCTCCCTCAAGATCCTGCGTGCCAACCTGGGCCACCTCTGATGTTTTCCTGTGATGCCAACCAACGTGGAGCCATATCATGACCACTGATTCCCCCTCTTCCTCCCGTCCCGCGGCCAACCGACGCCGTACCCGCCTGCTGTTGCTGGTGGTGGTGCCGGCGCTGGCCCTGCTCGGGGCGGGCGCCATCTATCTGCATGGCGGACGCTATGTGGAGACGGACAACGCCTATGTGAAGGCGGACAAGGTGCCCATCAGCACCGAGGTGCTGGGCCGGGTGGCCAAGGTGTTCGTCGCCGAAAACCAGCAGGTCAAGGCCGGTCAGCCGCTGTTCGAACTGGATCCCGAGTCCTTCCAGGTCGCCGTGACCAAGGCCGAAGCGGAACTTGCCAAGGTGCGTACCGATCTGGTGGCGCTACAGACCAGCTATCGCGGTCAGCAGGCGGAGATTGCCGTGGCCCGCACTCGCCATGCCTATGCCCTGAAGGAGGAACGTCGTCAGGCGGATCTGGTGGCCAGGCACTTCACCTCCACCGCCAACTACGATGACGCCCGCCAGCTCACCATACAGACAGGTCAGCAGCAGGTGGCGCTGGAGGAGGGACTCAAAAAGATAGAGGCTTCCCTCAGCGGCGACGTCAACTTGCCGGTGGAGCAGCAGCCCGCCTACCGGGAAGCCGCCGCCGAGCTGGCCAAGGCCAGGCTGGATCTGGCCCGCACCACCATTTATGCCCCCGCCAACGGCATCGCCAGCCAGCTACCCAAGCCCGGCCAGTACAGCATAGTGGGCATGACCGCCATGATGCTGGTGGAGACGGACACCCCCTGGGTGGAGGCAAACTTCACCGAGACGGAGCTGACCCATGTGCAGCCGGGTCAGAAGGTGGACATCAGCGTGGACACCTACCCGGACGCCCGCTGGCACGGGGTAGTGGAGAGCCTGAGCCCGGCCACCGGCTCCGAGTTCTCGGTGATCCCGGCCCAGAACGCCACCGGCAACTGGGTCAAGATAGCCCAGCGCGTCGCGGTGCGGATCAAGCTGGACGAGGAGGCGGACCTGCCCACCCTGCGCGCCGGCCTGAGCGCCACCGCCGAAATCGATACCGGTCACCAGCGCACTCTGCCCGGCCTGTCAGGTCGAGGTTGATATGACGAGTGCAGCCACAGGGCAGGCCGACCAGGCTTCCCGTCGCACCTTCATCACACTGTCGGTGATGCTGGCCACCATCATGCAGGCCCTGGACACCACCATCGCCAACGTGGCCCTGCCCCACATGCAGGGGGCCATGGGGGCGACCCAGGATCAGATCTCCTGGGTGCTCACCTCCTACATAGTCGCGGCCGCCATCTTCATGCCGCTGACCGGCTTTATCTCGGCAAGAATTGGCCGCAAAAGACTGTTCATGTGGTCGGTGGCGGGCTTTACCGTCGCCTCCATGCTGTGCGGCGCGGCCCAGAGCCTGGATCAGATAGTGCTGTTCCGCCTGCTGCAGGGGATCTTCGGCGCCAGCCTGGTGCCCCTCTCCCAGGCGGTGCTGCTCGATACCTATCCCCCCGAGAAACACGGCTCCGCCATGGCGATGTGGGGCATAGGGGTCATGGTGGGCCCCATCCTGGGGCCGTCTCTCGGGGGCTGGCTCACCGAGTACTACAACTGGCGCTGGGTCTTCTACATCAACCTGCCGTTCGGCCTGCTGGCCTGGTTCGGGCTTGCCGCCTTCATCGAGGAGACGAAGATCGATGCCAGCCGCCGCTTCGATCTGCTGGGGTTCGCCCTGTTGAGCCTCGGCATAGGGGCGCTGCAGATGGCGCTGGACCGCGGGGAGTCCCAGAACTGGTTCGCCAGCCGGGAGATAGTGATCGAGACCGCCCTGATGGTGATGGCCTTCTATCTGTTCGTGGTGCACATCTTCACCCACCCCCATCCCTACATAGAGCCGGCCCTGTTTCGGGATCGCAACTTCAGCGTCGGCCTGGTGTTCATCTTCATCGTCGGCATCATACTGCTGGCGACCATGACGCTGCTGCCCCCCTTCATGCAGGGGTTGATGGGCTATCCGGTGATCGATGTGGGCTACCTGCTGGCCCCGCGCGGGGTGGGGACCATGTTCGCCATGATGCTGGTGGGTCGGCTGTCGGGCCGGGTGGATGTGCGCATCCTGATCCTGCTGGGCTTGCTGCTCACCAGCCTCTCCATGTGGGAGATGACCCTGTTCAACACCGATATCGGCAGCTGGGACATAGTGCGCACCGGCATCATCCAGGGGCTGGGGCTCGGCTTCATCTTCGTGCCCCTCTCCACCATCACCTTCGCGACCCTGGCGCCGCGCTATCGCAACGAGGGCACGGCGCTGTTCAGCCTGGTGCGCAACATCGGCAGCAGCATCGGCATCTCTGTGGTGATCACCTACCTGGCCCAGCGCACCCAGATGAATCACGAGGTGTTCGCCTCCTACATCAATCCGTTCAACATGGCGCTGCATCAGAGCGGCGAGATCGCCAAGCTGGACACGGTCAAGGGGCTGGTGGAGCTCAACGGCGAGGTGACCCGCCAGGCCAGCCTGCTCGCCTACCTGCAGGATTTTCGTCTGATGATGTGGGTCAGCCTGTGCGCCATTCCCCTGGTGCTGCTGCTCAAGTCACCCAAACGAGACGGGAGCACCGGGGAGGGGGTACCCCTGCTGGATTGATGCTGATAGAGTCTTGTCGGACAGGGCCGGATGGATATCCCATGACGGTGTCTGCGGATCATCATGGTGCCCTGTTCATGGGGGGCACGAGCACAAGGAGAGCGCAAGGATGGCGCGGTTGGCAAGAAATCTGGTATCCCATGGTCTGGTGGCTGTGCTGGGCTTCATGGCGGGCATCTATGCCTTGCCAATCCTGGTGGCGCAGTCCCATACCCCTGCCCAGGCGAGCCTGCAACTGGCCCAGGATGCCGCGCACTACCAGGGGACGTTTCGCCGGGAGCTGGCGGGCAGCGACTCCTTGCATTGGGCGCAGGGCAGGTTGTTCGTGGGTGATCATGCCATTGCCATGGTGGGGGAGATGGCTCCGGGGCCGGACTACAAGCTCTATCTCTCACCGACCTTCGTCGAGACGGAGGTGGACTTCCTGGCGCTCAAGGACAAGATGGCGCTGGTAGGGGATGTGCGCAGCTTCGACAGCTTCGTGATCTCCGTGCCCGGCCATGTCAATCCGGATATCTACACCACCGCCATCATATGGTGCGAGTCGTTTGGCAAATTCATCAGCGCCGCCCAGTATCAGGGCAGCGCCGGGTTGTGACCCCATGCCAGGTGAAAAGAGGGATGGCCCTGGCCATCCCTCTTTTCATTGCGGCGCCCCTGACTCAGATCTTGGGGATGAAGGGGGTGAGGGCGGCCAGGGGAGCTGCGTCCTCATGCTCCTGGATCGCCTCGCCGTGCTTGAAGATCTTGAAGCCTTCGCCGCGCACGCTCCAGTACTCGACTGTCTCGCCGCCGCTCTCGCCGCTGATCTGCAGCAGGCTGGCTTCGCGCAGGGCCACCACGAACTCGCTCGGGTTGATGGCGCAGAACTCGGCGAGCCGCTCGTCCCGGGTCTCCCCCATGTGGCCGCTGATGCTGGCGTCCAGATAGTGGGGATTGATCTGCAGCGGGAACAGGCCCAGGGCCGGCAGCACGGCGGCGCTGCACACCGGCATGTCGTTGGTGGTGCGGATGCTCGGGGTCGCCACGTTGCAACCTGCGCTCCAGCCCACATAGGGCACGCCCCGTTCACGCACGGCGCGCTGGATGGGCACCACCAGACCGTATTCGTGCAGCAGCTGGTTCAGGCGCCAGGTGTTGCCGCCGCTGATAAAGATGGCGTCTGCCTGGTTGATGGCCGCCACGGGATCGTCGAACTGGTGGATGCTGATGGTCTCCACTCCCAGGCTCTCGCTGAGATCCTGGGCGCGGGCATCCCAGTCGCTGCGGATCACCGCATAGGGGATGAGCAGAATGCGCTTGACCTGTTTGCGGGCGAGCAGGGTCTGCACCCGGTCGCGGGCCCAGCCGAGCAGGCCCGGGTGTTCGGTGGTTTTTCCGTTGCTCAGTAACAGCAGTTCCATGATGTCTCCTCGAAATAATGCGCAGGACCTAGGTCGGCCCTGATAAAGGGAAGGGGCTACTCTACCCCCAAGGCGGCGCCAAGTGTGTGATCTCGCCACGTTTTATCTCCCGGGGCTGGGGTTTGCCCATGGCGTGAGCGATTCAGGGCTGCCCATTGACCGCCGCATAGCGCAGCATCAGCTCGGCCAGTGAGCCCACCTCGAGCCGCCTCATCAGGCTGGCGCGGCACACCTCGACGGTGCGCACCGAGATGCAGAGATCCTGCGCTATCTGCTGGTTCTTGTGGCCTTGGGCGATGAGCTGCAACAGCTGGTGCTCGCGGGGGGTGAGCCGCTCGAAAGCGTGCCGATGGGCAAGCCGCGCCGCCGCGGCTAGGGTCGCCTGCTCGGCCCGCGCGATGGCGGCGAGCAGGGGGGCCAGCTGCACCGGCTTTTGCAAGAAATCCACCGCCCCCTGCTTGAGGGACTCCACCGCCAGGGGCACCTCCCCGTGACCGGTGAGAAACAGTATGGCGATGGGGCTCTGGGCCGCCTTCAGCCGCTGCTGCACCTCGGGGCCCGACAGCCCCGGCATGCGGCAATCCAGGATGAGACAGGCGGGCAGGCGCAGATCGACCTCTGCCAGGAAGCGCTCGCCGTCGGCAAAGCAGCGCAGCTGCCGCTCGTCGCAGCTCTCCAGCATGAAGCGCAGGGAGTCGAGCACGGCCTGATCATCATCGACCAGGTAGAGGGGAGGGCGGTCAGTGGGTTGCATGTCAGCTCCTTGGATTGGGATGGGGAGCGGCCTCAAGCCGCTGCTGAGGGGCGGGCAGGATCACTCGGGCCAGGCAGCCATGGGGGCTCAGGTTGATCAAGGCGAGCTGGCCGCGATGACACTCGATCACGTCCCGGCAGATGGCGAGCCCCAGCCCCATGCCGTCGTCCTTGTCGCTGTGAAACGCCTGCTGCAGCCAGGCCTCTGGCATCCTCAGGCCGGGGCCGTTGTCGCGGATCTCCAGGATCAAGAGCGCCGCCTCGAAGCAGACAAGCAGCTCGACCCGGCCCGGTTCAGCCCTTTGCGCCGCTGGGCCGTCCGTTCGGGCCGCGCTCTCGGCGCCATTCTTGATGAGGTTCATCAGCAACTGCTCCACCCCTATGCCATCCAGGGGGAGCAGGCGCGGCTGCCCCTGCCAGCGCAGGGTGAAGGTGACGCCGAGGGGGGCCAGCATCTGACCGAGCAGGGGCTGCAGGCCCTCCACCAGGGCGACCAGGTCCGTGGGCTCGGCTTGGCGCGGGCGCTTTTGCAGCCGGGCTCTCAGCCGGTTGACTGTCTGGGTGATGCGCTGGACCTGCAGGCCAATCTGCTCCAGGGCCTGGCGCAGGGGCTCCTGTGATGCGGCCGTGACCGGATCCTGCCCCTGCCTCGCGAGGCGCAGCAGGGCACCCTGGCTGTAGTTGGCGATGGCGGTGAGGGGCTGGTTGATCTCGTGGGCCATGTTGGCGCCGAGTTCGCCGAGTTCGGCGAGGCGCCTGGCCTGCTCGAGCTGGCGTCCCTTCTCCTCGAGTTGCTGGCGGGTGGCGAGCAGTCGGCGCTGGCTGCGGTTGAACAGCCGTTGCAGCAGCAGGTGGTGGCCACCGAGCAGCAGCACCAGCGCCAGGGCGCCCCAGCCCCACTGCTGATGCTGGCGCAGCCAGTGCCAGGCCGATTGCCACCAGGGGCCCTGCAGGGGGTGGCGATCCAGCGCCTTGAGCAGGCGGTCGATGCCAAGCTGGCTGGTGGGCACTGTCCAGCCCGCCGAATCGGCGGCCATGGCTGCCTCGCTGTCTGCTGGCAGGTCGAACAGCGCTCGCGTCACCGCCAGGGCAAGCGCAGGGGAAGCCTGCTCCGTCTGGGCGAAGGCCCAGTTCGGGTAGAGCCGGGTCGAGCTCTGGCAGCCAAAGCCCGCCGGCGCCTGGTTGTCCAGCACCCGAAAATCCGAGTCGGCGACCTTGCCCTCCCGCACCATGCGCTCCAGCTGGCACACCGGCACTATGGCGGCGGCCACCTGGTCCGCCGCCAGCTGCTCGATGAGCCGATCGAGGGGGAAGCCGGTGCCGGTGAAGCGCACGGCGGAGAAGAAGCGCTCCAGCCTGACCCCCTGCTCGTCCGCCTCGAAGCGGTAGGCGAGGTAGCCACCGAAGGCGTTTTCCGACACGGCGGCGACCGGCCGCCCTTCGAGATCCTGCCAGTGCAGGTAGGGGGCATGGGCGCGCACCACCAGGGCGGCGCCTATGGCGAGGTTGTCACCCCCGGCCGGGCTCTTGAGGGTGGCGAGCCAGGCCAGCGGATACTGGCGCGCCAGGCTGACCGACTGGCCCGGGTTGGTGATGACAAAGTCGAGCCTGCTTTGCGCGACGGCCTCGGCCAGGGCATCGAGCTCCAGGGGCACCAGCGCGAAGCGCCGCTCTGGCACGCGCTCATTCAGCCAGCCCATCAGCGGCTGCCACTGTGCTCGCGCCAGCGCCGGGCCACGGGTCGCCAGCACCCCTATTCGGACCGGCTCGCTCTGGACCTGCTCCGGCTCGGTCGGTGGGGGCACAGGCCCGGCCAGGGCAGGGGCGACCCAGATCCAGAGCAACAGGGCCTGGCGGGCGAGCGATGAGGGGGCGTGACGGAACAGGGCGCTCTCCTTGGGCGGCAGATGGGGGGAGGCCAGTCTATCACCGGGGCGATGTGCTGGGCCGCCCTGGCGCCGTGATGGGGCGGCGAATGGGGCTTAGGTCACAGTTTGGCGGTTATGGGGCCGGTTTTATTGCGCTGGATCAACCCGGCTCCCGGTATGTGGAAAACCACAATAGAGGCGACTTGCTGCGTTGCGGACAATCGGCCCAACCCCCCTCTTGGGGGAAGCCAGCTCAGCAGAAGGAAAGAAGCCATGGAGCTCAGCAAGCGCCGATTGTTATCCGGGATCGCCGCCCTCACCGCAGGGGCGGCCCTGATCCCCGTCGCTCAGGCCCAGTCCGTCCCCGTGCCCCGCAATGGGCGGGCGGCCATCGGCCGGGGGGATGGCCGCAAGCGTTACGGCATGCTGATCGACTTGCGCCGCTGCGTCGGCTGCCAGGCCTGCACAGTGGCCTGCACCATAGAGAACCAGCCCCCCCTCGGCCAGTTTCGCACCACTGTCAGCCAGTACGAGGTGAGCGATGTGGCGGCACTCGATGCCCCCGCCTCCCTCTTGATGTTGCCCAGGCTCTGCAACCACTGCGCCGAGCCCGCCTGCCTCGACGTCTGCCCCACGGGCGCTACCTTCCAGCGCGATGACGGCATAGTGGTGGTCAACAACGACTGGTGCGTCGCCTGCGGCTACTGCGTGCAGGCCTGCCCCTATGACGCCCGCTTCATCAACCATGAGACCAACACCGCCGACAAGTGCACCTTCTGCGCCCACCGGCTGGAGGCGGGATTGCTGCCCGCCTGTGTGGAGAGCTGCGTCGGCGAGGCGCGCATCATAGGGGATCTCAACGATCCCAAGAGCCAGATAAGCCGGCTGCTGCGGGAATACGAGCCGGCCCTCAAGGTGCTCAAGCCCGAGGCCCATACCCAGCCGCGGGTCTTCTATCTCGGCATGGATGAGGCCTTCGTCAGCAAGATCGACGGCCACCCGGCGCAGCGCACCCTGCTCGGCGACGACGGCAAGGAGATAGCCCATGACCATTAACGAACTGCTGGCCCCGGATCAACCCATCACCTGGCTGCCCTGGGCGGTGCAATATTTCTTCCTCATTGGCCTCGCCTATGGGGCCCTCTGGCTGGGCGCGGCCGATCTGTGGCGCAAGGCACCGGATCGGCGGCTGCAGACCCTGGCCGCCGTGCTGATGATGGGGGCAGGGGTGGTGGCGCCCATAGCCCTGACCGCGGACTTGCACCAGCCCGCCCGGGCCTGGCACTTCTACGCCCAGACCCGCTTCACCTCCATCATGTGGTATGGCGCCTACCTGCTGCCGCTGTTCAGCCTGCTCAGCATGCTGTTTGGCTGGCTGCTGATAAGGCCCAACCTGGCCAGGCGCGGCGAGGAGCAGGACAGGGTCGCCGCCCTGGCGCGGCTGCTCTGCCTGGGGAACTGGTCCGGCGAGCCCTGGCTCAAACCGCTTGCTTTGATGGCGGCTTTGAGCGGGCTCAGCATAGCCCTCTACACCGGGCTCGAGACCATGGCGGTGCAGGCGCGCCCCCTCTGGCATACCCCCTGGTTGCCCTGGCTGCTGGCGCTGAGCGCCCTGCTGGCGGCCCAGAGCGCCCTGCTGCTGCTCAACCGCCTGCTGGCGGGCTGGCAGGGGCGTACCGAGGCAGATCTGCTGCGCCAGATCCGCCCGACCCTGGCCCTGCTCGTGCTCTCCCTGCTGGGCTGGGCCCTGCTCGGTGGCGCCTCGGCGGCTGAGGCGGCGGCCCTCTATCGGCTGGATCCTAGCTGGCGGCTGGCGGCCCACTGGCTGCTGCTGACCCTCGGCCTGCTCGGCCTGTTGCTGCTGGCGGGGCACCGATTCTCCCCCCGCCTGCAAACCTGGGGTCTGGGGCTGCTGGCACTGCACCTGGTGTGGGGCCTGCGCTGGTTGGTGCTCATTCAGGGGCAGTTGGCGCCGAAATATGGGGCCGGCGTCTATGTCTACCAGATAGCCTGGGGGCCGGCCGGGGTGCTCGGCATCCTCGGCACCTTCGGCCTGCTGCTGGCCCTGCTGGTGGTGCTCTCCGAGCTGGTGCGCGCCCCGGCTCTGCCATCTGCCACCACTTCCTCTGCCACCCAGGCAGCCACCACCCATTCCGCCCGCGAGGCAATCTGATGGATCACAGCAAACGCAAATTTCTCAAGGGCGCCGCCATCGCCGGGGGCACGGGGCTCTTCGTGGCCGGTTACAGCGATACCCTCAAGCAGGTGGCGAGCGGGCTGGCCACCGGCAGCTCGGGCAAGCCGACCCGGGATCCCATTCACGGCAACTCGCTCGCCGTGGAGTACAGGGTCGACGGGCAGGGGGAGCTTCATCCCAACCCGGATCAGCGCCTCGCCAACACCATGTGCCTCGGCTGCTGGACCCTGTGCGGGGTGCGGGCTCGCATCGATAACGAGAGCGACAGGATAGTGCGCATCCTGGGCAACCCCTACCACCCGCTCTCCGCCCTGCACCACATCGACTTCAAGACGCCGGTCAAGCAGGCGCTGCTCGCGACCAGCGGCCATCAGGAAGGGGGGCTGGAGGGGCGCTCCACCGCCTGCGCCCGGGGCAACGCCATGCTGGAGCAGCTCGACAGCCCCCACAGGGTCACCCGCTGCCTCAAGCGGGTCGGCCCCCGCGGCAGCGGCCGCTGGCAGAGCATTCCCTTCGAGCAGCTGATCGAGGAGGTGGTGGAGGGGGGCGACCTGTTCGGGGAGGGGAAAGTGGAGGGGCTCAGAGCCATCCGCAACCTCAATGAGCCGCTGGACCCGGCGAGCCCGGAATATGGCCCCAGGGCGAACCAGCTGCTGGTGAGCAACGCCTCGGACGAGGGGCGCGACGCCTTCATCAAGCGCTTCACCTTCAACAGCTTCGGCACCCGCAATTTCGCGAACCACGGCGCCTACTGCGGCCTGTCGTTCCGGGTCGGGGCCGGCGCCCTGCTGGACGATCTGGAGAAGAACGCCCACCTCAAGCCCGACTGGGACGAGAGCGACTTCCTGCTGTTCATGGGCACCTCCCCCCAGCAGTCCGGCAACCCCTTCAAGCGCCAGTCCCGCCAGCTGGCGGCAGGGCGGGCGCGGCAGGGCAAGCCGTTCTCCTACGTGGTGGTGGCCCCCAGCCTGCCGAACACGGTGAACCTGCCGTCCGCCCCCGCCAACCGCTGGCTGCCCATCCGGCCCGCCACGGACTCGGCGCTGGCCATGGCCATGCTGCGCTGGATCATCGACAACGAGCGCTATGCCGAGCCCTTCCTGGCGGCCCCCCATGCCGAGGCCGCCGAGCGGGCCGGCTATCGCGGCTTTTGCAACGCCAGCCATCTGGTTGTCTGCGACGAGACCCACCCGCGCTTCGGCCAGATGCTGCACGCCAGCGATCTGGGGCTGTCCCACGGCGGTGAGCCCTATGGCGAGGGGGATGCGGTGCTGGTGGTCGAGGAGGGGAGCGACGAGCCGAGACCCGCAGGCCAGTGTGAGCGGGCCCGGCTCTGGGTGGATCGCCCCATTCAGGGCCCCAAGGGGGAGCTGAGGGTCAAGAGCAGCTTCCAGCTACTGGCCGAGGCGAGCCGGGAGCACTCTCTCGAGCAATACAGCGCCGAGTGCGCCGTGCCGGTAAGCGACATCAAGGAGCTGGCGCGGGAGTTCACCAGCCACGGCACCCGGGCGGCGGTGATCACCCATGGTGGCACCATGAGCGCCAACGGCTTCTATTCGGCCTGGGCCATCATGATGCTCAACGCCATGATAGGGAACCTCAACGCCCGGGGCGGCGCCGTGGCGAGCGGCGGCAAGTTCGACCCCTTCGGCGCCGGGCCGCGCTACGATCTGGCGAGTTTCCCCGGCATGGTGAAACCCGCCGGTGTCTTCCTGTCCCGCTCCAAGTTCCCCTACGAGAAGACCTCCGAATATCGCCGCAAGAAAGAGGCGGGGCAGAACCCCTATCCGGCTCACGAGCCCTGGTTCCCCATCTCGGGCCCCCTGCTCGGCGAGCACCTGACCGCGGCGGTGAACGGTTATCCCTACCGTGCCAAAGCCTGGATCAACCACATGGGCAACCCCCTCTACGGTCAGGCGGGGCTCAGCCATGCCATAGGCGAGCAGCTCAAGGACCCTGCCGTGCTGCCGCTCTTTGTCAGCATCGACAGCTTCATCAACGAATCCTCGGCGCTGTCGGACTACATAGTGCCAGACACCCTGACTTACGAGTCCTGGGGCTGGGCCAGCGCCTGGCACGGGGTCATGACCAAGGTCTCCACCGGCCGCTGGCCCGTGGTGGAGCCCCGTGTCGCCAAGACCGCCGAGGGTGATCCGGTCTGCATGGAGTCCTTCTTTATCGCGGTGGCCAAACGCCTGGGGTTGCCGGGCTTTGGCGAGGGGGCCCTCAAAGGGGCGGATGGCAAGCTGTACGGTCTTCACAAGGCGGCGGACTTCTCCCTCTATGGTGCGGCCAACGTCGCCTATCTGGGTGAGCCAGTACCCGCCATTGGGCCTGAGGATCTCGCCTGGTCCGGGGTGGAGCGCATTATGCCGATCCTCAACGCCACACTGAGCGCGGAGGAGGCGAGTCGCGCCGCCTACCTCTTCGCCCGGGGCGGGCGCTTCGAGCCGGTGGCCAAGGGGCGCGATGATTCGGGGCAGCCGAGCAAGCGCTGGCCCAAGCCATTGATGGTGTGGAACCCGGCGGTGGGTAGCCGGCGCCACAGCCAGAGCGGCCAATACTTGAGCGGCACCCCGCGCTTCTTCCGCCCCCAGCTCGCGGACGGCACGCCGCTCAAGGAGGCGTTCAAGCCGGCCCAGTGGCCCCTGCTGCTCACCAGCTACAAGTCCCACACCATGAGCTCCATGAGCATCGGCTCGGATCGCCTGCGTCAGGTGCACCCCAGCAACGGGGTGCGGCTCAACGTCCAGACGGCGGCCCGCCTTGGCATAGTGAGCGGGGACAGGGTGCGGGTCAGCACCCCCAATGGCAGCGTGATCGGGCTGGCGGAGTGCGTGGCCGGGGTGCAGGAAGATGCCATCGCCATCGAGCACGGCTTCGGTCACAAGGAGCTGGGGGCGAGGGCGCATTGGGTCGACGGTAAGGAGGTGGTGGCCAGTGCCCTGCGCGGCGCCGGGGTGAACCTCAACGATCTGGCGGTGCTGGATCCCAGCCGTCACGGCCGTTACCCCCTGGTGGACTGGGCCATCGGCTCCTCGGCGCGCCAGGGCTTGCCGGCCCGGGTGGAGAAGCTGGTGTAGGGCCAGAGGCAAAAAAAAGCGGGGCCATCATGGCCCCGCTTTTCATTGCGTTCCCCTGAACATCACTGGTCCAGTTCGAAGTCCACCCACACCAGGCGGTGATCCGAGCTGACCCCCTTGGCGATGCCAAGCTGTGCGTCATACACCAGGTGGTAGCCCGGCTCGAAGCTGGCCGGCCAGAACACCCCAGAGGCGATGGCATTGAGGTTGGCTGAGGGGATCAGGTGATCGAGCTGCAGGCCGCTGCTGCTGGTGATGCGCTCCGGGGTGGTGCGGTTGTTGTTGCGCTTGCACAGATCCGGCTGGCTGGCGAGGCACTCCGGGCCCCCCTGGCTCACCGGGATCAGGGCGCCATTGGTGACCGCCTGGTTGACCAGCACATGGTTGTGCAAGTCCTGGATGGCACTGAGATCCCCATCGCCTGCTTGCGGATCGGCGTTGAGATCCCCGGCGATGACGAAGCGGGCACCCTGTGGCAGGCCGCCCGCCTTGCCGGCGTCGTCCACCATGTAGCTGGCGCTCTCCACATAGTCTTGCCAGAAGGCGACCTCGGCCCGGTTGTGCTTGACGTTGTGGCGCGCCGCATTGCCAAAGATGGGGGGCGTGGGGTGGGAGATGAGGAAGTGGACCACCTCCTCCTTGTTGCCCTGCTTGATGCGCACCGGCACGTCCGCGTGATTCTTGGAGGAGAGCGGGAACTGCTCCCAGGCGGCGGCGTCATACCAGGGCTCGCCGCACTGGCGACCCGCCGGGATCGGCGCCCTGGGGTTGTTGCAGTCGTCGATGACGGGGTTCGTCTCGCCCGGCATGTCCTTCCACTTGAAGTGCTGGAAGGTACGGATCCCCTTGGTGTCGATGGGATACTTCGACATCAGGGCGAAGGCGTACTGGCCGTGGTAGTTGCCAAAGCCCCAGGCGTCGTCCGGCCCGCTGTTGCGCTTGCCATCCAGATTGAGGTCGTGGCCGCTCATCAGCCCTGTGTTGGTGGCGAAATTCTGCATCACAGGGTAGCTGATGGCCTGCACCTCGCCGTGCTGGGCGTGGGCCAGGTAGTTGTCGTTGAAGGCCTTGAGATCGGCTGTGCTCTCCCCCTTGCCGTCGTTGTCGAACTCGTTGAGCAGGAAGACATCCGGCCGGGTGCGCTGGATGATTTCGGCGATATTGCGGATCTGCTGCACGTCGAGGGCCCTGGTCTTCTCCGCCCCGCTCAAGGTGCCGTCGGCGAGGCGGGCCAGCAGGGCGTCCTGGGCGGCGCGGTCCAGCGCCAGTTCGCCGGAGAGCATGCCGGGGGCGGTGCGATCGAAGGAGAGGTTGAAGGTAGCGAAGCGAACCATGGGATCAGGGGCCTTGGAGTCATTGTTGCTGTGACAGCCTGCCATCAATCCGAGGGAAATGGCAGCGGCGAGCAGGGTCTTGGGGATCAGTTTCATTATATTTTCCGTAGCGACTATGAAGATTGCCCTTTTGCGGCGCGGGCATTATAGGGCGCGAACCCTGCAGTTTGGTTTCAAGTGACTTCGATTGTGAGCCGTCTCACGGAGTGCCGGTGGGGGCTTGGTCGGGGGCCCGCCCTCCTGTTCATGGAATAATCAGGTGGGGCGCGATAAGGTAAATGACGCAAAGGGTGGTAAAAGCGGCGCCCTGGGTGAGAAATCCCCCGTCTGGACGTTGAAATTTGCGCCTCGGCAGGGAAGAATGCGCACCAGCCGTGCCGCCGTGTTCATCAAGGGATGAACGGGCACCACCCTGACCTGGTTGACAGGAACACTCATAGGAATTGTATGAACGCCTTTAGTACCGCGGTTAGCACCGCCACCTCGGCCCTGCTGTGCAGTCTGATGCTGGTCAGCCAGCAGGCCGCCGCCGTTGAATATGCTCTGCCCGCGGCCAACAGCCGCCTGATCGGCGAGAACCAGGAATACGTGGTGCCCGCCGACAATCGCCCGCTGGAGCAGATTGCCGCCGACTTCCAGCTGGGGCTGACCAATATCATGGAAGCGAACCCCGGGGTGGATCCCTTCCTGCCGACGCCGGGCAGCACACTGGTGATCCCCCACCAGCTGATCCTGCCGGACGCACCGCGCCAAGGCATAGTGGTCAACGTGGCCGAGATGCGCCTCTATTACTATCCCAAGGGCAAGAAGGTGGTGCATGTGCTGCCCATCGGTATCGGCCAGCTGGGGGTGAATACCCCGGAGAACTGGGTCACCAAGGTGGAGCGCAAGCGCGCCAACCCGACCTGGACTCCGACCGAGAACATCCGTCGCCGCTATGCTGCCCAGGGCAAGACACTGCCGGCGGTCTGGCCGGCCGGTCCGGACAACCCCATGGGGTTGCACGCCCTCTATATCGGCAACCTCTACGCCATCCATGGTACCAATGCCACCTTCGGCATCGGCCTGCGGGTGAGCAGCGGCTGCGTGCGCCTGCGTGCCGACGACATCAAGTACCTGTTTGACAACGTGCCGGTCGGGACTCGCGTCCAGTTCGTCAACCAGCCGGTCAAGGCCACGGTGGAGCCGGACGGCAGCCGCTACCTGGAGGTCCATGAGCCGTTGTCGCGCAGCGAGGCGGAGTTCAACTCCAATGCCCCCGTGCCCCTCAAGCTGACCGCCCCCATCAGCCGCTTCATCGCCAACGCCGAGAGCGACTCCGCGCTGGTGAAAGAGGCGCTGGAGCAGCGTTCCGGTATGCCGACCCGCCTCAATCCCGAGGCGTGATCGACTCCTCGCTCCAGGCGTAACAACAACGGCGACCCCAGGGTCGCCGTTGTTGTTTCTGGTGGCCACTCAGGGGCCGGGTGGGGCATAGAGGGCGAGCCGGTTGCCTTCGGTGTCCTCTATGATGACCCGGGAGCCATGGCCGCTGCCAATGCTGTGCAGGGGAGCCAGCACGCGCCCGCCAAGGCCGGGCACCAGCCGCTGCGCCTCTTCCAGCCGATCGCCCAGGGAAAGGTAGATGAGGGGGCCGGCGGCGCCGGGCTGGTGGTATTCATCCATGGGACCGAGGCAGGCCGCCGCGTTGTTGCCGTCGTGGCGCAACATGGCGAAGCGTATCTCCTCCTGTACCGGCGTGACGTCCACGTCGAGCAGGGCGGCATAGAAGGCCATGGCGCGATCCAGATCCCGAGTCGGAATGTCGGCCCAGACCAGGGTATTGTCCATCTTCGTATTCTCCAGCGGTTTCTGGCCGATGCGACCGGTGGCTCCTTGAGGGTAGGAGTGGCTGAACAGGGGCGCCATCAATGAAAAAACGGCGCCATAAGGCGCCGTTTTGGAGTGGGGGAGAGCAGCCGTTTCTGCGCTGTATACAGTCAGTTGCCTTCGAGGTTCAGGCCACCGATCCATCTCTGTGCCGGCAGGCTGCGGCTCTCCTTGTCCGAAGGTCTCACTTGCCGGCGATGCTCAGCCCGCCGAAACGAATGAGGGGGGCGTAGAAGCCCTTGCCATCGTCGTGGTGCAACACATTGCCGACGGCCTCCAGCTCGCCGAGCAGGCGGTAGAAGTTGCCCGCCACCGTGATGCCGCGCACCGGTGCCACCCGCTCGCCGTCCCGGCACAGGAAGCCTGAGGCGCCGAACGAGAAGTCGCCGCTCACCGCATCGGCCCCCGAATGCAGACCGTCGAGCTTGAGCAGCTCCAGATAGTCGCCGCCCTGCACCTCGCTCTCGCTGTGAGGGCCGAGCCCGAACACCAGGTGGCGCGGACTCACATCCAGGGCGCTGCGGGCGCTGCGGGCCGCAGCGCCATTACTGGCCACGCCGAAATGGCGGGCGGTGGCGCTGTTGTGGAGCAGGGTCTTGAGCTCCCCCTCGCCGATGAGCAGCAGATCCGAGGTAGCGGCACCCTCGCCGTCGAATGCCTTGATCTTCATGCCCCCCGGCATATGGACCCGGCTCTCCAGGGTGAGCCAGCGGGACGCCACACTCTGCCCAAGCTTGCCGCGCCAGGGGTTGATCCCCTGCTGGGCCCACTTGCCCGACAGCGCCGACTGGAAGCAGCCAAACAGACTGGCCAGGCAGTTTGTGCTGAAGAGGACGCTGTAGCGGCCGCTTTGCACCGCCTCCCCCATCAGCAAGCCATCGGCTACGGCGTGGATCTGGCGGATGAGGGCCTGGCTCTCCAGCTCGTCGAAGCGCCGTGCGTACTGTCCCTGGTAGTGCATGGACTGACGGCCGTCCCGCTCGATCAGCGCCGAGCTGTGGCAACCGACACTGAACTCCTGGTGCTGGCAGAGGCTGCCCTGGCTGTTGGCGAGCCACAGCCGGCTCTCTCCTTCGAAGAAGCCGTTGTAGGGGGCACCGGTGACAGCCGGCAGGGCCAGCATGTCCGATTCGAGGCGCAGGGCCAGGGCTATTTTCTCCTCCACCGCCGTGGTGTCGGGCTGGCTTATCTCGGCGCAGTCGGTGGTGATATGGCTGCCCGTCACCGAGATGCGCTGATCCGCATCGACCTTGGCAAAGCGGCTGGCATCCAGGGCATCCTGCACCATGGCATCCAGTGCCGGTTCATCGAGGGACTCGGAGTAGGCGATGCCGACCCGGCCCTCCTTTATCAGGCGAATGCCGATCTGCTGGCTGCTGGTGACCTTGTATTCACTGAGCTCGCCCTTGTCGGCCTTGAGGGAGAAGGCCTTGTCCTGGTTGGCGATGATGTCCGCCTCGGCGCCGAGATCGGCGACCTTGTCCAGCAGGCGGGTGAGCAGTTGATTCATGTCGAGCTGGCTCATCAGGCGTTCCCCCCGATCAGCATCAGGTCCACTTTCAGGAGCTTAATGGTGTCATTCATCAGGAATTACCTCCCACCAGGATATTGTCCACCTTGAGGGCAGGCTGACCCACAGAAGTGGGCACAGAGCCGGAAACCGAACCGCACATGCCGGCGGCCAGGGCCAGATTGCTCCCTACCATGGAGATCTCTTTCAGCACCTGGGGGCCCGTGCCTATCAGGGTCGCCGACTTGAGGGGCCGGGTGATCTTGCCCCCCTCGATGAGATAGGCCTCCTGCACGTTGAAGTTGAACTCGCCCGTGCCCGGCTGCACCGAGCCGCCTCCCATCTTCTTGGCATAGATGCCGTGCTCGACGGTGGCCAGCATGTCGTCCAGGCTGTGGCTGCCCGGCTCGATATAGGTGTTGCGCATGCGGGAGGTGGGGGCGAACTTGTAGGATTCCCGCCGTCCTGAACCGGTACGGGCATGGCCGGTCTTGAGGGCCCCCATCCTGTCCACCAGGAAGCCGGTGAGTACCCCCTCCTTGATGAGCTGGGTGTGCTGGGTCGCCATGCCTTCGTCATCGATGTTGATGGAGCCCCAGGCGTTGCTCTGCAAGCCTTCATCCACGGCGCTGACCGCCGGATTGGCGATGAGCTGGCCCATCTTGTCGTGGAACACGGAGGCCTTCTTGGCCACCGAGGTGGTCTCCAGCAGGTGGCCGCAGGCCTCGTGGAAGATGACGCCGCCAAAGCCGCTCTCCATGATGACTGGCAGCTTGCCGCTCGGGCAGGGGGCTGCCCCCAGCTTCACCAGCGCCTGACGGGTGGCGGTGAGGGCCAGCTCGCGGGGATCTATGCTCTCGGCATGCTCCCAGCCCATCAGGGCGCCGGGGGCTTCGTAGCCCATGGTCTGCTCGCTGCCAAGGGCGGCGATGGCCTGGGCCATGATGCGGTTGTAGTGGCGGCGATCGCTTATCCAAAGCCCCTCGCTGTTGAAGATCTCCACCTCCTGCTCCCAGCCGAGCAGGTTGCCCGAGAACTGGCTCACCCGCTCGCTCTCGGCGCGGGCCGCGGCGTCCATGGTGTGCAGGTAGGCAATCTTCTGCTCCAGCTGTTTGTCGGCCGAGAGCGGCAGGACCACAGGGTTGCGATCGGTCAAGCGGGTGAAGTCGAAGGCGGTGGCGGTGACCAGGGGGTCACGCCTGTCCTTGGCCGCCAGCAGGGTGACGATACGCAGCAGCTCGTCGCGGTCGGCCAGGTTGGTGTAGCCGTAGAGCACCTTGTGGCCGTAGCACAGGCGCACGCCTATGCCGAAATCGAGGCCACCGCTGATGTTTTCTATCTGGCTGGAGAGCAGGCTGAGCTGGCTGCGGCGCTTGCGCTCCACAAACAGCTCGGCAAAGTCGGCCCCAAGCGCCAGGGCGTGATCGAGCACGTCGCGGGCGATGGCGGGGGCCAGGAGAGAGAATTGATTCATAGAATGTCCTTTTCTGGTCTATTCCTGTTTGCTTCCAGCGCCCTGATTTTTAGGCTTATGTTGGGCGCTGGTTAACATTGTTACAGACCAGGGTACAAAAGTCGCTAGGCCAAACCCGATGGCGACGATAGAAAACAGGCGCGAGGGAAGGCATGACGCCGTGCCTGGTGTGATCTCGCCGAGGGGCTGCCAGGCCCACTGTGGGGGTCGCTCTGTCAGAGCCTTGCCTGGTGTGATCTCGCCGAGGGGCTGCCAGGCCCACTGTGGGGGGCGCTCTGCCAGAGCCGTGCCTGGTGTGATCTCGCCGAGGGGCTGCCAGGCCCACAGTGGGGTCGCTCTGTCAGAGCCGTGTCTGGTGTGATCTTGCCAGGCCCACAGTGGGGGTTGTTCTGTCAGAGCAGTGCCTGGATCTCGCCGAGGATCTGCAGGGTCCACTGTTCGAGTCGCTCGTCGGTCTGTTCGTACTGGTTGGCGTCATCGAGGGCCAGGCCGACGAAGTGGCGACCGTCGTCGATCAGTGCCTTGGAGGCGTCGAATTCGTAGCCCTCATTGGGCCAGTAACCCACCAGCCTGACCCCCTTGGGCACCAGCTGATCGTGCAAGAGTCCCAGGGCATCCTGATACCACTCGCCATAGCCCAGCTGATCTCCCATGCCGAACAGGGCTATGATGCGCCCCTCCAGGTCGACATCGGCGATGTCTTCCCAGCGGGATTCCCAATCTTCCTGCAGCTCGCCAAAATCCCAGGTGGAGATGCCGAGGATCAGGATCTCGTACTCCGTCATGCGCGCCAGGGGGACATCCTTGATGTTGTGAATGTCGACCAGCTCCGGGCCCAGCAGGGTGCGGATCTTCTCGGCGGCCATCTCGGTGTAACAGGTGGTGGAACCGTAAAACAGACCAATCTTCATCGCTCTTCCCGCCAGCTCAAGTAAAGGGGCGAGTTTACCAGAGAGTGGCGTCCCCTTCCCAGCCCGCTCATCCTGCTTCGGGCTGGCGTGGTAACCCTTGCCGCCTCGCCCCGCCTTGGCGTTAGAATGGAGGTCCGTTCCCAACCCGACTCGCGCCATGACCCGCAAAGCCGCCTCGTCCGCCACGCCGCCTCATCCCTTGATCGAGCAGTTCCTCGATGCCCTCTGGCTGGAGCGGGGTCTGTCAGACAACACCATCGCCTCCTACCGGGTCGATCTGGGCAAGTTTGCCCTCTGGCTCGATGGCCAGGGCGGCGCCCTGTTGCTGGCCGGGATGGACGACATCCAGCACTACCTCGCCTGGCGGGTGGATCAGGGCTTTGCCGCCAGCAGCACGGCCCGCTTCCTCTCTGCCCTGCGTCGTTTCTACCAGTATCTCAACCGGGAGAAGCTGAGGGGGGATGATCCCACCGTGCTGCTGGAGGGGCCCAAGCTGCCCAAGAAGCTCCCTTCCGACTTGAGCGAGGGGCAGGTGGGCTCATTGCTCGACGAGCCGAATGTGGAGGATCCCCTGGAGCTGAGGGACAAGGCGATGCTCGAATTGCTCTATGCCACCGGGTTGCGCGTCTCCGAGCTGGTGGGGCTCACCGCCGAGCATGTCAGCCTGCGCCAGGGGCTGGTGCGGGTGGTGGGCAAGGGCAACAAGGAGCGGCTGGTGCCCATGGGGGAGGAGGCGGTTTACTGGCTGGAGCGTTATTACCGGCAGGGGCGCCCCCTCTTGCTGGGGGGGGTCAGCTCGGACGTGGTCTTCCCCTCCAAGCGGGCCCAGATGATGACGCGCCAGACCTTCTGGCACCGTATCAAGCTCTATGCCCTGCGGGCCGGCATCCAGGGAGAGCTCTCCCCCCATACCCTGCGCCACGCCTTCGCCACCCATCTGCTCAATCATGGCGCCGACCTGCGGGTGGTGCAGATGCTGCTGGGTCATGCGGATCTCTCCACCACCCAGATCTACACCCATGTGGCCAACGAGCGGCTCAAGGCGCTTCATGGCGAGCACCACCCCCGCGCCTGAGTCACCCCGCTTCGGGCAAAAAAAAACCGCGTTCACGCGGTTTTTTTAGCGATGCACCACCAGGGGGGTTATTTGCCCTGCTGGGATTTCAGCAAGTCGCGGATCTCGCTCAGCAGCTCCTGATCCTTGGTGGGGGCTGCGGGGGCGGCCGGGGCCTCTTCCGCTTTTTTCTTCATGCTATTCATGGCCTTGACACCCATGAAGATGGCGAAGGCGATGATCAGGAAGTCGATGATGGTCTGGATAAACTTGCCATAGGCGATGACCACGGCCGGGGTGTCCCCCTCCGCCGCCTTGAGCACCACGGCCAGATCGCTGAAATCTACCCCGCCGAGGATGATGCCGATGGGGGGCATGATGATGTCGCCGACGAACGAGGAGACTATCTTGCCAAAGGCGGCACCTATGATGATACCGACGGCCATGTCGATCACGTTGCCACGGGCAGCAAAGGCCTTGAATTCCTGGATAAGGCTCATTGAATTCCCTCCAAAATGGGTAAGGTTGAGCAAAATAAGGGGTCATGATGCTAGGCCAGAAGGCGGGATGAGCCCTGCCCTCTGGCCACCCCTGATAGCTTGCGGTGGCAGAGTCCAATTGGCAACCTGAGCAGGCTAAATTTCTGTTATCACCCGGTTATTAACGGGATTGGCAATAAGAAGCCCTGATCGCGCCCGCGGGAGGGCGGACGTTTTCTCTGCCCCGGCATTTGCCTAAGGAGAACAGGAGTGCGATCCTTGCAGCCTGTTTCGGCCTCTGCCCCCGTTTGAACCCACTGGATATCGCCATGTCTTTGCAAATCCGTCGTCGCCCCCGGGTGGATGATTCCCATCTGCCCGATACCCTGCACCCCCTGCTGCGCCAGATCTTCGCCAGCCGCGGGGTGGAAGATCCCGCCCTGCTGGAACGCAGCGCCAGCCAGCTGCTGCCGCCCCAGCGCCTGTTTGGCATGGAGCAGGCGGTACCCCTGCTGGCGGATGCCCTGACGGCGCAGCAGCGTATCCTCATCGTCGGTGATTTTGACTGTGACGGCGCCACCAGCTCGGCCCTGTGCGTGCTGGCCCTGCGCGCCATGGGGGGGCGCCACATCGATTTTCTGGTGCCCAACCGCTTCGAGTTCGGCTACGGCCTCACCCCGGAGATCGTCGAGCTGGCGGTGGCCCGGGGCGCCGAGTTCCTCATTACGGTGGACAACGGCATCTCCAGCATCGCCGGGGTGGCGGCGGCCAAGGCGGCCGGCATGCGGGTACTGGTTACCGATCACCACCTGCCGGGACAGGAGCTGCCTGACGCCGATGCCATCGTGAACCCCAACCAGCATGGCTGCGACTTCCCCTCCAAGTCCCTGGCCGGGGTCGGGGTCGCCTTCTACCTGATGGCGGCCCTCAACACCCACCTGCGCCAGAGTGGCTGGTATGAGCGCCAGGGCATTCGCGCCCCCAACGTGGCGGATTATCTGGATCTGGTGGCACTCGGCACCGTCGCCGACGTGGTGGCGCTCGATGGCAACAACCGCATCCTGGTGCATCAGGGCTTGCAGCGGATCCGGGCCGGACGCTGTCGCCCCGGCATCCAGGCGCTGGTGGATGTCTCCGGCCGTGACGGTCGCCGCCTGTGCGCCGCCGATCTCGGCTTTGCCCTGGGGCCCCGCCTCAATGCGGTGGGTCGACTCGACGACATGTCCCTCGGGGTCGCCTGTCTGCTGTGCGACGACCTCAACCTGGCGCGCCAGCTGGCGTCCGAGATGGACAGCCTCAACCAGGAGCGCAAGGAGATAGAGCAGGGGATGCAGCAGGAGGCCCTCGCCACCCTGGAGCAGATCCGTTTTCGTGATGGTGAAGTCCCCTCCGGCATAGTGCTGCACCGGGACGAGTGGCATCAGGGGGTAGTGGGGCTGGTGGCCTCCAAGGTGAAGGAGAAGTACTACAGGCCGGTGATCGCGTTTGCCGAGAGCAGCGACACCGAGCTCAAGGGCTCCGGGCGCTCCATCCCCGGGGTGCACCTGCGCGATGCGCTCGAATTGCTCGATACCCGCCATCCGGGCCTGATGGGCAAGTTTGGCGGCCACGCCATGGCGGCCGGGCTGACCCTGCCCAAGGCCAATATCGAGGCGTTCGGTCGCGCCTTCGAGGCGGTGATCGGCGAGCTGGTGACCCCCGAGCTCTTGACCGGGGTGCTGCTCACCGATGGCGAGTTGCTGCCGGACGAGCTCACCCTCGAGCTGGCGGAGCTGATCCGCGCCTCCGGTCCCTGGGGCCAGGCCTTCCCCGAGCCGCTGTTCGACGGCGAGTTCGTGCTGGTGCAGCAGCGGCTGGTGGGGGAGAAGCACCTCAAGATGATGCTGACGACCGACTCCGGCCATGCGGTGGATGCCATCGCCTTCGGGGTGGATCTCAAGCGCTGGCCCGATGCCTCGGTCAAACGGGTGCGGCTGGTCTACCGGCTCGACGTCAACGAGTGGCGCGGCAACCGCAGCGTGCAACTGCTGGTGGAGCATCTGGAGGCCGCCGGCCTCTGACGCTCGTAAATCTGTCTGTATGCCGATGACGGCCACCTCAGGGTGGCCGTTTTTATGGGCGATGCTCAGGAAAAGGGCGTTGACCCTGCCCGGCGTGCCCCCGGAATACTTCATGGCCCGCCGCTGGGGGGCGGCGGGGACCAGTGGCGAAGTGAGCTACCACCCGGCCTTTGCACAGGAGTGAGGGTCAGGGCCGCGAGTCAGCTCGCCTGCGGGATCTTCGCCGCCGCCCTGATGGCGCCGGCCATCTCCATCAGCAGCTCATAGGCGAGGGGCAACTCGGTAAAGCCCTCCCGATCGAGAAAATGGCCCCCCTGTGCAATCGGATGCAGGGGGGCCTGCAACCGCTGGGCCAGGGCCTGGGAGAAGGACGGGGGGACGATGGCGTCATCGGTGGAGGCGATCAGGGCGCAGCGCGGCACTCTGGCCCTGATATGGGCGAGGGGCAGGGGCTGGGCGACGAAGGGGGTGAGCTCGGGCAGGGTAGCGAGGGGTTCATCGAAGCCGGAAACCAGCAGCAGGCCACCCAGGTCGCTCAGGGGAGGGTGCTGATGCAGGTAGCGCAGGGCCGAGATGCAGCCCAGGCTGTGGCCAACCAGCAGGGTGTGGCCATCCGCCTCGCCTATGCTGGCCGCCAGATGGGCATCCCAGGCGGCGGGCTCGGGTGCCTGGGGATCCGGCATGGCGAGCACCCGGGTCTGGATGCCCTGCTCCTCGAGCCGGGCGGCGAGCCAGGGAAACCAGTTGGCCTGGGGCGAGGCGGTGTAACCATGGATGATAAAGGCGGTGATGGGGGACATGTGATACTCCTGAAGGCGCTGGGAAGTGGGCATGATAGCCTCAGCCCTCAGGAACAGAAATGTTCGAACGGGGTCTTGCCATTGCCTCCGGATGTCGATGAGGCGCCCTGTACCGCGTCAGCCCCTGGCGATTAATTGCCCTGGATCAGGTCAGGGCACGCTGGGCGGCGCTAGATTGAGGCTATTTGGAGGAGAGCAGATGCAGATTGGATTCGTGGGCCTGGGGGCCGTGGTGGAGACGGCCTACCTGCCGGCCCTGAGGCGGCTGGCCCTGTCGGGCCTTGAGTTATGGGGTTACGATCGGGATCCTGCCCGGCAACTGGCAGGGGTTCATGCGCTGCCGAGTCTGGATGCCTTGTTGGCCAGGCCGCTGGATCTGTTGTTCATTACCACTCCTTCCCTGGATCATCTGGTGACCCTGAGCGCAGCGCTGGCCAGCGCAATCCCCCTGCTGGTGGTGGAAAAGCCCGTGGTCGCCCGCCTGGATCAGCTCGAGCAGCTGGAGGCGCTGCTGGCGGAGCCTGCCTGTGCCGGTCGGGTGCTGGCCCTGGATCACTGGATGGCGCGCACCGGCATCCAGCAACTGTTATCGGGGCAGCTGGGAGCGAACTGGCTGCCGGAGGACTCGGCCCAGGGCAATCCGCCAGATCTGAGCGGTACCCGGCTGCTGCAACTGGAGGGCTATCTGCAAGAGCCCAGTGGTCAGGATGAGCAAGGCCGGCCCATTGCCCTCAACTTCGCGACGGGAAAGGCGGACTGCCGCACGCTGCGCCATCCGGATGGGGTCATTCTCGATATCGGCACCCATGTGCTGACTCAGATACGGGAGCTGGTGGCGGCACTGGGATGCGATGAATCCTTGCAACTGCTGGCTGGGGAGGTGACCGACCGGTTGGGGGCGGCCATCGTCCATGGTGACCTGCACGTCGCCGAGGGCCGGGCTCGGCTGCTGGGCTCGGTCGGGGGGATCCCGCTGCAGATCCGGCTCGACAAGTATGCCGGTCCCGGGGGCGGGCAAAAAGGGGTGACGGCATTCCTGGCCGATGGTGGCCAGATCAGCCTGGATCGCTGCGGCAACGGGGAGCGGCTCACCTTGACTCAGGGGTCATACCACCAGGGCTGGCGCCAGGAGGGGGCGCTCTATGAACACTGCCTGGCCGGGCTGCTGCTCGGGGAGGGGATAGGCAGGGAGGCGCGCATTGCCCTGACCCGGCGCCGGCTGGCCGAGGTTCGGGCCCTGCTTGCGCTGCATCAGCAGTTGCGGGGCCCTCATTGAACCCGTGACTACGACCATAAAAAAAGAGCGCCTTTTGGCGCTCTTTTTTTAGTGCAGAGGAGAGAAGGTCATTTGACCTCTTCGCCCTTGGCCTGCAGATCCGCATGGTAGGAGGAGCGGACGAAGGGGCCGCAGGCGGCATGGGAGAAGCCCAGCTCCATGGCGACATCCTTCAGCTCGTCGAACTCTGCGGGCGGCACATAGCGTTTCACCGGCAGGTGGTGACGGCTCGGCTGCAGGTACTGGCCCAGGGTCAGCATGTTGACGCCGTGCTCGCGCAAGTCCTTGAGCACCTGGACTATCTCTTCGTTGGTCTCGCCCAGACCCATCATGACGCCGGACTTGGTCGGCACATGGGGGTGCATCTCCTTGATGCGGCGCAGCAGCTCCAGGGACCACTTGTAGTCGGCGCCGGGGCGGGCGACCCGGTACATGCGCGGGGCGGTTTCCAGGTTGTGGTTGAACACGTCCGGCGGGGTCTCGCGGAACACCGCCAGGGCCTGCTCCATCCGGCCGCGAAAGTCCGGGGTCAGGATCTCGATGCGGGTCTGGGGGCTGTGCTCGCGGATCTGCTTGATGCAGTCGGCGAAGTGCTGGGCACCGCCGTCCCGCAGATCGTCGCGGTCCACCGAGGTGATGACCACGTATTTCAGCCCCATCTCCTTGATGGTGAGGGCCAGCTTCTTCGGCTCTTCCGGATCCAGCGCCAGCGGGCGGCCGTGGGCCACGTCGCAGAAGGGGCAACGGCGGGTGCAGATGGCGCCCATGATCATGAAGGTGGCGGTGCCGTGGTTGAAGCACTCCGCCAGGTTGGGGCAGGAGGCCTCCTCACACACAGAGTGCAGCTTGTTCTTGCGCAGCGTGCTCTTGATGTGCTCGATCTTCTGGCTCGAGGGGGGCAGTTTGATCCGCATCCAGTCCGGTTTACGCAGCACTTCTTCGGTGGGATCCGGCATGAATTTCACCGGGATCAGGGCCATCTTGTCGCCATCGCGCAGCTTGACGCCCGGCTCCATACGAACGGGTTTGCTCATGATTCACTCTCGGTGTTTGTTACTGTCTGATTGATGTCCGCAGAGGGCATCTTGAGATTCGCATCGTGCCATGGCATGGCGCCTTGCTCGACATGGGTGATGGTCTGGTAACCGATGAGGCTGGCCAGCTCGGCCATCAGGGGCCGGGCCGCCTCGGGCACGCTCAAGGGGCCCCCCAGGGCACTGGTCTGGGTCATGGCCATGCCCGCATAGCCGCAGGGATTGATCCGCAGGAAGGGGCTCATGTCCATGTTGACGTTGAGGGCCAGTCCATGGAAGGAGCAGCCACGGCGAATGCGCAGGCCCAGGGAGGCTATCTTGGCTTCGAGGCCGAGCCCGTCTCGCACGTAGACGCCGGGGGCGTCCGCCTTGGCATAGGCCTGGATGTCGCTCCTGGCGAGCACCTGGATGATGGCGGTTTCCAGGCAGGTGACCAGCTCGCGCACCGACAGCTTGCTGCGGCGCACGTCCACCAGCACATAGAGTACCAGCTGGCCGGGGCCGTGATAGGTCACCTGGCCGCCGCGATCACTTTGCACCACAGGGATGTCGCCGGGGGCGAGCAGGTGCTCGGCCTTGCCGGCCTGGCCCTGGGTGTAGACGGGATCGTGCTCCACCAGCCAGAACTCGTCCGGGGTCTCTTCGCCGCGCGCGTCGGTAAACGCCTTCATGGCGTCCCATACGGCCTGATAGGGGCGGCGACCCAGGTCTCTTGTCAGCAGATGGCGTTGTGCTGGGGTGGACATGGCTTCCTCATGGGCTGGGCGGACAAACAGGCCGTCGCCCCTTGGACGGGGCGACGCGGGTGTGATCACAGAACGTAGCGAACCAGGGATATGTTGCCGAGGGCGGCATACATGGCTTCGATATGTTCCTTGCTCTGGGCGGTGACCGTCACTCGTACCGAGTGGTAGTTGCCCTTTGAACTGGGTTGTACCGTGGGGCTGTAGGTGCCGGGGGCATGCTGCTGCAACACTTCGACCACCAGATCCGGCAGGGCGGGATCGGCCACACCCAGTACCTTGAAGGGGAACTTGCAGGGGAATTCCAGCAGTTCATCAAACTTGGTATTCATTGACTCACCTTTTCGTCATCCGGGATGACTCTCTCATGTGGCTCGTTGCCATTGGCCCAGGGGGCCGCCAGTACAAGTCTATATGGGCATGGCCCACACCGGGATCAAGACCCGGTATCGTGCGACAAGACGTGGAAGTGCTGCTTTTTACCACAAATCCCGGGTCGGCGGAACCTGCAGATTGCAGGGTTATTCGCTGCCAGGCTCCATCAAGACAGCAACGGCGCCCGATGGCGCCGTTGCTTGACAAGATTTTACCCTGAGATCACTTGAACCAGCTGGTGACCAGCAGTACCACATAGTCCCACAGACGGCTCATCAGGCCACCCTCTTGCACCTCTTCCAGTGCAACCAGGGGAACCTGCTTGATCTCCTTGTCCCCCTGCTTGAGGAAGACGGTGCCGACGCGCTGTCCCTTGGCCAGCGGTGCCTTCAGCTCGCTGTCGAGCTGGAAGTCCGCCTTGAGGTTGCTGGCCTGGCCACGGGTCACCAGGACGGAGACATCCTGATCCACCCCGAGCTTGACCTCGGGCTTGTCACCCATCCAGATCTTCTGGCTCACCAGTTCGGTGCCTGCCTTGTAGGGGGTGGCACTCTGGAAGAAGCGGAAACCGTAGGTGAGCAGCTTCTTGCTCTCGGCGGCGCGGGAAGCCTCGCTGGTGGCACCGAACACCACGGCGATCAGACGCATCCCCTCGTTGTTGGTGGCGGAGGAGACCAGGTTGTAGCCGACCTGGCTGACATGGCCGGTCTTGATGCCATCCACTTGCAGGGATTGATCCCACAGCAGGCGGTTGCGGTTGTGCTGGGTGATGCCGTTGAAGACGAAGGACTTCTGGGCATAGATCTTGTACTCCTCCGGCAGGTCGCGGATCAGGGCCTGGCCCAGGCGCGCCATGTCGTGGGCGGTACTGTAGTGACCCTCGGCATCCAGGCCATGGGGGTTCATGAAGTGGCTGTCATTCATGCCCAGCTTGGCGGCCCAGGTGTTCATCAGGCTGGCGAAGGAGTCGGTGCTGCCCGCCAGGAATTCGGCCATGGCGACGCAGGCGTCGTTGCCGGACTGGATGATGATGCCCTTGTTCAGATCATCGACCGAGACCTGCTTGCCCACCTCGATGAACATCTTGGAGGAGTCGGAGTAGTTCTTGGACCAGGCGTTCTGGCTGATGGTCACCATGTCGGTGCGTTTGATGTTCCCCTTGGCCAGCTCCTGGCCGATGATGTAGGAGGTCATCATCTTGGTCAGACTGGCGGGGGGCAGCCGCTCTTCGGCGTTCTCCTCGGCCAGCACCTGGCCGCTGGCGTAGTCGATCAGAATATGGGCCTTGGCCGAGATGGTCGGCGCGGCGGGGACGACGACCGGCATGCTGTTGGGGGTGGGCAGCGGATCCCGCGTCGGAGTATTGGCCTGGGCGGTTGCGCTGATCAGGGCGGCGAGGATGACTGAATGGGCAAATTTGGACATCGTGAAAATTCCTGCGAGCCTGGTTGGGGGTGACCCCTGGTAAATGAAAATGCGGGGCTCACTATACCAGAAGCGGGCTCTGGTCATAGCCCGGCATGGTGATCGATGGGCATTTTTTAACACTCACTGACCGGTGGCGCGTCGTAATCAGGCGCGCCACCGGCCGTGGTGAAAAGCAGGGCTCAGGGGAGGAAGAAGGCCTGCTCGAACCCTTCACTGCGCACCTGTTGCAGCAGCGACCCCTGTTTTGCCGCCGGGATGGGGCCGAGCAGCACCCGGTAGATCTGGCCGACGGCCTGGATCTCATGGGGCACGCCGTACTGGCTGCCGAGCTGCTTGGCCAGGGCCTGGGCCCGCTCCCTGGATCCGCTGGCGAGCACCTGCATCCGTTTGCCGCCGCCAGCCTGGGAGGAGACAGCCGGGGCTGCATCTGCCTGGGGGGCGGTGGCCGGTATGGCCGCGGCCAGGGGGACCGCCTTGGCGGGGGCGGCTGTGCCTGTCTCCTGGCCGGGGCGGGTGTCCGTCATGGGGATATCCGCCACCCGTTCAATCTGCTGATCCGGGGTGTCTGTGATGAGATCCAGCCTGACCCGCGCCTCACCCTGCTCGACCATGTCAAGCTGATGGGCCGCGGCATGGGAGAGATCGATGAGCCGGGACGCGGTGAAGGGCCCCCGATCGTTGACTCTCACTATGGTCTCGCGGCCGTTGTCGAGGTTGGTGACACGCACATAGCTCGGCAGCGGCAGGTTGCGATGGGCGGCCGTGAAGAGGGTGCTGTCCATGGTGTCGCCATTGGCGGTCTTGTTGCCGTCCAGCCCCTTGTCGAGCCAGCTGGCGCTGCCCTCTTCGCTGTAGTGCTTGATGTCGCGCCACACCTGGTACTTCTGCTTGCCAATCCAGTAGTCCCGGTTGCCGCTGGCGCTCAGGGGTTCGGGACGGGGGATGGCTCCCGTGGCCTGGGGAAACTCGATGACGGGTGCCTTCTCCACTTCGACCGGTTCGGGGAGGGGGGCCGGTGCCGGGGCATCCGGCTGGCTGCTACAGGCGGCCAGGAACAAGGCCAGGCTGAGGGGGAGGAGTCTGTTGTGCTGCATAGGCATCCTGGATGGCTTGACTGAGTTGGTGTACCGCCATGCCGTACAAGGGGCTGCGGTTGTAGCGATTGATCACGTAAAAGTTGTGGCGGGCGACCCAGTAGCGGGGGCCGTCGACCTCCTCGAGGGCCAGCAGCCGCACCAGGGTATCGTCCGCGGGAGGGGTGGCCAGACGCAGCCCGGCCTCGGACAGGGTCTGCCAGCGCAGGCTGGGCTCAGGGGCCTGGCCAATGAGGGCCTCGGCCACAGGCGCACTGGCCTCGGCCGGCTCGACCACGGGGTCGCGCCAGCGCCAGCCATGCTCGGCGAAGTAGTTGGCCACGCTGCCGATGGCATCGGCCCGGCTGGCAAACAGGTCCCGCCTGCCGTCACCGTCGAAATCCACGGCGTAGTGGCGATAGCTGGAGGGCATGAACTGGCCCATGCCCATGGCGCCGGCGTAGGAACCCTTGAGCGCGGTGAGGGGCAGCTGCTCCTCCCTGGCGAGCAGCACCAGCTGGGCAAACTCCTTGGCAAAGAAATCGGCCCGCTCCGGGTAGTGAAATCCCAGGGTATAGAGGCTGCCGAGCACGTCGTGGCGCCCCATCTGCTTGCCGTAGGCGGTCTCCACGCCCAGGATGGCGGTGATGAGGGCGGCGGGCACCCGGTAGGTCTGCTCCGCCCGGGTCAGCAGTTCGCTGTGCTCCTGCCAGAAGCGTACCCCGGCCTGAATGCGTTGCGTTGTGACGAACAGGGGCCGGTATTGGTACCAGGGCTTGGCTTCCCAGGGGCGGCGCATCAGGGCCAGCACCTCGGGATTGAGCCGGGCCGATCCCACGGCGGCCTCCAGCTCGGCCAGGGGCACGGCCTGACGCTCGGCGAGACGGGCCAGGGCCTGCGCATCCGGCCCGGCGGCGGCCCCTGTAGCCGGCAGCCAGACCGCCAGCAGCAGGGCGGGAGCGAGGCGCATCATCAGGCCAGTAGCCTTCTGTGGGTCTGAATGGACATCAGGATGCCGAAGCCCGCCATCAGAGTCACCATGGAGGTGCCGCCGTAGCTCACCAGGGGCAGGGGCCTCCCACCACCGGCAGAATATATCCGCCTCATCATGCCAGTAGCCTCCTGTGGGTCTGAATGGACATCAGGATGCCGAAGCCCGCCATCAGGGTCACCATGGAGGTGCCGCCGTAGCTCACCAGGGGCAGGGGCACGCCCACCACCGGGAGTATGCCGCTCACCATGCCCATGTTGACGAACACATAGACGAAGAAGGTGAGGGTCAGGGCGCCGCCGAGCAGGCGCTCGAAGCTGCTCTGGGCCTGCATCGAGATGTAGAGGCAGCGGCTGATGATGTAGAGGTAGAGGGCGAGCAGCAAGGCCACACCCACCAGACCGAACTCCTCGCTGAACACGGCGAAGATGAAGTCGGTGTGGCGCTCTGGCAAAAATTCCAGCTGGGACTGGGTCCCCTGCAACCACCCCTTGCCGAACACGCCGCCTGAGCCTATCGCTATCTTGGACTGGATGATGTGGTAGCCACGGCCGAGCGGGTCCTTCTCCGGGTCGATCAGCATCAGCACCCGCTGGCGCTGATAGTCGTGCATCAGGAAGAACCAGAGCAGGGGCAGGAAGGCGGCGAGCAGCATCACCGCCAGGCCGATGAGCCACCAGCTGATCCCCGCCAGGAAGATGACGAAGAAGCCGGAGGCCGCCACCAGGATGGAGGTGCCCAGATCGGGCTGGGCCGCGATCAGCAGGGTGGGCAGCAGCACCATGACGAGGGCGATCACCACATGACTGAGCTTGGGGGGCAGGGAGTGCCGGCTGAGCCAGGTGGCCACCATGATGGGCATGGAGACCTTCATCACCTCGGAGGGCTGGAACTTCATGAAACCAAGGTCCAGCCAGCGCTGGGCCCCCTTGCCGATGTGGCCGAACACGTCCACCGCGATCAGCATCAGGACCACCACCACGAACACGGGGATGGCCCAGCGGGCATAGAGGGTCGGGGGCAGCTGGGCCAGGGCCAGCATCAGCACGAAGGCGAGGCCGCCGCGCACCAGCTGGCGCACGATGGATTCCAGATCCTGACCCGAGGCGGAGTAGAGCACCACCATGGAGAGCGCCATCAGGCAGAGCAGGCCGATGAGCAGGGGCAGGTCGATGTGCAGCCGGTACCAGATGCTTTGCTGGCGAGCGGAGTTACTCATGAGAGGCAACCTCTTCGGATTGGGGCTTCTTGGCCGGTGCCGGCGGCAGCTGGGGCTCCGGCGGCAGCAGATAGGCATCCAGCATATGGCGGGCGACGGGGGCGGCCATGGCGCTGCCGCCACCTGCGTTCTCCAGCACCAGGGCGACCACGGCCTTGGGGGCGTCGAACGGCGCGAAGGCGACGAACAGGGCATTGTCCCTGTGCTCCACCTTGGTGGTGGCCGCGTTGTAGACCTGGTTTTCCTTGAGACCGACCACCTGGGCCGTACCCGACTTGCCCGCCGCCACATAGGGGGTGTTGGCAAAGGCGCGCCGACCCGTGCCCTCGTGGCCGTTGATGACGCGCCACATGCCATCCCGTCCCACCTGCCAGTAGCTGTCATGCTTGACCTTGAGCGCCACGTTCGGGTTGATGGGGGCAGGCACAGTGCCGTCGAGGGAGACGGTGCTCTTGAGCAGATGGGGCGTCACGTCATGGCCATTCTGGGTGAGAATGCTGATGGCCTTGGCGAGCTGGATCGGTGTGGAACTCCAGTAACCCTGGCCGATGCCGACCGAGATGGTGTCCCCCTGATACCAGGGTTGGCGCCAGCGGGCCATCTTCCAGTCCCGGGAGGGCATGACCCCCTTGGTCTCTTCGTACAGATCGACCCCGCTGTAGTGGCCAAAGCCGAACTGGGTCATGTATTCGTGGATCTTGTCGATGCCGACCCGGTAGGCGAGATCGTAGAAATAGGTATCCGCCGACACCTCGATGGCGCGATAGACATCGAGCCAGCCATGGCCCCAGCGTCGCCAGTCACGGAACTTCTTGGTGGTGCCCGGGATGGAGAAGCTGGGCCCGCCGAAGTAGCGGTACTGGGGGGTGATGGCCCCCTCGTTGAGTCCCATCACGGAGAGCAGGGGCTTGACGGTGGAGGCGGGGGCATAGATGCCCTGGGTGGTGCGGTTCACCAGGGGGCGAGCCGGATCGTTGAGCAGGCCGGAATAGTTGGCGGTGGAGATGCCGGTCACGAACAGGTTGGGGTCGTAACTCGGGCTCGACTCCATGGCCAGGATGGCGCCCGTCTTGGGATCCATCATGACGATGGCGCCCCGGCGACCGTCCAGCAGCTGCTGGGCCTTGAGCTGCAGGCGGATGTCGATGTTGAGGTAGATGTCCTTGCCGGGCTGGGGCGGCTGGAACTTGAGGGTGCGCACCACCCGGCCGCGGTTGTTGACCTCGACCTCCTGGTAGCCGGCCACGCCGTGCAGCTCATCCTCGTAGAACTTCTCCACCCCCTGCTTGCCGATGTCCTTGGTGGCGGCATAGTTGGCGAGTTTCTCCTCCTTCTCCAGGCGCTCCACGTCCCGGGTGTTGATCTTGGCCACATAGCCCAGGGCATGGGTGAGGGTGTCACCAAACGGGTAATAGCGCTTGAGATAGGCCTCTATGCTGGCACCCGGGTAGTTGTGCTGGTCGACGGAGAAGAGCGCCACCTGTTTCTCGGTCAGCTTCTCGTAGAGGGAGACCGGCTTGAAGCGGCGCTGGCGTTTGACCTCGGCCAGAAATTTCTCCTTGGTTCCCTCCGGCAGGCCCAGCAGGGCGATCAGATCGTCGGCCATCTTGTCGATGTCCCCCGCCTCCTCCGGCACGATTTCCAGGCTGTAGACAGGACGGTTCTCCGCCAGCAGCACCCCGTTGGCGTCATAGATGAGGCCCCGGGGGGGCGCCACCGGCACGACGCGGATCCGGTTGTCGTTGGAGCGGGTCTGATAGGTGTCGAACGATTCAACCTGCAGATAGTAGAGGTTGCCGAGCAGCACCAGCATCAGGGCAAGCATGCCCAGATAGGCGACCAGGGTACGACGAAAGAAGAGGTTGCCCTCTGCGCTGTGATCGCGCATCTCGATGCGCTGTTTCAGCATGGGGAGGCCTCGGGAGTCGGGGAGAGCGAAGGCATAAGGCGCTATTCCCTGTGATAGGGGTGGTTGGTGGTGATGCTCCAGGCCCGGTAGAGACTCTCGGCCACCAGCACCCGCACCAGGGGGTGGGGCAGGGTGAGGGGGGAGAGGGACCAGCTCTGCTCGGCGGCGGCCTTGCACTCGGGAGACAGGCCCTCGGGCCCGCCCACCAGCAAGGCCACGTCGCGGCCATCCAGCTTCCAGGCTTCCAGCTGGCCGGCCAGCTGCTCCGTGGTCCAGGGCTTGCCGGGAATGTCCAGGGTGACGAGGCGGGCGCGACCGGCGGCCGCCAGCATGGCTTCCCCTTCCTTTTGCAGGATGCGGGGGATATCGGCGTTTTTACCGCGTTTTCCAGCGCTTATCTCCACCAGTTCGAACGGCATGTCTTTCGGGAAACGGCGACGGTACTCCTGGAAGCCGTGCTCGACCCAGGCGGGCATCTTGGTGCCCACGGCAATCAACTGAATCTTCATGGGGGATCAGGCTTGTACCGGAGCATTGCCCCAGAGTTTTTCCAGTTGATAGAAGTCGCGAAACTCGTCCTGCATCACATGCACTATGACGGAGCCGAGATCCACCAGCACCCACTCGCCGGTCTGCTGTCCTTCGACACTGAGCAGGTCGAGCTTGGCATGACGGGCCTCGCTCGCCAGGTTGTGGGCGATGGCGCAGACATGGCGGCTGGAGTTGCCGGAGCAGATGATCAGGGTGTCCGTGATGCTGGATTGACCGCGCACATCCAGGGTGACGATGTCGCGGCCCTTCATGTCATCGATCTTGTCGATGATGAAAGCGTGCAGTTCTTGGCCTTGCAATAGTGTTTCTCCTCTGGATCCGCCGCGGCTCGCGCAGGCGTGGGGCGGCGGATTATATCATGGGTGGCCTGGTTTCCCACCCGGCTGGGCGGGGCCTGCCTGGGGGTTTTCCGCCACAGTGCGGTAGAGCCCCTCTTGCTCAATATAGTGCGCGACACAGGCTGGCAACAGGTAGCGGGTATCCTGGCCCCGGGCCAGCAAATCCCGCAGCCGGGTCGCGGAGAGCGCAATGGGCAGGTTGTCCGCCAGCCAGATGTGGCCGCTCAGCTTGAGGTGCAGGTCTTCGGCCCGGCGGGTGCCGTGGCGTGCCAGCAGCCCGGCTATGTCGGCCGGGTAGTCTGGTTGCCAGCCCGGGCGCAGGCTCACCACCAGATGGGCATAATCGAGCAGCTCCTGCCAGCGATGCCAGCTCGGCAGCGTGAGCAATGAGTCCATCCCCATCAGAAAGCAGAGCGGAGTGTCCGGCAGCTCGCCCCTCAGCTCTATCAGCGTGTCTATGGTCCAGGAGGGCTTGTCCCGCTTCAATTCCCGCTCATCCACCACGAACCCCGGGTTCTCTGCCGCCGCCAGTCTGACCATGGCCAGGCGCTGCTCGCTCGAGCAGAGCGGATTGGCGCGATGGGGCGGGATATGGTTCGGGAGCAGGCGTACCTCGGCCAGTCCCAGGGCGTCGCGGGCCTCGATGGCCGGTCTCAGGTGACCTATGTGGACAGGATCGAAGGTGCCTCCGAGAATACCGACGGGTGGCTTCAGCATGGGCTGGCCTCGGGCAGAGGCAGCAGGGTGCCATCGCGAAACCCCAGGGCCATGGTCTGCAACATCAGCCAGGCCTGCTCGGTATCGAACCGGCGCTGGGCGTCATCGAGGCGGGCCATCAGCTGCCACAGCTGTTGCAGCTTGGCGAACGGCAAGCGGATCAGAGCCTGCTGGATCAGCTGCTGGCGGCTCTGCCAGATGCGCAGCCGGCTGAAGTGCTCCCCCAGGGGCTGGCCACCGCGCATGGCCAGCGACAGCTCGGTGAGCTGTTCCAGCTCCCGGCACAGGGTCCAGGCCAGCATGCCGGGCTCGGTGCCCTCGGCCCGCAGCGCCAGCAGGATGCGCTGGGCCCGGTTCACCTTGCCTTCCAGCAGGCAGTCGATGAGCTGGAAAGGGGTGAAGTGGGCGTGGCGTATGATGGTCTCCTGCAGGTAGGCAACCGTGATCGGTTGGGGCGGCGAGAGCAGGGTCAGCTTCTCTATCTCCTGACTCGCCGCCAGCAGGTTGCCCTCGTAGGCATGGCACATGAAATTGACCGCATCCGGCATCGCCTTGAGGCCAAAGCGTTGGAACCGGGCCCCCATCCAGCGCGGGAAGAAGCGCGGCTCGGGGTGATTGACCGGCACATGGGTGCCAATCTGGTAGAGCTTGTCAAACCAGGCGCTTTTCATCTGGGTCTGGTTTAGCCGTCCCCCAGAGAGTACCAGCAGCAGATCGGGATGAAGCTGCTTGCCGATCTCTGTGATGCGGGCGGCCAGATCCTTGTCGACCTTGGCCGGCAGCTCCAGCTCGATGAGCTGGCGCGTCGAGAACAGGCTCAGGGCCTGGCAGGCGTCGTAGACCTGATTCCAGTCCAGACCGGGCTCGACCACGAAACTGTGGCGCTCATCGAACCCCTGTTTGCGGGCGACCTGACGGATGACGTCGATGGCTTCCTGTTTGAGCAGCGGCTCGTCGCCAAAGACCAGATAGCAGGGCCTGAGCCCCGCCTTGAGGTGGTCCGCGAATTGTTCAGGGTAGATCCGCATCAGCACCCGGCCTGGTTGAGGAAGGAGAACGCAAGGTCGATGGCCCGCTCTTTCTCGAGCAGCGGCTCGTCGCCAAAGACGAGATAGCAGGGCCTGAGCCCTGCCTTGAGGTGATCCGCAGAGGGTTTTGGATGGATGCCCATCACGCGGCTCCCATCAGAACTTGACCTGGCTCAGCTGCCGGATGATGAGGCTCGCTGCCTGCTCCTGCATCTCCTTGCCAAGCTGTTCCTGCTCGCGGGAGGAGGCCAGTGCCGCATCCGGCTTGTTCAGGAAGCTGCGGTTGAAGGTGATGGGGAAGATCTGGGTCGGCTGGCCCGGCATGGAGACGGTGAAGCTGGTGCTGTAGCCGAGCACGTACTCCTTGTCCTGGCCGAGGGCGTCAACCGAGGCGACCTGACTGCTGTTGCCGACCCCACCCAGGGTCAGCACGGGGATGCCTTCCTTGTCCGTCAGGTTCACTCCCGAGGCCTTGAGGCGGGTGGTGACCTGGCGATAGAGATCGCTCTTGGTGTCACCGACCACCTTCATGGTCATCAGCTCGGGGGGGATGGCCTGGCTACGGAGCTGGAAACCGCAGGCCGAAAGCAGCAGGGCGGTCACCAGTATGGTGACTCGGCGAATGAGGGGCGAACCCATGGCATGTCCTCTCTGATTCAAGAAGGAGGCGACGCGCATGGGCGCGCCGCCTCCTTCGATTATATGAAGGTGCGCGGCCGCAGGCCGGGCACCAGGGCGATGGCTATCAAACCGGCCCGGATCAGTTGGCTACTATGTTGAGCAATTTCCCCGGCACATAGATCACCTTGCGCACGGTCAGGCCGTCGGTGAATTTCTGCACCGAGGCATCGTTCATGGCCAGCTGCTCGACATCGGCCTGGCTGATGTCGGCCGGGACGGTGAGCTTGCCGCGCATCTTGCCGTTGATCTGCACCACCACCAGTTTCTCGGTCTCGACCATGGCGGCCTCGTCGGCCACAGGCCAGCCGGTCACGTCTATGTCCCCTTCCTTGCCCAGCATCTTCCACAACTCGAAGCCGATGTGCGGGGTGATGGGGTAGAGCATGACCACGACGGCTTCCAGCGCTTCCTGCATCAGGGCGCGATCCTGGGCGTCTGAGCCCAGCTTGGCCAGGTTGTTCATCAGCTCCATGATGGCGGCGATGGCGGTGTTGAAGGTCTGGCGGCGACCCACGTCATCGCTCACCTTGGCGATGGTCTTGTGCAGCTCGCGGCGCACCGCTTTCTGCTCGCCGGTCAAGGCGGCCAGATCCAGCGGGGCGACGGCGCCACCGGCAACGTGTTCGAAGGTGATGCGCCACAGGCGACGCAGGAAGCGCTGGGCGCCCTCCACGCCGGAATCGGACCACTCCAGGGTCATGTCGGCCGGGGAGGCGAACATCATGAACAGGCGGACGGTGTCGGCGCCGTAACGCTCCACCATCAGCTGGGGATCGATGCCGTTGTTCTTGGACTTGGACATCTTGGTCATGCCGGAGTGGATCACCTCACGCCCTTCCAGATCCACCGCCTTGGTGATGCGGCCCTTGTCGTCGCGCTCCACCTTGACCTCGGTCGGGCTGACCCAGACGTTGCCGCCCTTCTCGTCCTTGTAGTAGAAGGCGTCGGCCAGCACCATGCCCTGGCAGAGCAGGCGCTTGAACGGCTCGTCGCTGTTCACCAGGCCCGCATCACGCAGCAGCTTGTGGAAGAAGCGGGCGTAGAGCAGGTGCATACAGGCGTGCTCTATGCCGCCGATGTACTGATCCACCGGCAGCCAGTGGTTGGCGGCTGCAGGATCCAGCATGCCCTTGTCGTAGTCCGGGGAGCAGTAGCGGGCGTAGTACCAGGAGGACTCCATGAAGGTGTCGAAGGTATCGGTCTCGCGGAACGCGTCCTGGCCGTTGTAAGTGGTCTTGGCCCAGTCGGCGTCGGCCTTGATGGGACTCTGGATGCCGTCCATCACCACGTCTTCGGGCAGCAGCACCGGCAGCTGATCTTCCGGGGTCGGCACCACGGTGCCGTCCGCCAGGGTCAGCATGGGGATGGGGGCACCCCAGTAACGCTGACGGGAAACCCCCCAGTCGCGCAGGCGGTAGTTGACGGTGCGCTTGCCGTGACCGAGGCCTTCCAGCTTGCTAGCGATGGCATCGAAGGCACCCTGGAAGTCGAGACCGTCGAATTCGCCGGAGTTGAACAGCACGCCCTTCTCCGTGTAGGCGGCGTCGCTCACGTTCGGCGCTTCCCCGTCGGCCTGCTTGATGACGGCCCTGATCTCGAGGCCATACTTGGTGGCGAATTCAAAGTCGCGCTGGTCGTGACCCGGTACCGCCATCACGGCGCCGGTGCCGTAGTTCATCAGCACGAAGTTGGCGACCCAGACCGGCACCTTGCGGCCATCCAGGGGATGAATGGCATACAGGCCGGTGGCCATGCCCTTCTTCTCCATGGTGGCCATGTCTGCCTCGGCCACCTTGGTGTGCTTGCACTCTTCGATGAAGGCGGCCAGTTCCGGATTGCTTTCGGCAGCCTGGGCGGCCAGCGGGTGACCGGCGGCGATGCCCACATAGGTCACACCCATGAAGGTGTCCGGACGGGTGGTGTAGACCTCCAGGTGCTCGTCCTGACCCTCAATGGCGAAGCTGATGTTGACCCCTTCGGAGCGGCCAATCCAGTTGCGCTGCATGGTCTTGACCATCTCGGGCCAGCCTTCCAGATTGTCGATGTCGTTCAACAATTCTTCGGCGTAGTCGGTGATCTTGATGAACCACTGGGGGATCTCTTTTTGCTCCACCGGGGTGTCGCAGCGCCAGCAGCAGTTGTCCACCACCTGCTCGTTGGCCAGCACCGTCATGTCGTTCGGGCACCAGTTGACGGAAGAGGTCTTCTTGTAGACCAGACCCTTCTCGTAGAGCTTGGTGAAGAACCATTGCTCCCAGCGGTAGTAATCCGGCTTGCAGGTCGCCAGCTCTCTGTCCCAGTCATAACCCAGCCCCAGCATCTTGAGCTGTTTCTTCATGTATTCGATGTTTTCATAGGTCCAGGGAGCCGGCGCCGTCTTGTTCTTGACCGCGGCGTTCTCGGCGGGCAGACCGAAGGCATCCCAGCCTATGGGTTGCAGCACGTTCTTGCCATTGAGCCGTTGATAACGGGAGATCACATCACCTATGGTGTAGTTACGCACGTGCCCCATGTGTAGACGACCAGACGGGTAGGGGAACATGGAGAGGCAGTAGAATTTCTCTTTATCTACTTTCTCCACTGCCTTGAAGGTTTTCTTGGCGTCCCAGTGCTGTTGCACTGCTGGTTCAATGGATTGGGGAACGTATTGCTCTTGCATTTGGTGACATCCGGATCTGTGAAATGGATAGATAAATCGGCTGGGAAATCGCAATAGAATACCCATATCCTGCGGCGGCAACAACCGTCAGCGTCCCGGGTCGCCCGAGGCAGAGCACCCATCCGTCATTGAGAGAGGAGTTACGCCATGGACAAGCGCCGAAAAGGTTATGAGGCCTTCATCGCCCAGCTCAGAAAACAGTGGGAGGAGACGGAGGCCTTTCAGGGAGAGCGTCTCAACAAGATGATCGCCAAGGTGCAGGCCTATCTGGAGGCGGCCGGGGATCTGACCCAGGACGAGCTGGCCCTCATCGCCGAATACGTGAAGCGGGATCTGGGCAACTATGACGAGAGTCGCGCCGAGGTACCCGAGTCCGCCTTTATGCTGGCGTTGAAGGATACAGTGTGGTCCTGGCTGGCGGACGTGACCGACCGCTCCCAGGTGGAGTGGCAGGAGCTGGCGGACGAGCTGGAGCACAAGGGACTCTATCAGGCCGGCGACTGGGTGGGACTGGGGGTCATGGTGTGCGATCAGTGCGGCTGGCGTCATACGGTATTGAAACCGGAGCAGCTGGGCACCTGCCCGGAGTGCGGCGCCAGCGAGTATCACAGGGAGCCGCTCTCGCCCTGAGCCCGCCCCGGATATCATCGGCTGGCTGAATGGCAAGAGGCGCCCCATCGGGCGCCTCTTTTCATGGACGGGTCAGCCTTGCGCTTACAGCTCGCGGGCCCAGGGGTGGGCGCGGGGGCGCAGCACCAGCGCCAGCAGCAGCCCCAGGGCGCAGAAACCGTAGAGCGGCCAGCTGCCAAAGCGCAGGTAGGGGGTCTGGCCGTGGGCGGGACGCACCTCGGTGCGCAGCACTCCTGCCTCGAACTGGGGGATCTGGCCCGTGATGCTGCCATCGATTTCCGTGGTGATGGTGATGCCGTTGTTGGTGGCACGCAGCAGGGGGCGGGCCAGCTCGAGGGCACGCATGCGGGCGATCTCCATGTGCTGCCAGGGGCCGATGCTGGTGCCGAACCAGGCGTCGTTGGAGACGGTCAGCAGGAAGTCGGTATCCGGCTGGACGTTGCGGCGCAGCTCCTCGGGGAAGATGATCTCGTAGCAGATGGCGGCCGCCAGCTTGAGCCCCTTGGCGATCAGGTTCGGCTGCACCGCATCCCCCGGGCTGAAGGAGGACATGGGCAGGTTGAAGAAGGGGGCGATGGGGCGCAGCCAATCCTCGAACGGCACATATTCCCCGATGGGCAGCAGGTGGTACTTGTTGAAGCGGTTCTCGTGCTCGTAGTGATAGGAGGCCTTGCCGTCCGCATCCTGCACCCCCATGCCGAGCACCACGTTGTAGAAACGCTGGGACTTGGCATCGTAGTTGATGATGCCCGCCAGGAGAGCGGTATCGTTCACCTTCATCGCCTTGTCCAGACTCTCCAGATAGCTGCCCATTTCCTTCTCGAGGGCCGGAATGGCCGACTCGGGCCAGACGATGAGGTCGGCATCCTGGTGCTCCCGGCTGAGATCCTGATAGGTGCGGATGGTGGGGACCAGGGCTTCCGGGTTCCACTTGAGAGATTGGGCGATATTGCCCTGCACCAGTGCCACCTTGACCGGCTCGCCCCGGGTCACCCAGTTAAGCTGCATCAGTCCCAGGGCGGTGCCCACCAGGGCGACGGGCAGCAACAGCCAGGCCGGCTTGCGGCTCTGCCAGGTCAGCCAAAGGGCGGAGGCGGTGAGCAGCAGGGCGAGGGTGATGCCCTGCACCCCGAGAATGGGGGCGAACCCCTTGAGGGGACCGTCTATCTGGGTATAACCAAACCAGAGCCAGGGATAGCCGGTCATGATAGTGCCCCGCAGCCAGTCGGCGATGAGCCAGAGCGCCGGGAAGGCGAGCAGCCAGCGACTCCAGTGACGGGCGGTGAAGTAGCGGGCGAAGACCCAGCAGGCCAGGGTCGGGTAGAGGGAGAGATAGGCTGCCAGCCCCGCCAGCAGCAGGAAGGCGGCCGGCAGCGGTATGCCGCCAAACTCCGTCATGCTGACATGGATCCACCACTGACCCGGCAGGAAGAGGCCCATGGCATAGCCGAAGCCGCGCCAGGCGGCCTGGCGCGGGCTCGCCTTGTCCAGCAGGGCGTAGAGGCCGAGCAGGGAGGGGATCACCAGGGGCCAGTAGCCGAAGGGGGAGAAGGCCAGGACGGCGAGGGCACCACAGGCCAGGGCGCACAGGCTGGTCAGGAGTTTCGATTTCACGGGTGATGGGGCTCAAATTAGGCTGAAAACGGAGTTGGTGGATATCTTAACCCGTAATGGTGGGCAACGGCGAGTCCGGTGCGCCACGGCCGCCCTCTGTCCCGCTCCCGAAGGGCCCGTTAGCCTACCTCCAGCACGGCCATCCAATGAAAAGGCCCCGCGTGGCGGGGCCTGATGTCGAGGCGCGACGAGGGGGGATCACTGGGTCTCGGACTGGGCCGCGACATGGTTCTCCGGGATCTTGACCTGCAACTGCTGCAGGCGGCGCCGGTCGGCGTGCATCACCTTGAACAGGTAGCCGCCCAGCTCGATCTCCTCGCCCTTTTTCGGCAGATGGCTGAAGGCGTGCATCACCAGGCCACCCACGGTATCCACCTCTTCATCGCTGAACTGGGTGCCGAAGAAGTCGTTGAAGTCCTCTATCTCGGTCAGGGCGCTGACCGAGAAGACCCGCTTGCTGATGCGGCGGATCTCGTCCGGCTCGTCGTCATCGTCATCGAACTCGTCATCTATCTCGCCGACGATGAGTTCCAGTATGTCTTCAATGGTCACCAGACCCGAGACGCCGCCAAACTCGTCCACCACTATGGCCATGTGGTAGCGCTCCTCGCGAAACTCCTTGAGCAGGCGGTCGACCCGTTTGCTCTCGGGCACGATCACGGTCGGGCGCAGGATGTTTTCGAGGGCGAGGGGCTCGCTGGCATGGTGGGAACCAAAACCGAACGGCAGCAGATCCTTGGCGAGCAGTATGCCCTCCACATGATCCTTGTCTTCGTTGATCACCGGGAAACGGGAGTGACCCGACTCTATGATGACCGGCAGGAGTTCATCCACGGACTGGGATTTCTCTATGGTCACCATCTGGGAGCGGGGGATCATGATGTCGCGTACGCGCAGATCGGCGATCTCGAGCACACCCTCAATCATGTCCTTGGTGTCCTGATCGATGAGATCGCGCTCCTCGGCGTCGGCAATCACATCCACCAAATCGTTGCGGTCTTTTGGCTCGCCCTGGAAGAGTTGGCTGAGCTTGTCGAGCCAGGTTTTCTTCGGCGAGCCGGTACTAGGGTGATCGTCGGTCATTTTTTCTCTTGGTTACTCATTTAAACATGCGGGAATAGTGTGTCTGCTACATGAGGATGACGGCGGCCTGTTTCAATGCCGTGACATGCCTCGGTCAGGGATCAGGCTTCATCGTCGAGATAGGGATCCGCAAAGCCGAGCTCGGCCATGATATCGCGCTCGAGCGCCTCCATCTCCTCGGCTTCCTCATCCTCGATATGGTCATAACCTAGCAGATGCAGACTGCCATGCACAACCATGTGGGCCCAGTGGGCCTCGAGGGGTTTGTTCTGCTCGGCGGCTTCCCGCTCCACCACCTGGCGGCAGATGACGAGATCGCCAAGCAGGGGCAGCTCCAGACCCGGCGGCGCCTCGAACGGGAAGGAGAGCACATTGGTCGGGCTGTCCTTGCCACGATAGGTGTGGTTGAGTTCGCGGCTCTCCGCCTCGTCCACCAGGCGTACCGTCACCTCGGCTTCCTGCTGAAAGCCGAGAAGGGTGCCGTCGAGCCAGGCTTGCAGCTGGGCCTGGCTCGGGAGGCCGGTCTCTTGCTCACAGGCCAGCTGCAGATCCAGGATCACGCTCATTGTGCGCCCTCCTTGCCGGCGGCAGAGTTCGACCGGGCGGCCTGCTCGGCGTCGAACGCCTCGTAGGCCTGGACGATGCGAGCCACCACGGGGTGGCGCACCACGTCCCTGGATTCGAAGAAGTTGAAGGAGAGGCCATCGACCCCCTGCAGCACCTCGATGGCGTGGCGCAGGCCGGAGCGCATGTTGCGCGGCAGATCCACCTGGGTGATGTCACCGGTCACCACCGCCTTGGAGTTGAAGCCGATGCGGGTCAGGAACATCTTCATCTGCTCCGTGGTGGTGTTCTGGGCCTCGTCGAGAATGATGAAGGCATCGTTCAGGGTGCGCCCGCGCATATAGGCGAGCGGCGCGACTTCGATGATGTTGCGCTCCATCAGCTTCTCCACCCGCTCGAAGCCAAGCATCTCGAACAGGGCGTCGTAGAGGGGGCGCAAGTAAGGATCCACCTTCTGGGAGAGATCTCCGGGCAGGAAGCCGAGCTTCTCCCCGGCTTCCACCGCGGGGCGGGTCAGCAGGATGCGCCGTATCTCCTGGCGCTCCAGGGCATCGACCGCGGCGGCGACCGCCAGATAGGTCTTGCCGGTCCCGGCGGGCCCGATGCCGAAGCTGATGTCGTGGCGCACTATGTTGCTGATGTACTGCGCCTGGTTCGGGCTGCGGGGCTTGATGAGACCGCGCTTGGTCTTGACCGTCACCGCCTTGTCGCCCCCCTGGGCGGGGGCCTCGTCATCCTGCTCCAGCACCCGGGACTCCTGCACCGCCAGGTGCACCATCTCGGGCTGGATGTCGCTCACCTTGCCCCCCTTGAGGGCCTGGGTCTCCACATAGAGGTGCTTGAGGATGGCGGCAGCCGCATCCACCTGGGCCTGTTTGCCCAGCAGCTGGAAGTGGTTGTTGCGATAGCTGATCTCGACGCCGAGCCGGCGTTCGAGCTGCTTGAGGTTGTCGTCGAAGGGGCCGCACAGGCTGGCGAGCCGCAGGTTGTCCGCGGGCTCCAGATGCAGGTTCAGGGTCGAGATGTGTCGGGTCAAGGGATCCTCGTCTCATGAGCGAGATCGGCGGGTGCCCCGCCGATCCGGCGTTTAATGGGGGGTAAAACCGGCGACGCCGAGGGCATCGGGCACGTTGTCCGGACGACGGGCCAGGATCTCCCGGGGCGCGACGGCGACCCGCAAATCCATCTCGGCCTCACCGCGCAGCAGGGTGGCGCGCAGCGAGTGTGGCAGCACCTCGGTGATCTCCACGTCGGCGAAGCCGCCGATGAGGGAGCGGGGCCCCACGAAGTTGACCACTCGGTTGTTCTCGGTGCGACCGCGCAGCTGCATGGGATCCTGCTTGGAGGGGCCCTCCACCAGGATGCGCTGGCTGGTGCCCAGCATGGCGCGGCTGATCTGCATCGCCTGGTTGTTGATGACGTGCTGCAACCTGGCCAGGCGCGCCTTCTTCACCTCCATGTCGACATCGTCTGGCATGTCGGCGGCCGGGGTGCCGGGGCGCGGGCTGTAGATGAAGCTGAAGCTCATGTCGAAGTTCACCTCTTCGATGAGCTTCATGGTGGCCTCGAAGTCCTCGTCCGTCTCGTTGGGGAAGCCGACGATGAAGTCGGAACTGATGGTGATGTCGGGACGGGCGGCGCGCAGGCGGCGGATCTTGGACTTGTACTCCAGCGCCGTGTGGGGACGCTTCATCATGGTCAGGATGCGATCCGATCCGCTCTGCACCGGCAGATGCAGGAAGCTGACCACCTCTGGGGTGTCCTTGTAGACCTCGATGATGTCGTCGGTGAACTCGATGGGGTGGCTGGTGGTGTAGCGAATGCGGTCGATGCCGTCGATGGCGGCCACCAGGCGCAGCAGATCCGCGAAGGAGCAGATGCCGTCGTCATGGGTCGGGCCCCGGTAGGCGTTGACGTTCTGGCCGAGCAGGTTGACCTCGCGCACCCCCTGTTCGGCGAGCTGGGCGATCTCGTAGAGCACGTCGTCGAGCGGGCGGCTCACCTCCTCGCCACGGGTGTAGGGCACCACGCAGAAGGAGCAGTATTTGGAGCAGCCTTCCATGATGGAGACAAAGGCGGTGGCCCCTTCGGCACGGGGCTCCGGCAGGCTGTCGAACTTCTCTATCTCGGGGAAGGCGACGTCCACCTGGGCACCGCGACCCTCCTGCACCTGCTTGATCATGGCGGGCAGGCGATGCAGGGTCTGGGGGCCGAAGACGATGTCCACATAGGGGGCGCGGCTGCGAATGCTCTCCCCCTCCTGGGAGGCGACGCAGCCCCCCACCCCGATGACCAGATCGGGTTTGTCAGCCTTGAGCTTCTTCCAGCGACCGAGCTGGTGGAACACCTTCTCCTGGGCCTTCTCGCGAATGGAACAGGTGTTGAGCAGCAAGACGTCTGCTTCTTCCGGCTCGTCGGTGAGTTGATAGCCGTTGCTGGCATCCAGAAGGTCGGCCATCTTGGACGAGTCGTACTCGTTCATCTGGCAGCCCCAGGTTTTAATATGAAGTTTCTTGCTCATTGCTACTCTTGACTGTTTTTGAAAGCGACATGGTCAAAGGACCGGGCATTTTACCCCGCAATCTGGATACTGCCTAGCTAATATCCAGCTGGCACCTGCCCATCCGGCCGGGATCTTGGCGAGCCAGGTCACTGCTTGCCAGGGCATCTTGGGGTATCATGGCCCGCAGATGCCGCGCCGTCCGCGCCACCTTGTTGTCACCCGTCCGCCCCTGGCGGGCCTTGCGCCTCGCGGCGCCCGTTTTCAGGAAGCAGCCATGTCCGCAATGCAAGATGCCCAAACCGCCGCCCCCCAAGAGTGCGATGTGATCATCGTCGGCGCCGGCATGGTGGGCGCCGCCACCGCCTGCCTGCTGGCAGGTCAGGGCCGCTCGGTGCGCCTCGTCGAGAGCCGCCTGCCCGCCCCCTTCTCCCCGGAGCAGCCACGGGATCTGCGGGTCTCCGCCATCAGTCAGGCCTCGGTTGCCCTGCTGGACCGCGCCTGTGCCTGGGAGCCGCTCAGGCAGATGCGATTGTGCCCCTATCGCCGACTGGAAACCTGGGAGCTGGATGGCAGCTCGACCGCCTTCGATGCCGCCACCCTGGGGTTGCCCCAGCTGGGTTACATCATAGAGAACCGCCTGATCCAGCTCGCCTTGCTGCGTCGCATCGAGGCGCTTGCCCATATCCACCTTCACAGCCCGGCGACGGTGCACGGCCTCGCGCAGGACGGTGACGGAGTGGCCCTGACCCTGGCGGATGGCAGCGTGCTGCGGGGGCGCTGGTTGCTGGCCTGTGACGGCGCCGAGTCGCAGATTCGCCTGCTGGCGGGGATCGGCGTGTCCCGTTTCGAGTATCGCCAGCACTGCCTGCTGATCAATATCGACACCGATTTCGCGCAGGAGGACATCACCTGGCAGCAGTTCACCCCCAGCGGCCCGCGCGCCTTCCTGCCCCTGTCCGGCCAGCACGGCTCCCTGGTCTGGTATGACAGCCCGGCCCGGATCCGGGCCCTGGCCGCCATGGACAACGAGGCGCTGGCCACCGAGGTGCGCCGCCACTTCCCGGCCCGGCTCGGCGGTTTTACCGTGACCGGCAAGGGGAGCTTCCCCCTGGTGCGCCGCCATGCCAACGCCTACCACGCCGATCGGGTGGTGCTGCTGGGGGACGCCGCCCACACCATCAACCCGCTGGCGGGGCAGGGCGTCAATCTGGGTTTCAAGGACGTGGCCTGCTGGGTCGAGCTGCTGGAGAAGGCGGGGGCCGACTGGCACGACATCGCCCTGGCCGCACGCTATGAACGGCGCCGTCGCCCGGACAACCTGCTGATGCAGTCGGGGATGGACCTCTTCTACGGGGTGTTCAGCAACGAGATAGGGCCGCTCAAGCTGGCTCGCAACCTGGCCCTCAATCTGGCGGACAAGGCGGGCCCGCTCAAGGAGATGGCCCTGCGCTATGCTCTGGGGCTGGTGTAGCCGGGATTCAACGACGCGGAGGCAACCATGACGGACAAGGCACTGCTGGTCATCGATTTCATCAAGGATCTCGCCCACCCGGATGGCAAGGTCGCGGCCTGCTCCCGCCATGTGCAGGAGCAGGATGCCATCACCCATGCCAACCAGGCGATGGCCCATGCCAGGGCCCGGGGCTGGCTGGTGATCCTGGTGAAGGTGGGGTTCGAGGCCAACTATCATCTGCAACCCAAGGGCTCGCCCATTTTTGGCCGGGCCCAGGAGTTCGGTGCCCTGCGCCTCGATGGCGAGGGTGGGGAATTTCATCCCGATCTGGCGGTGCTAGGGACGGATCTGGTGCTGGAGAAGCCCAGAGTCAGCCCCTTCTACGGCACCGCCCTGGAAGCGGCGCTGCGGGTCAATGGCATCGAGCATCTCTACCTGTGCGGCATCAGCACCACGTGGGCCATTCAGGCCGCCGCCCGGGATGGCCACGATCGGGACTACGCCATCACCATACTGGAAGATGCCTGCGCCGCCGCCGATGCCAATGAGCATCATGCCTCCCTGCGCCAGCTCGGGCGTATCGCCGAGGTTATCCGGGTGGAACAGCTGGTCTCGGCGCAGGGGCGCTAGGGCCAGGTCAGCCAACGCCCACCAGGCAACAAGGCCGA
>NZ_CDBT01000008.1:143954-211616 GCF_000819765.1 Aeromonas bivalvium
TCGGCCTTGTTGCCTGGTGAATATCGCGCCTTGGCCTTAGCGGGCCTGCTGGGCGGCGCGGTAGAGGGTCCACTCCTCCATGACGGTGCCATCCGGCAGGTGGCAGTAGCCGACCGTGCCCCCCGGCTCTTGCTCCAGCACCAGCTTGCCGTCCTGATCGGCGCAGTAGACGGACGCCGGATTGGGGGTGCCTATGCTGGCCGGGGCGGGCGCCGAGCCTGACTCGGCGCAGCCGGTCAGGGCCAACAAGGGCAGCAAGGGCAGGGCGCCGTAGCGTATCAATCTCATATCATACCTCCAGGCTGAGTCAGTGCCGCTGACCATACACCCAGACCTGGCCGGGTCGCAACTCAGGGGCTTGGGGTGTCTGCCCGGGGAGACGCGGCGAGCGGCACCTGGGTCGTCACCATCTGCAGAAAATGATCCCGGATGGGATCGGCGAAGGCCGGATTCCACACCAGACTGATTTCCCACTCGGACCAGGGGCCCGAGAGGGGGTAGAGGGTCACGTCGGGGCCGGCGATGAAGCTGACGCTGCGGGGCAGGATGGCGTTGCCGATGCCCGCGGCCACCAGGGCCACCAGGGTCTGGATATCCTCCGCCTCCTGGACCGTGGCCGTCAGCCGGTTGCTGCCGAGGAAGCGGGCTATCTGCTGGCTGAGGCCAGGGCAGCGGTGTCCCACCATCTGCAGCAGCGGCTGATGGGCCAGCGCCCAGGCCACGTCGAAGGTGGCCGGGTTCGACCCCGTCATCTGGCTGGGCACGGCCAGCACCAGCCTGTCGGTCAGCAGTCTGTGCTCCCGCAGCTGGGGCGCCTCTGGCCTTCGCATGAAGCCCAGCTGCAACTGACCCGACAGCAGTCGCTCCTGCTGGATGGCGGAGGTCATGTCCTGCAGATGTACCATCACATCGGGGGCCTGCTGCTTGAAGCGGGCCACCAGGGAGGGAGCCAGTGCGAAACTCGACAGTCCGAACCCTATCTTGAGCCGCCCGGCGATGCCGCTGGCCAGGGCCAGGGCGTGGCGCTCGAACCCCTTGCCATGGTCGACCAGCGCGCTGGCCTGGGTGAGCAGCTGGGCACCGATGGCGGTCAGTTCGGCGCCGTGGCGGCCTCGGTTGAACAGGGTGGCGCCGAGGGCCAGCTCCAGCCCCTGGATCTGCTTGGTCAGGGCCGGCTGGGTGATGAAGAGCCGACCGGCCGCCTCCCGGTAGTTGGCGGTCTCGGCCAGCATGACGAAGGCTTGCAGCTGTCTTAAGTCGAGTTTCATTCCATTTGGTTATCCAATGTGACGATTAATTGATTATAAATTATCTAACTGCCTTGTTCTAATGGTCTCGAAACGGGCCTTTTGCCCCTGACCAGTCACAAGGAGTCATCTCATGTCGAGCGAACGCTATCTGTTTTTGATCAAGGGAAGTCTGGTGATGGCCCAACCCGTGGCAGCCCCTGAGACGGGGGAGCTGCTTGTCGGCCTGCTGCAGCAGGGTTTCGTCGTCGGCCCTCTGCCGGTGTGGGCGGGCAATGCCGAGCAGGCGCTCGCCTGTTACGAACCCCTGGCCCAGCGTCAGGCCTTCGCCGATGTGCTGACGGGGGGCGCATCATGAGCCAGCTCACCCTGAGGGCCGCCGCCCTGCTGCTGGACATGGATGGCACCCTGGTTCACTCCGGCGGCGAGGTGGAAACGGTGTGGCGGCTCTGGTGTCGGCGTCATCGGCTGGATCCCGAGCCCGTGCTGGCCATGTGCCACGGGGTGCGCTCGCGGGAGGTGATACGGGCCCTGGCGCCGCAGCTGGATCTGGCCCGGGAGGTGGCGCTGCTCGATGAGCTGGAGATCCGCCACACGGGGCAGGGCGAGGCGATCCAGGGGTGTCGCGCCGTGTTGAGCGCCTTGCCGGCGGGGTGCTGGGCCCTGGTGACCTCCGCCAGCCAGGAGGTGGCCCGTCATCGGCTCCAGAGCGCCGGTCTGCCGTTGCCATCCCTGCTGGTGGGGGCACAGGAGGTAGAGCATGGCAAGCCGGATCCCGAACCCTATCTGCTGGCGGCCGGGCGACTCGGGCTGGCCCCCGCCGACTGCTTGGTGTTCGAGGATGCCCCCGCAGGCATCCGCAGCGCCCTGGCGGCCGGTTGCCCCGTGGTGCAGGTCGGCGGCAAGGAGCGGCTCGATCCGGCCGTGCTGGCGGTGATCCAGGATTGGCGCCAGGTGACTGTGCGCCTCGATGAGGGGGGAGGATTGCAGCTGGTCCTGCTGATCTGACGAGGCGCTGGCAACAAAAAGCCCCCGACGAGCGGGGGCCAGAGACGGGGGCAATCTGGGTTACTTGAAGACCCGGAAGCGTTCGGCGTCATCCATGAAGGTCTTGTCGCCGGCGGGTTGCTCTATGCTGCCAAAGGGCATCTGGGCGCGCAGCAGCCAGCTCGCTGGCAGTTCCCAGCGCTGGCGGACCTCGTCATCGATGAGGGGGTTGTAGTGCTGCAAGGAGGCGCCAATTCCCTCCTGGGCCAGAGCGGTCCAGACCGCAAACTGGGCGATGCCGGTGGCGTGTTCCGACCAGATGGGGAAGTTGTCGGCGTAGAGGGCGAACTTCTGCTGAAGGTCTTCGATGACGGCGGTGTCCTCGAAGAAGAGCACGGTGCCAAACCCGGCGCGGAAGCTGCCGTTGATCTTGTTCTCGGTCTGGGGGAAGGCCTCGGCCGGTACTATCTTGCGCAGCGTCTCCTTGGTGAGATCCCACAGGGCATGATGTTGATCACCGAACAGGATCACGGCGCGGGAGCTCTGGGAGTTGAAGGAGGAGGGGCTGTGCTTGATGGCATCCTTGATGATCGCCGTCAGCTGGGCCTCGGAATGGGTCACCCGGTTGCCCAGGGCATAGATGGTACGACGTGCTTTGATCTGTTCGATAAACGGACTGCTCATAACATCTCCTTGGTTGATGAATCATCGCCACCAGTCATGGCGACAAAGGCCATCTGGCTCCGATTTCTAGAGTCAACGACTATAACACCTTGCGCGCAATAAACCGTCAACTCAGGGTGATGACTGTTTCTACTGTTCATGGATATTCACGCGGCAAAGGCGCAGATGGCCGCGGGGGATGCTGATGTGTTTTTTATCATTAACAGTGGCGCTTGATGACTTCAATCAATAACTTTGTCAGATGTTTAAACTATAAAATCCATCAAATATGACATTTTATAGAGGGTGGCATGACGGCAGCGCTGATCAAGGAACGCTATTACATACTGACTCCGCTGTCGCTGCTATTGGGAGGGCTGGTGCTGATCGCCACCCTGTTGCTGGCGGCAGCCAGTTACCTCGGGAGCATCGACAAGACCATGGCGGGTTACGGTCACATGCTCGCCGCCCTCGACGCCACCCTGATCCAGGAGATGGCGCAGGACAACCGCCGCCAGCTCGGCGTGCTGGAGGCCTCCCTGGACAAGCGGGCCATCGCCGCCGGGGCATCGGCCATCAATCCCATCTGGGCCATTGCCCATCAGTTCAAACACGACGCCCACTTTCTCTATTTCTACAACGCGCGCACCCAGCGGCTCGACGGCTATCCCGACTGGCAGCAACCCGAGGGCTACCAGGCACAAGCGCGGCCCTGGTATCAGGCACTCTCCGGCGAGGGTGACGACCTCATCTGGTTCGGTCCCTACCCTGAGTTCGATAGTGCCGGGCAGGTGCTGACCCTGATCAAGCGAGTCAAGGATGATGGGGGGCAGTTGCTGGGACTGCTGATGGTCGACATGTCGTTCAGCGCCTTGCAGGGGGCGTTGCAACGGGCGGTGGGCGAGGATCAGGTGGCCCTCTACATCACGGCGCGCAAGGGGGGCAAGCTGGTGGTGGGTCACAATCTGCAACTGCTGCCGTCCCGCCTCGATCGGGAGAAGCAGGGGGCCGGGCTGGACGTGTTCTGGGAAGGTCGCCACCTGCAACACGCCCTGGAGGGGATGGAGTGGGATCTCAACGTCTATCTGGCCCCCTCCCATTTTCATGCAAACCTGCAAGACACCCTGCTGATGGTGGTGCTGCCCGCTCTGGCGCTGCTCTTCATCTGGTTGTGCAGCCTGTGGTTTCTGGTGCGGATATTTCGTCAGGAGCAGGCCCTGGTGCAGGGCTCCCTCAGCGGTCTCATCCGGGATGAGGCGAGAAAGGCGATCCAGCGGCGTCAGCGAACCTGGTTCGTGCACGGCAGCCTGGGAGAGATAGAGCAGATGAGAAACAGTCTGCTGGAAGGACAGGATGCCCTGCTTCACGACCCCCTCACCGGCATCATGAACCGACGGGCCTTCGATCAGCAGAGGGGCAGACTGGAGCAGGAAGGGGTGCCCTACTGGCTGGTACTGTTCGATGTGGACAACTTCAAGGGGGTCAACGACAGCTGGGGCCACAGTGTGGGGGATGCGGTGCTGTTCCGGGTGGCCACCATCATGGCGAGAACCCTGGGGGATGAGCAGGTCTATCGCATCGGCGGCGATGAATTTGCGGCCTTGCTGCCCTGGGATCAGGCGGAGCTGGAATGCCGGCTGACCCATCTGCTTGGTCGGGTGAAGGCCCTGAAATGGCGGGAGTTCGAGGCCTCCATCACCCTGAGCGCGGGGGGCGCCCACTACCCGGATGATGCCCCGCTGCTGTTCGAGCGGGCCGATGAGTGCCTCTATCAGAGCAAACGACTGGGGCGGGATCGCTGGCACCTGTTCGCACCCCGGGAGTCAGACAGTGACTCTGGCTCCCGGGCGATGACAGTATCTGTCTGACAGGGCCCGCCCCGGGGCGCGCTGCGACAGGGCTGTCCGGGACAAGGTCGCGGGTTTTTCGGGTAGAAATGGATTTTTTTATCTTGTCTTTCATGCTGTTAACTTTTTCATCTCCCTCCGGTGCCCAAGGCGGGATTCCTTTGGATTAAACCTCACCCCATTGGGGCGGCTGGCGTCCAGAACGGCCATTCGTATAGTGCAGGGGAAATTAATCAGGTTTGACAGGAGTACCCCATGGAGATGAGAAGACACGGCATGAGCGCCCTGGCCCTGTTGGGCTCACTGCTGCTGATGAGCGGTGCGGTTCAGGCCTCCGAAACCCTCAACACCGTGCTCGGTGGCGGTGTGGGGGGCGTGGCGGGCACCATGCTGGGCAAACAGCTCGGCGGTGATACGGGGGCCCTGGTGGGGGCGGCCCTGGGGGGCGCCGCCGGTGGGGCGGCGACTGCCAATCGGGGCAACAAGAACGAGGCCGCCATCGGGGGGGCCGTGGGTGCCCTGGGGGGGGCCGCCATCGGCAAGAGCCTGAGCGGGGACACGGGTCAGCTGATCGGGGCCGGCATAGGTGGCGCCGGCGGCTCCGCCATAGGGGCACGGACCGGTGACGGGCACGAGGCCCGTGGCTCAGACAGGGACGGGCGACGCTACGATGGGCATCGCCACCGTGGCGATCGCCATTATCACCATCACCCCAAGCACAAGAAGAAATACTACAAGAAGCACCGCAAACACAGATGGCATGACGACTGAGGTCGGTCAGGAGATGCAGCAAGGGGCCAGGGGCCCCTTTTTCGTGCCCCTCGTTCAGACCAGGCGGTGCTGACGCCGTCTGGCCGGGAGGGACTTGATGTTGTCGATGAGCGGATCCGCGAGGGGCAGCCCTGTGTCAGACCAGCCGGTGCTGACGTCTGCCGGCGGCGAAGATGTTGATGTTGTCGATGAGCGGATCCGCGAGGGGCAGCCCTGTGTCAGACCAGTCGGTGCTGACGCCTGCCGGCGGCGAAGGCGTTGATGTTGTCGATGAGCTGATCGGCGAGGCGCTGCATCGACTCTTCGCTGGCCCAGGCCACGTGGGGGGTCAGGATGAAATTGGGGTATTGCAGGGCCTGCATCAGGGGATGATCCGGGGGCGGCGGCTCCACGCTTGCCACGTCGAACCCGGCGCCGCCGAGGCGACCGTTGGCCAGGGCCTCCAGCAGGGCCTGCTCGTCCACCAGGCCGCCGCGACCCACGTTGATCAGCAGGGCCCCCGGTTTCATCATGGCCAGCTCCCGCGGGCCGATGAGATGACGGGTGTAGGGGGTGAGCGGGCAGTGCAGGCTCACCACATCCGAGCTCTGCAGCAGGGCATCCAGGGGCAGGCGGTCATCCTCGGTGGCAGCCCCCACCTGGCTCTGGGCGTAGCGCACCTCCATGCCGATGCCAAGGGCCCGCTCGCCCAGGGCCTGGCCCAGGGTGCCCTTGCCTATGATGCCGAGGCGCTTGCCCTGCAAGTCCATGATGGGGTGATCGAAGAAGCAGAACTGGCCGCTTTGCTGCCAGCGCCCCTCCAGCAGGGACTGGCGCCAGGCGAACAGGTTGCGCGACAGGGCCAGCATCAGCGCCATGGCGTGTTCGGGCACGGAGGGGCCCGAGTAGTTGCGGATGTTGCACACGGCGACATTGGCGGCGCGGCAGGCCTCCAGATCCAGGTTGTCGCTGCCGGTGGCGGCCAGGGCTATCAGCCGCAGCTCGGGCAATTGGGCCAGCTCGGCTTTGCCTATGCGTACCTTGTTGATGATGGCGATGCTGGCCTCCCTGAGCCGCGCCACCACCTGTTCGGGGGCCGTGTTCGGGTAGCTTTGCCAGTGGTGGGGAAAATCGGGACGGTGCAGATGCACGTTCGCATCCAGGGTGTCGCTGTCGAGAAACACGATTTGCTGCATGAAGCCTCCTGCCATTGATGGGGCCATGATGCCAAAGAGTGGCGCCCAGTAGCCAGCCCGAAAGCCGTCAGGCTGGGGAGAGGCAAGAGTGGCGGGATCAGAGCCAGCCCGCATGCCGTCAGGCTGGGGAGAGGCAAGAGTGGCGGGATCAGAGCCAGCCCGAATGACGTCAGGCTGGGGAGCGGCAAGAGTGGCGGGATCAGAGCCAGCCCGCATGCCGTCAGGCTGGGGAGCTGCAAATAGTGGCGGGATCAGCGTCAGCCCGCATGCCGTCAGGCTGGGGAGCGGCAATAGTGGCGGGATCAGAGCCAGCCCGCATGCCGTCAAGCTGGGGAGCGGCAAGAGTGGCGGGATCAGAGCCAGCCCGCATGCCGTCAGGCTGGGGAGAGGCAAGAGTGGCGGGATCAGAGCCAGCCCGAATGACGTCAGGCTGGGGAGCGGCAAGAGTGGCGGGATCAGCGTCAGCCCGCATGCCGTCAGGCTGGGGAGCGGCCATAGTGGCGGGATCAGAGCCAGCCGAGGTGGGTGAGCCAGCCCTGGATGCGGGCAGGGGTCTCGTCCAGGGTCAGCAAGGCGTAGGGACGGTAGTTGAGCTTGTGGCTGCGCCGGCTCTCGCTCTGGCGGGCCTCGGCGGCCAGTTGCGGCCAGCGCCCCGGCTCGTCCTGATAGAGATCCAGGGTCGGCACCCTGGTCTGGGCCACCTGCTTGGCCAGGGCCTGGTTGCTCTGGGGCAGGGGGAAGAAGCCGTCGAGCAGCACCAGGGCATCCGGGGCAGGCAGCTTGTCGCTGGCGATGAGATTGGCGGCCCAGGCGGCGCTGGTGCCCTGGGCCAGCAGCAGCCTGAAGCCCCCCTCCTTCCACTTGGCATCCCCCAACTTGGTGATGCGCTCGGCGAACTGGTCACGAAAGGTCTCCATGGCGGGTTGCCGCTTCTCGGCGGCAGGATCCAGCTCGCTTTGCCGGGGGGAGGGGAGCAGCAGCAGGGTGTCGAAACCCAGGCGTCCCAGATCCCGGGTCAGTTGCCACAGCTGGCCGCTGCGCTGCCAGTCCGGCAGCAAGATGGCCAGCCCCAGATAGCTGTCACCGTCGTGCCTGGCATAGAGCACTGTCTGCTGCTCTATCTGGGTGCTGTCCGGCAGCCCCTGCCAGTCCGCGCTCTGCCAGTAGTCGACGGGGGGAGGCGGAGCGATCTCGCTGGCACGGGCTGCCCCGCCGCTCAGGCAGCACAGACTCAGCAAACACAGCGATAGTGACACTCTGGCCATGGGCCCCTCTCGTTTCGTCCCGGGACTGGGTCTCCTGTTAACGGCGGCTCGGGCCATTTCTGAAGGGGGCATGTGTGCGGCGGGCCGCCCTGCTGTGCATGGGGGTCAGTTTGCCCGGCATCTAGCTGCCCATTCGAACGCCGGGAGCGGCAAGGCTGGGGCGGGGAGCGACCAATAAAAAAGCGAGCCTGGGCTCGCTTTTTTGCATTCGATTCAAGAGTCTATCAGGAGAGACGACGCTTGAATTCGCCGGTGCGGCTGTCGATCTCGATCTTGTCACCGATCTCGACGAAGGCGGCAACGGCGAGCTCGTAGCCAGTGCCTTTCAGGCGGGCAGGCTTGGTCACTTTACCTGAGGTGTCGCCACGGGCGGCCGGCTCGGTGTACTCGATTTCGCGCACTATGGTGGTCGGCAGCTCGACGGAGATGGCTTTCTCGTTGTAGAAAGTCACTTCGCAGATGTCTTCCATGCCGTCTACCAGGTAGTTCAGCACATCACCCAGGTTGTCCTTCTCGACGTCGTACTGGTTGTACTCTGTGTCCATGAAGACATACAGGGGATCGGAGAAGTAGGAGTAGGTGCACTCTTTACGCTCCAGTTGAACCACTTCCAGCTTGTCGTCAGCCTTGAAGACGGTCTCGGTGGCGCTGCCATTGAGCAGGCCTTTCAGCTTCATCTTGACCACGGCGGAGTTACGGCCGGATTTGTTGAACTCAGCCTTCTGCACCACCATCGGCTCGGTGCCGATCATGACTACGTTACCAGCGCGGATTTCCTGTGCGGTTTTCATGTCAAAATTCCTGTTCGTGAAACGGACGAATAAAAAACTGCCAGATTATATACGGCTTTCCAGAAATTTCACCAATCGCGTGACGAGATCCCCATCCCGGTGCAGCTTCTGTGACCAGTCTCGCCCATGTTGCCGCCATCTGGCCGCGTATTGCGGCCATTGGGCCCAGAGCTCGCGGGTCTCCTCCCCCTGGTTGAGGGCGTGGTTGCAGGCTCGCAGCCAGCTTGCTGTCTCCGGGGGCAGGTCGGCCAGATAGTGGTCGAGGAAGCCGTCCAGCTTGACCATGTGGGCCTGCTCTTCCTGGGGATAGATGTGCCACAGGAAGGGCCGTGCCGCCCACTGGGCCCGCACGAAGGAGTCTTCACCGCGCACCAAGTTGAGGTCGCAGCTCCACAGCAGGCGATCGTATCCCGCCTGGTCCGTCATCGGCAGCAGCTTGACGGCGAGGCTGCCGGCGCGCAGCAGATCCCCGGGTTTCACCGCCTCTCCTTCCCGGCCCAGGCCTCGCAGCACGTCTGGTACGGCGCGCCCCAGGGGCAGCAGCAGGGTGACGGGGGTGGGACTGGCCTGCCAGTCGATCACCAGAGAACGGATCGCCTCGCTCTCGTAGGCAAACAGGCTGACTCTGATCTCGTGCTCTGCCTGGGGGGGCAGGTCCAGGCTGGCCCAGTAGGCGGCAAGCCCCGCCTCGTCCTGCTGCCAGCGATCCCGCTCGGCGATGAGTCCCTGCTCGCACAGCAGACCGCCGGTTCTGGCCGTGAAGCCCGGGAAGAAGAAGTACTTGTCGAGGCGCTTGTTGCCCACCTGCTGGGGAGAGGCGAGGCCGTGGCAATCCTCGACCCAGCTCTCGGCCGAAAGGTACTCCAGGTTGATCCAGCAGGGGGGAGGGCTCTGCTCGGTCATTCGTTCAATAAAGGGGGCGGGCAGCTCGCAGGCAAACGCCTCGATCACCACGTTCGCCGGAACGACGTCGGCGGGCAGGCGCTCGTGCCAGTGCTGGACATAGATGCCGTCGACCCACTGGCCATCCCGTGCGGGATCCAGCCCAGGGCAGATGCGGGCGAAGCTCGCCAGATCGTCCACCCAGAGCCGTACCTGCATGTCACCGGCCTGTGCGGGCGTCGTCCCCCCCGAGGTGCCATGGCCCCGGGACTCTATCCTCCCCTCCCGCTTGAGCTGGCGGGCCAGCCGCCAGGTGACGCCGATGTCGCCGAAGTTGTCCACCACGGTGCAGAAGATGTCCCAGTCGAACGGGGGCAGGGGGCTTGTCATGGCTCGGGGTTCCAGATGCAAAAAACCGGTGCGCAGGGTAGCACACCGGTTGGCTGGCTTCTAACCGTCAGCGCCTGACGGAGCCTGCGACAGGTTACTCCTTGCCGTAGACGTTGTTCTCCTGTTCGCGCACCCGGATGAAGGTGGTGCGCTTGGTCAGCTCTTTCAGCTGGCTGGCGCCGACGTAGGTGCAGGTGGATCGCACCCCGCCCAGGATGTCGCGCACCGTGTTTTCCACCGGGCCGCGGTAGGGCAGCAGCACCGTCTTGCCTTCGGAGGCGCGATACTCGGCGACGCCGCCGGCGTGCTTGTCCATGGCGCTGGCCGAGCTCATGCCGTAGAACTTCATGAAGGGCTCGCCATCGACGTCGACGATTTCACCGCCGCACTCTTCGTGGGCCGCCAGCATGCCGCCGAGCATCACGAAGTCGGCGCCGCCGCCAAACGCCTTGGCCACATCTCCCGGGCAGGTGCAGCCGCCGTCACCGACGATCTGGCCACCCAGGCCGTGGGCCGCATCGGCGCACTCGATGATAGCGGAAAGCTGCGGGTAGCCGACCCCGGTCTTGACCCTTGTGGTGCAGACCGAACCCGGGCCTATGCCCACCTTGACGATGTCGGCGCCGGAGAGGATCAGCTCCTCCACCATCTCGCCGGTCACCACGTTGCCCGCCAGGATCACGTGGTTGGGGCAGGCTTCGCGTATCTTGCGCAGGAACTCGACGAAGTGCTGGGAGTAGCCGTTGGCCACGTCGACGCAGATGAAGCGCAGCGCCTCGGACATGGCGAGGATCTGGCGGGTCTTGGTGAAGTCCTCCTCCGAGGTGCCGGTGGAGACCATGACATGGCCCAGCAGGGCCGGATCGGTTTCGCTGACGAAGGCTTGCCACTGGGCCAGACTGTAGTGCTTGTGCACCGCCGTCATCATCTCGAAGCCGGCCAGGGTGCGCGCCATGGCGAAGCTGCCGACGGTGTCCATGTTGGCGGCGATGACGGGGGTCCCCTGCCACTGGGTCCGGGTGTGCTTGAAGGTGAACTGGCGGGTCAGGCTGACCTGGGCGCGGCTCTTGAGGGTAGAGCGCTTGGGGCGAAACAGCACATCCTTGAAACCGAGCTTCAGGTCTTCTTCGATACGCATTGCAAATTCCTTATTGAGCCTTGTGTGAGAGGTCACTTTGCAGTGGCAACTTTTCGGCAGGCACAAAAAAACCGGTGGTTTTCAGGGCCTCCGGTTTACAGCAGTGTAGGCAAAAATCCCGTCAGAACAAGACTGATAATTCACGCATCGCTGTGGTAGCCTTTGGCGTCACAACCTGAGTACAGCCCAGGCACCCATTTCCCCGGGATATCCCCCCTTGGTGCCTGCCAGGAATGCCTCCCTTGACTCCCTTTTTTCACCCCCAGTCCGGATCCTGACGCGGGCGGTGCGAGAGGCGCCATCCTGCCCAGGGCGCCGCCTCTCGCCGGTTGACAGCTGGCCTTTCCATCCCCACTCTTGGCCTCTGGGGCCAGCGTCGGCCCGGCCTTGATCAGGAGCGAACGTGCTTGCATTGCGAACCATGACCTTGCTGTTACTGACCTGCCTCTCCCTGCCCGGGATGGCGGCGTCCCCCACCGTCTATGGCTGGATCGAGAAGGGATTGATCATGCCCAGCGCCGTGGCGGTCAAGATGAAACTCGATACCGGGGCCCTCACCTCTTCGATGGATGCGCGGGATCTGCACCACTTCAAGCGTGACGACAAGCCCTGGGTGCGCTTCACCCTGGTGCTGACCGATGCCGACACCGACAAGGTGGTGCGCCAGACCCTGGAGCGGCCGGTGGAGCGCAGCGTGACGGTGCGCGGGGCGGGCGGCATGGAGCAGCGCCCCACAGTCACCCTGTCCGTCTGCCTCGGCGACAAGGTCTACAAGGAGTGGTTCACCCTGCGGGATCGCAGCGACATGCTCTATCCCGTGCTGATCGGCCGTCGCCTGCTGGCGGAGCTGGGTCCGGTGGACTCCGCCCGCACCTTCACGGTGCAGCCCAGCTGTGGTTAAGGGTCTGCTCCTGGGAGCATGAATCACGCGCGGGGGCCAGGGCCCCCGCGTTTTTTGTTCCGGTGCCCGGCTAGATCGGCGGTGCCGGCAGCAGCAGGCTCACCTCAAGCCCCCCCTCTGGCCGGTTGTGGATACTCATGTCCGCGCCGTGCAGCTCGGCGATGCGGCGTACTATGGCCATCCCCAGGCCCACCCCGTCCCCTGCCTGGGGATTGACCCGGAAGAAGCGTTCACACAGGCGCGCCATCGCCTCGGCGGGGATGCCTGGGCCATTGTCGCTGACCGTTACCCGTACCCGGTTGCCCGATGGCTCGACGGCGACTGCTATCACGCCGCCGAACGGGGTATAGCGCAGCGCATTGTCGATGAGGTTGCCAAACATCAGTTCCAGCAGGGTGGGCTGGCCCATGATCTCTACCCGGCCGCTGCGCTCGAGGGAGATCTGCTGCTCCTTGTTCAGTGCCAGCGGGGTCAGGGCGGCCAGACAGCCTTGCAGCAGCTGGCCAAGATCGACGCGCTCCAGCACGAGATCCTGCTGGTTGTCGATGCGGGCCTGGGTCAGCAGCTGGCGCAGCAGGCGGTCGCTGCGATCGAGGGCCAGCAGCATCTTGGCCAGCGACTGGCGTCGACTCGCTTCATCCTGCGCCGTCAGGGCGTTCTCGCTGTGGATCCTCAGCACCGCGAGGGGCGTGCGCAGCTCGTGGGCGGCCTCGTTGGTGAACTGCTTCTCCCGCTCCAGGGTATCGGCCAGGGTGTGCATCAGCCGGTTGATCTCCCCCACCAGGGGCGTCAGCTCCTCGGCCTTGATGGCGAGATTGAGGGGGCTCAGGTTGGCGGGGTGACGTTCGCCGATGGCCTGGGTCAGCTGGCGCAGCGGCGCCAGACCGCGGGTGACCAGCCACCACAGCAGGCCGAGCAGGAAGGGCAGGGTGATGAAGAGGGGCAGCATGGTGAGGGTGGCCATCTTGCTGGCCAGCTCGCTGCGTTCGTCATCCCGCTCCGCCACGATGAGCCAGGTCTGTTCACCTTGGTTGTAGAGGGTGAAGGTGCGCCAGTCATGGCCATCCCGACGCACTGTGTCAAAGCCGATGGTCAGCTTGCCGAGCAGCCGCGGCGGCGCGCTGGGGGAGCGCAGCAGCAGACGGCCCTCGTCATCGGCCAGCTGGAAGGTGAGATTGCGTTCAAACTCATGGCCGTAGGGGGTCAGTTCTCTGTCCTCGCCCCTGAGGTTGAATCCCTGCTCCTCGGGGCCGCTGTCGGGGTTTTTCCGGGTCCATTCCTGATAGAGGGTGCCATCGGCGGGCAGTGTCTTGCTCTGCTTGAGGTAGGTGGCCAGCAGCTGGTTGGTGATGCGGGCGGACTGGGCGAGACGGGCATCAAACAGCTCTTCCATCTCGTGGTTGGCCTGCAGGTAGCCGATCAGGCCGCTGATGGCGAGGCTGAGGCTGACCAGGGCCAGGATGCCGGAGAGCAGGAAGCGGCGGATGGAACGGACGCGGCTCATGGGGCTGGCGCCCCCTTGGTGCCCTGACCCTCCTGTTGCGGCACTATGTAGCCGACGCCGCGAATGTTGCGGATGAGCTCGGGGAAGAACTTCTTGCGCAGGTGGTGAATGTGCACCTCCACCGCGTTGCTCTCTGCCCCCTCGTCCCAGCCGTAGAGGCTCTGTTGCAGCTGATCCCGGCTCAGGACCCGGCCGCTCTGGGTGATGAGCTCCTGCAGCAACTTGTACTCGTGGGGGGTGAGCTTGACCGGCTCGCCCCGATAGGTGACCTGCTGTGATGCGGGGAAGAGCTGCAACTCCCCGTACTCCAGCACTGCCTGGGCCTGCCCCTTGCTGCGGCGCACCAGGGCGCGCAGGCGGGCGTTGAGCTCCTGCAGGGCGAAGGGCTTGACCATGTAGTCGTCGGAGCCGGCATCCAGCCCCAGCACCCGATCGTCCAGGGCATCCCGGGCGGTGAGGATGAGTACCGGCAGGGTCTGCCCCTCCCGGCGCAGCTTGCGCAGCAGGCTGATGCCGTCGATGTCCGGCAGGTTGAGATCCAGGATAAGGGCGGCGAACTCCTCGCTCTTGAGTGCCGAGAGGGCCGGCAGCCCCTGCTGGAGCCAGTCTACCGTGTAGCCGCTGCTGCGCAGTGCATCCACCATGCCGTCTCCCAGCATCACATCATCTTCCACCAACAGGACTCGCATTGTTCTCTCCCTCAAATGACGCTGCCCACCAGTATGCAAGCGGGTGGGCAGAGTTTAAATAGCGCACTGATCTGCTTGTGTTTACAGCTTGGCGAGACGCTCGCGGATTTCCATTCTACGGCCCTCGTCCGCCACCTCGCGGCCCGGTCTGGCCGGGGCGGCCAGGGCCTTGTCCAGATAGCGCTTCGCCTGGGCCTTGTCCCCCTGATCCAGCAGGAAGTCGCCGTAGAAGAAGTTGGGATCGATGCCGTTGGGGTTGATGGCGAGCGCCTGCTTGAGCAACTGCTCGGCCTTGTCGTCATCCCCGAAGCCGACCGGCCAGCCCGGCACCTGATAATAGAGGGAGCCCAGGCTGGTATAGGCCGAGCCTTCCAGCGCCCTGGGATCCTGCCTGATGGCGATCTCCAGTTTGGCCTTGGCCTCCTTCACCAGGCTCAGGGCGCCGAGGCCGCCCTTGGCGCCGGCCCAGGTGCTTTTGACGATGGCGGACCAGATCAGCAGATCGGTGCGAAATGCCTCCTTGGCGCTCGCCTCATCGGCCTTGGCACTCAGGGTCTCCAGGCAGCGCTCCTTGGCGTTGCCGATCTGCTGGTACTGGCAGTGGGCCCACTCTTGCTGAATGGTGGGCAGGGCATCGGCGGCCTGGGCCAGACCGCTTGCCAGCGTGCCTGCCAGGGCGAGCAACAGGACACTGTGACCCAATCGGGGGCGGAAAGTGGCGTGTTTCATCTCAATGTTCCTTCTCGTGTGTGGCACAGGCGGGGTTGTCCCCGTGATCTGTGGCCAGGGGGACAGGGTGGCGGGCATGGCGTTCTATGATGGGCAGTTGTCTGGCCAGCGCCTTGTCGACCACGGCGGGCAGCAGGCCGTTGAGCCGCACGAACAGCTTCTCCGGCCAGCCGAGCCAGCGGCGGCGTGTCTCGTTGCACAGGGCGATGACGGCTTCCTCGGCCACGTCCTGGGGGCTGTCGGTGTGGGTGCCGAGCTCGGCATTCATGGCATAGGCCGCCTCGGAGTTGAGGTGGGTGCGGGTGGCGCGGGGGGCAAAGTGCAGCACCTTGATGCCGGTGCCCTCCAGCTCCCGCCCCAGGGCCTCGCTAAAGCCCCGCAGGGCGAACTTGCTGGCGCAATAGACGCTGTAACCGGCATAGCCGATGGCCCCGAGGCTGGAGCCTATGTTCATGATGATGGCGGGCTTGCGCAGCCGGGGCAGCAGGGCCCGGGTGAGCTGGATGGGGGCCTCTATGTTGAGCAGCAACTGGCGGGTCACCTGCTCGCCGCTCTGATCCTCCAGCCAGGCGAACTGGTTGCAGCCCGCGCTGTTGATGAGCACGTCCAGGCCTTCTTCCAGCGCCGGGTGTTGCAGCAGTCTGGCCCGCTCCTGGGGTGAGCCGAGATCGGCGGTCACCGTCTGGTGGCGCTCCGGATGGGGCAGCTCCCGGCGCAGGCGCTCCAGGGCGCTGGCCCGACGCCCGTGCAGCAGCAGGTGCGCCCCCTGGGCCGCCAGCTCCATGGCCAGGGCTTCCCCTATGCCGCCACTGGCGCCGGTGAGCAGTATGCGTTTCCCTTCAAGCTTCATTGGCAGGATCCCGTGAGCTGATAGAGCATGTCGCCATAGAGGCGGTAGACCACGCGAGCGGCGTGAATGATGGCCGCCTGATCTGCCGGGTCTTCCACCCGGTTCATCAGGGACTCGAAGAATTTGAGGTGTTCCTGATCCAGGGCGCCGTGGGAGCTCAGGTAGCTCATGGCCTGGGGTGGCAGCCCCAGACCGCGCTTGAGCTGGTCGGCGACGGTCAGGGCGATGGCGACGCTGGTACCTTCCAGCACCTGCACCATGCCGAAGAAGCCCATGGGGTTGCCGCGCTGGATCTGGTCGTAGAGGAAGGCCACCATCAGTTCGATGGGCAGGCCCGGCTGGCCATGGCGCACCGCCTCGGCGTCACCGCCGCAGGCGCGGATGTCGCTTAAGATCCACTCCTGATGGCCGTACTCCTCGTCGATGTACTCCCGGATGGCGCCGCGTACCCATTCGTACTCCTGCCCCAGCTTGCCGCCGGTGGCCATCAGGAGCGGTACCGTGTGGCGCACGTGGTAGTAAGCCTCTGCCAGGAAGGCGAGGTAGGTGTCACGGCTGATGTCGCCACGGCGGCAGGCCTCGATGATGGGGGCATTGAACAGGCGTTCGCGCTCGCAGGCGGTGGCTTGTTGCAGGGTCTGGTAGAAGCTCATGAGGATTCTCCTGTGAGGCCTTGGGTCAGGCATTGGTCGATCTGCCGGGAAAAGTGGTGATAAATCTCGTTGCGACGGGGGCGGCCGTTGGCCGTCAGCAGGCCGGGGAGCTGATCCAGCGCCACCGGCAGCCAGTGATGGATGCGGGCGTAATCGGGCAGTTGCTGGTTGAGCCGGGCAATCTGCTCTGGCAAGTGGGACTGGCTGCCCGGCAGCGGCTGGATCAGGGCCACGTTGGCGGGCTGACCGTCACCGAAGATGACGATGCGGGCGATGGCCGGGCAGAGCTGGGCCTGGGCCTCCACCCATTCGGGGGAGAAGTTGCGGCCAAAGGCGGTGATCTGCACGTTCTTCTTGCGCCCCGTGATATGGAGAAAACCCTCCTCGTCGAGCCGACCCAGATCGCCGGTGGCGATGCTCGGGATGGCGGGCGCCTCTTCCCCCAGATAGCCCAGCATGGCGCTGCCGCTCACCATGACTTCGCCGTCGGCGGCGATCGTCACCTGACAGTGGGACAGGGGCAGGCCGACGCTGCCCGGGCGGTCGGCGTCCGGGCCGTTGAGCGCCACGACAGAGCCGCATTCCGACAGACCATAGCCCTCATAGACAGGGAGCCCTAGGGCGCGGGCATGGCCGATGAGCTCGGGGGCGACCTTGCCGCCGCCCACGGCGACGAAGCGCAGCCCCTTGAGCCGCTCGGCCAGGGCCGGGGTATTGGCACACAGGGCCAGCAGCAGGCGCAGCAGCTCGGGCACCAGCACCAGGCTGTGGCTGGGCCAGCGCAGCAGTGCCTGGGCCAGGGCTGCAGGATCCAGCTTGCTGGAGCCCGAGAAGCCGAGTTCCCCCAGGGAGGGGATGCGGCTGCAGGCGCCGGTCAGCAGCGGCACGTACAGACCGGTCAGGTTCTCCAGCAGGGTGGCAAGCGGCAGCAGGGTCAGGTGCTGCCCGACCCGGGCAGGGGCGACCCGCAGGGCCAGGGACTCGCAGACCGAGGTCATCTGTTCCAGGGACAGGCAGACCCCCTTGGGCTGGCCCGTGGTGCCCGAGGTATAGGTGATCTTGGCGGTGCCCGCCGGCAGCTCGGGCAGGCTGGCCGGGATGCGGCGCCACAGGGGCAGCGCCTGTTCATCCGGCCTGCCCGTCATCAGGATGAGGGGGGCAGCGGCCTGCCAGCCCTCATGCTCGGGGCCGACCAGGGCATCGGCGCCGCTGCTTTCCAGCAGCCATGCCTGCTGGGCCGGACTGAAGAAGTGGGGAACCGGAATGACCACTATGCCGGCCCGGGTGCAGGCCAGATCGATCAGCGCCCAGGGCAGGCCGTTGTCGAGTTGCAGGGCCAGGCGGCGGATGCCGGCCCCTTGCAGCGCTCCTGCCAGTTGCTCGATCTGCTGCCACAGGCTCTGGTAATCCAGCTCGCCCTGGCTGCCTTGCAGTGCCGGTTGTTGTGGCGTCTGGCTGGCATGGCGGGCTATGGTGTCGAACAGCGTCATTGAGCACACCTCTTGTCGATGTCGGCATGGTTAAAAAGGCGGGGCATGGGCCCCAGCAGGTTGAGCAGCAGGCTGCTCTGGGCGAGCACCTCGCGCCCCTGATTGATGTCGCCTGCCATCACCTTGGGCTGGCAGCGGTAGTATTCCCCCCAGGCACTGGCATCCTCTCCCACCTGATGAGCCTGGGCTGGGGCCAGCTCCACCGGGTTGAGGCGCAGGCGGGCAAAGCTGTTGCGAAGCCGGGCGGTGCCGGTGAACACCACATAGTCGAGGGCGTTGTCACACAAGAGGCGACACAGGGCGGCAAACATCAGGCGGGCATTGCCCGGCTCGCGGCAGGCGAGGTTGCCCACTTCGATGATGCGGTGGCGGGCCGGGCGTACCCCGAGACGGGTTTCGATGGCGGCCTCGACGGGTTGCTCCAGATACTGCTCCAGATAGAGGGGCTGCGCGTGCTCGCCATGGCAGGCCTGGTTGAGGCCGCAGGCTCCGACCAGCACCCCATCGGCCCGGTAGAGCCCGAGCAGGCAGGGCAGAAAATGGGGAATGCGGGCGTTGAACTCCTGGGTATAGGCGGCCTGGATATAGGTTTGCAGCGCCATGACCTGCTGCGGGGACTTGGCTAGCAGCAACTGGTAGGGTGCCTGGATCTCTATGGTCATGGTTGGCTCCTTCTCTTGGGATGGGTTGAGCGTAAGAGGGCAAACTTAAGAAACCCTTAAGGAGCACCAAAAGAAGAAAAATTCTGACGGGGGGCGAGAGCGGGCCGATGGGGGCCCAAGACAAAACAGTTGCCAGCAGCGGGCGTGGCAGGCAATCTGCCCCGCTGTCGCCACCCGAGGAGCTGCCATGTCATCCCCTGTTCACTGTCCCCTGTGTCTCTCCCGTCGGCACCATGCCCTGCCGGTGGCGGGCAAGGGCTATTACCGCTGCCTGGCGTGCGAGCTGGTCTGGATGGACGAGGCGGACCACCTGGACGAGGGGGCCGAGAAGGCGGTCTATGACGGGCACGACAACCGGGTGGACGATCCCCGATATCGCGGTTTTCTGATGCGGGCCTTCGGCGAGGTGCTGACCTGGGTGTCGCCTCCTGCCAGCGGCCTCGATTTTGGCTGCGGCCCCGGACCTGCCCTCATCGCCATGGGGCGGGAGGCGGGCTTCGAGATGGCGGGCTACGACAAGTTCTATGCCGACGACCCCGAGTGCCTGGCAAGGCAATACGACTTCATCACCAGCACCGAGGTGATAGAGCACATCGCCACCCCCCGCGCCGTGCTGGACACGCTCTGGGGCTGCCTCAAGCCCGGCGGGGTGCTGGTGTTGCAGACCCAGCGGGTGCTGGGGGACGATCGCTTCAAGACCTGGCGCTATCGCCACGATCCCACCCATATCGTCTTCTTCGCCGAGGCCTCGTTCCGTGCCCTGGCGGTCCGCTGGCAGGCAGAGGTCGAGTTTCCTCATGCGGATGTGGCGGTGTTCACCAAACCTTGAGAACCTGCTCATGCTCTTACTGTGAGGCCGTGATCAAGGCTCATGTGCTGCTCGGAATCCTCATGTATTCATATACACTCTGGTTCCTGCGCTGCTCTTTACCTTGCTGACGACCTCTCGTCACAGATCGTGAACAGGTTCTGAGCGGGGCGTTTTCATTTGGCCATGAGTTGGGCATGCTGGTGGCCTGATACCCAGGAACGGATGCTCCTATCTCCATGTCGATCCCCCACCTCTCATTGCAAGACGCCCGCCACCTGCAACTGGCGGCTCAGGGGCTGCTGACCCCGCGCCGCGCCAAGGCTTCTCCCTCCGATCTGCTTGCCTGCATCAGACGCATGGCGTTGCTGCAGATAGACACCATCTCCGTGGTGGCCCGCAGCCCCTATCTGGTGCTGTTCAGCCGCCTTGGTCACTACGATCCGCGCTGGCTGGAACAACTGCTGGCCGATGGTGACCTCTTCGAATACTGGGCCCACGAGGCCTGTTTCGTCCCCCGGGAAGATTACCGGCTGCTGCGCCATCGCATGCTGGATCCCGCCGCCATGGGTTGGAAGTTCTCCGCCCAGTGGCTCAAGACCCACGGCGGAGAGATAGCGCAGATAGTGGAGCGCATTCGCCAGGATGGCCCGGTGCGGGCCAGCGATTTCGAACGCAAGGGGGGCAAGGGCAACGGCTGGTGGGACTGGAAGCCCGAGAAGCGCCACCTGGAGGTGCTGTTTACCGCAGGTCAGCTGATGGTGCGCGAGCGGCGCAACTTCCAGCGGGTCTACGATCTCGCCGAGCGGGTCATGCCGGAGTGGGACGACGAGCGGGATCTGCCGAGTGTCGAGCAGGCCCAGCGGGACATGGTGCGAGCCAGTTGCCGGGCGCTGGGGCTGGTCAAGACCGGCTGGGTGGCGGATTACTATCGCCTTAAACGGGGCAAATACGACGCCCTGCTCCATCAGCTGGCGGACGAGGGGGAGCTGTTGCCGGTGCGGGTGGAGGGGTGGCAGCACGGCGCCTTCGTTCATGCCTCGCTCTTTGATGAACTGGCCCAGGCCCAGGCTGGCAGCCTCAAGGCGACTCACACCGCCGTGCTCTCACCCTTCGATCCTCTGGTGTGGGATCGCAAGCGGGCCAGCGAGCTGTTTGGCTTTGATTATCGCATCGAGTGCTACACCCCGGCCCCCAAGCGCCAGTACGGCTATTTCGTGCTGCCCTTGCTGCATCGCGGCAAGCTGGTGGGCAGGATGGACGCCAAGGCCCATCGCAAGGAGGGGGTGTTCGAGGTCAAGAGCCTCTACCTGGAAGGCGGGGTCAGGGTGACGCGCGCCCTGGCGCAGGATCTGGGGAAGGCGCTGCAAAAACTGGCGCACTGGCACCAGACCCCGACCCTGCGCTACGGCGCCATCCCTGCGCCCCTGCTGACCCTGTGGCAGGAGGCAATGCCGCTTCCTTGAGCTCCATGCCGCCAAACGAAGAATTGCGTGGCGGTCATAGGCCAAACAAAAACCGGGCACTGGGCCCGGTTTTATCATCTGTTGCTGGCAACGTAAGGATTACTGGAGCACCAGCACCATCAGCAGGCCGACCGTGATGGCGGACATCAGGAAGGCGAAGCCATAGAACACATAGTGGTGCAGCTTGGTGGTGTGGATCCCGAGATCGTGCAGGCCGTGGTAGATGCGGTGCATGCCGTGCCAGACGGGCAGGGCAATGATGACCAGCAGGATGCAGGCACCCCACCAGGAGCTGGCGAAATCATGCACGCGCTCAAAGCTCATGGTCTCCACGTCCATGATGCCCATGGGCACCAGTAGACCTGTGATGAGGACAATTACCGGCAGCAGCATGGCAACCACCATGCCACCGGCACCAAAGAGTCCCCAGTAAATGGGTTCGTCAGAACGTCTCATGATTTTTCCTCATATAGCGCTATCGGCACCAAACAGACGCCAATAAACATGGGCTCGTCAGAACGTCTCATTATTAATCTCCTCAAGCCACGATAAACAGGATCAGCAGGGATACCGCCGCCAGTGCCACATACTGGGCGATGACGATGGGTTTCTCCGGCACCAGCTCTTCGCCACGGAAGATACGCATGGCTTTGGGGGCCAGTGCGAACCAGGTCTTGGCGTGGAACAGGCAGGCGGCCAGGGCGATGACGTGGAACAGGATGGCGATGGGGCTTTGCAGGGATTCCAGCCAGCCGTTGAACGCTTCCTGACCCTGTACCAGCCGCAGCAGACCCCACATCAGCACCACGGCGTAGATGGAGACGAAGATGCTGGTGCCTTCGCGGATCATGTAACCGGTGTAGAAGGCATTCTTCAGCCACCAGTCTTTCTTCATCTCGCGCACGTAGGGCTTACGTTTGCTCTGGGTGTTGTTCATGGTCTCACTCCTGGTCTCAATCCGGCTTGAACATGGCGATCATGTAGTCCTTGGCGCTCTCGACCTTGCCAAGCTGGATGGCGGCGGCCGGATCCACGCCCTTAGGGCACACTTCGGAGCAGTAGCCCACGAAGGTGCAACCCCAGACGCCCTCGTCCTGGCTGATGATCTTCATCCGCTCCTTGGACGCACTGTCGCGGTTGTCGGCGTTGTAGCGATAGGCCAGTGCCAGGGCCGCCGGGCCGGTGAACTTCTTGTTGATGCCATATTGCGGGCAGGCGGCGTAGCACAGACCGCAGTTGATGCACATGGAGAACTGGTGATACTTCGCCATGTCGGCCGGGGTCTGGGTGTACTCGCCGTCGCACAGGCTGCGCGGCTCAGACGGGATGATGTAGGGCTTGATGCTCTCCAGCTTCTCGATGAAATCGGACATGTCCACCACCAGATCGCGCTCGATGGGGAAGTTGTTGAGGGGCTCTATGGTCATCTTGCCTGGCAGGTAGTCCCGCAGGAAGGTCTTGCAACCGAGTTTCGGAATGCCGTTGACCATCATGCCGCAGGAGCCGCAGATCGCCATCCGGCAGGACCAGCGGAAGCTTAAGGTAGAGTCCAGCTGATCCTTGATGTACTGCAGGGCGTCCAGCAGGGACATCTCTTTGAGGTAAGGCACCTGGAAGGTCTGCATCCAGGGCTCGTTATCCTGCTCCGGACGGTAGCGCAGGATTTCAATTTCGATCATCTCAGCCATGCTTCTTAGCCTCGTCTTGTTTCTCACCCTCGGAGCCGTATACGCGTTTCGCCGGTTGGGATTTAGTGATCTTCACATCCGAGTAGTCTATGGTCGGGGTGCCTTCCTGGTTGTAGAAGGAGAGGGTGTGCTTGAGGAAGTTGACGTCGTCACGCTCCTCGAACCCGTCCAGCCGCTGGTGGGAACCGCGGGACTCCTTGCGGTTGATGGCGGAGTGGGCCATGGCTTCCGCCACGTCCAGCATGTAGCCCAGCTCGATGGCGTACAGCAGGTCAGTGTTGAAGACCGAGGACTTGTCGTTGATCTTGATCTTCTTGTAACGGGCTTTCAGCTCGTTGATCTTGTCGATGGTGCCCTGCATCAGCTCTTCGGTGCGGTAGATACCGACCCCGGCTTCCATGGAGAGACCCAGTTCGTTGCGGATATCCGCCGGGTTTTCGGTGCCGTCGATATCGAGCAGGGAGAGGTGCTGCTTGATGAGCGCCTCGGCCTTGGCGGCCAGGGCCTGGGTGTTGCCATGCTGCTGGGTCTTGGCAAATTCACCGGCGTGCTCACCGGCCACCTTGCCGAACACCACTATCTCGGACAGGGAGTTGGAACCCAGACGGTTGGCGCCGTGCAGACCGACGGAGGCGCACTCGCCCAGGGCATAGAGGCCCGGCATACGGGTGGCGCACTGGCCGTTGGTCTCGATGCCACCCATGGTGTAGTGGGCGGTCGGACGGACCGGGATGGGTTCTTTCACTGGATCCACACCCACGTAGGCCTTGGCCAGCTCGCAGATGAAGGGCAGGCGCTCTTTCAGGTACTTCTCGCCGAGGTGGCGCAGGTCGAGGTGCACCACGTCGCCCATGGGGCCTGGGATGGTGCGTCCCTTCTGCTGCTCCTGCCAGAAGGCCTGGGAGAGACGATCGCGCGGACCCAGCTCCATGTACTTGTTCTTGGCCTCGCCGACCGGGGTCTCCGGGCCCAGACCATAGTCTTGCAGGTAGCGGTAGCCATCCTTGTTGACCAGGATGCCGCCTTCGCCACGGCAGCCCTCTGTCATCAGGATGCCGGTGCCCGGCAGGCCGGTCGGGTGATACTGGACGAACTCCATGTCCCGCAGAGGCACGCCGTGACGGTAGGCCAGGGCCATGCCGTCGCCGGTGACTATGCCGCCGTTGGTGTTGTAGCGATAGACACGACCGGCGCCGCCGGTGGCCAGGATCACCGACTTGGCCTGGATGAAGCGGGTGATGCCGTTCTGGATGTCGAAGGTCAGCACGCCCTGGACGCGGCCCTCTTCCACGATGAGGTCCAGGCAGAAGTGCTCGTCGAAGCGCTTGATGCTCGGGTACTTGATGGAGGTCTGGAACAGGGTGTGCAGGATGTGGAAGCCGGACTTGTCGGCGGCGAACCAGGTGCGGGGGATCTTCATGCCGCCGAAACGGCGCACGTTGGCCTTGCCGTCCGGTTTGCGGCTCCAGGGGCAGCCCCAATGCTCCAGCTGGATCATCTCGTTGGTGCAGTTTTCGACGAAGTAGTCGACCACGTCCTGCTCGCACAACCAGTCGCCACCGGAGACGGTGTCGTTGAAGTGGTTTTCGAGGGAGTCGTCGTCACGGACGACGCCGGCGGCGCCACCTTCGGCGGCGACGGTATGGCTGCGCATCGGATAGACCTTGGAGATCAGGGCGATCTCGAGGTCGGGATGGGCTTCTGCTATGGCGATAGCGGCACGCAGGCCACCACCACCGGCACCGATGATGGCGACATCGGTCTTGATAATATCCACATCTGCCTCCTTAGGGATAGATTTGCTGGGCACGATTTTGCTCTATCAAAAAAATTCAGGCTTGATGCAAGTCAAACTGCTCTGTTTTAGTGCTTGGCAATGGTGACTTTTATTAGAGTCACCCCATTCCTTGGATGAAAACACCAGAATTATCGCCATCCATCAGTGATCAGGATCAGCCACACGCCTTGATTTGGTTATTTTAACCTCAGAATTGTACGAAGTTTTCTGTCGGCAAAATGAGAAATGCCTCTCTTTTTAGGTATTAACCCTAAAGTTTTTAAGTTTTTTATCAAAATTGTTTAATAAGAATTATTCGCTGATGAGCCGCTCTGGTATCGGCTTCAAAAAACTAATTCGAAGTCGGCGATAGCATACTGTTTTATAACAGAACATGCCTCATATGAGGATGCCTGTTTCGAGCCAGTTGGGGGGAGAGGGGAAGGGAGACCATGGCGAGGCCATAGCAGAAAGGGGCCGTGCGGCCCCTTTCTCATGGTGGCTGGCGAGTGCCATGCCGGGATCAGATGCGGAACATGCCGACCTGGTTGCTCAGCTCGCCCGAGATGTTCTTGAGCTGGGCAGAGAGGTTGCGGGAGCTGTCCGCATCCCCGGCCAGTTCGTCCGAGACATCCTTCACCGCCTGGATGTTGCGGCTCACCTCGTCGGTGACGGCTCGCTGCTCCTCGGCGGCGCTGGAGATCTGGGTCGCCATGTCGGAGATCTGGTTGATGGAGGCGGTGATCTGCTCCAGGGCCAGGGTGGCGTTGCTGGCATCGTCCACGCTGTTCTGGGCCAGCAGCTGCCCTTCGTGCATGGTGCTGACCGCCCCCTGGGTGTTGCGTTGCAGCGTCTCTATCATGTTGCGGATCTCGACGGTGGAGCTGTGGGTACGCTGGGAGAGTACCCGCACCTCGTCGGCGACCACGGCAAAACCGCGGCCCTGCTCGCCGGCCCGGGCGGCCTCGATGGCGGCGTTGAGGGCCAGCAGGTTGGTCTGCTCGGCGATGCCCTGGATGGTGGAGAGGATGGTGTTGATCTCCTGGGCGTTCTTCTCCAGCTCCTGGATGATGTTGGAAGCCTGCTCCACCTGACCCGCCAGATCCGTGATGGAACGCTGGTTGCGGGCGATCACCTGCTTGCCGTGTTCACAGCTCTCGGAGGAGGTGCGCGCCGCGTCTGCGGTCTGCTCGGCATTGCTGGCCACCTCGACCGCGGTGGCGGACATCTCGTGCACCGCAGTGGCTATCTGGGAGATCTCGTTCTGCTGGCGCGCCAGACCCTGGCTCGATTTCTCCGCCATGTCGTGGGAGGAGCGGGCCTGCAGGTTGAGCTGGCCGGAGGAGTTGGAGATGTCCTGCACCATGACATGGATGCGCTCGATGAAGGTGTTGACGTGCTTGGCCACGGCCCCGACCTCATCTTCCCGCTCTATTTTGATGCGGCGGGTCAGATCGCCGTTGCCGCGGGAGAGATCGGCGATGGCGTCACCCAGGATCTGCAACGGGGAGAGGGCGCGGCTGATGGCCAGGTAGGAGAAACCTGCGACGATGAGGATGGTCAGCAGGCCTTGCAGCAGGGTGGAGGTGACCATGCGGGAGACGGATTGGTAGGCGACCGCCTCGTCCACAACTATGCCGAAATACCAGTTGGAGTTGGGGATCTCGGTGAGGTCGAACACGCTCGCCTTGCCGCCGATCACCATGTCGGAAATCATGCCGTCATGGGCCAGCTCGTTGATCCTGGGCGCCGTCAGCTCGGGGGAGATCTCGGTGGCGGGCTTGAGGGCCAGCGTCTTGTCCGGGTGGGCGATGACGGTGCCATTCTTGTCCACCAGCATGGCGTAGGTGCCCTCCTGGCTCATGGCCAGAATGTCGCGCACCAGGCTGTCGATGGAGACGTCACCGGCGATCACCCCCTGGGTGTTGCCCCGGGTGAAGGGCTCGGCGATGGTGACGATGAGCTGGCCTGTGGTGATGTCCGCATAGGGCTCGGTGACGATGAGCTTGCCGGCGGCGATGGCCGCCTTGTACCAGGGGCGCTGGCGCGGATCATAGCCGGCAGGCAGGTCGGTGGGCTTGCTCTGGATCATCTTGCCGTCCTGGGTGCCGGCATAGACCAGATCGAAGTGGCCTGCATTCATGGCCTGGGCCAGATGGCTGATGGGAGCATCCTGGTCGGTGAAGGCCTCCTTGGCGGAGGTGACCATGCCGATGCGCGAGTCGAGCCAGCGGGAGATCCCCTTGACGTTGGAGCTGGAGCTCTCGTCAATGATGTTCCAGACCAGGCGCTGGGTTTCCCCCTTGAGCTGGGTGGTGTTGTACCAGACCTGCAGCCCTGTGATGATCAGGATGATCAGGCCGACGGCCAGTACCAGCTTGTTCTTGATGGATAGGTTCATATCTACGTCCTTGTGAGCGTCAGTCTGCGTTAGTCATGGGGATGTATTTTATTGTTTTGGTCCCCTAGGTTATCGGCCGATTTCCGGCTTCTTTATCCCCTGCGAGCCTTTATTTTCGCGGTCTGGGCCGTTTTGACCCATTTGGGTTTCTTTGAGCATTTGCTCAGGATGGTTGGTGAAGATGCCATCGACACCCCACTCGGCCAGCTGCCTGGCATCGTCCACATCATCGACCGTATAGACCAGGATCTTGAGGCCGCGGTCATGGATCTCGTGCACCAGGGCCTGATCAACGAAGTCGAGGTCGCAGTTGAGGGACCAGGGGGCGAGGGCCTGGGTTTGCGGGGAGAGCGCCAGGGGACGGTGGGCGATGAGGGCGCCGAGCCGGACATCCGGGCGCAACCGGCCGAAGCGGGCCAGCTCGGGGTGGTGGAACGAAGAGACCAGCCAGTGGGCCGGGGTGAAGCCGAGATCGCGCTCGGCCCGCCGGGTCAGCATGGCCACTCCCTCTGCCGTGTCGCTCCCCTTGAGCTCTATGTGCAGCTCGCAGCGTCCCGCGATGGCGGCCATCACCTGCCACAGGGTCGGGATGGGCTCCCCCTCACCGGCATCCAGGCCCCTCAGGTAGTCGGCGCTCTGCCGGGTCAGCACCCCGTGGCCGTCGGTGCAGCGCTCCAGGCGACGGTCGTGGAACACCCAGAGCTCGCCATCGGCCTGCTGCACGTCGATCTCGATGGCGGGGGCCCCCAGGGTCAGGGCGAGGCGGATGGCCTTGAGGGTATTCTCCGGGGCCAGGCCACTGGCCCCGCGGTGGGCGATGATCTGCATGATAGGCTCCTGTTGTTGGTGCACGGCGCTGCGCTTGTCGCACTCTACCAGCCCTGCATCATGGGCTCCTGTTGTCTGTGTCGCTACGTAGAGACACGGCGCCGGGTTTGTCGCTCTTTGGGGCTGGCTCAGCCTCGGCTCATCCTGATGTCTATCTGCTGGTGGGGCAGGTGCATGCCCAGGGCATGGAGCTTCTCCAGGATGGCGGAGTGTACCTCGTGGGTGATGGGCATCCTGTGGTCCATGTTGTTGACGTAGAGGCGGATCTCGTAGATGAGGGCCGAATCGGTGAACTCGATCAGGAACACCTCAGGGGTCGGGGTATCCAGCACCAGGCTGGATTCCTGCACGCACTGCTCCAGCAGTTGCTGCACCCGCTTCGGATCCTGGGTCAGGCCGATGCGGATGCGCAGCTTGACCCGGGTGATGGCATCGGACAGGGACCAGTTGATGAACTGCTCGGTGATGAAGGCCTTGTTGGGGACGATGATCTCCTTCCTGTCCCAGTCCACGATCGTGGTGGCCCGGGTCTTGATCTTGGAGACGGTGCCGGTCAGATCGCGAATGGTGACGGTATCGCCGAGCCGGATCGGCTTTTCGAACAGTATGATGAGGCCGGAGACGAAGTTGGCGAAGATCTCCTGCAGCCCGAAGCCCAGCCCCACCGAGAGCGCCGCCACCAGCCACTGGGTCTTGGACCAGTCGATGCCGAGCATGGAGAAGCCGGTGAGGGCGCCGATGAGGATCACCAGGTACTTGCTGACCGTGGTCAGGGCGAAGCCGGTGCCGGGGGAGAGGCTGAGGTGCTGGAGCAGGGTCAGCTCCATCAGGCCAGGCAAGTTGCGCGCCGTCATCACCGTCAGGATGAAGACGAACAGGGTCAGCATCAGATCCTGCAGTGTGATGGCCGAGAGCTGCTCTATCCCCGCCACCTTGCTGCTCACCTGCCACACCTCTATGTTGCTGAGGAAGCTGAAGGCCGAGTTGAGATCGGACCACTGCACCACCAGCAGCATGGTGAAGCCCAGCATCAGCAGGGTGCGGATGAGGCCAAGTGACTGGGCGCTGATGGTGTCCAGATCCAGCTCCTGCTCCTCCACCACGTCCGGGATCTCCGAGCTGAGGTCATCTTGTTCCTCGCGTCCCCGCTGGGCCAGGATCTCGGCCCGCCGGCTCTTGGCGCGATCGAAGGCGAGGCGACGGCGCTGGATCAGCATCCAGCGCCGCGCCAGGTAGTAGACCAGCAGGCAGCCCAGCCCCATCAGCAGGCTGACCTCCAGCTGGCGCAGCAGGGTGCGGGAGGTGTAGAAGTAGCCGAGCAGGGCGCCCACCACCGCCACCAGGGGGGCCAGCATGAGGGCGTTCCAGATGAAGTGGTGCAGCAGGTGGGGCTTGTTCATGTCCGCCTGGCCCCAGGTGAGCGGCAGGCGCTCCCGGTTGAGACGCACGAAGAACAGCAGCAGCCAGAGCGCCCCCACCATGAAGGCGAGTCGGCCCAGGGTGTCGTAGAAGGCGTGTTCCTGGTAGCTGTCGGCCATGCCCTGCACGAAGAAGCTGGGGATCAGGATCAGCAGCAGGGTACGAAACTGGCCCCAGACCCGGGCGACCCGGGCGCCGTTCCAGCCGAAGTGGTGGATGAGGATCCCCTTCTCCAGGGTCAGATGACGCACCAGCAGCAGCGCCAGCAGCAGGAACCAGATCTCCCCCAGCCCCTTGGCGATGGCGATGGCGAAGGGATACTGCCAGGCCCCTTCCAGCTGATAGCGCAGCAGCAGCGCCATGGCGGGCAGGGGCAGGGCGGCCATCAGGGAGCGCAGCAGCAGGCGGCTGGTGAGGCTGAACTTGTCCTGGGTCACCTTGCCGATCCTGGGGGCTATCTGCTGGCTGAAGTGGCTCAGGTGGCGGGCCAGCCGGATCCAGGTCACGAACAGCAGCAGCAGGGCGAGCACGGTGAAGGTGAGCCGGGTGGCGCCCCCCTCGGACAGGGCCAGGGGCAGTTGCCACCAGTTGGCGGGGTCGAGGGCCAGCCCCAGGGCGGCCGGCACCCCGAGCAGGACGGCCGGGGCCAGTGGCGGCACGTCGGGCAGCCAGAACAGATGACTGGCACTGAGTTCGCGGATCTCGTCTATCTTGCTGTTCTGGCGGATATAGAGCAGCTTGAGCCGGGTCTGCTCCTGGATCAGGGTGTCGGCGGCATCGTTGAGCCGGGTCAGCAGCAGGCGACGGGTCTTGAGCAGGTTGTCGAGCACGGTGAGCTGGGCGCGATCCAGCTTGTCCTCCTCCTTGAGCAGTTGATCCCGCACCTTGGCCGGATCCTTGAGCTCCTCCTGCTCCCCCTCATACCTGTACTTGGCGATGCGCGACTGCACTATGGCCGATTCGAGCTTGTCGAGGGGGAAGAGGGCGGGCAGGTCGGCCAGCTTGCTGCGCAGGTTTTCGCCATAGGCGTTGCTTATTTGCAGCCATTCCAGCTGCTCTCGTACCGAGTTCACCAGATCGTTGAGGTGGGAGAGGCTGTTGTCCACATCCCGCTGCTCGTCTTGCACCCCCTCGATCCGCTCCTCCAGGGCGCCGAGCTGGATGGAGAGGGTCTGGTTCTGTTGCTGCTGCTCTTGCAGCAGCGGCATGTCGGCGGTGAGCTGGGCCTGGAGGCGCTCGCTCTCGGCCAGGGTACGCTCCGTGTTCTTGCGCCTGAGCAGGTTCTGCTGATTGACGAGGGCGTTTTGCCACTCATCCTCGTCCGTGATGGCGAGGTTGAGCCCCTGCACCTTGAGCTTGGCGAGATCGCTGCGCTGCTGGGCGGAGAGCTGCTCCAGCTCCAGCATCTGGATCCTGTCCGACAGGGACTGCTCCTTGAGACGGGTCATCAGCTGCTGGGCCTCGTGCAGGCGATCCGACTCGCCACTGAAGCTCATGCGATCGAGCTGGGCCCGGGTCTGCTGCAACTGCTTGCGCAGCTCATCGATGCGCAGGTGGAACTCCTGGCCGGTGATCTCCTGCTGATTGAGGCCGTCGAGCAGCTCCTGGCGCTCCTTGCGCAGATTGAGCTGACGGCTGCTGCTCAGCCCCAGCGCCTGGCGCAGGGCATCCTCGCTCAGGCTGGCGAGGGCCACCCGGTTGACGGGCTGGTAGTTGTGCAGGGCATCCTTGAGCCGGGCCGACTCCTTGGGATAGTCGATCATCAGCTGCTGGTAGGCCTTGCCCTGGGCCCGATAGCGTTCGGCATCCCGGGCAAATTGCAGCGCCTGCTGGTAACTCTCTCTCAGCTTCTGATTCTCCGGGGTCTCGCCCTTGGGCACGCTCTGGAGCAGTTCCTCTATCTGGATGGTGGCGTCATCGGCCTGGGAGAGCAGGGGAAGGCAGAGGAAAAGCAGGGGGAGCAGGCGGTGCAACATGAGGCGCGTTTCCGATCATGAGAAGTCGCCTTAGCCTAAAGCAGGGGCTGGGGTGGGTAAAGCCTTCCACATGAATGATCTGCAACATAAATAACGGGTGATCCGGGTCTTGTTTGGCTATTATTCTGGCCGTTCCCCTCCCTTGAGCAATTTATGTCCACTGTCGATCTGGGCACGGCCCCCCTCTCTCGTCTCTTCCTGCGTTACGTTACCCCGACGGTGGCCGCCATGCTGGTCACCGGCGTCTATGTCACCATAGACGGCATCTTCGTCGGTCATATCCTGGGCCAGGACGGTCTGGCGGGCATGATGCTGGCCTACCCCATCTGCGCCGTGCTCTATGCGGTGGGGGCGTTGATCGGCATGGGCTCCTCGTCCCTCGCCTCGTTTTATCTGGGCAAGGGGGAGCAGGCCAAGGCGCGCCACATCGTCGGCAACGCCCTGGTGATGGTGCTCGTCGCCTCCGCCGTGCTCGCCTTCATCGGCATCCGGTACGGAAGGGAGATGCTGATCTGGATGGGGGCCGAAGGGGTCATCTTCGACGCCGGGTTTGCCTACCTGCAGTGGTACGCCTGGCTCGGGGTCTTCGCCGTGCTCTCCATGGCGTTCACCGCCCTGCTGCGCAACGACGGGCGACCCGGCCTCACCACCTGGATCCTGGTGGGGGGCGGCGTGCTCAACGTGCTGCTCGACTACCTGCTGATGGCGTTGATCCCCTGGGGACTGGCGGGGGCGGCGATTGCCACCATGCTCTCCCAGGCGGTGACCGGGGGCCTGTGCCTGTGGCACTTCTTCACCCCCCGCAGCCAGTTGCGCATCCGCTGGGATACCCTGATGCCGGACTGGCGCCTGATGGGGGAAACAGTGCGACTCGGGGCGTCGAGCTTCCTGATGTACCTCTATCTGTCGGTGGTGCTGGCGCTGCACAACAAGGCGCTGCTGTCGGTCGGCAGCTCCCTGCACGTGGCCGCCTACGGCGTCATCAGCTACAGCGAGGCTTTCTTCTATCTCATCTTCGAGGGGATCGCCATGGGCATCCAGCCCATCGCCAGCTTCAACGCCGGGGCGGGCAACTGGCAGCGGGTGCTGCGGGTGCGCAACCTGGCGTTGGGGGTGACCCTGGCGGTGGCGCTGTACGGCATGATACCGCTCTACCTCTGGCCTGAGGGGGTGGTCTATCTCTTTGCCGGTGACAACGCGGCCCTCTTGCCGGTGGCCAGCCTCGGCATCTGGCTCTACTTCTGGGGCCTGCCCATGGAGGGCTTGCTGCTGGTAGGGGCTGTCTATTTCCAGGCCATCAACCGGGCCCGCATCGCCTCCCTGCTCACCGGGGGCAAGCTGGTACTGATTGGCGGTTTCCTGTGGGCCTTCTCCTCCCTGTGGGGGGTGGCCGGGGTCTGGCTGGCGCTGCCCACCAGCAGCACCCTGCTGGTGATCATCATGGTGTGGGCCATGAGGCAGGAGTCGGCTCGCCATGGCACGGCGACACTGTCCTGACAGGGGAACTCATCCCATGAGGAATAGCAGGAGGGCAGCCGATGGGCTGCCCTCCTGGTTTTGATGCCCCGTTCAGGGCTTGAAGGCGCCGATAAAGATGGCGGGATCGACGCGGGCATCGTTGAGGCTGACGTTCCAGTGCAGGTGGGGGCCGGTGGCGCGGCCGGTCGAGCCGACCCGGCCGACGATGCCGCCGCGTGGCAGGCTCTGACCCGGCTTCACGTCGACCTTCGACAGGTGGCAAAACATGCTGATGAGCCCCTGGCCGTGATCGACGAATACCGTATTGCCGTTGAAGAAGTAGTTGCCCACGAGGATCACCTTGCCGGCGGCGGGGGACTTGATGGGGGTGCCGGCGCCGACCGCGAAGTCGAGGCCGGAGTGGGGGTTGCGCTCCTCGCCATTGAAGAAGCGGCGCAGGCCGAACGGGCTGGAGAGCGGGCCCTGCACCGGCTTGTCGAACAGCAAGTTGCTTGGCTGGGTGGCGCTGAAGGTCTGATAGGCCTGGGTCTGCTCCGCCAGCTCGCGCTGGATCCGGGCGAGATCGTCCGGATCGGGATTGACCTGGCGCTTGTTCTTGAGCTTGATGTGCTGCTCGCGGTAGTGCCTGTCGGCGACGTTGAAGGTGAGGGTGCGGCCATCGGCCAGGACGAGCCGGTGTTCGCCAAGTTTGCTCTTGAGCGGAATGCCGACGATGGCGATCCACTGTCTCCCCTCCTCCTTGACCACCAGCACCGGCTTGTCTTGATAGCGGGGGGCGGGGGATTGACTCCCCTCGTCGAGGGGAATGACGGCGACGCCGCCGGGAACCGGCTGGTTGAGCAGGCGGCTGATGAAGCCGGTTTCGGCATGGAGGCTGGCGCTGCACAGCAGCAGGCACACAGAGAACAAGAGGCGCATGGGGGCTCCGGCATGGGTCATTGAGGGGGCGATGATGCCACATTGTCATCCGGCTGTCTGGCGCAGGTCGTCGGCAGGGCAGACCCGGAGGAGTCGCCATGACGGCTTGCGTCATTTTCAGGCGACGCAAGCGGGTTTCATGGCTGTGTGCTATTTACTTATATGTCAGTAATGTTCGGGCGCTAAATGACCCTGTACCGGGTGAGCCGCGGTTCAGCCACCGCACACCAGGCGCCTCTACTCCAACGGCTTTGCTGGAGGCTGTGATGAAAATGACCCCCCTAGTAACGATTGGCATCGCAAGCGGTCTGCTGATGTCGGGCGCCGCCCTGGCGTTCAACGGCACCATCACCATCACGGGCGAAGTCACCGCTGGCACCTGTGACATCTCGGTCAACGGTGGCAACTCGTCGGCGTTCGTGACCCTGCCCACCGTCAGCACCAATGCCCTCTCCGGTCTCGGACAGACCGCCGGCACCACGGGCTTCAAACTGGATCTTACCAGCTGCCCCACCACGGGTTCGGTGCGCGCCTACTTTGAGAACATAGGGGTGGAGCAGAGTACCGGGAACCTGAGCAACAAGGCGGTGGCATCCGGCGGCAAGAACCCAGCAGCCAACGTCGAGGTACAGATCCTGTCGGCCAACAGCACGGCCATCGATCTGAGGGACAACACGGGCAATGATGTGCTGGTCGACTTCAGCGCCACCGGTGATGCCACCCTCTATTACAGCGCCCGCTACATAGCCACCGGGACGGTGGGAGCCGGTCTGGTGTCGGCGGATCTCATCTACTCCCTCGACTATCACTGAGTGACTTCCCATGATCCCGCTGGCGAGTCAGACCCTGGGCGTCAGGTGGTGTGGTCGTCTGCTGATGTGCACCCTGGCCCTGCTCCCCATGCTGGCCTGGGCTCAGGTCCAGATATCCGGCACCCGGGTCATCTACCCCGCCACGGCCCGTGAGGTGACGCTGGAGCTGACCAACAAGGGCATGGCGCCGGCGCTGGTGCAGGTCTGGATGGATGCCGGCGATCGCCGGATCCGGCCTGGGGCCGACAAGCTGCCCTTTCTCATCACCCCTCCCATCACCCGCATCGAGGCGCAGCGGGGCCAATCCCTTCGCGTCGCCTACGTGGGGCAGGGCCTGCCGAGGGACAAGGAGTCCGTGCTCTGGCTCAATGTGCTGGAGGTGCCCCCCAGTGCCAAGGCGGCCATGGCAGGTCAGAACCTGGTGCAGCTCGCCTTTCGCTCCCGGATCAAGCTGTTCTACCGTCCTCAGGGGTTGCCCGGTGATATCCAGCAGTCGGCCAATGGCTTGCGCTGGCAGCTGGTGCCCCGGGCCGAGGGTTATGTGCTGCGGGCCAGCAATCCGGGCCGTTTTCACGTCAGCATCAGCAATCTCCAGTTGCAGACAGCCCAGGCCAGGACGTTCAGCAACCGCAGCGGCGGCATGGTGGCGCCGGGGGGCAGCTTCGATTTTCCGCTGGAACAGTTGCGGGGTGCCGTGAAGGCCAAGGCGGTGACCTTCTACTGGCTCAATGACTACGGTGCCCGGGAGATGGGCCGGTTTTCGTTCAACTGACGCGTAAGGGATCGGCGTTTTCAGTCCCGTATCCGGCCCTTGTTCGTCTCAGGAAGGAGGTGAGCCCTGACAGTCCGTGAGCTTGCTGCCATGTGCTCCCCCACCTTTGCGCTTCCCGGCATCCGCACGCTGTGGCGGGGCGCTCATCCCGGGTGGTTCCCGCTTCTGCTGCTCATCGGCCAGGGGGCCATGGCCGCCGAACCGGCTGCGGCGCCCGCCGCCGAGGTGGAGTTTGACAGCCAGCTGCTGGGCAGCCTCGGCATGGAGATAGACTTGACCCGTTTTTCCCGCCCCGACTTCGTGCCCCCCGGGCTCTATCAGCTCGACATCATCATCAATGGCAAGGAGAAGCTGAGCCAGCGCCTGGAGATACGGGCGGGGGAGACCCCAGATGCCCCCCGTTTCTGTTTCAAGGCCAGCCAGGTCGAGCAGTGGGGCCTGCTGGTCGAGCGCCTCCCCCGTCAGCGGACGGTGAAGAGACTGCTCAAGAGCGACTGCATCGAGGTGGCAGCCCTGGTGCCCGAGGCCAGCTTCACCATGGATTTGCCCAGCCTGACCGGATCACTCAGCCTGCCCCAGGCCTATGTCGGACGGGTACGCCGCAACCATGTGGGGCCGGATCAGTGGGTCGAGGGGATCAACGCCGCCTTCGTCGGGTATAACGCCAACCTCTATTACAGCGACCAGCGTGGTACCTCCGAGCACCTCAGCGGCAACGTCAACCTCAATGGCGGGCTCAATCTGGGGGGCTGGCGCTTGCGCCACAACGGATCCTTCGAGGGTCATGGGGACTATCGAGCGCTCAACAGCTATGTCCAGCGGGATGTCACGGCAATGCGGGCCCAGCTCACCCTGGGGGAGTATTTCACCCCGGGAGACAGCTTTGACAGCGTCCCCTTCACCGGCATCCAGCTCGCCAGCGATGATGCCATGCTGCCGGATTTCGAACGGGGCTTCGCCCCCGTGGTGCGCGGCAGCGCCGACACCAATGCCAGGGTCACCATACGCCAGGGGGATGCCCTCATCTATGAGACCCAGGTCGCCCCGGGGGCCTTCGCCATCGATGACCTCTATGCCACCAGCTTCGCCGGGGATCTCGATGTCACCATCACGGAGGCGGATGGCCGCAGCCGCAGCTTCACCCTGCCATTCTCCTCCGTGGTGCAGATGCTGCGCGCAGATGCGTCCCGCTTCAGCCTGACCCTGGGCCGCCATCGCGGCGACAACGGGGATCAGGGCCCCAACTTCCTGCAGAGCACCTACCGGCGCGGCCTCTCCAACACCCTGACCCTCTACGGCGGACTCATCGGGGCCCAGGATTATGGCGCCCTGCTCGGCGGCCTGGCGGTCGGCTCCGACTATGGCGCCCTGGCCCTCGACGTCACCGGCTCCTGGGCGCGGGACCTGCCCGCCGAGTCTGGCCTTGCCGAGGCGCAGTCGGGTCAGAGCTACCGCCTGGCCTACAGCAAGCAGATGGATTACACCCGCACCTACGTCACCCTGGCCGCCTACCGTTTCTCGAGCGAGGGGTATCTGGATCTGAACGACATGGCGGTGCTGCAGGGGGATAACCCCAGCCTGGTGCAGCGGGAGCGCAACCGCTTCCAGCTCAATATCAGCCAACCCGTGGGGGAACTGGGGGATCTCTATCTGAGCGGCATCACCCGCAACTACTGGGGAGGAGAGGGGAACAGCAGCAGCTTCCAGCTTGGCTACAACAAGGGGTTCGCCTGGGGCAGCCTCACCTTCTCCGCCAGTCACTCCCTCGACGATGACGGCGGGAACCAGTATGTGCTGAGCCTCAGCATCCCCATAGGGGAGAGCCTGGGCAGCCCTCGCCTCGGCAGCACCTTTTCCTACCAGGAGGGGCAGGGCCATCTGATCCGGGCGGATCTCAATGGCGGAGCCCGCGATGGCCGCCTCTATTACGGCCTCTATGCCAGCCATGGCGGCAGCCATTATGGCTATGGCGGCAACCTGCAGTATCAGGGGGCCAAGACCCAGCTCGGCGTCAGCACCAGCCAGGGGGAGGATTACGCCCAGTACGTGGCCTCGGCCAAGGGGACTCTGCTGATCCACGAGGAGGGCTGGGCCCTCGGCCAGAGCCAGGGGGAAACAATGGCGCTGGTGGAGGCCAGGGGTGCCCAGGGGGCCAGGATAAGCCAGGGGATCGGCAGCGAGGTGGATGGAGATGGCTACGCCGTCGTGGCCGGACTCAATCCCTATCGCAACAACATCATCAGCCTGGATCCGAGCGGCCTGCCGGTGGACGTGGAGATAGACGGCAGCGCTCAGCTGGTGGCGCCCAGGCGCGGTGCCATCGTCAAGCTCGATTACGAGACCCGGATTGGCCAGCCCCTGCTGCTGCAGGCCAGCCTGGCGAGCCAGGAGCCGCTGCCCTTTGGCGCCGATGTGGTGGATGCCAGCGGCCGCTCCGTGGCCGTGGTGGGCCAGGGCGGCCTCATCTTCGTGCGGGGTGAATCGGGGCCGCTCCATGTGGAGTGGGGCAAGGGCAGCCATCAACGCTGCCGCCTGGACTATCGGCAACCCGAGGTGGATCCCGCCATTCCCTATCAGCAGGTGGCGGCTCGCTGCCTGCGGGAGGAGGCGCAGTGATGGGGGAGAGCAGTGCGTCCTGCCGCGCGGGTCAGGCTGGCCGGGGAGGGAGAATGACAAATAGGATTCGATATGGGCTGCTGTGCGGGATCCTGCTGGTTCAGGGCGAGGTGCAGGGGGCCATCAACCTGCTGGCGACCCGCCTCATCTACCCGGCAGATGCGACCGAGACCAGCCTCATGGTGCGCAACGACGATGGGGCTCCCAGTCTGTTGCAGGCCTGGGTCGATGAGGGAAATGCGAACCTGGGGCCAGACAGGAGCCAGGCCCCCTTCCTGGTGACGCCGCCCGTGATGCGACTGGGGGCGGGCAAGGGGCAGGCGCTGCGCATCTACAGGGTGGCGAATCGCGCCCTGGCCCGGGATCGGGAATCCCTGTTCTGGCTCAACGTGCTGGGATTGCCCCCCAGGGCGAAAGCGACGGGGGCCAGGGTGCAGATCGCCTATCGCACCCGCATCAAGCTGTTCTATCGTCCCGCCGGCCTGGCGGGATCCCCTCGTCAGGCGGTGGCTCGCCTGGTGTGGCGGCTGGAGCCTGGGCAGGGACTGAGGGTGCGCAATGACAGCCCTTTTCACATCAGCGTGAGCGAGGTGCTGCTGGAAGGAGGGCAGGGGCCGCAGGCCTGGCGCGAGGCGGCGTTGATCCCGCCCCTGGGGGAGCTGAGGCTGCCCATGGTGGGGCTCAAAGGGGTCAGTTATGGCCGGTTGCGCTGGATCGATGACGATGGCAATTACCATGAACAGGGTTTTGGGCTGGGAGGGGGATGATGGGGGAAGATCGCAAGGGGTCGGGCATGAGGGGGCTTGGCGCTGTACTCATCCTGCTGGTGACGCTCTGCTACCTGCCGGGGGCCCATGCCGTCAACGGCCAGTGCACCAGTGCCTTCATGGCGACCGTGCCCCTGACCAGCCCGTCGGCGCTCTACCAGCCAGGGGAGGAGACCGGCGGCATGTTTGCCACCACCAGCTCGGCCAATTGCAACTGCACCGGCATCAATCTGGGCCTGCTGCAGACCACCCATTATCAGGGAACCACCACGCTGCCCACCCTGGCCGATCCGATGGGCACCCTGATCAAGCTCAATGACTACTTCGGGCTCAGGGTGGCATTCAATGTGGGGGGGAGCGATCGTACCGTGCCCTTCAATGCGACCACGTCAGGCGTGCTGCTGCTCTGTGTCGGCAATCTGCTCGACCTGGCGCTCGGCGGCATTCATGTCAATGGCGGCAGCTACACCCTCAAGCTGCTCAAGGGGATCACGGGCACCCAGACCTTCAGCGGCACGGTCGCCAGCCTGTTCGTGCGCCGGGTCAATGCACCGGATACCGGAGTCGGCAACGAGTTCAGCCGGCTGGCCATGAACATCAGCGTCACCTCGACCCCGAGTTGCCAGTTCCCGGCGGGCAGCAGCATTCCTCTGGATCTCGGTGCCGTGGCCCAGAGCGCCTTCGTCGAGGGAGGCGTGCCCCAGGGCTATGCTCCGCGCAGCGTCAACGTGAGCGTGACCTGCAGTCAGGTGCCGAGCGACTATGTCACTCCCCTCGATTACCGTTTCGGCGGCGCCCTCGCCAGCCAGGGCAACTTCATCACCACCTCTCTGGCGGGGGTGGGCATAGGACTGCTCGAGCAGGATGGGGACACACCTATTCCATTGGATACCGGCATCGCGGTACCCTATTCGCACATTACCCACAAGACAGATTACAGGGTGAGGGTGTACCCGACCAGGCTGCCGGGCCAGCCGGTGCGAACCGGATCCTATACCGCCACCATCATGGTGACGGTGACAGTGCCCTGAGCGCCCTCCTCCCCGACAACCGAACCGAGGCTTAATGATGAACAGTAACCGCGCCTTGCGCGTCGAGCCCCAGCGCCACCCCCTGGGTCGTGGCTGGTTGTGGATCCGCAGCGGATTCGACATCTTCAACAAGGGCATGGGGCCGAGTGTCGCCATGTTGCTGCTCTGGCTCGGCATCGGCCTGCTGATTGAGCAGTTGCCGGCCGGTGGTTTCATCTCCCAGCTGCTCTACATGGTGTGGATGGCGGGCTGGATGGTGGTGGCCAAGGGCGGTGACGAGCAGGGGCGGCTGACCTTTTCCGATCTCTTCGCCGGTTTTCGTCACCGTTTGACGCCACTGGTGATGGGTGGCCTGCTCACCCTGGGACTCTTCACCCTGGTGGTCATGCTCTGTCTGGGGCTGCTCTCCCTGTGGGGGCTGGAGGATATATTCAGCCAGGATCCGGAGCAGCTCACCCTGACGGTGGAGCAGGCCAGGGGCGTGCTGCTCTGCCTGCTGGTGGGGATGGCCCTGCTGGTACCCGTGCTGATGGCGGTGACCTTCGCCCCGGCGCTGATCTATTTTCACGATGTGAGCGTCTGGCAGGCCGTCAGGCTGAGTTTTCAGGGGTGCCTGCGCAACATGTGGCCCTTCCTCTGGTGGGGCCTGCTGGGGTGCGCCATGTTGCTGCTTGGCACCCTGTTGATGCTGATCGGCCTGCTGGTGGTGTTGCCCGCCCTCAACTACTCCATCTACATGGCCTATCAGGATATTTTCCTCGCACCCGGGGAGGAGGAGCCACTCCCCATGACGGGCTTCGAAGCCTGATACCGCGATAGACAAGGGGCCGTTCGGCCCCTTTTTTATTGCCAGAGCGGATCCTCGGCCATGCGGGCCACCAGAAAGTCGAGGAAGCTGCGCAGCAGGGGAGACATCTGCTTGCGGGTGCCATAGACACCGTAGACCCCGAGCCGCTTGGGCTGCCACTCAGGCAACAGGGCCACCAGCTCCCCGCGTGCCAGGTGCTGCACCACCGAGTAACGGGGTTGCAGGCTGATGCCGGCGCCCGCCAGGGTGGCACTCAGCAGCAGGTTGGAGATGTTGGCGCTGAGGTTGCCGCTGACCGGCACCGACTGGGGGCCGCCTGGCCCCTGAAACTCCCACAGGCTCTTGCCGAAATAGGTGTAGGTGAGGCAGTTGTGCAGGGCGAGATCCTGAACGCGCTGCGGGGTCGGGTGTCTGGCCAGATAGGCCGGGCTGGCGCAGACCACGGAGTGGCAGGTGCCGAGGCGGCGGGCCACCAGGTTGGGGTCCAGATCGTTGGTGATGCGCAGGGCCAGATCGATGCGCTCCTCCACCAGGTTGACGGTTCTGTCCAGCAGCAGTATGTCGATGGCGGTGTCGGGGTAGAGTGCCAGATACTCGTTGGCCGCCCCCACCAGCAGGGCATCCGAGAGGGAGTAGCTGCTGGTGATGCGCAGCTGGCCCTTGGGCGTCTCGTCGCCCCGGATGGCGATCTGCTCCATTTCCTCCCCCAGTGCCAGCATGGCCCTGGCCCGGTTCAGCGCCTCTTCCCCCGGCCCGGTCAGGCTGAGGCGACGGGTAGTCCTGTGGAGCAGGCGGGCCCCCATCCAGCGCTCCAGCTCGGCCAGGTAACGGGAGACCATGGCCCGGGACATCTCCAGCCTCTCTCCGGCACCGCTCAGGCTGCCCTGTTCTACGACGCTGACGAAGACCCGCAACGCGGTGAGTCGATCCATCTTCAGACCTCTATATGTTCGATGTGTGCAACAGTGGTGCGCTTTTCATGCGGTATTTGTAACTTAAGTGATCCAATACACTGTGTCCATCTGATGAACCCCCGCTAACCTGTTGAGGAATATCGAATGAACCGCACCCTGATCCGCAATCTGACCCTGGCGACCACCCTGCTGAGCGGCGCCGCCATGGCGGCGCCACTCAGCGTCACCGTCTACAACCCCGGTGAACATGCCATCTTCCCCGTCTCCTCCTCCCTGGTGGCCGGTGACAAGGAAGCCATCCTGATCGATGCCCAGTTTGACGTGAAGAGCGGCCAGGCGCTGGTGGAGATGATCAAGCAGAGCGGCAAGCAGCTGACCACGGTCTACATCAGTGGTGGCGACCCCGACTTCTATTTCGGTCTGGAGCCCATCATGGCGGCCTTCCCGAACGTCAAGGTGCTGGCCGATCAGCACGTGGTCGACCATATCAACAAGACCAAGGATGCCAAGCTGGCGTACTGGGGTCCGATCCTGGGTGAAAATGCGCCCAAGAGCCTGACCCTTCCCCAGGTGATGACGGCGAGCCATCTGACCCTGGAAGGGGAGACGATCGAGGTCAAGGAGATGAATACTCCGACTGCCTACCTGTGGGCGCCGTCCATCAAGACCGCGTTCGGTGGCGTGCCTGTCTACAGCGGCGTACACGTATGGATGGCCGACAGCCAGACCAGGGAAGCCCGCGCCCACTGGGTCAAGACCCTCAACGAACTGCTGGCCCTGAAACCCGAGCGCGTCGTGCCCGGCCACTTCCTGGGGGACGAGCCCAAGGGCGTGGATGCCGTCACCTTTACCCGTGACTATGTGCAGCGTTTCGAGCAGGAGCTGGCCAGTAGCAAGGGTTCAGCTGCGCTGATCGAAGGGTTGAAGCAGGCTTACCCCTCCCTGCCGGTCGATGATGGCCTGGCCATCGGCGCCAAGGTCAATACCGGCGAAATGAGCTGGTAAGACCAACGCCTGCTTCCCTGTGTTTTTTACCGGGCCCGGGCCCGGTTTTTTTGTCATTGAACAAAGAGACGAACAACATGTCGATACCTCACAAGACACTGCATTATGTGTACGACCCCCTCTGTGGCTGGTGCTATGGCGCGGCGCCCCTGCTGGCCGCTGCGGCCACCCTGGCGACGGTGAGCATCCGGCTCCATCCGGGCGGACTCTGGCTTGGGGAGCGGCGACAACGGATGGGACCGGCGCTGCGGGACTACGTCAAACCCCACGACGCACGGATCCAGGCGATGACGGGCCAACCCTTCGGTGAGGCCTACTTCAACCGCTTGCTGCTCAACGAGGCGCTCATGCTCGATTCGGCGCCCCCCATTCGTGCCATCCTTGCGGCCGGCTTCCTGGGGGCGGACGAGCTGGCCCTGCTGCAACGGATCCAGAGCGCCCACTATCGGGACGGTGTCTGGGTCGGGGATCTCGCCACGCTGACCCGGTTGGCGACCGAGCTGGGGCTGGAGGAGGGGGCCTTTCGCCACGCCTATGAACAGCAGGCGCTGGAGCCCGCCCTGAGGGAGAGCCAGACCTGGTTGCGCCGCCTCGGAGGTCAGGGTTATCCGACCCTGGGGCTTGCGTGGGGGGACGAGTTGCAGCCCATAGCGGTCGGTGCCTATCTGGGGGATCCCGCCGCCTTCCTGGCCCGTCTGCAGCAGGACTGATGGCCTGCGGGGGCGCCCAAGGGAGGCGATGGCAGGCGGGCTCTGGCGTCGATCGCCTTGTTCCTCAGGCACTTATTGGGCATGCTAGGGGCCGATTTTATCGGCAAGCAGTGGGGATATATGAACCTTCGCGATCTCGAATACCTGGTGGCGCTGGAAGAGGAGAAGCATTTTCGCAAGGCGGCGGAGCGTTGCTTCGTCAGCCAGCCGACCCTGAGCGGTCAGCTGCGCAAGCTGGAGGACGAGCTGGGGGTGATCCTGATCGAGCGTACCTCCCGCAAGGTGCTGTTCACCCCCGCCGGTGACGCCATGGCCGAGCAGGCCCGCAAGGTGCTGCGGGAGGCGCGCGAGCTCAAGAGCATAGGCCAGCACTTCGCCGAACCCATGTCGGGGGAGATCCACATCGGCCTCATCCCCACGGTCGGCCCCTATCTGTTGCCCCACATCATCCAGGATCTGCGCGAACATTTTCCCAAACTCGAGTTCTACCTCTATGAGGAGCAGACCCAACTGCTGATGAAGCGGCTGGAGGAGGGGGAGCTGGACTGCGTGATCCTGGCGGAACTGGATGGCATGGATGGTTTCGGCTCTCTGCCGCTCTATGAGGAGCCCATGTGGTTGGCGGTGCCCAGGCAGCACCCTGAGGCCCAGGCCAAGGCGGTGCCGCTTGGCAATCTCAAGGGCAAGAAGCTGCTGATGCTGCAAGACGGCCACTGCCTGCGGGATCAGGCCATGGGGTTCTGTTTCGCCGCCGGCGTGGGGGAGGACGTGCGCTTCAAGGGCACCAGCCTGGAGACGCTGCGCAACATGGTGGCGGCGGGCAGCGGCATGACCCTGATCCCCCGGCTGGCGGTGCCTGCCCAGCGTGACGAGGGCGGGGTCAGCTATAGGCCCGTGGTCGATCCCGTGCCGGGGCGGGCCATCTCGCTGCTCTATCGCCACTATTCGGTGCGTCGCCCCTGCTTCAATGAGCTGGCGGCCCGCATCCGCACCCTGATGAAGGCACATCTGGCGTCTTGAACCCAGGGATCTGATGCAAAAAAAAACCGGTGCCAGTGCGCCGGTTTTTTTCATGGGCTCCTCGAGGGAGCCGCTTCGGATCAGAACAGATCGTCGGTGGAGACGGGGCCCTCGCCATAGTAGCCGTCGCCATAGACGCGATTGCCGTCCGAGCTCGGGGTCGCATAGCGGGTCGGCTCCGTCCCTTCCTTGAAATACTCGGTGGTGGTGGCACCGCTGTGGGAGAGCAACCCGGTCTCGCCATCGATCGGCAGCTTGATGATGCCCTCGGGCACCGGCATCGGCTGCTCGGGCACCTTGTCGAGGGCCACCTTCATGAAGTCGATCCAGATGGGCTGCGCCGCGTTGCCGCCAAACTCGCCTCCCGCGGTCTGATCGCGGCCCATGTTCGGGTTGTAGGCGGCCCGGCCCAGGGCCCGCTGATGATTGTCAAACCCGATCCAGGCGGTCGCCACCAGATTCGGGGTATAGCCGGAGAACCAGGCATCCCGGGATTCGTTGGTGGTCCCTGTCTTGCCCGAGATGTCGCGGCGCTTGAGGTCGCGGGCCGCTCGCCAGCCGGTGCCCATCCAGCCCCGACCGCCCCAGATGGCGGTGGTCAGGGTGTCCGTGATGAGGAAGGCGCTCTGGGCGCTGATGGTCTGGGGCGCCAGATTGTTGGGAACAACGGGGTCGATGGCGCACTGGGCGCGCCAGTCACCGGGCACGTTGAGGTAGGCATCGGGGGCGTTCATGTCGGCGGCGGCCAGGGTGCCGCAACCACGGCAGGCGGCGGCCGGGTTGGCGGAGAACAGCGTCTTGTCGAAGCTGTCTTTCACCTCTGTGATGAAATAGGGGGTCACCTGATAGCCGCCATTGGCGAGCATGGCGAAGCCGCGCACCACCTCCAGCGGGGTGAACTCGGCAGCCCCGAGCGCAAGGGATTCATGGCGCTGTATGTGTTCGCGGGGGAAACCGAACCGGGTCAGGCCGTCGATATAGGTATCCAGCCCGATGGCCCGCATCAGCCGCACCGACATCACGTTCTTGGACTTGGCCAGACCGATGCGCAGGGGGGTCGGGCCATCATAGACGGCCGGGGAGTTCTTCGGCTGCCACATGGGGCCCTTGGCCGGGTCCCACTGGTTGATCGGCGCATCGTTGATGATGGACGCCAGGGTATAGCCCTGCTCCAGAGCGGTGGCGTAGAGGAAGGGCTTGATGTTGGAGCCGATCTGGCGACGCGCCTGGTCGACCCGGTTGAACTTGGACAACTCGAAGCTGAAGCCGCCCACCAGGCCCTCGATGGCACCATCGGCCGGGTTCATGGCGACCAGGGCTGCGTTGACGTCAGGGATCTGGGCCAGGATCAGGGTCTCACCCTGCTCGCGCACCCAGATCTGGGCACCCACTTTCAGCACATCCCTGGCGCTCTTGGGGGCATTGCCCTGGCGGGAGTCCGTGATGAAGGCGCGAGCCCACTTGATGCCATCCCAGTTCAGCTCGGCCTGCTTGCCGTTCTTGAGCACCAGGCTGGCACTCTTGTCCCCCAGCTTGGTCACCACGGCGGGGATCAGGGGCGAGTAGGCAGGCTCCTTGTTGAGGTGTGCGACTATCTGGTTGTAGTCCCACTGGGGCTCCCCCTCCTTCCAGAGCTGGGCGCTCGGGCCACGGTAGCCGTGACGGGTGTCGTAGGCGATGATGCCTTCCAGCAGGGCCTCCTTGGCGGCACGCTGGCGGTTGGCGGTGACTGTGGTGTAGACATGCAGCCCCATGGTGTAGGCATCTTCGCCGAACTGTTCCACCATCTTCTGGCGCACCATCTCGGCCAGATAGGGGGCGTGCAGTGTGGTCTCGGCGCCATGGTAGCGAGCCTTGATGGGCATCTTGCTGGCTTCGTCATACTGGGCCTGGGTGATCTTGCCGGTATCGAGCATGCGGCCCAGCACCACGTTGCGGCGGGCGAAGGCGCGCTCGGGGGAGCGAATGGGGTTGAGCATGGAGGGGGCCTTGGGCAGGCCCGCAATGATGGCGATCTCGTCCAGGGTGAGCTCGCTCACCTCCTTGCCGAAGTAGACCTGGGCGGCGGCGCCGACCCCGAATGAGCGATAGCCCAGGGGGATCTTGTTGAGATAGAGCGCCAGAATTTCGTCTTTGGTGAGGTTCTGTTCGATACGCCAGGCGAGGAAAACCTCCTTCACCTTGCGCACTATGGTCTTCTCATTGGTCAGGAAGAAGTTGCGCGCCACCTGCTGGGTGATGGTACTGGCCCCCTGCTGGGGACGGCCAGAGACGGCCCAGACGGTGGCGGCCCGCAGGATCCCGATGGGGTCTATGCCGGGATGCTCGTAGAAACGGGCGTCTTCGGTGGCCAGCACCGCATCGATCATGGGCTGGGGGATCTCGTTCAACTGCAGCGGAATGCGACGGATTTCGCCAAACTGGGCGATCAATTCGCCGTCGCGGCTGTACACCTTCATGGGGGTGGCCAGTTTGACGTCGCGCAGGGCCGAGACATCCGGCAACTGGGGCTTGATGTAGAAATAGATGCCAATGAGGCTGGCGACACCCAGCACGGCACCCAGCATCATCACAATAAACAGGCGTACGAGCCATTTCAGCATGGAAGAACTACCAATCGTCTTAAAATTAACCAAAGGGCGCAGAGTATACCCCCACTGCCGACGAAAATTCGATATTTTCCGGTGGGGGAATGGCTGGGCAAAGAGCGCCCAGATTAGCATCCCGGGCTCTTTTCACCAAGCCGGGCCAGGATGACCATGATAGTCGCTATCTGGGAAGGATGTGTTATGGCACTGATAATTCAACCATTCTAACTGCACGCGACCCGCCATCTGGCGTTAGCTGTTCTACAATCAATGCCAAAACCAGCAACGCATGGATGTGTATATGGTTGGGCTATTCAAGAAAGGAACTCTGGTCCCCTTGATAGGAGTGGATTTTGGCAGCCAGTCCATCAAGGCGGTCACCCTCAACGGCTCTGCGGCCAAGCCCAGACTCGAATCCGTTGCCGACGTCGCCATGCCCAAGGGGGCATTGATCGACTATCAGGTGCAGGATATCGAGCGGGTCAGTCAATCCATCAAGACCCTCAAGCGTCAACTCATCGGCAGCAACCAGCAGGTCGCCACCGCCGTCACGGGTTCCAATGTGATCACCAAGGTGATCCTGGTGGATGGCCACCTCAGCGAGGGAGAGCTGGAGGCCCAGGTGCAGTTGCAGGCGGAGCAACTCATCTCCTATCCCCTGGATGAAGTCAGCATGGACTTCGAGGTGCTGGCCGGCGCATCGGAAACGGATCGCCAGCGGGTATTGCTCAGCGCCGCCCGCACCGAGAGCGTCAATGGCCGGGTCAGTGCCCTGGCCGAAGCCGAGCTGACTACCCGGGTGGTGGATGTGGGGGCCCATGCCCTGGTGCGCGCCGTGCTGGCCTGCCAGCCCGATCTTGCCAGCCTGGACAAACCGGTGGCGGTCATCGACATAGGGGCCAGTGCCATGACCTTCGCCTCCTTGCAAAAAGGCGAGGTGACCTATTTTCGACTGCAAAACTTTGGTGGCGATCAGTACAGCCAGGCCATCTCCTCCTTTTATAACCTTCCCCTGGAAGAAGCCGAGCTCGCCAAGGTCCGGCAGCAGTTGCCCGCCGACCATGAAATGGAGGTGCTGCAACCCTATTTGCAGAATCTGCTGCAACAGGTGCGCCGCAACATTCAGCTGTTTGCCAGTTCGTCGGGACAGCGGGAGCTGGCCAAGCTGGTGTTGACCGGAGGGGGCAGCCTGGTGGCCGGCCTGACCGAGGCGCTGCACCAGGAGCTCTCCCTGGAGGTATTGCACCCGGATCCCTTTGCCCTGTTTGGCCGTGGCGGCGATGAGAGCCGTGGTCATGGCGCCAAGTACATGACGGCGTTTGGTCTGGCCTTGCGGAGCTTCACCCCATGTCAAATATAAACTTGCTGCCTTGGCGTGAAGCCAGGCAGAAGCGCGAGAAGGCGCAATTCGGGGTGCTGTTCGGGGTTTGTCTCGCGGTGACGGCCTCCCTGGGGTTTGCGGTGGACTGGTTCATCAACCAGCAGACAGCCAGCCAGCGGGAGGTGAATCAGCGCTTGGTGCGGGAGATGGTCACCCTGGATGCCCAGTTGGGCGAGATCCGTCTCATCAAGGAGAAGCGTCAGGGCCTGCTCGACCGGATGCAGCTCATCGAGCGGCTGCAGCAGAGACGCAACTTGCCGGTGCGCCTGTTCAACCAGTTGCCATTATTGGTTCCCAATGGGGTCTATCTCAACACACTGGCACTGAAGCATGATGTCATCGATGTAAACGGCAAGGCGGAAGCCTACGGCCGGGTGGCCAGCATGATGCGGCGCATCGATGGGGCTGGCTGGCTGGGATCATCGCGACTGAGCACCATTTTCGCCTCGGATGTGGCTCCCGTTGCTCTCAGCCAGTTCTCCATGATGTTTCAGGTCACAGAGTCGCCGGTAGATGGGGCGGGAGGCAACAAGTCATGAATCTGCAGCAATTCAACGATCTGGACCTGAACAACATAGGGGACTGGCCCAAGGCGGCCAAGGTGGTGCTGATCCTGTTCGGCTGTGCCCTGCTTGCCGGCGCCATCTATTACTATGTGATCGCGGACTCCACGACCGCCCTGACCCAGGAGCGCAACAAGGAGGGGGAGCTCAAGGCACAGTTCGAGAGCAAGGCCATGCTGGCGGCCAACTTGCCCGCCTACAAGACCCAGCTTACCGAACTGGAACAACTGGTCGATACCCAGCTCAAGCAGTTGCCCAATACCCATGAAGTCGCCGGCCTGCTCGATGACATCAGCTTCATCGCGACCGACAACGGCCTCACCCTCAAGCGCATCCATTGGGAGCCCGAGACGCCCCATGAGTTTTCTACCGAGCTGCCGATGCGCATCGAGGTGGCCGGCAGCTACCACGAGATTGGCAAGTTCACCGCCGCCATGGCGGCCCTGCCGCGCATCGTCATCCTCGACTCCTTTACCCTGAGCCAGGGGAGGGGCAACGACATCATCGCCATGTCCATGCTGGCCAAGACCTACAAGTACAATGACAATGCCGGAGGGCAACAGAAATGAGACCCTTCATCGGATGTGGTCTCGCCCTCGTGCTGACCGCTTGCAACAACCAGGAAAACCTGGATGGCTACCTCAGTGAGGTCAGGGCCAGGCCGCCAGTCGCCATAGAGCCGCTGCCCACCATCACGCCCTTCTCCCCCATGGGCTATGATTCGAGCGACAAACGAAGCCCATTCATCGCACCCCAGCCGGAAAGTCGCGCCGGGGTGGAGCAAAAGCCCAAGGCCGGCTGTGCCCAGATCGTTGCCGACAGACCCAAGGAGGTACTGGAAAACTATTCGCTGGCGAGCCTGGCCATGCAGGGCACCATGGGCCGTCAGGGGCAGTTGTGGGCGCTGATCCGCACGCCCGATGGCCAGTCGATGCGCATGGGACTGAATCATTACATGGGCCTGGATCAGGGCAGGATCATCCGGATCAGCAAGACGGCGGTCGATCTGCTGGAGACGATACCCGACGGCAAGGGGTGTTGGGTGACGCGAGAGACCCAGTTGGTGATGGCAGGTCTCGAGGCAAAAAGATAATCAGGGATGAGCATGAGGTTCGCGGCCGGTAATGACCCATCTTCTTGAAGTAAAACGATAATCAGGGACGAGCGTCGATGAGAACAACAATGGCGATACTTTTCAGGGTGGCTGCGCTGTTACTGGGCGCTGGCTTGCAGCTGGCATGGGCTATTCCGACCCTGCAGGAGGTCAAGGTCAACCCCCTGTTGGCCGGTGAACTCCTGCTGGAGCTCGGCTTCAGCGAACCCGTCTCCGGGTTTACCGATCGCCTGGATTATCAACCGAACCAGCTGATGCTCAGCATCCCGGGGGCGGTAGGGGCACTCAAGGTCAACCCGCTGCCCATCCAGCAGCAGGGGGTCGACAGCATCAAGGTCGATGGCAAGGGGACCGGGCTGGAGGTGCGGATCGCCCTGGACAGACTGATGCCCTATCAGGTGCGTCAGCAGGGCAACAAGCTGCTGGTCTCCCTCGGCGACAAGGCCTCCAAGCCTGAGCCGACCCCCGTCGCCAAGACCCCCATGGTCTCGCCCACCAGCAATGGCGTTCAGAGTGGTGCCTACTTCAACTCGGTCAAGGGGGTCGATTTTCGCCGGGGCAAGGATGGCCAGGGGGAATTTCTGGTGCGCCTGGACAACAGCTCGGCGGCCGTCGATGTCAGCAGTACCGGGCAGAAGGTGGTGGCCAAGTTTCATGGCACCCGGATCCCGGATGATTTGCTGAACATCATCAATGTGCTGGATTTTGCGACCCCTGTCTCCCAGATAGAGACGTTTCGCCAGGGCAATGACACCCGATTCGAACTGGCGGTGACCGGCCAGTTCGATTATCGCTACGATCAGGCGGACAAGCTTTTCATCATAGAGGTGAAGAAACGGGCACCGGTTGGCACGGCTGCCAGGCAGTACAAGGGCAAGCCCATCTCACTGAACTTCCAGGACATACCGGTGCGCACCGTGTTGCAGCTCATCGCGGACTTCAACAACCTCAACCTGGTGACCACGGATTCGGTCTCAGGCAACATCACCCTGCGCCTCGATGGGGTGCCCTGGGAGCAGGCGCTCGACATCATCCTCAAGGTACGGGGGCTGGACAAGCGGCTCGATGACAACATATTGCTGGTGGCGCCGGCCGAAGAGATCGCCGCCCGCGAGAAGCAGCAGCTGGAGAGCCGCAATCAGGTGGCGGATCTCGCCCCCCTCTACACCGATTACCTGCAAATCAACTACGCCAAGGCGTCGGAAGTGGCGGCTCTGCTCTCCTCCGAGAGCACCAAGCTGCTCTCGGCCAAGGGTGCCGTGAGCGTGGATGAGCGCACCAATGTGCTGGTGGTGAAAGACACGGCGGAGGTCATCAGCAACATCAAGCGGATGCTGGACATCCTCGACATTCCGGTCAAGCAGGTGGTGATAGAGGCGAGGATGGTGACCATAGATGACGGCTTCGACGAGGCGCTCGGGGTGCGCTGGGGGGTCAGCAAGAACGATGGTCACGGCAACAGCACCTCGGGCACCATAGAGGGTAATGACAGTTCCAATGGCACAGGGGTGGCGGGGAGTGTCGAAGACAGGCTCAACGTCAATCTGCCGGTGACCAATGCCGCCGGCACCCTGGCCTTCCAGGTGGCCCGTCTCGCCAACGGCACCCTGCTGGATCTCGAGCTCTCTGCACTGGAAAAAGAGAGCAAGGCGGAGATCATCGCGAGCCCGAGAGTCACCACGGCGAACCAGAAGCCGGCACTGATCGAGCAGGGTACCGAGATCCCCTATGTGGAGTCCTCCTCCAGCGGCGCCACCTCGGTCACGTTCAAGAAGGCGGTGCTGAGCCTCAAGGTGACGCCGCAGATCACCCCGGACAACAGGGTCATCCTGGACCTGACCGTGACCCAGGACACCAAGGGGGAGACGGTACCGACCGGTACCGGGGATGCGGTCTCCATCAATGCCCAGTCCATCACCACCCAGGTGCTGGTCAACAACGGGGAGACCCTGGTGCTGGGCGGCATCTATCAGCAGACCATCAAGAACGATGTCAGCAAGGTGCCGCTGTTGGGGGACATCCCGGGTCTTGGCGCCCTGTTTCGCAAGACCACCAGCGAGAACAAGAAGCGGGAACTGCTGATTTTCGTGACCCCGAGGATAGTTACCGACAGCTTCTGAATGCTTTACATGTGAGGGTAAAACACATATAACCTTACGCCCCAATGAGGCTGGGGCGTAAGGGCTGCGGTTGCCAGTCCCGATTTCTATTGAGATAATCCCCCTCCTGATCCATCGAAAGATAAGGTTCATAGGTACCCCGATCCATAGTTCATCGGGGTCGTACAGTTTGTAATTACTAACGAAAAGACATGGCTGAGAAACGCAATATTTTCCTGATAGGTCCCATGGGTGCGGGCAAGAGCACCATAGGTAGACATCTGGCAGAACAACTGCATATGGAGTTTTTCGACTCAGATCATGAAATTGAGCGCCGCAGTGGTGCCGATATCAGCTGGGTGTTCGATGTTGAAGGCGAAGAAGGTTTCCGGATCCGCGAGGAGAAGGTGATCGGCGATCTGTCCGAGCAGCAAGGCATAGTGCTGGCAACGGGCGGCGGAGCAATCAAGAGCCGCGAGACCCGCAACAAGCTCTCTGCTCGCGGCATCGTCGTTTACCTCGAAACCACCATAGAGAAGCAACTGGCGCGCACACAGAGAGACAAGCGCCGCCCGCTGCTGCAAACCGAAGAGCCGCCCCGCGAGGTATTGGAGCGTCTGGCGCAAGAGCGCAACGCCCTGTACGAGGAAGTGGCCGACTTTGTTATCCACACCGATGATCAGAGTGCTAAAGTCGTCGCCAATCAAATCGTCAAGCTGATCGGTATGTAATCTCGAGGACGTCCATGGAAAGGTTGAAGGTCGAACTGGGTGAGCGCTCTTACCCCATAGAAATTGCGGCTGGACTGTTGCAGCGCCCCGAGGCGCTGACTCAGGCCATCCAGGGCAAGCGGGTCATGATAGTGACCAACACTGTCGTGGCGCCCCTCTATCTCGAGCGGGTGAGCCAGCTGCTGACGGATTATCAGGTAGAACACCTGATCCTGCCGGATGGTGAGGCGCACAAGACCCTGGCGACCTTCGAGCGCATTATGTCTGCGCTGCTTGAGACCAACCATGGACGCGATACCACACTGATCGCCCTGGGTGGGGGTGTGATAGGGGATGTGGTGGGCTTCGCGGCCGCCAGTTTCCAGCGTGGCATCCCCTTCATTCAGGTGCCCACCACCCTCCTTTCCCAGGTCGACTCCTCCGTCGGCGGCAAGACCGCCGTCAACCATCCCCTCGGCAAGAACATGATAGGTGCCTTCTACCAGCCCAAACTGGTGGTCATCGACACCGAGTGCCTGCAGACCCTGCCCGCGCGCGAGTTTGCCGCTGGCATGGCCGAGGTGATCAAGTACGGCATCATCTGGGATGCGGATTTTTTCCACTGGCTGGAACAGAACATGTCCCGGCTGCAACGGCTGGATCCGGCGGCGCTGGCCTATGCCATCAAGCGTTGCTGCGAGATCAAGGCGGAAGTGGTGGCCGAGGACGAGACGGAGCACGGCGTACGGGCGCTGCTCAATCTGGGTCACACCTTCGGTCACGCCATCGAGGCGGAACAGGGCTATGGCAACTGGCTGCACGGTGAGGCGGTTGCCGCAGGCATGATGCAGGCGGCCGCCACGGCCCGCTTGCGTGGCCAGCTCGATGGCGAGCAAGAGGAGCGGATCCGCGCCCTGCTGCTGGCCGCCGGGCTGCCGGTGAAGGGCCCTGTCGGCATGGGGTTCGATGCTTACCTGCGCCACATGCGCCGGGACAAGAAGGTGCTGGCGGGCAAGTTGCGCCTGGTATTGCCGGTGGGGATCGGTCATGCCGAAGTGGTGGCCGATGTGTCTGATGCCCAACTGCAGTCGGTGATCGAGTCCGAATGTGAGTAAGTTACTCCAGTTTCCCTCCCAGCGGCAGCTGGTCGAACGGCTGCTGCATCTGATTGAATTCAATCACCCTTTCATTTTTCTTTCCGGTCCGGCCGGCAGCGGCCGTGCCACCCTCTGCGAATCCTTGCTCGGCCGCCTGCCAGAGAAGGTGACAGTGGTGAGCCTCATCGGCCGTCCCGACATGAAGATGGCCGAGGTGCGCCAGTTACTGCTCGAGCAGGTGGTCGACAGGCCCTTGTTCAATCCTCAGGATGCCCTGGCCGACAGCTTCTTTCGCATGCTGGAGGGCAAACCCGCCACCCTGCTGCTGCTCATCGAGCGGGCCAGTGACCTGCCCGCCGAGCTGCTTGGCGAGCTGTGGGCCCTGTGCCGCCACAACGACACCCTGGCCAGACCCCATCAGTTGGCGATCCTGCTCAGCGGGGATGACGGCTGGTGTCGCAGGGGACGGGCTGGGCTGAAGGGGCGGGCCATGCCTGCCCTAGAGCTGGAGGTCGCGCCCCTGAGCGCCCCCGAACAGCGGATCTTCCTGTATGAAAAGGCCAAGGCACAGAAGATACCGGCCAGCCTCTTGCCCAAAAGCAAGGTAGAGGAGATCCTGAGCCAGGCGAAAGGACACCCGTCCACCATCATGCAGGCCCTGGAGGATATCATGACCGACAGAAGACCCAAGAAGCCCCAACCCAAGTTGCCCATCAAGACGGTCGTGCTGGGGTTTGTTGCCGTCATCGGCATCTTGTTGGCGCTCACTTACCTGGTGCCCGCGTTGTTTGGGGACAAACAGGAAGACGTGGCGGGGAGTCAAGCCCTCGATGCCCCGCTGCCTCTGCCCATCCCGGGCGACGGGTCGCAAGGGGCCGTGACCCAGGAGGGATCAGCCCAGAGCGGAGCGGTCGGCACCGGGAGTGGCGATCAGGACAACACCGCCCTGGTGCGCGACTGGCAGGCCGAGAGCCAGGACCTGCCCAAGGCGGTACAGAGCGAGACGGTGACCGCGGATGCCGGCAACTATGAGGGGCGTCGTCTGGTCATTTCCGATGACGTGGTCGAGAAGCTGATGACCCAGCCCGGCGTCAGCGGTGCTCTGCCGACCCAGGTGGTCAAGGAGCTGACCGGCGAGGCCGCCCCCGTCAATCCCCAGAGTCAGGCCGGGACGCAGCCTCGTCAGGATGCGGCTTCCGCCCAGCGCCAGACGAGCACAATCCAGTCTGACTCGACCAAGCACCCGGAACCCGTCGTGGCCGCCCCCCGCGTTCCCCTGACGCCGGTCGCCACCTTGCAGAAGAAGGCCAGAACCCACTACAGCGTGCAGCTGATGGGGGCGAGCAATCGCCCGGCGGTCGACAAGTTCGTGGCAGAACACCGTCTGGCCGGCAAGATCTGGCTCTATCAGACCCAATTTCGCGGCAGTCCCTGGTTCGTGGTGTTGCAGGGGGATTACGGCAGCGTCCAGCAGGCGAAGGCGGCAATCCGCCAGTTGCCGCCGGCCCTGCTCAAGGGACAACCCTGGCCCAAGTCGTTCGCCCAGGTACAAAAAGAGCTGAAGCCATAGCGGCAGGTCGGATAAGGGGGTAGAATCGTCCCCCTTTTTGGGTTGCTGCCTCCTTAACGCCGGATTTCCATGAAGAAAACACGCGCTTTTTTAAAATGGGCCGGGGGAAAATACTCCCTGGTGGAAGAGATTGCCGAGCGGTTGCCAGCAGGGCGTGTGTTGCTTGAACCCTTCGTCGGCGCCGGATCCGTGTTTCTCAACACCGACTATGACGCCTATGTGCTCAATGACATCAATCCGGATCTGATTGCGCTCTACAACCATCTCAAGCAGAAGCCGGATCGGCTCATCGCCGAGGCGCGCAAGCTGTTCGTGGCCGACAACAACCACAAGGCGGCTTACTACCGGTTGCGTACCCAGTTCAATCAGACCCAGGGCAGTTTCGATCGCTCCCTGCTGTTCCTGTTTCTGAATCGCCATGGCTTCAACGGCCTGTGCCGCTACAACAAGAAGGGCGGCTTCAACGTGCCGTTTGGTTCCTACAAGAAGCCCTACTTCCCAGAAAAGGAGCTGTGGGCCTTCGCCGAAAAGGCACAAAAAGCCACCTTCATCTGTGAGAGCTATGCCGACGCCATCAAGCGGGCGGAGCAGGACTGGGTGATCTACTGCGATCCCCCCTATGCCCCGCTCTCCACCACCGCCAGCTTCACCACCTATTCCGCCGGGGGCTTTACCCTGGACGATCAGGCGATCCTGGCCCGGCTGGCCCGTCATACGGCTGCCGAGAAGGGGGTGCCCGTGCTCATCAGCAACCACGACATCGAGCTGACCCGTGAGCTCTATCGCGGTGCCAGGCTCGACGAGATCCTGGTCAAGCGCACCATCAGCCGCAATGGCGGCACCCGCAACAAGGTGGCCGAGCTGCTGGCGCTCTATCCGCCCGGCATTGCCCCCGAGCAGGGCTGGTATCCCGGAGATCTGATCGAGAGCGAGGCGAGCGCCTGAGCAAGGCCTGCCTTACCCCAGTACCCAGCTCACCAGCAGCCAGAGGCTGCCGACCAGGGCGGCGATAAGCAGCAGTCCCATCAGGATGAACAGAAGGGGCGAGCCGCCGGCAAAGTCCCGCTGGCGATTGCGCTGGGATTGCACGCCAAACAGGGCCGCCAGGGTGCTGGTGAGGGTATGCCATAGGGAGAGTCGCTGGTTCATGGGTGCCTCCTGATGGTTATCAGCCTAGTCAGCTTTGGTCACTCCCTCCTCTGTCTTCCCCGTTTCCGGTCTGCCCGGCAGGCTCCCTCCCGCGTCTTCGGGCGGGAAGAGGCGGTGATCGGCCTCGTTTCCTGGCCCGCTTTGGGGTAAAATTGCGCCGCTTTTCGCCTAGCTGCCAATGGATGACGTGATGAAAGACTTTCTGATAGCCCCCTCGATCCTCTCCGCCGACTTCGCCCGCCTGGGTGACGATGTTGCCAAGGTATTGGCTGCGGGGGCCGACGTGGTGCATTTCGATGTGATGGACAACCACTATGTGCCCAACCTGACCATAGGCCCCATGGTCTGTCAGGCCCTGCGTGACTTCGGCATCGAGGCGATGATCGACGTGCACCTCATGGTCAAGCCGGTGGATCGCATCGTGCCCGATTTCGCCAAGGCGGGCGCCTCCCTCATCACCTTCCACCCGGAAGCCTCCGACCACGTGGACCGCACCCTGGGCCTCATCAAGGAGCAGGGCTGTCAGGCCGGCCTGGTGCTCAACCCGGCCACGCCGCTCTCCTGCCTCGAATACGTGATGGACAAGCTGGACGTGATCCTGCTGATGTCGGTCAATCCGGGCTTCGGCGGTCAGAGCTTCATCCCCGGCACCCTCGACAAGCTGCGCCAGGTGCGTCGCCTGATCGACGAGAGCGGTCGTGACATCCGCCTCGAGATCGACGGCGGCGTCAAGGTGGACAACATCCGCGAGATCGCCGAGGCCGGTGCCGACATGTTCGTGGCGGGCTCCGCCATCTTCAGCCAGCCTGACTACAAGGCGGTGATCGACCAGATGCGTGCGGAGCTGGCCCATGTCCGTTGAGCGTCCCTTCGACCTGGTGCTGTTCGACCTGGACGGCACCCTGATAGACAGTGCCGCCCAGCTGGCGCTGGCGGTCAATCGCACCCTCACCGATCTGGGGCTGGCCGAGGCCGATGAGGCCGTGGTGCGTACCTGGGTCGGCAATGGCGCCGACAAGCTCATCAGCCGTGCCCTGGCGTATCGCGAAGGCGACGAGCTGTTTGAGCGGGCGCGCCCTCTGTTCGATCGTCACTACCAGGCCTGTCTGCTGGAAGGGCTGGCCATGTATGACGGGGTGGAGCAGAGCCTGCGTCGCCTGCAACGCCTGGGCTATCAACAGGCGGTGGTGACCAACAAGCCCAGCCACTTCGTGCAACCCATTCTCGATGCCCTCGGCATCAGCGACTGCTTCGCGCTCTGGCTCGGGGGCAACTGCCTGCCCGAGAAGAAACCCAGGCCCGAACCCTTGCTGCACGCCTGCCACGAACTTGGGGTAACGCCCTCCCGTACCCTGATGGTGGGCGACTCCGAAAATGATGTGCTGGCCGCCCAGGCTGCCAGCATGAAGGTGGTGGGTCTCACCTACGGCTACAACTATGGCCGCCCCATCGCCGACTCCAACCCTGACTGGGTGTGCGAGCGCTTCGGTGAACTCGACGCCCTGCTGGCCGAATAAGAACAAGGACTCCCTTCATGGCTAAACCAATCGTACTGAGCGGCGCCCAGCCCTCCGGCCAACTCACCATAGGCAACTACATGGGCGCCCTGCGCCAGTGGGTCAAGATGCAGGATGACTTCGACTGCCTGTACTGCATCGTCGACCTGCACGCCATCACCACCCGCCAGGATCCGGCGGCCCTGCGCAAGGCGTGCCTCGATGCCGCCGCCCTCTATCTCGCGGTGGGGGTCGATCCGGCCAAGAGCACCGTCTTCATCCAGTCCCACGTGCCCCAGCACGCGGAGCTCGGCTGGATCCTCAACTGCTACACCCAGATGGGCGAGCTGTCGCGCATGACCCAGTTCAAGGACAAGTCGGCGCGTTTCGAGAACAACGTCAACGTCGGCCTGTTTGGCTACCCGGTGCTGATGGCGGCGGATATCCTGCTCTACCAGGCCAACCAGGTACCGGTCGGCAACGATCAGAAGCAGCACCTGGAGCTGACCCGCGACATCTGCACCCGCTTCAACAACCTGCATGGGGAGGTGTTCACCCTGCCGGAGCCTTTCATTCCGGAAGAGGGAGCCCGGGTGATGAGCCTGCAGGATCCCACCAAGAAGATGTCCAAGTCCGACGACAACGAGGCGAACTTCATCGGCCTGCTGGAAGATCCCAAGCAGATCGTCAAGAAGATCAAGCGTGCCGTCACCGACTCCGACGATCCTGCCGTGGTGCGTTTCGATCCGGTGAACAAGCCCGGGGTGTCCAACCTGCTGACCCTGATGTCGGGGGTGACCGGCCGCACCATTCCCGAGCTGGAGCAGCACTTCGAAGGCAAGATGTATGGCCATCTGAAGACGGAGACCGCCGAGGCCGTGGTCGCCCTGCTCGAGCCGCTGCAAGCCCGTTTCCACGCGCTGCGTCAGGATGAGACCCACCTGAAAGCCATTCTCGCCGCCGGCGCAGAAAAGGCCAGGGAAAGGGCTGAAAAAACCCTGGCCAGCGTATATGATGTGGTCGGCTTCGTTCCAAGAGCCTGATATATCGGATTGTGGTGACACCGTAGAAAGCCGGGTATCAACCTGGCTTTCTTTGTTTTGCCCGCCGCTATGAGCGATCTCCGGATCTCGATCTGAGCGGACCTTGAGTCCCAAGAGTGAACATGTTGACCGAAGAAAAAATCACCATTGAAGAGTTGGGGGACAAGGGCCACTGGCTGCGCAAGTTTCGCAAGGCCAAGAACCTCAATACCCTGCAACTGATGGTCTCCAACGCCATCGACCGGCACCATGCCACCCCCGCCATCGTCGCCGCCATCTACCTCGCCGAGTGCCAACGGGAGCGGGAGATGGAACAGGGCCGCTACCTGGATCGCTAAGCCTCCCGCTGCCCATGCTGTTACTGATCGACAACTACGACTCCTTTACCTGGAACCTGGTGCAGTATTTCGGCTCCCTGGGGCAGGAGGTCGTGGTCAAGCGCAACGATGCTCTGACCCTGGCCGACATCGAGGCCATGGCCCCCGATCACCTGGTGATCTCCCCCGGCCCTTGCACCCCCAATGAAGCGGGCGTCTCGCTGGGCGCTATCGCACATTTTGCCGGCCGTATCCCCATCCTCGGGGTCTGCCTTGGTCACCAGTCCCTGGCCCAGGCGTTTGGCGCCGAGGTGGTGCGTGCCCGCCGGGTGATGCACGGCAAGACCTCCCTGATCCGCCATGGGGGGGAGGGGGTCTTTGCAGGATTGCAGGATCCGCTGCGGGTGACCCGTTACCACTCCCTGGTGGTTCGGCGCGACACCCTGCCTGACTGCCTGGCGGTGACCGCCTGGAGCGAACACGCCGATGGTTCGTTCGACGAGATCATGGGGCTGCGCCACAGGACGCTGGCGGTGGAAGGGGTGCAGTTTCATCCCGAGAGCATACTGAGCGAACAGGGCCACGAGCTGCTGGCCAACTTCCTCTCCCGGCGCTGAGCCCTATTTTCTGCTATGCTTCCCCCTTTGACAGGATAATCCACCAAGCGCCGCGGCTGGCGCTCTTCCCCCGTCCAAATGGCGCCAGCCCTGAGGGAAACGGCCGGTGTCGTCATGGAGAATGGGCTTCGTTCGACTAGGTTTTTTGGCTCCTGACTCCCGGGATCCCGGGGGGATTTCACCCCATTTCGGTCGAAAGTCGTGATCTGACTCTCGTTTTCCATATGTCGCCGAAAAAATTTTCCCTGACACTTTATTCACCCCGCTACCTGCCCAAATTATCTCTTGCCAATACCCTCTGAGCCGTTATGCAATGGGGCTGCCTAAAATCTCATGAGCAATCGAACATTGTTCCTTGTAGGTCGTCAGGTTACAGACTTTTTACTTTTTTTCTGTGATAATCCCGTCACGTTTACACGGATTTAACTTTTAGGCGGTGGATTATTCTGTCGCCATCTGGAAGGAGAGCAAGTATGTCAGAGTTGTTGGCAGTGACACGTGAAGTGTTTGATGAAGTCATGGTTCCCAACTATGCGCCCGCCAAGATCATCCCGGTGCGTGGTGAAGGGTCACGTGTCTGGGATCAGGAAGGCCGCGAGTATGTGGATTTCGCCGGCGGTATCGCGGTCAATGGCCTGGGTCATTGCCATCCCAAGCTGGTCGAGGCCCTGAAAACCCAGGGCGAGAAGCTGTGGCACCTCTCCAACGTGATGACCAACGAGCCGGCCCTGCGCCTGGCCAAGAAGCTGGTCGCCGCCACCTTCGCCGAGAAGGTCTATTTCTGCAACTCCGGCGCCGAAGCCAACGAAGCCGCCCTCAAGCTGGCTCGCCGCTATGCCATCGACAAGTTCGGTGCCCACAAGACCCAGATCATCGCCTTCCACCAGGGCTTTCACGGCCGCACCTTCTTCACCGTCAGCGTCGGCGGCCAGGCGGCCTACTCCGACGGCTTCGGTCCCAAGCCCGCCGACATCACCCATGTCACCTACAACGATCTGGCAGAGCTGGCCGCCGTCATCTCCGACAATACCTGCGCCGTGGTGATGGAGCCGCTGCAAGGGGAGGGTGGCATCATTCGTCCCACCGACGAGTTTGCCAAAGGGGTGCGCGAGCTGTGCGACAAGCACAATGCCCTGCTGGTCTATGACGAGGTGCAATCCGGGGTCGGCCGTACCGGCGAGCTGTTTGCGTACATGGGCCTGGGGGTCACCCCGGATATCCTCACCAGCGCCAAGGCGCTCGGCGGCGGCTTCCCCATCGGCGCCATGCTGACCACCACCGAGATAGCCTCTCACCTGAAAGTGGGGACTCACGGCTCCACCTACGGCGGCAACCCGCTGGCCTGCGCCGTGGCTGAAGCCGTGCTGGACGTGGTCAACACCCCGGAGGTGCTCAGCGGCATCAAGCAGCGCGAGCAGCTGTTCCGTGCCGGGCTCGACGCCATCAACGCCAAGTACCACTGTTTCAGCGAAGTGCGTGGCCAGGGCCTGCTGCTGGGCGCCGTGCTCAACGATGACTTCAAGGGCCGTTCCCGCGACTTCCTGCTGGCCTCCATCGATCAGGGGTTGATGGCCCTGGTGGCTGGCACCAACGTGGTGCGTTTTGCTCCCTCCCTGGTGATCCCGGAAGCGGACATCAAGGAAGGGCTGGCTCGCTTCGAGCTGGCCGTGGCTCAGGTCGTTAACGCCTGATCCCGAATTGAGGTGGGGGCCACTCCCGGCAGGAACCGGGACCCCACCTGTCGTCAATGAAAGGGAGTTGTCATCTATGTTGTTAATTCGTCCCATCGAACAGAAAGATTTTGCCGGGCTCAAGACCTGTGCCATCGAATCCGGCACCGGCATGACCTCCTTGCCGGTCAATGATGAGCTGCTGCAGCGCAAGATCGATGCCTCCACCCAGACCTTTTCGGACAAACCCGCGGGAAAGGGCGACTGCCTCTATTTCTTCGTGGCCGAGGATCTGGAGAGCGGGGACATGGTCGGCACCTGTGCCATCGACGCGGCCGTGGGCCTGTCCCAGCCGTTTTACAACTATCACATCGGCAAGGTTGTCCACTCTTCTCCCAAGCTCGGCATCTACAACGTGGTCGAGACGCTGACCCTGTCCAACGACTACACAGGCAATTCCGAGCTGTGTACCCTGTTTTTGCGCGAATGTGCCCGCGAGGGGCTCAATGGCCGACTGCTCTCCAAGCACCGCTTCCTGTTCATGGCCGAGCACCCCGAGCTGTTTGACAAGACCGTCTTCGCCGAGATGCGCGGCGTCTCCGATGTCAATGGTCACAGCCCGTTTTACGAGTGGCTGCAAAAGCACTTCTTCTCGATGGATTTTCCCACCGTCGACTATCTCACCGGGATCGGCAAGAAGCGCTTCATCGCCGAGTTGATGCCCAAGTACCCCATCTACGTCAATCTGCTCAGCAATGAGGCGCGGGCCGTCATCGGCAAGACTCACGAGAAGACTCGTCCCGCCATCAAGATGTTGCAAGACGAAGGCTTCGTGAACCGCGGTTATGTGGATATCTTCGATGCCGGCCCCACTGTCGAATGCGACGTGAACAACATCCGCACCATACGCCGCAGCAAGCGCCTGACCGTGGTGGTGGGGGAACCCCTGGGGGGGCACACCTATCTGCTGTGCAACACCCGCTTCGAACAGTATCGGGCCTGTCTTGGCAATATCCGGGTCGATCTGGACAAGCAGGAGGCCATAGTGCCGCCCAAGATGGCCGCCGCCCTCAAGGTGGAGAATGGCGATCTGGTGCGGGTCGTGGATCTGGACTGACAAGGGGGAGGGGATGCCCCTTCCCGCGAACATGACGACTGGGCGCCCGCAGGCTCGGACGCCAGGCAACGCAAGCAACAAGGATATGCAATGAGCGAATTAGTACAGCTGATTAACGGCCAATGGCTGGCGGGCGAGGGCAAGGGATTCGAGTCGCGGGATCCGGCCAAGGATCAGGTGATCTGGCAAGGGCAGGCGGCAAGCCAGGCCCAGGTGGATGCCGCCGTCAAGGCGGCCCGCGCGGCCTTCTACTATTGGTCCGATCTGGCCCTCGAGGAGCGTCTGGCCATAGTGCGCCGCTACGCCGACCTGCTGGGCGAACACAAGGAAGCCCTGGCGCTCACCATCGCCCGGGAAACCGGCAAGCCCCTGTGGGAAACCCGCACCGAGGTCGCCGCCATGCAGGGCAAGATTGCCATCTCCATCCGTGCCCATGACGAGCGCACCGGCACGGTGGAAAACCCCATGCCCGGTGCCAAGGCGTTCGTGCGCCACAAGCCCCATGGCGTGGTCGCCGTGTTCGGCCCCTACAACTTCCCGGGCCACCTGCCCAACGGCCACATAGTGCCCGCGATCATCGCCGGCAATACCGTGGTGTTCAAACCCTCCGAGCTGACCCCCATGGTGGCCGAAGCCATGCTCAAGGTGTGGCTGGAGGCCGGCCTGCCCGCCGGTGTCATCAACCTGGTGCAGGGGGAAGTGGAGACAGGCAAGGCCCTGGCGGGCAATCCGGACATCGACGGCCTCTTCTTCACCGGCTCGTCCCGCACCGGCCACTTCCTGCACCAGCAGTTCGCCGGTCAGCCGGGCAAGATCCTGGCCCTGGAGATGGGCGGCAACAACCCGCTCATCGTGAAAGATGTGAGCGACATCGACGGCGCCGTCCATGCCATCGTCCAGTCCGCCTTCATCACTTCCGGCCAGCGCTGCACCTGCTCCCGGCGCCTGTTCGTGGAGCGTGGCGAGCGCGGCGATGCCCTGGTCAAACGCCTGGTGGAGGTGGTCGGCAAGATCAAGGTCGGTCTCTATGACGCCGCCGAGCAGCCTTTTATGGGGGCCATGATAAGCGAGCGTGCGGCGCGAACCATGGTCGAGGCCCAGGCCAACCTGCAAGCGCTCGGCGGCGAGAGTCTGCTCAGCCTCAAGCACCTGGAAGCGGGCACAGGTTTTGTCTCCCCCGGCATCATAGACGTGACCGCGGTCAGCGCGCTGCCGGATGAAGAGTACTTCGGCCCGCTGCTGCAGCTCATCCGTTACGACGATTTCGATGCCGCCATCGACCAGGGCAACGCCACCAGCTTCGGCCTCTCCGCCGGCCTGCTGGGTGACAACGAGGCGGACTGGCAGCACTTCTTCAAGCGGATCCGCGCCGGCATAGTCAACTGGAACAAACCCATCACCGGGGCTTCCAGTGCCGCCCCCTTCGGTGGTATCGGTGCCTCCGGCAACCACAGGGCGAGCGCCTACTACGCCGCCGACTACTGTGCGTATCCGGTCGCCTCGGTGGAGGATAGCAAGGCCGCCATGCCGGAGCAGCTGTCTCCCGGTCTGACGTTCTAAGCGAGAATGGAGCTTGATGCAGCATGAGAAGATTAACACTGCTTCATCTCCCCGGTCGCCTCGGTCAAAGCGCGGGCGGAGCCGCCCTCCACTGATCCGCACGGCTGATAACAACAACGAAAGGGCACCAGACGGGTGCCCTTGTCTGTACCCGCGAGCAAAGGAAAGAGAGATGCAAAAGGATATCGAAACCCTGTTCGGTCATCTGTGGGATAACTACATTCAAGTCACTCCGAGTGCCCTCAAGGTCCACCAACTGCTGGGGGGCGGTGAGCCCATCGTCAACGACCACGTGGCATTTCGCACCTTCAATCTGCCCCAGGTGGGTCTTGAGAAGCTGGCTGCCCACTTTCGGGCGCTCGGCTACGAGGAGAAGGACGAGTATGTGTTCAAGGCGAAGAAGCTCTATGCCAAGCACTTCGAGCACTCGGATCCCGATGCTCCCAAGGTGTTCATCAGCGAGTTGAAGGTGGAGGAACTCTCCGAAGGCGCCCAGGCCATCATCCACAAGCTGGTGGATCAGGTGCCCGATCACCTGACCGACACCCCGGCCTTCCTCTACGCCGGTGCCCCCTGGCAGGTCTCCCACGCCGACTACCAGACCCTGCTGGCCGAGAGCGAGTACGCGGCCTGGATGGCGGCCTGGGGCTATCGTGCCAACCACTTCACCGTCAACATCAACCGCCTGAAGGAGTTCGATACCATCGAGCAGGTCAACGGGGCGCTCAAGGCGGCGGGCTTCGTGCTCAACACCGTCGGTGGCGAGGTGAAGGGGGATCCCCAGGTGATGCTGGAGCAATCCTCCACCATGGCTGACAAGGCCGAGGTGGCCTTCAGCGACGGCGTGCGTACCATTCCGAGCTGCTTCTACGAGTTCGCCCTGCGCTACCCCCAGGCCAACGGCACCCTCTACCCGGGTTTTGTCGAAGCGTCCGCCGACAAGATCTTCGAATCCACCAACGCCATGTAATGGCTGCCGTGAACAAAACGCCCCGAGAGGGGCGTTTTTTATGGATCTTCGTGAGGCCTGTCCGTCCTTTCCCCCGCCATCCCCTCATCTTCGGAATGGGGCCTGACTCGACGCTCCTGCTTTAGGAGAATACGACACGTGCTGCCCCGACATCCCTTGCCAGATGGGTTGCCATGGGGCCTGGCCCCGTCTGGCTCGACAGTGTCTTGTGCCTATATCGTCCATTCATGGGGCTCACCCAGCCTTCATCTGCCTTGTGGTGGTACCGGAGCCATGATGCTGGCGGTGACGGCCAGGGGCTTTCTTGATATGTCACAAGACGCTGATGCCGTGATTGTGTTCTGATAGAGTCCACCGCTATCCGGAACTGCAAGTAAGGGAGGAAAGGGCGTTGAATGGAGAGTTGATCTGGGTGCTCTGCTTGCTGCTGGGGGCCATCTATCTGTTTGTCAGCAACCGGGTGCGCATGGATGTGACGGCGCTGCTGGTGCTTATCCTGTTCGTGCTGAGCGGCACCCTGACCCTGCCCGAGGCGCTGGCCGGTTTCAGCGATCCCAGCGTCATCCTGATCGCCGCCCTGTTCGTGGTGGGTGAGGGGCTGGTGCGCACCGGCATCGCCTATCAGGTGGGCGATGCCCTGGTGAAGGTGGCGGGCAACAGTGAGACCCGTTTGCTGGTGCTGTTGATGGTGGCGGTGGCCGGGCTCGGCGCCGTGATGAGCTCGACCGGGGTGGTGGCCATCTTCATCCCGGTCGTACTCAGTGTCGCGAACCGCATGGGGATCCCGGCGGGGCGGCTCATGATGCCGCTCGGTTTCGCTGGCCTCATCAGCGGCATGATGACCCTGGTGGCAACCCCTCCCAACATGGTGGTCAACAGCGAGCTGGTGCGCCATGGCATCCCGGGCTTTGGCTTTTTCAGCTTCAGTCCCATGGGCCTGCTCATTCTGCTGCTCGGCATCGCCTACATGCTGCTGATGCGCGGCTCCCTGGCCAGGGACGTCCAAGCGGGATGCAACAAGGGGAGCAGGCGCAGTACGCTGCGGGATCTCATCCGCGACTATCGTCTGACCGGGCGGGCGCGGCGACTGGCGATCCGGCCGGGGTCGCCCCTGATAGGCCATACCCTGGATGCCTTGCAGCTGCGGGCCCGTTATGGCGCCAACGTCATAGGGGTGGAGCGCTGGCGCAAGTTTCGGCGGGTCATGGTGAGCGTCTCCGGGATCTCGGAATTTCAGGCGCGGGACGTGCTGCTCATCGACATGGCGGATCCCGAAGTGGATATCCGAACGTTCTGCCGCGAGGCCATGCTCGAGCCCATGATACTGAGGGGCGAGTACTTCTCGGATCAGGCGCGGGAGGTGGGGCTGGCCGAGGTGTCGCTCATCCCCGAATCCAGCCTGCTTGGCAAGAGCCTGCGGGAGACGGCGTTTCGTAGCCAGTATGGCCTGAGCGTGGTGGGAATACGGCGCAATGGCGAGGCCCTGGTCGGGCGCCTGGTGGATGAACCGTTGCAGCTGGGGGACAGGCTGCTGCTGGCGGGCAACTGGAGCCTCATCCGTCAGCTGCACAGCCATCACCGTGACTTCCTGTTGCTGGGGTTGCCTGCCGAGGTGGATGAAATGGCCCCGGCGCGCAGTCAGGCGGCCTATGCGCTGCTCTCGCTGGGGATCATGGTGCTGTTGATGGTGACGGACCCCGTGCCCAATGTGGTGGCGGCCCTGATTGCCTGTCTGCTGATGGGTCAGTTTCGCTGCATCGATCTCGAGAGCGCCTACCAGTCCATTCACTGGCCGACCCTGATCCTCATCGTCGGCATGCTGCCCTTCGCCCTGGCCCTGCAAAAGACCGGGGGAGTGGACTTGATTGTCGGGGGCCTGATGGCCCTGGTCGGGGAGATGGGACCGAGAGTGATGCTGGCCAGCCTGTTTGCCCTGACGGCCCTGACCGGTCTGTTTATCTCCAACACGGCCACCGCCGTCTTGATGGCGCCCATCGCCATCGGCGCGGCCCAGCAGATGGGCGTCTCGCCCTATCCCTTCGCCATGACCATTGCCATCGCGGCTTCGGCGGCCTTCATGACTCCCGTCTCCTCGCCGGTCAATACCCTGGTGCTGGGGCCCGGCGAGTATGGCTTCATCGACTTCGTGCGTATCGGGGTGCCTTTCACCCTGTTGGTGATGGCGGTGAGCGTGTTGACCATTCCCTGGCTGTTCCCGTTCTGATGACCGTTCTGATGACAGAGATGAGAGACAGGCGGCCCCTGGGCCGCTTTCTTATTGGCACGACTGGATATGGGAAGGGGCAGGCAGGGGAGACAGGGGCGTGCTCGATGGGAAAAACAAGCACAAAAAAACCAGCCTGGGCTGGTCTGTTTGGTACTGCTATTGATGGTGCGGAAGGAGAGACTCGAACTCTCACGCCTAGGGCGCCAGAACCTAAATCTGGTGCGTCTACCAATTTCGCCACTTCCGCAAAACAATATGGTGGCTATGACGGGATTCGAACCTGTGACCCTCGCATTATGAGTGCGATGCTCTAACCAACTGAGCTACATAGCCTTGAACGTCTAAACGAACAGGGCCAGCGGCCCTGTTCGTGTGTCATAGACACCTTGATGTCAACGACAGAAAAATGGCTGTGATACTAGGATGCGTACCCAGGTACGTTGACGAGAGTAAAATCGCTCACGCTGACCACACTGCCTTACATCACCGGTCAAGCCGATGATAAAAATAATGGCTGGGGTACTA
>NZ_CDBT01000008.1:211915-370934 GCF_000819765.1 Aeromonas bivalvium
ACTAGGATTCGAACCTAGGAATGGCGAGATCAAAACCCGCTGCCTTACCGCTTGGCGATACCCCAACAACACTCCTCGACAGTCATGAGACTGATCAAGGAACCTTTAAAAATGACTGCGGCACCAGGATAGAAACCTAGCAACGTCGACGAGATTAACAATCTCTTACGTTGACCACAGTGTTCACCGACAAGTTCGATGAACGGCAATAATGGCTGGGGTACTAGGATTCGAACCTAGGGATGGCGAGATCAAAACCCGCTGCCTTACCGCTTGGCGATACCCCAACAGAACAAGAATGGTGGCTATGACGGGATTCGAACCTGTGACCCTCGCATTATGAGTGCGATGCTCTAACCAACTGAGCTACATAGCCTTTGTTATCAACCACAAGGTGGAAGAAAACATAATAATGGCTGGGGTACTAGGATTCGAACCTAGGGATGGCGAGATCAAAACCCGCTGCCTTACCGCTTGGCGATACCCCAACAGCGCTCCTCGACAGTCATGAGACTTGCCAAAGAACTTTAAAAATGGCTGGGGTACTAGGATTCGAACCTAGGAATGGCGAGATCAAAACCCGCTGCCTTACCGCTTGGCGATACCCCAACTGCAAGATTAATGGTGGCTATGACGGGATTCGAACCTGTGACCCTCGCATTATGAGTGCGATGCTCTAACCAACTGAGCTACATAGCCAACCTTGCTTCCAGTGCCTCGTTGCCTCGTCACTGTGCGGCCCGAATTATGCGTATCTGGCTTTGGGGCGTCAACCCTTTTTTTGCCAGAAAAACCGAATTTGGGTGCGTTTGGCCAGATATTGCGCTCTGTCGCGCAAAAGCCCAACAATCTGACTTTTTTAAGCTCAGGGCGTCTTGGGCCAACCGCTGCTACCCCTTAAAAAACAGGCCAGCATTTGCTGGCCTGTCATGGGGTTAGACGTTGAACAGGAAGTTCATGATATCGCCATCCTTGACGATATAGTCCTTGCCTTCGGCGCGCATCTTGCCCGCTTCCTTCGCGCCTTGCTCACCCTTGTAGGTGATAAAGTCGTCAAACGCGATGGTTTGCGCGCGAATAAAGCCTTTTTCGAAGTCGGTGTGGATCTTGCCAGCCGCCTGGGGCGCCGTGGCACCGACCGGGATGGTCCAGGCCCGCACTTCCTTCACCCCGGCGGTGAAATAGGTCTGCAGGTTCAGCAGCTCGTAACCGGAGCGAATTACCCGGTTCAGGCCCGGCTCCTCGATGCCCAGATCCGCCATGAACTCGGCGCGGTCGGCGTCATCCAGCTCGGCGATGTCCGCCTCGATGGCGCAGCAGACCACGACCACCACGGCATTCTCGGCGGCGGCGATTTCACGCACCTTGTCGAGGAAGGGGTTGTTGTCAAAGCCATCTTCCGCCACGTTGGCGATATACATGGTGGGTTTCAGGGTCAGGAAGTTGAGGTGGGCAACGGCGGCCAGCTCCTCCTTGGAGAGATCCAGACCACGGATCATCTTGCCATCTTCCAGAGCGGCTTTAATCTTTTCCAGGGTTTCCACTTCCAGCTTGGCATCCTTGTCGCCGCCCTTGGCGCGCTTGGACTGACGGTGGATGGCGCGCTCGCAGGCATCCAGATCCGACAGGGCCAGCTCGGTGTTGATCACCTCGATGTCATCGGCCGGAGAGACCTTGCCCGCGACGTGGACTATGTTTTCGTCCTCGAAGCAGCGCACCACGTGACCAATGGCCTCGGTCTCGCGGATGTTGGCCAGGAACTGGTTGCCCAGACCTTCACCCTTGGAAGCGCCCGCCACCAGACCGGCGATGTCCACGAACTCCATGGTGGTCGGCACGACGCGCTGGGGGTTGATGATGGCCGCCAGCTGGTCGAGACGGGGATCCGGCATGGGCACGACACCCGTGTTCGGCTCAATGGTGCAGAACGGGAAGTTGGCGGCTTCGATGCCGGCCTTGGTCAGCGCATTGAACAGGGTGGATTTGCCTACATTGGGCAGGCCCACGATACCGCATTTAAAACCCATGGATAGTTACCTTACTTGGTGGATGCTGTGAGGCCGCCCGGGCGACCCGTGTCATGCTTTCTCGGCCTGGCGCCGCCTCGCGGTGCCCGGCCTTGGTCATATCTTGCTCGTGATCGCCCGTCCGGCGTGCCGGATCAGGCTTTCTCGGCCTTGAAGCTGTGCAGGCGGTTCATGGCCTTGGTCATGTCTTGCTTGAACAGGATGTCGGTGGCGCGCAAGGCTTCGTCCAGCGCGGCGTCGATCAGGCCCTGCTCGCTGCTGGGCGCCTTGGTCAGCACGAAGCCGGCGACCAGCTCCTTGGCGCCGGGGTGGCCGATGCCGAGCCGCAACCGGAAGAACTCCTTGTTGTTGCCCATCTTGGCGATGATGTCCTTGAGGCCGTTGTGGCCGCCATGGCCGCCACCCTGCTTGAATTTGGCGATGCCGGGGGGCAGATCCAGTTCGTCGTGGGCCACCAGCATCTCTTGCGGCTCTATCTGGTAGAAGCGGGCCAGTGCGGCCACCGCCTTGCCGGAGAGATTCATGTAGGTGTTCGGGATGAGCAGGCGAACGTCCTGTCCCTCCACCAGGATGCGGGCCGTGTGACCATAAAACTTGGGCTCTTCACGCAGGCTGACATTGTGCCAGCGGGCCAGCTGCTCGACATACCAGGCACCCGCATTGTGGCGTGTCTTGGCATATTCGGCGCCGGGGTTGCCCAGCCCGACGATCAGTTTGATTTGGCTTGTCACGCTCGCTCTCTTTACTCGCAGCTGCCCAAAGCGGTGTGCCCGGGGCAATAGGACGCAATATTCTAGCCGCCGAGTGGCGATCACTCAACCAATGCTGTCCCGCCGCGGCCAAGACCCCGGAAAACAGAAAAACCGCCACGGGGGCGGTTTTTCTGTTCTGGCCTGCCAGCGCACTGGCGAGCCGGCATCAATGCTCGAACATGGCAGAGATGGACTCTTCGTTGCTGATGCGGCGAATCGCCTCGGCCAGCACGGTAGAGAGGGTCAGCTGCTTGACCTTGCCAACGGCCTTCATCTCCGGGGTCAACGGGATGGAGTCGGTGATGATCAGCTCGTCGATGACCGAGTTCTTGATGTTCTCGACGGCGGTGCCGGAGAAGACAGGGTGAGTCGCGTAGGCAAACACCCGCTTGGCGCCGCGCTCTTTCAGCGCTTCGGCGGCCTTGCACAGGGTGCCGCCGGTATCGATCATGTCGTCGACTATGATGCAGTCGCGGTCGGCAACGTCACCGATCAGGTGCATGACCTGGGAGACGTTCGCACGGGGACGACGCTTGTCGATGATGGCGATGTCGGTGTCATCCAGCAGCTTGGCGATGGCACGGGCACGGACCACGCCGCCGATGTCCGGGGAGACGACCACGGGGGATTCGAGGTTTTTGGACTTCATGTCTTCCAGCAGCACCGGGCTGCCGAACACGTTGTCTACCGGGACATCGAAGAAGCCCTGGATCTGTTCGGCATGCAGGTCAACGGTCAGCACGCGATCCACACCCACGCTGGAGAGGAAGTCTGCGACGACCTTGGCGGTGATGGGCACACGGGCGGAGCGGACGCGGCGGTCCTGGCGGGCATAGCCAAAGTAGGGAATGACAGCAGTGATACGGCCAGCTGAAGCACGACGCAGGGCATCCACCATCACGATCAATTCCATCAAATTGTCGTTGGTCGGGGCACAGGTGGATTGAATGATGAAGATATCGCCACCACGTACATTCTCATTGATCTGTACGCTGATTTCGCCGTCGCTAAAGCGACCTACGGCAGCATTGCCGAGTTTGATAAACAGGCGATCTGCGATCTTCTGGGCTAGTTCCGGCGTTGCGTTACCAGCAAACAGCTTCATGTCAGGCACGGTTTGAAACCTCGGGGTTGCATCCAGTATGTGGGTGAGTCCGTTATTGGACCCATCATCGTTCGGTAGCAAACGATTTAGCAAGCTGACGGGGCAGGGCTAAGGACCCGGACCGGCAGGCCAACCGAATGAACCCTGCACAGACCTTATAGCAGAAAGGGAGGGGGCGAAGCCATGACGGGAGTCTGCCTTCGGTTACGCTTCCCGTACTGCAATGATGGCTGGGGTACTAGGATTCGAACCTAGGAATGGCGAGATCAAAACCCGCTGCCTTACCGCTTGGCGATACCCCAATCATTGAGCCTGTTGCAATGTCACGAAGAGTGGTGATATGTTCTCGCCCTTGGCGACAAACCCTCCCCACGCTTTCGGTACCTTGGCCAACACCTTTCGAGCACTCACTTCGTCTTCAAACTGAGCAAAGACGCAGGCTCCTGTGCCCGTCATTCTTGACGGCGCGTATTCTAGCAACCAGCCGAGCGCATTGGCAACCTCGGGGTGGCGCTTTTTCACCAGGGGCTCGCAATCGTTTTTCCATTCTCCTGCCAGCAATCCCTGCAATGTCAATTTAGGGGTATTTCTGGGCAGTTCGGGATCCTGAAACACGGCCGCCGTGCTGACATGGCACTGCGGCTTGATCACCAGATACCAGTGCTGCGGCAGGGTGACCGGCTGCAACTGCTCTCCCACTCCTTCGGCAAAGGCGGCGCGACCGCGCACGAACACAGGCACATCGGCCCCCAGGCTGACGCCGAGCTCGGCCAGCTCATCTTGCGTGAGCCCTGCCTGCCAGAGGTGATTCAAGGCCACCAGGGTGGTGGCGGCGTCAGACGACCCCCCGCCGATGCCGCCCCCCATGGGCAGAATTTTCTCCAGCCGGATGTGGGCCCCCTGGGGGCGCGGCAATCTGGCCTGTAGCAGGCGGGCGGCGCGGATGATGAGATTCTGCTCATCGGGTACCCCGGGGATGGCCGGGGTCAGGGTGAGCAGGTCCGTGCCCGGCAGTGGCTCGAACTCGAGCCAGTCACCCTGATCGAGGAAGATGAACAGGGTCTGCAATTCGTGATAGCCGTCGGGGCGGCGGCCATTGATGTGCAGGAAGAGATTGAGTTTGGCCGGGGCGGGCCAGCGCAGCTGGGTCATGGTTGCAGGGCCCACTCGTTGATCTGCAACTTGAGGCGGCTCTGGGGCCCCGTCATGGTGAGCAGATGAGGCAGGCGATAGCCGTCCTGATCCCGGTACTCCTGATAGCTTATCTGCCACTGGCCATCGCGTACGCTCGCCAGGCTGTTGTCGGGGTTGAGGCGGTAGTCCGCCTTGCCGGGCAGCCCCTTGATCCAGTCCGGCAGGCCGGCGATGGGCAGGTGCCAGCCGGTGAGCTGGAAGATGAGCGCCTCGGCATCCTGGCTCTGGTGCTGGCGCCCCTCGTTGTCAGTCAGGCTGACCCGGCCCTGGCTGCGGGAGAGTTCCAGTATGCTGGTGCCGATGAGGCTGGTGAGGTTGAGGCGATAATCCTCGCCATCTTGCTGCCAGTTGAGGCGGGCACTGCCCCTCTGCTGGGCGCTGATGATGGCCATCTTGCCCGACAGCTGCCAGTGGTCGAGTCGCTCGAGGCGGGCGCGCTCCTGCTGCCAATTCACTTGCTGGCGCTGGGGGGAGGTCGTGGTACAACCGGCGAGCAGCAGCAGGCCGAGCAGGGGCAAAAATCGCAAGAACAAGGTAGGGCTCCCGACATGGTGGTTTGGCACAGTATACGGGGCGGCCGTATTGCTTTTAAAGCCTTACCCTTTCTCGTACAATTGGCAGCCTTATACACCCTGTGCCCAAGAAACGACCAGCGCCCACTCATGAGTCTGCTTGCCCTCGGAATCAACCACAACACCGCCAGTGTCGCCTTGCGGGAACGGGTCGCCTTTGGCCCCGATTGCATCGACCACGCCTTGCGGGAGTTGGCGGCGCAGCCCGGGGTGCACGAGGCGGTGATCGTCTCCACCTGCAACCGCACCGAGCTCTATTGCGCCCTGGAGCAGGGGCACGACGATCAGGTCACCCAGTGGCTGCAGCGCTACCACGGCCTGGACGCCGGCGAGGTGCAGGGCGCCCTCTATCGCCATCACGATGAGGAGGCGGTGCGCCACCTGATGCGGGTCGCCTGCGGCCTCGACTCCCTGGTGCTGGGAGAGCCCCAGATCCTGGGGCAGATCAAGCAGTCCTACGCCCATGCCCAGCAGGCCGAGGTGCTCAAGGGCTCGCTGGAACGCCTGTTCCAGAAGTCGTTCTCGGTGGCGAAAAGAGTGCGCACCGACACCGAGATCGGCGCCAGCGCCGTGTCGGTGGCCTTCGCCGCGGTCAGCCTGGCCCGGCGCATCTTCTCGGATCTTTCCCAGACCAAGGTGCTGCTGGTGGGCGCCGGCGAGACCATAGAACTGGTGGCCCGCCATCTGCGCGAGCAGAACGTGCGCCAGATGATGGTCGCCAACCGCACACTGCAACGGGCTCATGCCCTGGCCGAGGAGTTTGGCGCCCAGGTGATGACGCTCGAAGAGATCCCCGATTACCTGCACGAGGCGGACATCGTCATCAGCTCCACCGCCAGTCCCTTGCCCATCATCGGCAAGGGCATGGTGGAGCGTGCCCTCAAGGCGCGCCGTTTCAGACCCATGTTCCTGGTGGACATAGCGGTGCCGAGGGACATCGAGGCCGAGGTGGACGATCTCTCCGATGCCTACCTCTACACGGTGGACGATCTGCAGGGGATCATCGAGCAGAACCTGGAGACCCGCAAACGGGCGGCCGCCGAGGCCGAGCTCATCGTACTGGAAGAGCGGGACGACTTCATGGGCTGGTACCGTTCGCTTCATGCGGTCGACCTCATTCGCGATTACCGTGCCCAGGCCCAGCAGTATGCCGAAGAGGAGCTGGCTCGCACCCTGCAAGCCCTGGCACAGGGCGAGTCCCCCGAGGCGGCCGCCCGCGCCCTGAGCCACAGGCTCACCAACAAGCTGATCCATGCCCCGACCCAGGCCCTGCGCCAGGCCGGCGCCAGTGGCGATCGGGAGCAGCTGGGTCAGCTGCGCCAGATCCTTGGCCTGTCCGCCGAATAACCTTGTCCGGGCCCGCCGCGGCCCCGTCACCATTGAGATACCGGAAACCATGAACCCGTCACTGATCAGAAAGCTGGAAGGCCTCATCGAGCGCCATGAAGAAGTACAGGCCCTGCTCGGCGAACCCGGGGTCGCCTCGGATCAGGACAGATACCGTGCCCTGACCCGGGAATATGCCCAGCTGGAAGATATCGTTCACGCCTTCCAGCGCTTTCGCCAGGCCGAAGAGGATCTCGAGACCACCAGGTTGATGCTGGAGGAGGACGACCCCGAGCTGCGCGAGATGGCGCAGGAGGAGCTGCCCCTGGTCAAGGCCAGCCTGGAGGAGCAGGAGCAGGCGTTGCAGGTGATGCTGCTGCCCCGGGATCCCCGGGATGACAACAACTGCTACCTGGAGATCCGCGCCGGCGCCGGTGGCGACGAGGCGGCCATCTTCGCGGGGGATCTGTTTCGCATGTATTCCCGTTATGCCGAACGTCAGGGCTGGCGCGTTTCCATCGTCAGCTGCAACGATGGCGAGCATGGCGGCTACAAGGAGGTGATCGCCAAGGTGGACGGCGAGCACGTCTACGGTCGCCTCAAGTTCGAGTCCGGCGGTCACCGGGTGCAGCGGGTACCCGAGACCGAATCCCAGGGCCGGGTCCACACCTCCGCCTGTACCGTGGCCGTGCTGCCGGAAGTGCCGGAAGCCGAGCAGATCGAAATCAATGCCTCGGACTTGAAGATAGATACCTTCCGCGCCTCCGGGGCCGGTGGTCAGCACGTCAACAAGACCGACTCCGCCATCCGCATCACCCACCTGCCCACCGGCCTGGTGGTGGAGTGCCAGGATGAGCGCTCCCAGCACAAGAACCGCGCCAAGGCGATGTCCGTGCTCTCCGCCCGCCTGCAGGCGGCCGAGGACGAGCGCCATCGCGCCGCCGAGCAGAGCACCCGTCGCAACCTGGTGGGCTCCGGGGATCGCTCCGAGCGCATTCGCACCTACAACTATCCCCAGGGGCGCCTCTCCGAACATCGCATCAACCTCACCCTGTATCGTCTGGGGGAGATCCTGGAAGGGGATCTGGATTGCGTCATCACCCCCCTGGTGCAGGAGTATCAGGCGGATCAGCTCGCCTCCCTGGCGGACAACGGCTGATGAGCACAGTGCCGATGCAAAGAGGCTCGCTGGCGGCGCTCGCCATGGCGAGCGGACGGGAGCGCCACTGATGCAGATCCAGCAGGCCCGTGCCCACATCATGGCGACCCTGGCTTTTGGGGAATCCCCCCGTGCCGACGCCGATGCGCTGCTCTGCCATCTGCTGGGTTGCCGGCGCAGCTACCTGATGACCTGGCCGGAGCGCGAGCTCGATGCCGCCCAGCAAGCGACCCTGCAGGGCTGGCTGGCGCGCCGTCTGAATGGCGAGCCCATCGCCCATCTCATCGGCGAGCGGGAGTTCTGGTCCCTGCCCCTGAAGGTGAGCCCGGCCACCCTGATCCCGCGCCCGGACACCGAGCTGCTGGTGGAGCAGGCCCTGGCGCGCCTGCCGGCCGGCCCCTGTGCCCTGCTGGATCTGGGCACAGGCACCGGCGCCATCGCGTTGGCGCTCAAGTCCGAACGCCCCGATGCCGATATCTGGGCAGTGGATCGGATGGCGGACGCCGCCGCCCTGGCCCGCAGCAACAGCGCCGCCCTGGGGCTGCCCATCGTCGTGCGCGAGGGCAGCTGGTTTGCGCCCCTGGTGGATGCGCCGCATTTTGCGATGATTGTCTCCAATCCCCCCTATATCGACGGGGCGGATCAGCATCTGGCCCAGGGGGACGTGCGTTTCGAGCCGCGCTCGGCCCTGGTGGCCGACGAGCAGGGGCTGGCTGACCTGCGCCAGATAGTGGCGCAGGCCCCCGACCATCTGCTGCCGGGGGGCTGGCTCTTGCTCGAGCATGGCTGGGAGCAGGGGGAGGCGGTGCGTCGCTTGCTGCTAGATCAGGGTTATCAGCAGGTTGCGACCGTACGTGACTACGGGGACAACGAGCGGGTGACCCTGGGATGCTGGCCAGGCGTGGCGGCTGAGCCCGATCCCGCACCATTTCAAGGATAGGGGTTCTCTTTTACCCTTTACCCCATTCGCGGTGAGCGGGCCCACCGGCCGGCGCACCGCAACGAGTCAATTGAGGTTTTGTGATGTATTTTGCTCTCAAGCATCTGCACCTGCTGCTGATCGCCGCCGCTGTGCTGATGTTCATCCTGCGTTTTTACTGGCAGCAGACCGGGTCTCCCCTGGCGCGCAGCCCGCGTACCCTGCAAGTGAGCGGCTGGTGCAACGGCCTGGTGGTGATCAGCGGAGTGCTATTGTGCATGGTGCTGGATCTCAACCCCCTCAACAACGCCGTGCCCTGGCTCAGCGAGAAGCTGGTGGCCATCCTGGTGGTGGCCTTCCTGGCGTTGATGGCCCTGCGCCTGGCCCGGGGCAATCTGATCCGCTGGTTCGCCTTCCTGGGCTCCCTGGGCTGGCTCTATTTCGTGGTCAAGCTGGCCCTGTTCAAACATGCCAGCCTGTTTGCGTGAGGAGTGAGGATGTCAGCAAGCCATCGGCGCCGCGCGGCCGGTTTTACCTTGAATGTCTGTGGCGGCCTGCTTCGCCCGGGGGAGTCTGATGTTTCGCATCGATGAGTGGACCGATTTCGAGGCCCAGGATCTGGCACTGCTGGCCCTGAGTGTCAGCGAGGATATCTATCAGCGCGACACAGAGGAGGCCCTGCGGGAACTGGAGCTGCTGGATGAGTGGCTCAACGAGTCCATCCATGAGGGCACGGCCGACGAGGTGCGCAGCCAGCTGATCCAGGGGTTCTACCAGGGGTTGGGCTTTCACGGCGACTGGCAGGATTTCTTCTCCTCCGCCAACAGCGATCTGGCCGCCGTCCTGACCGGGCGCCAGGGGATCCCGGTCAGTCTCGGCATACTGCTGATCCAGCTCGGGCGGCGCATCGGCCTCGACGTGGAGGGGATCTGCTTCCCCGGCTACTTCCTGGTGAGTTTTGCCGGCGACGAGGGGGAGGTCTATGTCGATCCCTTCAACGGCGAGGTGCTGAGCCTGACCCGCATCGAGTCGCTGCTGCGGGGCGCCCTCGGCAACCTGGCGAGCCTGAGCCAGGATTACCTGCAACCCTCGGGCCAGTGGGAGATCATCGAGCGACTGCTCAACGTCAACAAGGCGGCCCTGCTGCGGGAGAATCGCATGACGGAGGCGCTGCGCGCCAGCGAACTGCTGCTGCGCATGAAACCGGGGGATCCCCAGGAGACGCGGGATCGGGGTTTTATCTACGAGCAGCTCGACTGCCCGCGCTTTGCCGCCGACGATTTTGAATACTTCATTGAGCAGTGCCCGGACGATCCGGTGGCCGACGTGCTCAAGATGCAGCTGGCCGCCCTGGATCTTAGCCCCAAGCCCCTCCATTGAGGCGGCCTGGGAAATGAAACTGAACAATATCCAGGTCCGCTGTGCCCAAGGCACAGCGGACCAAGCTGAATACAAGCCCCGAGCCTCTTCACGTTAAGGGTGCCTGGGAAGTGAAACAGAAGCATATCGAGCCCCGAGCCTCACTTAAGGATGCCTGAGATGGAACAGAAGAATATCAAGATCAACCAGATCGACGTCGCCAATGACAAGCCCTTCGTGCTGTTCGGCGGCATGAATGTGCTGGAGTCCCGCGACATGGCGATGGCGGTGTGCGAGAAGTACGTGGAAGTGACCAGCAAGCTCGGCATCCCCTTCGTGTTCAAGGCGAGCTGGGACAAGGCGAACCGCTCCTCCATCCACTCCTACCGCGGCCCGGGTCTGGAAGAGGGGATGAAGATCTTCGAGGAGCTGAAAGCGACCTTCGGCATGCCGGTGATCTCCGATCTGCACGAGCCCGCTCAGGCCAAGCCGGTGGCCGAGGTGGTGGACGTCATCCAGCTGCCCGCCTTCCTGGCGCGCCAGACCGATCTGGTGGAGGCCATGGCCCGCACCGGCAACGTCATCAACATCAAGAAGCCGCAGTTCCTGAGCCCGAGCCAGATGAAGAACATCACCGACAAGTTCGAGGAGTGCGGCAACGATCGCCTGATCCTGTGCGAGCGCGGCGCCAACTTCGGCTACGACAACCTGGTGGTGGACATGCTGGGTCTGGGTGTCATGAAGAAGAGCACCGGCGGCTACCCCGTCATCTTCGACGTGACCCACTCCCTGCAGTGCCGCGACCCCTTGGGGGCCGCCTCCGGTGGCCGCCGCGAGCAGGTGACCGAGCTGGCCCGTGCCGGCATGGCGGTGGGCCTGGCGGGTCTGTTCATTGAGTCCCACCCGGATCCGAAAATTGCCCGCTGCGACGGCCCGAGCGCTCTGCCCCTGGAGAAGCTGGAAGGCTTCCTCAAGCAGATGAAGGCCATCGACGATCTCATCAAGGGTTTCGAGCCCCTGGATACCTCCGTCTGATAGCGACGGTCGTCACGACAAACGAAAAAGGCCTCGCGACGCGGGGCCTTGTCGTGTCGACGCCGGATATGACCCACAAAAAAACGGCCCGTTCGGGCCGCTTTTGATGGTACCTGTGGGCGCAGAGCGGGTCAGAGGCTCTGGGTGAAGGTACGGGTGATGACATCGCGCTGCTGCTCCGGGGTCAGGGCGTTGAAACGCACCGCATAGCCGGAGACGCGGATGGTCAGCTGGGGGTATTTTTCCGGATTGGCGACCGCATCTTCCAGCGTCTCGCGGCTCAGTACGTTGACGTTCAGATGCTGACCGCCCTCGACCACGGGCTCGCTCTGCAGCGGCAGTTCACGGTATTCGAACTGGCCAAGATCCGACAGCTTGACTTCCTGATCGGCGGCGAAGACATCGCCCTTGGCGCAGATGCAGCGCGCCTGTTGCTGCGCCTCGTCCAGCAACCAGAAAGAGTTCAGCAAGGCAGCGTTGGAGGCCTGGGTGATTTGAATGCCCTTGATCATGGTATGACTCCTCATGGGAAAGCGGATTCAACTGTAAGGACATTACCCTGATGTATTTAAACCACCTGGATGATTTAACGGGCCCTTGCCTTACACCTTTACTTTGATGGGGTCATATATAGCATGGTGGTAATAAAACCAAATTTGATCCAAATCAAAAAATACCAGAAAAGCGGCGCTTTCAGGCAATTAATTAATTGAGTTTAATCAAATTTAAGTCATTTTTACCAAATCATAAGATATGCCAATTATGCTTCTTTTGATTTATTAATCTAGTAATTTAACTACATCTTATCATGAATTTTGTCCATATTTGACCGGTTGGCCCGGCCCGGGAGCGGAGGAGGGGCGACGCTTCGGCTATCCGCCACCGAGTGAGGTCATCCTTGCCCCGGTTGCACCCGAGGGGGCATCCCCCTATTCTGGGCCCCTTGCCGAAACTGAGAACGAGGTATCCCGGTGTTGACCTGGAAGGATGTGATTGGCTCCCAGAAGGAGCAGGACTATTTCAAGCAGACCCTGGCCGCTGTCAGGGCCGAACGCGAGGCGGGCAAGCTGGTCTATCCCCCCGCCAGTGAGGTATTCAACGCCTTCAAGCTGACTGAGCTCGCCGATGTCAAGGTGGTGATCCTGGGGCAGGATCCCTATCACGGCCCGGATCAGGCCCATGGCCTCTGTTTCTCCGTGCTGCCCGGGGTGCGCACCCCGCCCTCCCTGGTCAACATCTACAAGGAGATGGCGCGGGACTTGCCCGGATTCACCATCCCCAATCACGGCTTCCTCGAGTCCTGGGCCAGGCAGGGGGTGTTGCTGCTCAATACGGTGCTGACGGTGGAAGCGGGTCAGGCGCACTCCCATGCCAGCCTGGGGTGGGAGACCTTCACCGATCGGGTGATTGAACAGATCAATGTCAGTCGTGAGGGAGTGGTGTTTCTGCTGTGGGGGGCCCATGCCCAGAAGAAGGGGCGCTTCATCGATCGGAGCCGCCATCATGTACTGACGGCGCCCCATCCCAGCCCGCTTTCGGCCCATCGCGGTTTCATCGGCTGCGGCCACTTCAGCGAGGCCAATCGCCTGCTGGCACAACAGGGTCAGGGGCCCATCGAGTGGAACTCTGTCTGCGGCTGACTTGACGAAGGGCAAAGTTGAGGGGGCAAATGGCCGTATACTCAAAGGCGGACATGCTCATTTTTAAGCCAAGGAGAGCTTATGTTAGCCAAGCTGCACCAGGATCATCTCAACATCGCCAAACTACTTCAGCTGCTGAAAAGCAAGCTCGATGCCATCAATGAGGAGCGAGCGGTCAACTATGCGCTGGTGCGTGATGTGATCGACTACCTGCGAGAGGTGTCTGATAGCTATCACCATCCCAAGGAAGATCTGATCTATGAGTACTACCTCAAGTACCGTCTGGTCGAGGGGGAGATCAGTCACCGCCTGCAACTGGAGCACGCCAGCCTGATAGAGGCGGGCACCGAGCTCAAGGAGATGGTGGAGATGATACTGCTGGATGCCGTCATTCCCCTCGACCAGTTCACCGCCAAGCTGGCCCGCTTCATCGCCCAGCAGGAGGCGCACATGAACTACGAGGAGGGGGTGGTGTTCCCCCTGCTGCGGGAGGCGCTGACCGAGGATGACTGGCGTCAGCTGGAGCAGCAGTGGCAGAACCGGGCCATCGGCGATCCCCTGTTCGGACCCGAGGTGAGTCAACACTTCAAGGAGCTGGCCCACCGGCTCTCTTTGCCCATCAGCTGACACCAGCACAATGGCGCAGGCCCGGCATCATGCCGGGCCTGCTGTTTTTGGGGCCTGCCGATTGATCAGGCGCCAAGGCGGGCGCTGGTCATCGCGGCAATAAAAAGGCCCCGCAGGGGGCCTGGTCGAGAGAGGATGCCGTTACAGCACTATCTCTTCGGAGAGACTATCGTAGGTGATATCGATCGATTGCAGCTCCTTTTGCAGACGATGTTTATCCTTCAATGCCTCGATCTCTCTCCATTTGCGTTTTTTTCCCGTTGTCCCGCGACCGCGTGAACCCAACTCAACAACATCTTCAACCTCAAAGCTGAACATATCCATGGATCCCTCCTTGGTTGTTATTGTTTTCACCAATCGTATAACACAGCATCATGAAAATTAAAACGTTTTCATTACAGCCATATGACGGGTATCAATTGGGGTATGTCGGGCAATAAAAAAAACCGGGTCCCCTCTCGGGTTCCCGGTTTTGTGCATGGCGTCATCGTGCCTCGAGTCAGGCCAGGCGGCTGGCCAGCATGGTTTCCAGCTTGCCCTGGTCGACGGCGAACAGGCGGATGCCTTCTGCCAGCTTCTCGACGGCCATGGCGTCCTGGTTCAGCTCCCAGCGGAATTGGGCTTCGCTCATGGGAGCCGGTTTTGCCTGACGCTCGCCGGTATAGTGCAGCTTGCGCTCGACCACGCCCTCGGCCTTGCTCAGCTCTTCCAGCAGGGCCGGGCCTATGGTCAGGCGGTCACAGCCGGCCAGCTCCAGGATCTCGCCGGTATTGCGGAAGCTGGCGCCCATGACCACGGTCGGGTAGTCGTGTTGCTTGTAGTAGTCGTAGATGGCGGTGACGGAAACCACGCCCGGATCTTCGCTGGCGGTGTAGTCACGGTTGTGCTTGGCCTTGTACCAGTCGAGGATGCGGCCGACGAACGGGGAGATCAGGAAGGCGCCGGCTTCGGCGCAGGCACGGGCCTGGGCGAAGGAGAACAGCAGGGTCAGGTTGCACTGGATGCCCTCTTTCTCCAGCACCTCGGCGGCACGAATGCCTTCCCAGGTGGAGGCCAGCTTGATCAGGATGCGATCGTTGCTGATGCCGGCTTCGTTGTAGAGGCGGATCAGCTTGCGGGCCTTGGCAATGCTGGCGTCGGTATCGAAGGAGAGGCGGGCATCCACTTCGGTGGAGATGCGGCCCGGCACTATCTTCAGCACTTCCAGACCGATATTGACCGCCAGCTTGTCGCCGGCATCGATGATCTGCTGCGCCTTGTCCTGGCTCTGGGCCTTGGCCCAGGCGATGGCGTCGTCGATCAGGGGCGCATACTCGGGGATCTCGGAGGCCTTCAACACCAGGGAAGGGTTGGTGGTGGCGTCGGTCGGCTGGTAGCGCTTGATGGCTTCGATATCACCGGTGTCGGCGACGACTGTGGTCAGGGCTTTGAGCTGGGTTAATTTATCGGCCATGGCAAATATCATCTCTTGATGGGGAGTCATCCCAGGGTGATGGCGTGGGCGGCCAGTTTTGAAACTTAATTACAAAACCAGGGCGGCGGACGCTCAGAACTGCGGGAGGGGAGCTCCCCATCCACACTGTTTGCCTACTTAATACAGTTGGGGGGCTGCCCGCAAGAGGGGGGATTGCACAGGGATCGAACAGCGGGAGGAACCCTGGGGTGAGTCATGGTTAAAGCTAATGATTTATATCGGTTTTTTAATGCATTCCCATCCTTATCGAGTCGCTTGTCAACGGCACTTTTTTCAGGGTTTTTCTGATTTTGTGTGATTGATCACAAAAAATATCATGACCACTACTTGAAATTTTATTACGTGTAAAACGTTTGGCGGAACTGGGCCGATTTTCTGCCCGTGTCTGGCAAACGTTTGGGCAAACGATGGCGTGGAGAGGGGAGGGACGGGCGCGCCCCCAGGGCGGAACCTGGTCGTCAGCCGGGCTGTGGATTAATGGTTTTGTTGAAGATTTGCTGAATATTTGGTGCTTTTTGGCCTGTCATCGCTCGTTTTTTGTGATCCGGGTGAGCGGGATCACTATTCTGAATGGGCTCGCTATGCTAGATTCCGCCCCTTTAGCAGAAAGCTAATTCGGCAACATACAGCAAAACGGTCAGCGCAGACTGACCATGGATGTGAATGACAACGAGAGAATTATGGATACCTTGATAGCTTTACTAAACGACCTGATGTGGGGAGCCGTGCTCATCTACCTGCTGATCGGGGTCGGCATCTTCTTCACCTTCCGCCTGGGCTTTATTCAGGTACGCCACTTCGGCCACATGTTCTCGGTCCTGCGCCACAGCCGCAAATCCGACAAGGCGGGCATCTCCTCCTTCCAGGCCCTGTGTACCAGCCTGGCGGCCCGCGTGGGCACCGGCAACCTGGCCGGTGTCGCCGTCGCCATCTACCTCGGCGGCCCCGGGGCCATCTTCTGGATGTGGCTGATCGCCTTCATCGGCATGGCGACAGCCTTCGTCGAGAGCTCCCTGGCCCAGCTCTACAAGGTCAAGGATGAGGATGGCAACTATCGCGGTGGTCCTGCCTATTACATGGAGCGCGGCCTCGGCATGCGCTGGATGGGGGTCTTGTTCTCCCTGTGCCTCATCATGGCGTTCGGCCTGGTGTTCAATGCGGTGCAGGCCAACTCCATCAGTCTGGCCATGAACGTGGCATTCGGCATTCCCGACTGGATGAGCGGCATCGCCCTGGTGCTGCTGGCGGGCCTCATCATCTTCGGCGGCATCCGCGGCATCGCCCGTTTTGCCGAGCTGGTGGTGCCCTTCATGGCACTGGCCTACATACTGCTGGCCCTGGCCATCGTCGTGATGAACATCTCTGAGCTGCCTGGCGTGTTCGTCCTCATCTTCAAATCGGCCTTCGGCATAGAGCAGGCCGGGTCAGGCGCCCTGGGTTACGCCATCTCCCAGGCGATGATCAACGGCATCAAGCGCGGCCTCTTCTCCAACGAGGCGGGCATGGGGTCGGCGCCGAACGCCGCCGCCACTGCCACACCCTATCCGCCGCACCCGGCATCCCAGGGCTATGTGCAGATGCTGGGGGTCTTCATGGACACCATCGTCATCTGTACCTGTACCGCCGCCATCATCCTGATGTCCGGGCAGTTTGAGCCGGGCTCAGGCATCACCGGGGTGGAACTGACCCAGCGGGCGCTCTCCTCCCAGATCGGCAGTGCGGGCAACATCTTCATCGCCACCGCCATCTTCTTCTTCGCCTTTACCTCCATCGTCGCGAACTACTCCTACGCCGAGACCAACCTGGTGTTCCTGGAGCACAACCACAAGGGCGGCCTGCTGCTGTTCCGGCTGTTTGTGCTCGGCATGGTGATGTTCGGTTCGGTCGGCGAGCTGCCGACCGTGTGGGCCATGGCGGATGTTTCCATGGGCTTCATGGCCATCGTCAACCTGGTTGCCATCCTGCTGCTCTCCGGGGTGGCCATCAAGCTGGCCAAGGATTACAACGACCAGCTCAAGCTCGGCAAGGTGCCGACCTTCGATGCCAACAAGTACCCCGAGATCCGCAGCCAGCTGGAAGCGGGGATCTGGGATACCCCGGCCAAGAAATAACGCTGTCGCTTTGCCGCGATGACGAGGGGAGCCACTGGCTCCCCTTTTTCATGGGCGAACCGGCGTCACTTCACCCGGACTTCACACAAGCTCATACCCAGCACATGCAGGTGTCCTATGCTGGCCTCACTGTTCGCCGTACGGGCGGCGATCCCGACAAATGAGAGGACAAGAGAGTGATGAAACAACACCTGCGGATGACTTTGGTGGCGAGTGCGCTGCTGTGGGCCGGCCAGACGCTGGCCGATACGGTAAGGAGCACGTCCGGCACAGGGCCTGATGCCCTGCGCCAGACCGTCGACGCCACCATCAAGCCCCTGCTGAAGGAGCATCACATTCCCGGCATGGCGGTGGCGGTGTTGAAAGATGGCAAGGCCCACTACTTCAACTATGGGATGGCCAACCAGGAGAGCGGCCAGCGGGTGAGCGATCAGACCCTGTTCGAGATAGGCTCGGTCAGCAAGACTCTTACCGCAACGCTTGGGGCCTACGCCCTGATCAAGGGGGGATTCCAGCTCGATGACAAGGTGAGTCAGCATGCCGCCTGGCTCAAGGGATCGGCATTTGACGGCATCACCATGGGGGAGCTGGCCACCTACAGCGCCGGGGGCCTGCCGCTGCAATTCCCCGACGAGGTGGACTCCACGGACAAGATGCATGCCTACTATCGCCAGTGGACACCAGCCTACCCGGCAGGCAGCCATCGCCAGTACTCCAACCCCAGCATCGGTCTGTTTGGCCATCTGGCGGCGCAGAGCCTGGGTCAGCCGTTTGAGCGGCTGATGAGCCAGACCCTGCTGCCCGGACTCGGCCTTGAGCATACCTATCTCAAGGTGCCCGCTGCGGCCATGGCCAACTACGCCTATGGCTACTCGAAAGAGGGCAAGCCTATTCGGGTCAATCCGGGCGGACGAGGCCTATGGCATCAAGACCAACTCGGCGGATCTGCTGAAGTTTGTCGAGGCCAACATGGCCTATCAGGGAGACGATGGGATCAAGCGTGCGATGGCGCTGACCCGTACCGGTTTCTACTCTGTGGGGGAGATGACCCAGGGGCTGGGGTGGGAGATGTATGACTACCCGCTGAGCCTGGCCGAGCTGCAAGCCGGCAACAGTGCCGATATGGCGTTCAAGGCCCATGGGGTGACGCCCATCGCCAAGCCTGTGGTGGCGAAGGGCGAGACCCTGTTCAACAAGACGGGATCGACCAACGGCTTCGGCGCCTATGTGGCCTTCGTTCCGGCCCAGAGCATCGGCATCGTCATGCTGGCCAATCGAAACTATCCGAATGACGCCCGTGTCGAGGCGGCCCACGCCATCCTGAGCCGGCTGACGGAGTGACAGTTCGACCCCCTTGATGGACGGAAGTACGCCGGGACAGCCCGGCGTACTTCTGGGGGCTGCCCGGCATTGTCATGTCATCAGGGGATGGCCGGCATGGCTTGACCGCCTTCACCGTTTCGCGGTTCGTCATGGCGGCCAGGGCTGCTGTGGGTTGGCGCGCTGCCATGGGGGGCGTCTGCGGGGGCGGGGAGATAACCTGTGATCGGCCCCCTGGCTCAACCGTACTGCTCTTCCATCCAGGCTTCGACGATGAGCTGGGCGGAGACCCCGTCCACGCTGCCCTTGTCCAGTGCCCTGTAGCCGCCGCGCTCGAACAGGCGGGCACGGGCATCCGTGGTGGTGAGCCGCTCGTCCTTGAATTCCACCGGCTTGCCGAAGCGGCCATGGAGGCGGTTACCGAACTTGCGGGCCCGCACCGTGATCTCCTGATCCGTGCCATCCATGTTCAGCGGCAGGCCGACAATGAGCAGATCCGGCTGCCACTCCTTGAGCAACTTTTCAATCTCGTCCCAGTTGGGAATGCCGTCGTTGGCCTTGAGGGAGCGAAGGGGCTGGGCCGTACCTGTGAGCTCCTGGCCGATGGCGACCCCTATGCTCTTGGTGCCGTAGTCAAAGCCCATGATGCTGCGTGATGACATCGTCTGTTCCTAAAGTGGCGGCCCGGCTCAGCCGTGGCCTATGTCGCTGGAGAGGTGCAGGGGATTGACCCCTATGCTGGCGGCGGCTTGCTGCCAGCGCAGATGGGTGGGGGTCTCGAACAGCAGGGCAGGATCCGGCGGTATCACCAGCCAGGCGCTGTCCACCAGCTCCTGCTCGAGCTGGCCGGCGCTCCAGCCGGCATAGCCCAGGGCCACCAGGTAGTGATCCGGGGCCTCGTCCGTGCCCAGGGTCTCCAGGATGTCCTTGGAGGTGGTGACCATGAGCTCGTCACTGACCTGCAGGGTGGAGTTGAAGCCGGGGCGAAAGCTGTGGAGCACGAATCCGCGTTCGGCGGCGACCGGTCCCCCTTGCAGCACCGGCTGCTTGAGCTCGGGTCTGGGGGGCGGCGTCAGCTTGAGCTGGGTCAGCATGGTGTCCAGGGACATGTCCACCGGGATGTTGACTACCAGCCCCATGGCACCTTCGGCATTGTGTTCACACAGATAGACGAGGGCGCGCTCGAAGTAGGGATCCTTGAGGCTCGGCATGGCGAGCAGAAAATGATTTTGCAGTGTTTGCATGGGTCAAAGAGTGCATGGGCCGAGGATTTGGGCCAATTATGGCAGCTAGGGCGGGTGGGCAAAACCGCTTTTTCGCCCGGCGCCGCCCTGGCGGGGGCTGTCAGGGCGGGCCGATGGCAGCGCATCCCCATCCAGATGGCGGCCGTCAGATAAAAAAGGGAGTGGCCTGGCCACTCCCTTTCTCGTCAGGGCCTCTGGCTTAGCGGCCGAGGCGGCGCTCGATGGCGTCCATCAGCATGCCGGTGATATGCACCGGGAAGGCGGCTTCGATCTCGCGGATGCAGGTGGGGCTGGTGACGTTAATCTCGGTCAGCCGATCGCCTATGATGTCGAGGCCGACGAAGATAAGCCCCTTCTCCTTGAGGGTCGGACCGACCGCGCGGGCGATGGCCCAGTCGGACTCGCTCAGGGGGCGCGCCTCGCCACGACCACCGGCCGCCAGGTTGCCACGGGTCTCCCCCTGGGCCGGGATGCGGGCCAGGCAGTAGGGCACGGGCTCGCCGTCCACCACCAGCACCCGCTTGTCCCCCTCCTTGATGGCGGGCAGGAAGGTCTGGGCCATGCAGTACTGGCTGCCGTGGGCGGTGAGGGTCTCGATGATGACGCCGACGTTGGCGTCATCTTCCTTCATGCGAAAGATGGAGGCGCCGCCCATGCCATCCAGGGGCTTGAGGATGACGTCCTTGTGCTCGGCGTGGAAGGCGCGCAGCTTGTCGGCGCGGCGAGTGACCAGGGTGGTCGGGGTGTGCTCGGCAAACCAGGCGGTGTAGAGCTTCTCGTTGGCGTCGCGCAGGCTCTGGGGCTTGTTGACGATGAGGCAGCCCTCGTCCTCGGCCCGCTCCAGCATGTAGGTGGCGTAGATGAACTCGGTGTCGAAGGGGGGATCCTTGCGCATCAGGATCGCGTCCAGGGTCGACAGCGGCTGATCCACCACCTCCCCCAGGCTGAACCAGTGGGCATAGTCATGCTTGACGGTGAGCGGACGCATGGTGCCAAACGCCCGTCCGCCCTCCATGTAGAGATCCTTCATCTCCAGATAGAAGAGCTCGTAGCCGCGCTTTTGCGCCTCTTCGAGCATGGCGAAGCTGGAGTCCTTCTTGATGTTGATGGTCGAGATGGGGTCCATCACGATGCCGAGTTTGATGGTCATCCGAAATTCCTTCTGGTGGCTCGATTGCGAGTGAGATTCTTAAAACCTGTTTCAGGCCAGATCGCCAAAGCGGCACTGCAGCGCGGTAATGGCGGTCAGGGCGGCGGTTTCGGTGCGCAGCACCCGCGGCCCCAGCAGCATCTCCTTGAAATCTTCCTGCACGGTACGGGCGATCTCGTCGCTGGACAAGCCCCCTTCCGGGCCGATCAGCAGACGCACCCCGTGCTCGGGGACTGGCAGGGTGTTGATGCTGTAGGGCGCGCGCGGGTGCAGGTTGAGCTTGAGCTCCTGGGTCTCTTCCCCTAGCCAGGCATCCAGTTCCATGGGCATGCGCACCTCGGGCACGGTATTGCGGCCGCACTGCTCGCAGGCGCTGATCACCACCTTCTGCCACTGCTCGCGTTTTTTCTCCAGCCGATCGGCGGGCAGCTTGACGCCGCAGCGCTCGGAGAAGAGGGGAGTGATGCAGGTGACGCCGAGCTCCACCGATTTCTGGATGGTGAAGTCCATCTTGTCGCCGCGGCTGATCACCTGGCCCAGGTGGATGGCCAGGGGGGATTCCACCGACTGGGCGTCGCAGCTGTCTATGGTCACCTCCACCGACTTCTTGCCCACGCTCGTGATGGTGGCGGGGTACTGGTGGCCGTCGCCGTTGAACAGCTCGAGCTGCTGGCCCGGCTGCATGCGCAGCACCCGGCCTATGTGGTTGGCACCGTCTTCCGACAGGGCGAGGGTCTGGCCCACTTGCAGAGGGGCCGGTTCGTAAATTCGTGGAATGCGCATGGCGGCTTGTCAGTCTCTTGCTTGGAACCCCTTCAATACCCTACTGCACGGCGGCGAGCAAGGCTCACGCGACAGCGGGAAAGGGGTTCATGGTGGAGAGGGGGCGCTCCCCCTCCCTGGTCAAATGGGGTTATTGGCACTGCTTTTCAATGAAGGGATTGGTATTGCCCTGCAGCTTGCCGATGCGGCGGTTGCGCTCGCACTCCCAGCCCTGTGCCGGGTATTGGCGGTCCCAGGCCTCGAACAGTCTACGCTGCTGCGCCGCCAGACGCAGCCCATGCTGCTGGCTCATGTAGAGGTAGGCGCGGGCGATCTGGCCCCGTACCGGCCCCTTGGGCGGCTGTACCTGACGCGCCTTGAAATCCACCAGCATCTGGCACTGGCCATACTGGTTCGGCTTGCCGTTCCAGTCGGTGAAGCGGTAGTTGGCCCGATCGCCGTTGACCTCGCCGATGGCGGGGAAGAGGTTGTGCATGTCCCCCTCCATCTTGTTGAATTCCGGGCTCTTGCCGCAATTCTTGCGCCCCCCCTCCTGCCAGCATTGGAGCTGGTGGCCGAACTCCCAGGCGGGCACCACGTGTTCCCACTCGATGCGGGCGGCGCGCTTGGCCTGCTTGCGCGGTTCATAGCCGCAGCTGGCCAGATCCGGGCTCATCTGCTTGCCCCGATAGTCGATGTCACAGCCGCAGTAGAAGCTGGTGACGGCGGGCTGGGTGCGGTAGAGCTTGACCAGATCCCGCTTGGCTTCGCGAAAGGTCTGGGCGTGGGCCGGGGCAATGATGAGCAGGGCGAGCGCGAGGGAGAGCAGGGGGCGAAACATGAATATCCTTGGCAGTGAAAGGGTTGAACGAAGAAAAGAGAGCGACTTGCCCCGGGGACGACGGTCTAGCCAGGCTGCGCCACCGGCACCAGTGGCTGCTTGCAGCGGCGGCAATGGTAGCGAGCCTCGCCGCGCACCACCTTGTTGTGGCGGCGGATGGAGAGCCCGTGCTGCTGGCAGGTGCAGGCGTAGGGCACGGTCGGCTGGGCCAGCACGGCGAGATCGAAGCTGTGGGTGGTGCTGGGCTCGAGGCCAAACAGCTCCCGCATCACCGACTGCCACTGGCGGCCGTGGGGCAGTACCCGGCTCTTGCCGCGCCCCTCGCCCCACAGGGCATAGACCAGCAGATGGGCCACCTCGTGGGGCACCACCTCGTCCAGGAAGGCCTGATAATTGGCGGCAAACAGCACAGGGTTGAAACGCAGCTCCCAGGTTTGCAGCCGCGCCGACCCCGCCGCCCGGCCCCGCATGTTGCAGTGGATCTGCGGACGCGCAAAAGTGCGTCCGAGCCGCAGCTCGGCCTGGCTGAAGCAGGCATCCACCCGCTCGGTCAGGGTCTGCTGCATCTGGGGGAGTGTGGGGACTGATTGGGTCATGGCGATGTCAGGGCATGAACGAGAGGGGGCAGTCTACCCGCTGCTGGCGTCGGTGCAAGGGGAGGCGCGCACGCCTAGCCGGAGAGCGGCCATGAAAAAAGGGGAGCCCAGGCTCCCCTTCTTGCCACATGGCTTTGCCAGATGGCGGCTTACAGACCGGCGGCAGCGCGCAGCAGCTCGGCTTTGTCGGTACGCTCCCAGGGGAACTCGTCGCGACCGAAATGGCCGTAGGCGGCGGTGGCCTGGTAGATGGGACGCTTCAGATCCAGCATCTCGATGAGGCCGTAGGGGCGCAGTTCGAAGTGCTCGCGCACCAGGGCGACCAGCAGCTCTTCGGCCACCTTGGCGGTGCCAAAGGTCTCGACGCTGATGGAGGTGGGCTCGGCCACGCCGATGGCGTAGGAGACCTGCAGCTCGCAGCGATCCGCCAGACCTGCAGCGACTATGTTCTTGGCCACGTAGCGGGCGGCGTAGGCGGCGGAGCGATCCACCTTGGACGGATCCTTGCCGGAGAAGGCGCCACCACCGTGACGGGCCATGCCGCCGTAGGTGTCGACGATGATCTTGCGACCGGTCAGACCGCAGTCACCCATGGGGCCGCCGATGACGAAACGGCCGGTCGGGTTGATGAAGAACTTGGTCTCCTTGCTGATCCACTCGGCCGGCAGCACCGGCTTGATGATCTCCTCGCGCACCGCCTCGACCAGGTCGCTGTGGCTGATGGAGTCGCAATGCTGGGTGGAGAGCACCACGGCATCGACGCCCAGGATCTTGCCTTCGCTGTCGTAGGCGAAGGTGAGCTGGCTCTTGGCATCCGGACGCAGCCACGGCAGGGTCCCGTCTTTACGCACTTGCGCCTGACGCTTCACCAGCAGGTGGGAGTAGGTGATGGGGGCGGGCATCAGCACGTCGGTTTCGTTGGTGGCGTAGCCGAACATCAGGCCCTGGTCACCGGCACCCTGCTCGTACGGATCGGCGCGGTCGACACCCTGGTTGATGTCCGGGGACTGCTTGCCGATGGCATTGAGTACGGCGCAGGAGTCGGCATCGAAGCCCATGTCGGAGTGGGTGTAGCCAATCTCGCGCACGGTGTCGCGCACTATCTGCTCGATGTCGACCCAGGCTGAAGTGGTTACTTCGCCGCCGACCAGCACCATGCCAGTCTTGACCAGAGTCTCGCAGGCCACACGGGCCATGGGATCCTGCTCCAGGATGGCGTCCAGCACCGCATCGGAGATCTGGTCGGCGATTTTATCGGGATGGCCTTCGGAGACCGACTCGGAAGTAAACAGCTTTGCCATGGATGAATTCTCAACGCTTGGGGGTTATCGCCTCGGCCATAACCGGATAAAAGGACAGGATTTGTAGAGGTATCTACATCTGGACGTCTATTTTAGAGAGGGGGCAGTGGGATTGCCAGCACTATTTTGGTTTGGTGCCGACCGCAGCCAGCCCTACCCCCAAAGGGCTGGAACGTGGCGCGGGCCGAATCGTTTGCCGGCCCGAGAAAAGCGACTGCGCTCCCAAAGCCACTTTATTCGCCCAGATAATATTTGCACGCCGCGCCCCCTGCTGGGACAATAACGCGCCTAAAAACTTGGCCATCAAATGAAGCAATATCAGGAGATACAGATGCCTTCTCGTAAAGAGCTTGCCAATGCCATCCGTGCATTGAGTATGGATGCCGTGCAAAAAGCCAACTCCGGTCACCCGGGCGCCCCCATGGGAATGGCGGATATCGCTGAAGTGCTGTGGCGCAGCCACCTCAAGCACAACCCGAACAACCCCAAATGGGCCGACCGCGACCGTTTCATCCTCTCCAACGGCCACGGCTCCATGCTGCTGTACTCCCTGCTGCATCTCTCCGGTTATGACCTCTCCACCGAGGATCTGAAAAACTTCCGCCAACTGCACTCTCGCACCCCGGGTCACCCGGAGTACGGCTACGCGCCGGGCGTTGAAACCACGACCGGTCCGCTGGGTCAGGGCATCACCAACGCCGTGGGCATGGCGATCGCCGAGAAGGCCATGGCCGAGCAGTTCAACCAGCCGGGCTTTGATGTCGTCGACCACTACACCTACGCCTTTATGGGCGACGGCTGCCTGATGGAAGGTATCTCCCACGAGGCCTGCTCCCTGGCCGGCACCCTGGGTCTGGGCAAGCTGATCGCGTTCTGGGATGACAACGGCATCTCCATCGATGGTCACGTGGAAGGCTGGTTCACCGACGACACTCCCAAGCGCTTCGAAGCCTACGGCTGGCACGTCATCCCGGCCGTTGACGGCCACAACCCGGAAGCCATCAACGCCGCCATCGAAGCCGCCAAGGCCGAGACCGGCAAGCCGACCCTGATCTGCTGCCGCACCATCATCGGTTACGGTTCCCCGAACAAGTCCGGCTCCCACGACTGCCACGGCGCACCGCTGGGCAACGACGAGATCGCCGCCGCCCGTGCCTTCCTGAAGTGGGACCACGCGCCGTTCGTCATTCCGTCCGACATCGCCGCCGAGTGGAACGGTCAGGAGAAGGGCGCCAAGCTCGAATCCGACTGGGCTGCCAAGTTCGCCGCCTATGAAGCCGCTCACCCGGCCCTGGCTGCCGAATTCAAGCGCCGCACCACTGGCGAGCTGCCGGCCAACTGGGCTGCTGAATCCGCCAAGATCATCGAAACCCTGCAGGCCAACCCGGCCAAGATCGCGACCCGTAAAGCGTCCCAGAACTCTCTGGAAGCCTTCGGCAAGCTGCTGCCGGAATTCATGGGCGGCTCCGCGGATCTCGCGCCGTCCAACCTGACCATGTGGTCCGGCTCCAAGTCCCTGACTCCCGAGAGCGCCGCAGGCAACTACATCCACTACGGCGTGCGCGAGTTCGGCATGTCCGCCATCATGAACGGCATCGCCCTGCACGGTGGTTTCATCCCCTACGGCGCCACCTTCCTGATGTTCATGGAGTACGCCCGCAACGCCCTGCGCATGGCCGCCCTGATGAAGCAGCGCGCCATCTTCGTCTACACCCATGACTCCATCGGTCTGGGTGAAGATGGTCCGACTCACCAGCCGGTGGAGCAGATCGCCTCCCTGCGTCTGACCCCGAACATGAGCACCTGGCGCCCGTGTGACCAGGTTGAGTCCGCCATCGCCTGGAAACACGCCATCGAGCGTACCGACGGCCCGACCTCCCTGATCTTCTCCCGTCAGAACCTGGCCCAGATGGACCGCACCGCCCAGCAGTTGGCCGATGCCGCCAAGGGTGGTTACGTGCTGAAGGATTGCGCCGGTACCCCGGAGCTGATCCTGATCGCCACCGGTTCCGAAGTGGAGCTGGCTGCCGCAGCCTATGAGCAGCTGACTGCCAAGGGCCGTGCCGTGCGCGTGGTCTCCATCCCGTCTACCGATGTGTTCGACGCCCAGTCCGCCGAGTACAAGGAGTCCGTCCTGCCGGCCGCCGTCACCAAGCGTGTGGCCATCGAAGCGGGCATCGCCGACTACTGGTACAAGTACGTGGGCTTTGGCGGCAAGATCATCGGCATGCGCACCTTCGGTGAGTCCGCTCCGGCCGAGCTGCTGTTCAAGGAATTCGGCTTTACCGTGGAAAACGTGGTTGCGACCGCTGAGTCCCTGTAATAGCTGATCATTGGGCCGCTTAGGCTCAATAGCCAGAACGATAAAACGCCCTCCATCGCAAGATGGGGGGCTTTTTTTATTTTAAAGAATTTGTTGTGGATAGTAATGAATCATATTTCTTTAATTGTTAATATGGTTTTTTGAAATTAATTAAACGGAAATAAACTATGTTTTGGAAGTTTTATGTATATTAAAATTGATAATGAATATATGGATGGGGAATTAAATCTCTTATCAGATTTACTTTCTTTACTAGATGGTCAGATTCATGCCGTTAGGCTTTCCATGTTGAGATCTATCCCTCCTGAATCAGAAGGTTTAGCTGATCGTGGTGAGTATTTTGTTGGTGTTGGTTTTGCTGCAATACAACAATATTTGAATGATACTCTTACTCTCACCGGAGTGATAAAAAGACAAGCTTTTGATATTGGTCCGCGTTACTCTATGAAATTTTCATTCATCTCAGTGGTTAATGCTGCTGCAAATTGGTGGAAGCACTCATCCGAGTGGGTAGGTGAGGGTAAAAATAATAGTAAATTGGCAATGAATACTCAGCGAATTGTGATGGATGTTTCTGATTCAGAGGACTATCCACTGAGCAATGTTCTATCTATGTTGTTGGGTACAACAGATATCAATCTTAGTGCATTATTGCCAAATATTATTTTATGGCGTTCAGCTATAGATAAGGAGAAAAATGAGCTCTCATAGTAAACTAGATGCGATAGGGAGAAATCAATCTGCCTATATGTTAGAAACAGCATCAGATTATCTACGTGCTGCCAAGGTAATTTGGTTGCAACCAAATTTACAGTCTGTTGCTATGGTCAATGCTGCAATTGCGATAGAGATAATATTGAAGAGTTTTCTATCTCAACCCACTAATAACATGCGTAAAGGTACAGTTGGTGAACAGTATGAGATAAAGCAAAAAGTCCATCTCTTTAATGATATAGCGGCAAGAATTGACAGAGATATATATGACAAATTGAATTTCTCTCGTTATTGTTCGTTTTTTGAAAAGAATAAGGCTTTATTTGTTGAAAGTCGTTATCCTTATGAGCCATCATCTCGAGGTGGTTTTAATGATGAGGCAATACATGTTGGTATTGAGATATTCAATGCCACCATGAGATGGTATAAGGAAACCGGTAATGAGGACCCTTGGGTAAAAGCATATCCCGATGTGGCGGGTGGTCCTGTTTAATATATGCAACGTTCTTTAATTTGATGCCATAAAAATAATGCCCCATATGTTACATAAAAAGAGACCGACTATCAGCCGGTCTCTTTTTATTTTTTAAAACAAATCTTACGCCTGCGGCGGGGTACTTTCCGCATTGGAGAGTACGGCATCCATCTGCACCAGGGCGCCGGCGGGCAGCTCGCTCACGCCAATCACGGTGCGGGCAGGCAGATAGCCCGGGAAATATTTGGCGTAGATGGCATCCACGTCCGCCAGATCCGCGATGTTGGCAAGCTGGATATTGACCTTGACGATATCGTCCATCACGTGGCCGATGCTCTCGACGATGGTCTTGATATGGCCGAGGCACTGGGCGGTCTGCTCCTTGACGCAACCGGTCAGCACCTTGCCGGTGGCCATGTCGAGCGGCAACTGGCCGGCGATATGGTTGTAGTGGGAGAAGGCGACTGTCTGGGTGTGCAGCGGGCTGCGCGGCGCCTTGTCGGTATTGCGGGCGCTGATCACCAGATTGTGTCTGTCTTCCACCAGTTGTGGCGGGGTGCCGTCACCGTGGGAGATGACCGCATCCATCTGTACCCGGGCGCCCAGCGGCAGGGCGGAGGCGGCGATCACGCTGCGAGCGGGCAGATAGGCGACGGCACGGGCAATGGCGGAGTCCGGGAAGAAGGTGGTGTAGACCTCGTTGACGGCGTCGAGATCCGCCAGATTGGTCAGATAGACGGTCACCTTGACGATGTCGTCGAAGGGCACGTCGATGCTCTCCAGCACCGCCTTGATATTGCGCAGGCACTGGGCCGCCTGCTCGCGGATGCCACCGTCAACCAGGGCGCCGGAGGCGGGGTCGAGGGGCAGCTGGGCACCGATATTGTTGTAATGGGAGAAGGCGACGCTCTGGCTGGAGAGCGGATCCTGCGGGGCGTGGTCGCTATTGCGGGCGAGTTTGAGCAGCGGGCAGGGGGCTTGGGGGAAGGTGCCTTCCCCGTTGGAGAGCAGGGCGTCCATCTGAATGGCGGCGCCGAGCGGCAGACCGGCCACCGCCAGCACGGTTCGGGTCGGCAGGTTGCGGGGGAAGAACTCGCGATAGACGGCGTTGACGGCATCGAGGTCGGCTATGTCCGCGAGGAACAGAGTCACCTTCACCATGTCCTCCATGCCGTGGCCAATGCTCTGGACGATGGCCTGGATATTGGTGAGACACTGTCTGGCCTGGGCCTGGATATCCCCTGCGACCAGCTCGCCCGTTTTCGGAACGACGGGGAGCTGGGCGGCAATATTGTTGTAGTGGGAGAAGGCCACGCTCTGGGTATAGGGCCCCAGATCCTGAGGCGCATTGGGGGTATTTCTGGCGGATTTGATGATGGTACCACTCATGGCGATACTCCTTTTTCGTTTTTGATGTAGGGTCCGGGCCGCATTGTTCTTCCCTGACCGAATGCGGCACGCTGATGACTCGTGATATTGCGGCAACAGTTGCCCGTTCCCGCCGCAGGGCGACGGAGAAAAGGAGAACGATCATCACAGTGTCGAGCCCTGTTTCGATGCAGACAGCGCGTGCAACAGACAAGGGAGAGAGTTTGGCCTGGTGATTCAGACGGAAGGATTCTAGGGGGCGGCTATCCGGGGATGCAAACCGGGATCCTGTTTCTATGAGGTGGCTCAACAGAGTGAAATATATTCATTTTGCGATTCAATTCATGACGGGCATGGTAAATAAAGGTGATGACGATCCCGCTTTGATATGAAAGTGGAACCAGATAGCGCCATATTGTCGCGCATCAGGGTTACAGCCTGTGAATCCTCCGTTAATACTTTTGGCGAAATTGCAGCTTATTCTCCCGGTTTTGCATAGCTATCTATTTATCGCTCTCTCGACGCCCTGTTCAGCGCCGCCAAAATATGCTGCGGTGAGCACACTGAAATAACATTCATCCTCTCTGCATGGCCACAGGTCATGACATAAATACGGGAGAAAGAGAGGGCGCTTTTTAGCCCCTGATGCCGAGGCAGACATGGGCTGGTCGGCGCGTCGCCTATGCCATATTTTTTCAGCGGCGCGAATGCAGCCCGCCAGCAGGCAGCAGAAGCAGGCAAGGGGAGGGGCCTGCCCCGACTCGCCGCCCCGCCGGTATATATCGCTCCAGCCATGACCCTCCACCTGAGTTTGCCCTGCTTTGCCGCCCAGGCGTATCCCACTCTCTTTGCGATGCAATCTGGCTCCCGCCTTCCGGATACCCAACTACCTTGCCCAAGAGCAGGGATTGTCAGGAAAGACACAGGCAGCACGGGCGACAAGGGTCAGGCAGGAGGTGAGCCGCCTCGCCTTTTGACTTCAACTTCTTTTGAACTCTGGCGCCATACGATACCATGCGCATCGTGTGTTCCTGTTGGGGGGAGGCGCCGCCCATCGCCCCTGTGGCTGGCCGCTGGTCCCGTCATGCCCACGGGATGCACAGCCCGGGGCTGCCACGGCAGACCCGTTATCGCCATAGCCAACAGGACGGAGTATCAGGATGGCCATTGCCATTGAACAGTCGGACAACACACTGAGGGTCAACAAGGATCGCTACGATCTGGCTCGTATCGTCGGCGTGCAGGTAAAAGCACTCGGCTGGATGGATCGGCTCAAGAAGATCTTGTTGCTGGGGGTGGTCACCTCCAGTGTGCTCTTCTACTTCACTCCTTCCTACGAGCAGGCGGGCAACTGGCTCATCGTGCTGTTCCTGCCCCTGGTGGGTTTTCTGGTTGGCGCCCTGATGGGGCTGCTCTCTAGCGCGAAATATGAATTTCGCATCGAATTTTCCCACGCCGACGAGACGGGCGTGCAGTGGATCACCGCAGCAAAAAGCCGGCACGCCGCCGATTATGAAACCTTCAAGGCGCAGGCGGCCAGGCTGAAGGAGCGGCTCGGGTAGGGCGCATCCAGTGGCGGGTCTGGGCCATCTGGCGTCAGCCATATAAACAAGCCCGATCAGGTGCACCTGTTCGGGCTTGTTCTATTCGGGGGGATGGCGCTCGGTGACCCGCCTCAGGCGGGATAGAGGGCGCCCAGCACCGCCGGGCGGCTGGCGCCGGTCACCGCAGGCAGGTTGCCCGGCTTTTGCTGGATAAAGCGCTGTGCCAGCCAGGCAAAGGCGGCCCCTTCCACCCAGTCCGGCGCGAGGCCGAGCAGGGCTGTGCTGGCCAGATGCCAGCCAGGGAGCAGGGCCGAAAGCTCTGCCAGCAGCGGGGCGTTGTGGGCACCGCCGCCGCAGACAAACAGCTCGGGCCGGGTTGGCGCACCATCCAGTGCGGGCAACTGGCGGGCGATGCTGTGGCAGGTCAGCGCCTGCAGGGTGCGCTGCACATCCACGGGGGCGTATGCCGTGCCTGCCAGCTCGCCGTCGAGCCACTCCAGGGTGAACATCTCCCGCCCCGTGCTCTTGGGAGCGGGGGCGGCGAAGTAGGGGTGAGCCAGCAGTTTCTCGAGCAGCGCGGGAACAAGCTGGCCGCTCGCGGCCCACTGGCCACCGGCATCATAGCTGTCGCCGTGGGGATGATGGCGGCGATACCAGCCGTCGAGCAGGGTGTTGGCCGGGCCGGTATCGAAGCCATATACCCCTGAACCAGATCCGCCATCGATCTTACCGGGCAGCACAGAGATATTGGCGATGCCGCCGAGGTTCAGCACCACCCGCAGGGCGCCGGGGCGGGCAAAGAGCGCCTGATGGAAGGCGGGCACCAGGGGCGCCCCCTGACCGCCGAGGGCCATGTCCATGGTGCGAAAATCGGCCACCACGTCGATGCCGGTCAGCGCCGCCAGCAGGGCCGCATTGCCTATCTGCAGGGTAAAGCCGAGGGCGGGACGGTGGCGAATGGTCTGGCCGTGGCTGCCGATGGCGCGAATATCGGCAGGCGTGAGGCCGGCCTTGGCGAGCAGGGCCTGGGTGGCGGCGGCAAATTCGCGGGCCACCCGATTGTCGGCCACCCCCATGCGGTCGATTTCGCTCTCCCCCGGAGTGCAGAGGTCATGCAGGGTGCGGGCGGTATCGGCAGGCCAGGGATGGCAGAGGGCCGTCTCGACCTTGAGGGTCTCGCCCTCCATGCTCACCAGCACGGCATCAATGCCGTCCAGGCTGGTTCCGGACATCAATCCTATATAGCGTTCAGTCATGACAACCCCCTTTCAATGATGCAAAGGAATGGTCCGATGCCATACCCTGCTCCGGTCCCCGAGATCAATCGGATAAAACGCTCGCTCATGACATCACCTCTTCAGTGGTACAGAGGGACGGTTCGATGCCATGCCCCGCTCCGGTCCCCGAGATCAATCGGATAAAACGCTCTCTCATGACATCACCTCTTCAGTGGTACAGAGGGACGGTTCGATGCCATGCCATACCCTGCTCCGGTCCCCGACATCAATCCGATATGACGTTCTGCCATGACAAGGCTCCTTGTGGTTCAGGGGCGTGCGAGCGGCCCGTGTCGCCGGTCGCCGAGGTGGCCGTCAAGAGGCGTCCCGGCGCTGGGCGAGTTGCAACTGCGGCTGCTCCAGCTTGGCGAGTTGCTGGCGGGCCTGCACCTTGAATCGGCTCAGGGCGTTGCCGCTCAGGGTCTCGGCCTGGGGCAGGATCAGGGTGCGCGGGTTCTTGTGGATACCGCCCACCACGAATTCATAGTGCAGGTGCGGGCCTGTGACCCGGCCGGTGCCGCCGAGCAGGCCTATGGTCTGCCCCTGTTTCACCCGCTGCCCCTTGTTGACGGTGCGCTTGGAGAGGTGCAGGTACTTGGTCACATAGTTGCCGGCGTGCTTGATGAAGACGTAGTTGCCGTTGAACTGGTTGTAACCGGCCGCCACCACGCTGCCACCGCCCGCCGCCATGATGGGGGTGCCCACCGGCGCCACATAGTCGATGCCGTTGTGGGGGCGCACCTTGCCGGTGACCGGGTGCAGGCGGCGGGGGTTGAAGTTGGAGCTGATGTACTTGAAGTTGACCGGGGCGCGCAGGAAGCTCTTGCGCATCGCCTTGCCCGCCGGGGTGTAGTAGTTGCCATCCTCGCTCAACACGGCGCGATAGATCTCGCCCTGGTTGATGAACTCGGCTGCCAGGATGTCGCCGGAAGCGACCCGCTCCTCATCCTGATACTTCTCCTCGAACAGCACCCGGAAGCTGTCCCCCGGTTGCAGGTCCTGGGCAAAGTCGATGTCCCAGCCGAAGATGGCGGCGAGATCCATGATCTGATCCTCCGTCATGCCCGCCTCCACGGCGGCGCCCCAGAAGCTGGAGCGAATGCTGCCCTGGGCGCTCGCTTCCCGGGTGTCCAGCTCGAGACGAACGGCCCTGGCGGTGAAGCTGTCGTCCTTGCGGCTCACCTTGAGCGCCTGCTCCAGGCTGTGGGGGTAATAGAGGCTGTGCAGCTCGCCGCCCTGGGTGAGCTTGAAGGTGAGCTCCTGGCCGGGCCTGAGCAGGCGCAGGGTATCCGTGCCCTCGAGCTGATCGATGAGGTGCAGATCCGCGGTGCTCAGGCCCAGACGCTGGAAGATGACCCCCATGTTGTCGCCGCTGCGCACCTTCACCTGCCTGGTGACATAACGCGGCTTGGGCGGGGTGACGGGTTCGGCCCGTGCCAGCAGCGCCTCCTCGTCGACCTGCTGCTCGACGGCCAGTTCGTTGTCGTTGTCATCGACCCGGGTGGCCACGGCGCGCTCGCTCGGCCAGGCCGCCAGCATCATCACCAGTATGCTCAGAATAAGCACCATCTTGCGGTGCCAGGTGGGGAGAGAGTTGAAGGCGTGCCAAAGGACCATGGGAAGCTGACGAAGTTGAGCCGGGAAGAAGCTCGGAGTTTACCGCCTTTCCAATTGGCCCGCCATTCCAGTAATATGGCTGGCCCTGTGGAATCGTGATTGGAGAGTCAAAAAATGTCCCAGCTCGAGGTGGCGCTAGCCGAGATCAAGCGCGGAGCGGAAGAAATTCTGGTGGAAGAGGAACTGGTTGCCAAGTTGAAGGAAGGGCGCCCCCTGCGCATCAAGCTGGGGATGGACCCGACGGCACCTGACATCCACCTGGGTCACACCGTGATCCTCAACAAGCTGAAGACCTTCCAGGACCTGGGCCACGAGATCATCCTGCTGATTGGCGACTTCACCGCCATGGTGGGGGATCCCTCCGGCAAGAACGCCACCCGTCCGCCGCTCTCCGAAGAGGCCATCAAGCACAACGCCCTCACCTATGCGGAGCAGGCGTTCAAGATCCTCGACCCGGCCAAGACCCGCATCGAGTACAACTCCACCTGGCTCGGCGAGCTGGGCGCGACCGGCATGATCAAGCTGGCGGCCAAGCAGACCGTGGCCCGCATGATGGAGCGCGACGATTTCAAGAAGCGCTACAGCGGCGGCCAGTCCATCGCCATTCACGAATTCCTCTATCCGCTGCTGCAAGGCTATGACTCGGTCGCGCTCAAAGCGGACGTCGAGCTCGGCGGTACCGATCAGAAGTTCAACCTGCTGATGGGCCGCGAGCTGCAAAAAGATGCGGGCATGGCGACCCAGTGCGTGCTGATGATGCCGCTCTTGGTGGGCCTGGACGGCGTCAAGAAGATGTCCAAGTCCGCTGCCAACTACATAGGCGTGCACGACGCCCCGGGGGAGATGTTCGGCAAGATCATGTCCATCACCGACACCCTGATGTGGAACTACTACGAGCTGCTCTCCTTCCGTCCGCTGGCTGAAATTGAAGAGTTCAAGGCAGGGATCGAAGCCGGGACCCTGAACCCGCGCGACGTGAAGATCTGGCTGGCCAAGGAGATCATCGCCCGTTACCACGACCAAGCGGCAGCCGAGGCGGCCCACGAAGACTTCACCCAGCGCTTCTCCAAGAACGCCATCCCGGACGAGATGCCGGAAGTCGAACTGGCCCTGGAAGGCGACGGCCTGGCCATCGCCAACCTGCTCAAGGAGGCCGATCTGGTGGCCACCACCTCCGAGGCGCTGCGCATGATCAAGCAGGGCGCGGTGAAGGTGGATGGCGAGAAGCTGGATGATGGCAAGGCACTCATCGGTGCCGGCACCGCCGTCTACCAGGTTGGCAAGCGCAAGTTTGCTCGGGTGACCGTCAAGTAAGTCGCCACCTCCGGCGCCGCCATAAGAGAAAGGCCTCCCTTGCGGAGGCCTTTTCGTTGGCGTGACTCGGACAGTTCCCCTGCCGGTTACAGCACCATGGGGCGGGCCACGGCATCGGCCGCCTCGGCGCCCCGCAGCACTCGCACCAGGGCGAGGGCAAACTCGATGGCGGTGCCGGGTCCCTGACTGGTCACCAGTCGAGAGCCGCTATCTATGACGACGCGCTCCTGGCTGAGCTGGGAGGCGGGGATCCGGGCCCAGAAGCCGGGATGGCAGGTGGCCTTGGCCTCCCCCAGCAGACCATGGGGCAGCAATACCACGGCGGGGGCGGCGCACAGGGCCGCGCGCCAGCGGCCCGCCTCGGCCTGGGCCCGCAGCAGGGCGATGGCCCTGGGGTTATCCCGAATACATTCGCTGCCGGGCAGGCCGCCGGGCACGACGATCAACTCGAAGTCGCCTGCTGGCAGCTCGTCGAGGTGGCAATCTGCCATCAGCTGCACACCACGGGAGGCGCGGACGAGGCGCTGACCGGTCGGGCAGCAGGAGGCGAGCACCACCTCGATGCCGGCGCGCACCAGCACGTCCTGGGTGGCGACGGTTTCTATCTCTTCCGAGCCGGGGGCGACCAGCAACAAGACGCTCATGGGGTGACTCCTGTGAGAAATGGGGGGCGGGCCGTCAAAGCTTAGCCCTGGTCCTGGCTGCGATCCTTGATGGCCTGGTAGAGCCCCTGATTGACCGGCACCATGATGCCGTGTGCCTGGGCCCTGGCCAGCAGGAAGCCGGTGATGGCCTCTATCTCCGTCTCCTTGCCCTGCTCCAGATCCTGGTGCATGGAGGAGTAGTTGTCGGCGGTGAGCCCGGCGACCGATTGCACCCGCCGCGCCAGCTCCTCCGCCGTGGTGGTGATCCCCTCGGCGTTCATGACGTCGGCCACCTCGATGCAGATCTGCTGCAGGGTGTCGGCAAAGCGCGGACCCGTCAGCTCGCCATTCTTGATGCGATAGAGGGCGGTGAGGGGGTTGATGGCGCAGTTGATGGCGAGCTTGTGCCACTGGCGGGTGAGGATCTGCTCATCCCAGCTCGCCTGACCCAGGGCCTGGGCCAGTCGATCGGCCAGGGGGGCAAACTGGCGCCCCGCCTCGTTGACCGGGCCGAGCCAGGTCTCGCCCCGGCCGGTGTGACGAAACACGAAGTGGCCCTGCTGCAGGGCGCCATGGCTGGTGACGCCGGCGATGACGGGGTTGTCGGGGAACAGCTCGACCACGCGCTCGGCCACTCCCATGCCGTTGTGCAGCAGGACGATGGGCACCTGCTTGTCCAGCTTGCCGAGGAGAGGGAGCAGAGCCGGGATCACCTGGTCCGCCTTGGTCATCACCAGCAGGCGGCGGATGGCCGGGCGATCGGCCACGAAGGCGCGGGGGATGGCGATGAGGGTATGCTGACCATCCAGACCGGTGAAGTCGACGACAGGATGCAGGGTGGCTCTGTGGCGCTCGCGCAGCAGCAGCTGTGTGGGTTGGCCGGATTGGGTCAGCAGGGTGGCGAACACGCCGCCGAGTGCGCCACAACCGAGCAGGGACCAGGAGGGGGAAGGGGGAAGTTGGGATCCGCTTGGCATGATATGACTCGATCATCAGGGTGGGCCGTCCAGCCTGGGAGGCTTGGAGGTGGACACTCATGGGTCTCACCTGTCGGCAATGGCAAGGATTCTAACAGAGCGTCTTTATCGAAATCAGCAAATTTGCCGGTTTTCTGGTAGATTTGGCCGCCAATAATGCAACATGAGGAGCCCCGGCCATGCCGTCATTCGATATTGTCTCTGAAGTCAAAATGAACGAGGTGTTGAACGCGGTCGACAACGCCAATCGTGAACTGGCCACCCGATTCGATTTTCGTGGTGTTGAAGCCAGCTTCGAGTTGAACAAGGAAGAGGTCAAGCTGGAGGCGGATGCCGACTTCCAGCTCAAGCAGATGGTCGAGATGCTGCGGGGCGCCCTGCTCAAGCGCAACATCGAGAACAGTTCCATGGAGGTGGGCGACAGCGTTCACTCCGGCAAGCGTTTCCACCTGACCGTGAAGTTCAAGCAGGGGATCGAGAAAGAGACCGCCAAGAAGCTGGTGAAGCTCATCAAGGATTCCAAGATCAAGGTGCAGGTCGCCATCCAGGGCGACGAGGTGCGGGTCACCGGCAAGAAGCGCGACGATCTGCAGGAGACCATGGCCCTGGTGCGCGGCGCCGAGCTGGGCCAGCCGATGCAGTTCCAGAATTTCCGCGACTGACTGCGGATAAAGAGGGGATGCCCCTCTTTATTTCGTCGGACCGATGCCAAAAAAAACCGGAGCCTGGGCTCCGGTTTTTTTGTCTCTGTGAGAACAGGTTCGATTAGAACTTGTAGGTCACGGAGAAGTAGTGGCCAAAACCAGTGGTCTTCAGGCCGAAGGTACCGTTCTGGATGCCGTAGATGTCGTTGAAGTACTTCAGGCCGTAACCGACGGCGTAGCGGTCGGAGTGCCAGTACAGGCCGTTGAACATGGCGGTACCGTCGGTGGAGCTGTCCTTGGCATCGAACAGGTGATCCAGGTAGCCCTGATAGGCGACGAAGCTGCCGTTGGAGAAGGTGTAGAAGGGCTTGAACCAGTTCATGGAGAACTGATAGCCGTTCCAGCCTTGCTCGCCAGAGCCTTCGTTGACGTGGCGTGCATACAGGTTCATGCCCACCTTGCCGAACCAGGGCACCTGTACGTCGGCACCCAGACCGGTCATGGCTTCGAACAGGCCATCCGGACCACCCACGTTGACCAGGTTGGCGATGTAGACTTCCTGGATCGGACCGAAGGAGAGATCTTTGCCGGTCATGGCATCGATGGACAGGCGCGGGGCGAACTTGATGAACAGGTTGTCGCTGTCATGCTTGTCGTCGTGCTTGCTCTGGAAGATATCGAATACGTCGACATAACCGTACAGGTCAAAAATACCGGAGCGACCACCGAATTCCATTTCGAAGTAGGTGTCGTTGTAGCCACCTTCGGCTTCGCTGTAGGGCAGCTGGTCGATGGTGTGCATCACGTTGAACTGGAACCACTTGTAGTCGTTCTTGTGGATGTCGCCGCTATAGTCAGCAGCCATAGCCGGAGTGGCGGAAGCCGCCAGCAGACCAGCAGCGATCAGAGTCTTGGTAAATTTGGCCATTTTATTGGTCTCTTGTGCGTTTAGTTGAGGTTTTCCGTAGCCTGCCCACAAGGAGCGGAGGGATTCTAGCCAAATAAATTCAGCGGATAAACGTTCAAGAGGGAACTTTCTCTGGAAGTGTGAATCTAATCACCCCCAATTTCGCGCAAACGCTTGCTATTTGTCCGATTTCGGTGACAAGGCCATGTTCCGTCTGGCAACCATTGCGATCAGCAGCAGCACAGGGATGCCGAGCAGGCTGGTGGTGACGAAGAAGGTGCTGTAGCCGAACTGCTCGACGAAACGGCCGGAAAACCCGGCAAGCAGCTTGGGCAGCAGCAGCATCACAGAGCTGAACAGGGCGTACTGGGTCGCCGAGAAGGCGACATTGGTCAGGCTCGACAGATAGGTGATGAAGGCGGCGGTGGCGATGCCGGCGCTCAGGTTGTCCAGGGAGATGATCAGGGTCAGCAGCTCCAGGTTGTGGCCGAGCTGGTTGAGCAGGGCGAACAGGAGATTGGTGCTGGCGGTGAGCAGGGCCCCCAGCATCAGGATGCGCAGGGTGCCAAAACGCATCACCAGTATTCCCCCCAGGCTGGCCCCCACCAGGGTCATGATGACCCCGTACACCTTGGTGATGGTGGCCACCTCCGTCTTGCTGAACTGCATGTCCACATAGAAGCTGTTGGACATGACCCCCATCACCACGTCCGAGATGCGATAGCAGGCGATGAGCCCCAGGATCAGCAGGGCCGAGCGGCCATGGCGGGCAAAGAAGTCGGCGAAGGGGCACCAGATGGCCTCATAGGCCCAGGCGCCGAGTCCCGCCAGGGGGGTGGGCCAGCCATGTTGCAGCAGGAGAGCCTTGCGCTGCGCCTGCTGCCTGTCCTGGCTCGCCACATCGATGTCGGGCTCGTGACAGCAGAGGGTGGTGACCAGGCCGATGCTCATCATCCCCGCCATCAGCAGATAGGTGAGCTGCCAGCCGCGGTAGTCATAGGCGCTGTTGCTGCCAAGCCAGGCCGCCAGCGCCAGGGCGCCGGCTCCCGCCATGATCATGGCGAGCCGGTAGCCCGTCATGTAGGAGGCCGCCATGGCCGCCTGCAAGCGTTCGGGAGCGGACTCGATGCGGTAGGCATCGATGACGATGTCCTGGGTGGCGGAGGCGAACGCCACCAGCAGGGCGAACAGGGCGAGCTGGGCCAGCTGGGTCTTGGGATCGCAGAAGGACATGCCGACCAGGGCCGCGGCGATCAGCAGCTGGGAGAAGAGCATCCAGCTGCGGCGCCGGCCGAGCAGGCGCGACAGCAGGGGCAGGGCCAGCCTGTCCACCAGGGGAGACCATAGCCACTTGACCCCATAGGCCAGCGCGACCCAGCTCATGTAGCCGATGTCGGTCAGGCTCACCTCGGCTTCCCGCAGCCAGAAGGAGAGGGTGCCGAACACCAGCAGCAGCGGCAGACCGGAGGAGAACCCCATGGCAAACAGAATAAGGACGCGGGGCTCGAGATAGACCCGCAGGGATTCTCTCCAGCTTGGTTTGCTGACAGCGTTCAAGTGCCTGACTCCTCGAAAAAAGTGAGCCATTTTGGCAGGTTCATGGTGCCGCGCCAAGGCGGGCGCTCAGATTGCGGGGATATTGCGGGGATAAAGAGGGGCTCGATCTGCCTGGGACTTGCCGTGGCAGCGCCGTCAAATGGGGGGCTGGGCCTGTGGTGGGAGGGCGTGCTCGGGGTCCGGCCTCGTCATCGCCCTGGTGGCGCTCAGAGGAAGTCGGTCGGGAAGTACCTCCCCCATGTGCCAGAAATTGGCGAGTTACCTTGATCCGCGGGGCTGAGCCGGATGGCGGCGAGGGATGGGGGCTGGGCCCTGATGTTGGACCCGGGGGGGGAGGCGCGATGCAAGGCGGGCCCGGTAGGGCCCGCCTTTGGCTCAGTTGGCGAGCAGGCTCGCCTTCTTGAGGATGATGGTGCTGGTGGGCACGTCGTTGGCGCGCAGTATGGGGCTGTAGCCCGTCTGCACCTGGGCCAGCTTGTCCAGCACCTCCATGCCCTGTACCACCTGGCCGAATACGGTGTAACCGGCGCCGGCATTGGCGTTGAGGTTGTTGTTGTCGGCCAGGTTGAAGTAGAACTGGCGGGTGGCGCTGTCTACCGCCTGGGTACGGGCCATGGCGATGCTGCCGCGGACGTTGGGCAGGCCCCCCTTGGACTCGTTCACCACGGGATCATAGGTAGGCAGCTGCTGAAACTGCTGGTTGTAGCCGCCCCCCTGCACCACGAACCCCGGGATGACCCGGTGGAACAGGCTGCCGTCATAGCTGCCATCGGCCAGGTAGCGCAGAAAGTTCTTCACCGTCTGGGGCGCCGCCTTGGGGGCCAGCTCCACCACTATGTTGCCGTGGTTGGTTTCCAGCTTCACCTTGGGGGCGGCGAAGGCCAGCGGGCAGACCAGCAGGGCCAGTAACATCAGCTTTTTCATCGCATATTTCCTTGGACGTTGAGGGATCAGGCGCTCGGTTGGCCCTTGAGGTAACCGCGCAGCTGCTCGTCGGCCATGATCTGCTGGATCAGGTTGCCGAGCTGCTGGTTCAGCACCCGCTCCAGATCGGCGATGCTGGGTTCACCCGGCCCCTCCTTGCTGGCGCTGGCGTTGAACACCTTGGTCAGGCGGCTGCCCTGAAAATCGGCCATCACCTGCAGGCTCACCTTGGATTTGGTGACATAGGTGAAGGTCTTCTCGTCGACATTGACCAGGGCATTGTTGACCTGCAGGGTGAGGTGGGTGGTGCCGCTGCTGCCCACTTCCAGCCCCTGGCCGCGCAGCCCTTCGCCAAGACGCTCGACCAGCAGGGTATTGAGGGGCTGTTCGCTTCGGATGTAGACGGGGGCCTTCTCTTTTTGCTGGATGGCGAACACATGGGCGGCGGTGCGCTTGTCGATGCCCTCCATGGTGATGCGGTTGCCGGAGTAGTATTGCTGGTTCGCCGGGATCACCTGGGGATTGAGCAGTGCCGTCTCGGGCCAGTGGGTCGCACAACCGCCAAGCAGCAGGGCGGCGAGCAGCAGAAAGGATGATTTCATGATGGGGTCCTCTAGCGTTTGATGGCTTTCAAAATAACGAATTTATTATTGGATGCAACGACTTGCGCATTGGCAAACAGTCGCTTGAGCTTGTGGTGATAGTCCAGATGCCGGTTGCCCACTATCCAGAGCTCCCCCCCTTTGGGCAAGACCCTGTGGGCATCCTGAAACATCTGCCAGGCGATATGGTCCGTGATCGCCTGCAACTGGTGGAACGGCGGATTGCAGAGGATACGGTCCGCATAGCCGCTCGGCAGACCGTCCAGGCAGTTGTTGACCAGAAAGTGGGCCCGCGCCAAGGCATCTGGCAGATTGTGCTGGACGTTGAGCCGGGCCGAGGCCACCGCCATGTAGGATTCGTCGATGAAGGTCACCTCCACCTCGCTGTCTCGCGCCAGCAGGGAGAGACCGAGCACCCCGTTGCCACAGCCCAGATCGATCACCTTGCGGGCGCTGTGAATGGGCAGATTGGCCAGCATGAAGCGGGCGCCTATGTCCAGGCTGGTGCGCGAGAACACGTTGGCGTGGTTGTGGATCTGCATCCCGCTCCCCTCCAGGGGCCAGACGGTCGGGAAGGGATCGGCCAGGGGAGGGCGCTCGTCGGGGGCGCTGGCGACGGTGCAGTGAATGAGCCGCGCCTTCTTCCAGGCCAGCGAGGTGCGGGTCTCCCCCAGATAGTGTTCGAACAGCCTGAGGGTGGAGCTGTGGATCTCCTTGGCCTTGCCGGCTGCAATGATGCGGGTCGCCGGGGTGACCACGGCGCGCAGGGCCAGCAGTTGCTGTTCGAGCAGGGCCTGATACTTGGAGACCTTGATGATCACCAGGGACGGCGCCTCGGGCAGTGGCGCCAGGGCGTCCTGGATGCGGATGCTGGCCGGATCCAGGCCGTTGTCCGCCAGGTTGGCCAGGGTGCCCTGCTCGCTGACGAAGGAGTCGGTGATGCACAGGGGCTGATGGCCGTGCAGGAAGGCGGCCAGGGCGCCGAAGTTGTCATTCATGATGATGACGGGACCGCTGCCGGTGGGAGGCTGCTCGGCCAGGTGCTGGATCAGGTACTCATCGGCGGCATCCCAGGCCTGCAGGGGATCCTGCGCCTGGCGCGGGTAGCGCAGCAGGGTCAGGCGGCAATGGTCTGTCTCGAGGTGGGTCTGCATCGAACTCTTTGTCTCACGGCTGGATCGGATGGCGCTATTCTAGCGGCGGTGCCCCGATTCACCAATCGCCCCGCCGTGCAAGTTCTCCCTGCCCCTCAAAGTCGATAGAATGAGGGCCCATGTCCTTTCCCTCTGTCGGAGTACCCCATGAAGATGCAAGAGACCATCGAGGCCCGCCTCAGCGAGGCGCTGTCACCCAGCCACCTGGAGGTGCTCAACGAGAGTCATATGCACCGTACCGAGCCGGGAGCCGAGAGCCACTTCAAGGTGATCGTCGTGAGCGAGGCCTTCGTCGGCCAGCGCCTCATCGCCCGCCATCGCCAGATCAACCAGTTGCTGGCCGAGCTGTTGGCTGGCCCGATTCATGCACTGGCATTGCATACCTATACGGCCGAGGAGTGGCAGCAAAAGGGGATGGCGCCGCGCACCCCAGGCTGCGTCAGCAAGCTGGGCCCTCAATAGGCAGGGCGATACCCGGGCCGCTGTGATGTTTCGTTAACATCGAACTCACCCCTTGCCGTTTTATCGAACGTTTTTTGGACGGTACGCCATCAATTTTTCTAATCTTGCCGGTGCGATCTCGCAGAATACCTCTTAGGTGGTACTTCATGCCGGCGGCGGCGGCATAGGGGATTTTCATGCCGACGGGCCGGGCAGCAGCCCAAGCTAATTTTGTGATAGGGGGTTAATTTTCCCCATTTGACGTGGCAGTCATCAAGCCGGAAGTGGTAAACTCAAGCGCTTTTGACACACCCTGTATGTTGCTGATTTGTTGTTTATTTGTATTCAGCTAGCCATGTGCCGCGTGTGTTCAACAACTCGTCGTGATGTATTTCTCGGCGCTAACCATTCTCTCTCCCCGTAACGGTAGTGCAAGTGAGTATGATTACAATTAAAAGAGGACTGGACATCCCCGTGCTGGGTGCGCCAGAGCAAGTAATCTACGATGGCCCGGCCATCACCCGTGTTGCTACACTGGGCGAAGAGTTCGTGGGGATGCGACCTACTATGTTTGTCAAAGTAGGGGATCGCGTCATTAAAGGTCAGGTGCTCTTCGAAGATAAGAAGAACCCTGGCGTTAAATTCACGGCTCCCGCCACCGGCGTAGTTTCAGAGATCAACCGTGGTGCCAAACGCATTCTGCAATCCGTGGTCATCGACATCGATGGGTCTGACGAGCAGGTGACCTTTGAGCACTTTGCCTCCGCCGAGCTGGCCAAGCTCGAGCGCAGCAAGGTGCAAGAGATCCTGGTCGAGTCAGGTCAATGGACTGCGCTGCGTACCCGCCCTTTCAGCAAGGTGCCCGCCGTCGGTTCCGAGCCCCGTGCGATCTTCGTGACCGCCATGGACTCCAACCCGCTGGCCGCCAGTGCCGAGCTCATCATCAAGGAGCAATCCCAGGCCTTCATCGACGGTCTGACCCTGCTCAGCCGCCTGACGGATGGCAAGGTGTATGTGTGCAAGGGCGAAGGCAGTCTGCCGCAGGCTTCCGTAGCGCAAGTCCAGGAAGAGGTCTTCGTTGGTCCTCACCCCGCTGGTCTGCCGGGTACCCATATTCACTTCATCGATCCGGTTGGCAGCCACAAGATCCAGTGGCACATCAACTATCAGGATGTGATCGCATTCGGCAAGCTGTTCACCACTGGCCAGATCTTCACCGACAAGGTGATCGCCCTGGCCGGCCCGAACGTGGTCAAGCCGCGCCTGCTGCGTACCCGTCAGGGTGCCTGCATCAGCCAGCTGACCAACAACGAGCTGCGTGCCGACGAGAACCGCATCATCTCCGGTTCCCTGCTCAGCGGTGCCAAGACCGATGAGGCGCACGACTATCTGGGTCGTTACCACAATCAGGTCTGCGTACTGGGTGAAGGTCGCGAGAAGGAGTTCCTGGGCTGGATCAAACCCAGCGCCAGCAAGTTCTCCATCACCCGCACCACCCTGTCTCACCTGGTGAAGGGCAAGCTGATCAATTTCACCACCACCACCAACGGCAGTGATCGTTCCATGGTGCCTATCGGCAACTATGAGCGGGTGATGCCGCTGGACATCCTGCCGACCCTGCTGCTGCGGGATCTGATCGCCGGTGACACCGACAGCGCCCAGGCGCTCGGTTGCCTGGAGTTGGATGAGGAAGATCTGGCGCTGTGTACCTTTGTCTGCCCCGGCAAGACAGAGTACGGCCCCATCTTGCGTGAGTGCCTGACCAAGATCGAACTGGAAGGTTAAGCGATGAGTTTCAAGCAATTTCTTGAAAAGATGGAACACCACTTCGAGCCGGGCGGCAAGTACGAGAAGTACTACGCCCTGTACGAAGCGGCCTTCACCATCTTCTATACCCCGGGTTTGGTAACCCGTAACGCCGCCCACGTCCGTGATGCGCTCGATCTGAAGCGCATGATGATCATGGTGTGGCTGGCTGTGTTCCCGGCCATGTTCTGGGGCATGTTCAACGTCGGCAACCAGGCCATCGCCGCCATCGCGCACCTCGGCTCCGCCGCCGGTGCCGCCTCCTGGCAATATGGCCTGGCCACCCTGCTGGGGGCCTCGCTGGATCCGGCGGTCGCCGGCGTCGGCAGCAAGATGCTGATCGGTGCGGCCCACTTCTTCCCCATCTATATCACCGTCTTCATCGTCGGTGGCTTCTGGGAAGTGCTGTTTGCCATGATCCGCAAGCACGAGATCAACGAAGGCTTCTTCGTGACCTCCATCCTGTTCGCCCTGATAGTGCCGCCCGAGCTGCCCCTGTGGCAAGCCGCCCTGGGTATCACCTTCGGTGTGGTCATGGCCAAGGAAGTGTTCGGTGGTACCGGCAAGAACTTCCTGAACCCGGCGCTGGCGGGTCGTGCTTTCCTGTTCTTCGCCTATCCGAGCCAGATCTCCGGCGACGCCGTCTGGGTTGCCGTCGACGGCTTCTCCGGCGCAACCGCCCTGAGCCAGTGGTCCCAAGGTGGCCAGATGGCACTGATCAACGGTGCAACCGGTCAGGCCATCAGCTGGATGGATGCCTTCCTTGGCAACCTGCCGGGTTCCATCGGTGAAGTGTCCACCCTGATGATCCTCATCGGCGCAGCCATGATCGTCTACATGCGGATCGCTTCCTGGCGCATCATCGCCGGCGTCATGGTCGGCATGGTGGTGACCTCCCTGCTGTTCAACGTCATCGGCTCCGACACCAACCCCATGTTCAGCATGCCCTGGCACTGGCACCTGGTGCTGGGTGGTTTTGCCTTCGGCATGGCCTTCATGGCGACCGACCCCGTCTCCGCCGCCTTTACCAACAAGGGCAAGTGGTGGTACGGCGCCCTGATCGGTTTCATGGTGGTGCTGATCCGTGTTGTGAACCCCGCCTTCCCGGAAGGCATGATGTTGGCCATTCTGTTTGCGAACCTGTTTGCCCCCTTGTTTGACCATTTCGTGGCGCAGGCGAACATCAAGCGGAGGATCAGTCGTGGCGTTTAATAAAGATTCAACCGTCGGTACCGTCAGCATAGTGGCGGGCCTGTGCCTGGTCTGCTCCATCGTGGTCTCCGTGGCCGCCGTGGGCCTGCGTCCGGCTCAGCAGCTGAACAAGGCGCTGGACAAGCAGAGCAACATCCTCTCCGTTGCCGGCATCGATACCGCCAGCATCGCCAAGAGCGAGCTGGGCAAGCTGTATGGTGACAAGATTGAAGCGCGCCTGGTCGACCTGACCACCGGCGAATTCGTTGACGGCGACGCCGACGGCTTCGATTTCAAGCTGGCAGCCAAGAACCCGGCCGAAAACATTCGTCTGGCGCCTGCCGACGACAAGGCTGGTATCCGTCAGATCTCCAAGCTGATGCCGGTCTTCTTCGCCAAAGACAGCGAAGGCAAGGTCGACAACATCATACTGCCGGTGTACGGCCAGGGTCTGTGGTCCACCATGTATGCCTTCGTCGCCGTCGCGGCCGATGGCCAGACCGTCAAGGGCATCACCTACTATGACCAGGGCGAAACCCCGGGTCTGGGTGGTGAGGTCGAGAATCCGGCCTGGCGCGAGCTGTTCGTCGGCAAGAAGCTGTTCGACCAGGCAGGCCAACCTGCGCTGCGGGTGATCAAGGGCCATGCCCCTGCAGGTTCCGAGCACGAGATCGATGGTCTCTCCGGTGCCACCCTGACCAGCAACGGTGTCCAGCACTCGTTCGATTTCTGGATGGGCCCCCAGGGCTTCGGTCCTTTCCTTGCCAAGATCCGCGCAGGAGAACTCAACAATGGCTGACAATAGCGCAATGAAAAAACTGCTGTTGACGCCGGTGCTCGGTAACAACCCCATCGCCTTGCAGGTGCTGGGTGTCTGTTCCGCCCTGGCCGTTACCAGCCAGATGAAGACGGCGTTCGTGATGACCCTGGCGGTCATGGCGGTCACCGCCTTCTCCAACCTGTTCATCTCTCTGATCCGCCACCAGATCCCCAACAGTGTGCGCATCATCGCCCAGATGGCGATCATCGCATCCCTGGTTATCGTGGTTGACCAGGTGCTCAAGGCGTATGCCTATGAGATCTCCAAGCAGCTGTCGGTGTTCGTCGGCCTCATCATCACCAACTGTATCGTGATGGGTCGTGCCGAAGCCTTCGCCATGAAGAGTGCCCCGCTGCCCTCCTTCCTGGACGGTATCGGCAACGGCCTGGGCTATGGCGCCGTGCTGCTGACCGTGGCGACTGTGCGCGAGATCCTGGGCTCAGGCACCTGGTTCGGTATCGAGCTGCTGCCGCTGGTAAACAATGGTGGCTGGTATGTGCCCAACGGCCTGCTGCTGCTGCCGCCGAGTGCATTCTTCATCATTGGTCTGATCATCTGGGGCGTACGCACCAAGGATCCCAAGCAGGTGGAGGCGAAGGATTAAGGTATGGAACATTATCTGAGTCTGTTGATTCGTTCGATTTTCATCGAAAACCTGGCCCTCTCTTTCTTCCTGGGCATGTGTACCTTCCTGGCGGTGTCCAAGAAGGTCAAGACCGCCATGGGTCTGGGCGTCGCGGTCGTGGTGGTGCAGACCATCGCGGTCCCGACCAACAATCTGATCTACAACTTCGTGTTGAAAGACGGTGCCCTGGTGTCAGGTCTGGATCTGAGCTTCCTGAGCTTCATCACCTTCATCGGGGTGATCGCGGCTCTGGTGCAGATCCTGGAGATGACCCTGGACAAGTACTTCCCGGCCCTCTACAACGCCCTCGGCATCTTCTTGCCGCTCATTACCGTGAACTGCGCCATCTTCGGTGGCGTCTCCTTCATGGTGCAGCGTGACTACAACTTCGTGGAGTCTGTGGTCTATGGCGTGGGCTCGGGTGCCGGTTGGATGCTGGCCATCGTGGCGATGGCGGGGATCCGCGAGAAGATGAAGTACTCCGATGTGCCGGACGGCCTGCGCGGTCTGGGCATCACCTTCATCACTGCGGGTCTGATGGCGCTGGGCTTTATGTCCTTCTCTGGTATTTCCCTGTAATCGGAAAAGGAATCATAAATGGAAATTATTCTGGGTGTGGTCATGTTCACCGTGATCCTGCTGGCCTTGGTGGCAGTCATTCTGTTCGCCAAGTCCAAGCTGGTGACCGCAGGTGACGTGACAATCAGCATCAACGGCGACCCGGCCAAGGCTGTCAGCAGCCCGGCGGGTGGCAAGCTGCTCGGCGTGCTGGCCGGCAGCGGTATCTTCGTCTCCTCCGCCTGCGGCGGCGGCGGCTCCTGCGGTCAGTGCAAGGTGCGGGTGAAATCCGGTGGCGGCGACATACTGCCGACCGAGCTGGATCACATCAGCAAGGGCGAGGCCCGTCACGGCGAGCGTCTGGCCTGCCAGGTGACGGTCCGTGCCGACATGGACATCGAACTGCCGGAAGAGATCTTCGGGGTGAAGAAGTGGGAATGTACCGTCATCTCCAATGACAACAAGGCCACCTTCATCAAGGAGCTCAAGCTGCAGATCCCCGATGGCGAGAGCGTCCCGTTCCGCGCCGGTGGTTATATCCAGATCGAAGCCCCGGCTCACCACGTCAAGTACAACACCTTCGATATTCCCGAGGAGTACCGTGGTGACTGGGATCGCTTCAAGATCTTCGATCTGGAGTCCACCGTGAAGGAGCCGATCATTCGTGCTTACTCCATGGCGAACTATCCGGAAGAGTTCGGCATCATCATGCTGAACGTGCGGATCGCGACCCCGCCGCCCAGCAACTGGACCGCCCCTCCCGGCCAGATGTCCTCCTACATCTTCAGCCTCAAGGCCGGAGACAAGGTGACCATCTCGGGTCCGTTCGGCGAGTTCTTCGCCAAGGACACCGACGCCGAGATGGTGTTCATCGGTGGTGGTGCCGGCATGGCGCCGATGCGTTCCCACATCTTCGACCAGCTGCGTCGCCTGAAGACTAATCGCAAGATGAGCTTCTGGTACGGTGCCCGTTCCAAGCGCGAGATGTTCTATGTCGAAGACTTCGACATGCTGGCCGCCGAGAACGACAACTTCCAGTGGCACGTCGCCCTGTCGGATCCGCAACCGGAAGACAACTGGGATGGCTACACCGGCTTCATCCACAACGTCTTGTTCGAGAACTACCTCAAGAACCACGAGGCGCCGGAAGATTGCGAGTTCTACATGTGTGGACCTCCCGTGATGAACGCGGCCGTCATCAACATGCTGAAAAACCTCGGCGTTGAAGACGAAAACATCCTCCTGGATGACTTTGGTGGTTAATCCATGCACAGTGTTGTAAAGACCTGGCTAGCCTTCGGGCTAGCCTTTTTCTTGGCGGGGTGCGGCCAGGAGAACGTCAAGACCCATCCGGAGATCCACATCACCGGCAGCACCATGGGCACCTACTACTCCATCAAGGTGGCGGACGATGCCATCCAGGACAAGGCCGGTTTCCAGGCCGAGGTCGATCGGCTGCTCGAGCGGGTGAACGATCAGATGTCCACCTACCGGCCCGAGTCCGAGCTGTCGCGTTTCAACCAGAGCCGTGACAACCGGCCCGTGGTGGTGTCCCGCGATACCGCCCGTGTGGTGACCGAGTCCCTCCATCTGGGTCGCGAGACCCGGGGCGCGCTGGACGTGACCGTGGGACCCCTGGTCAACCTGTGGGGCTTTGGCCCGGACAAGCGGCCGACCAAGGTGCCGTCCGACGAGCTGATCGCCCAGACCCGGCAGAAGACGGGCCTCGGCAATCTGCATGTGATCACCTCGGCCGATGCCGATACCCTGCAAAAGGACATCCCGGATCTCTATGTGGATCTCTCCTCGATCGCCAAGGGCTTTGGGGTGGACAAGGTGGCCGAGTACCTGGAAGCCAGGGGCTCGCGCAACTACCTGGTGGAGATAGGCGGCGAACTGCGCATCAATGGCGTCAACGGCAAGGGTCACCCCTGGCGCGTCGCCATCGAGAAGCCGACCGCCAATCTGGGCTCGGTACAGGAGGTGATCCAGGTCGGTGACAACGGGGTTGCCACCTCGGGGGATTATCGCAACTATTACGAGATGGATGGTCAGCGTTTCTCCCACACCATAGATCCCGCCACCGGCAAGCCCATTCACCATCGACTGGTGTCGGTGACAGTGGTGCATCCCTCCTGCATGACCGCAGATGGATTGGCCACGGCGCTGACCGTGATGGGGCCCGAGAAGGGCATGGCCTATGCCACCGAACAGGGGCTGGCCATCTTCATGGTGACCAAGACGGATGAAGGGTTCGAGGAGACTTACTCCCCCGCCTTCCAGCCATTTCTGACCCGCAATCAGGGGTAAGGATTGAATATGCAGATTTTTCTGATCACCTTCGGGGTGTTTCTGTTGGTGGTGGTCGGCATGGCCATCGGTTACATCTTCCAGAAGAAGAGCATCTCCGGCTCCTGTGGCGGCCTTGGCACCATAGGGATTGAGAAGGAGTGCGACTGTCCGGAACCCTGCGACAATCGCAAGCAGAAGATGGCCAAGGAAGAGGCTCGCCGCAAGATGCTGGAAGAGCACAGGATCATCTGATTGCCATCAGGCCATCCCCCGGGATGGCCTTGTTGGTTGCCGGGTTGCCGGGTTGCCGGGTTGCCGGGTTGCCGGGTTGGCGATGCAGCTCCTCTGCTGGCCACGTCAGTAGTCGTATTGGCTGCACCGTTTTTTCTGGTACTCCTGCTGCCAGCGGGCCAGCTCCTCTCGTGTGCCCAGGGTGTCTCCCCTGGCAATGCTCTGCTTGAGTATGAGTATCCTGTCGTGCAGCCAGCGGCACTCGGCGGTGGGATGCTGCTTGGCACTCACCAGCATGGGCCAGAGCAGCAAGCCCGCGACCAGCCCCCGATATCGCCATCCTCTCTTCATATCCCCTCCCGAATCTTCCCTTGTCGCGTCTTGCAGATTAGTGCAATGGCGTCAGTGCCTCCTCGGTGACCCCCTGAATGGGGTTGCCATGGCCTCCTGAGCCGCCCCCGCACGAGGGGAAGGAGTGGGGCCGCGTCTTGTGCAGATCCGGCATGGCATCCAGGGGCGCGCTGCGGTAGCATGGGATCATAAACTGTTTATTTGTACAGTGTCATGCGCAAGATCATTCACATCGATATGGATTGTTTCTTCGCTGCCGTCGAGATGCGCGAGAACCCGGCCCTGCGGGAGGTGCCGCTGGCCATCGGTGGCGCGGCGGACAGGCGGGGAGTCATCTCCACCTGCAACTATGTGGCGCGCCGCTTCGGGGTGCGTTCTGCCATGCCCACCGCCCTGGCGCGCAAGCTCTGTCCGCCCCTGGTGCTGCTGCCGGGGCGGATGGCCCTCTACAAGGAGACCTCGACCCGGATCCAGGCCATCTTCCACCGTTACACGGATCTGGTGGAGCCCCTCTCCCTGGATGAAGCCTATCTGGATGTGAGCGCCAGCCCCCACTGCGGCGGCAGCGCGACGCTGATGGCGATGGAAATCCGTGCCGCCATCGCCAGCGAGCTGGGGCTGACTGCCTCGGCCGGGGTGGCCCCCAACAAGTTTCTGGCCAAGCTCGCCTGCGAGCGGCGCAAACCGGACGGCCTCTTCGTCATCGCCCCCCAGGAGGTGGATGAGTTCGTGCGCAATCTGCCCCTTGGCAAGATCCCTGGGATAGGGCGCAAGACGGCGGAACGGCTCGAGTTGCAGGGGCTCTATCTGTGCGAGGATGCGCGCCAGCTCAGTGACGAGGAGCTCAAGGCACGCTTTGGCAAGCTGGGAGCCATGCTGGCCGAGCGGGTCTGGGGCCGTGACGACAGCCAGGTGCAGCCGACCCGGGTGCGCAAGACCATAGGGGTGGAGACCACCCTGGATGCGGATGTCCATGACGAGGCGGCCTGCTGGACCGTGCTCAGCCGGCTTATCCCCGAACTGGAGCTGCGCTTTGGCCAGCGTTGCCCACCCGAACAGATCATGGGGCAGGGGATCAAGCTCAAGTTTGCCGATTTCCAGCAGACCAGCGTCTATCGCAGCCACGGTGGCTATTCGGCCACCCTGTTCCACGATCTGCTCCATGAAGGGCTGCTGCGGGCGGAGGGTAAACCCATACGGCTCCTGGGATTGGTGGTGGGTCTGCCCAGGGAGGGGGAGGTGAACCAGCTCAGCCTGGATCTCGATACGGGTGGTTAAGTTTTTGTTGTTGCCACCGATAACCTGAAGACGACTGCACTAAAAGGATCTTTCGCATGTTTTCTCTCTCGGTCCAGGGGCGTATTACCCTGATTGCGGGTTGCTCCCTGTTGCTGTGTGCCGCCACCCTGGTGGTCTCTTCCCTCTACACCGGTTCGCGCATGCAAGATGAGGTGATGAGGTCCACCACCACGGAGGCCGAGCTCGCCGCCACCCGCTGGATGCAGGCCATGGGTTCCGAGCAGGCGGCCAGGATCACCAGCTATCTGGACGAAGCCTACTTCAGGACCACCCTGCTGGCCCAGAGCCTGCTGTTCCAGCGCCAGAACGCCGCCGACAACTTCACCCACTCCGAGGCGCTGCGGGGCGCCATCAACCAGCAGCTGCACAGTGCGGTCACCCACTCCCCGAATCTCATCGGCGCCTACGCCATCTTCGAGCCGGATCAACTGGATGGGGAAGATGCCAACTACCAGGGCTCGACCGAGCTGGGTTCCAACGACAAGGGGCGTTTCTCCAGCTACTGGGCCCATGTGGGGGACAAGGTGACCCTGGAGGTGATGGACGAGGCGACCCTCAAGGATGCCAGCCCGGATGCGTTCGGCACGCCCCAGAACGAGTGGTATCGCTGCAGCCTGCGGGAGCAGGCACTCTGTCTGCTCGAGCCCTATCTGGACGACGTGGGGGGCGAGCAGGTGCTGATGACCTCGGTCACCACGCCGCTGCGCGAAGAGGGAGCACTGCTTGGCATGGTCGGCATGGACATCTCCCTGGCCAGGTTGCAGACGCTGGTGGCCGAGATGGATCAGACCCTCTACCAGGGCCAGGGGCGCATCTTGCTGCTGAGCCAGGGGGGCCGGGTGGCGGGCGCCGCCGGGTTTGACATCAAGCCGGGGGAGGCGCCCGGTACCCGGGATCAGGCACTGCTGACCCAGATTGGCGACTGGCTGCGCCAGGGAGAGCCGCTCACCCAGTGGAGCCAGGATGGTGCCAGCCTGCAGAGCTTCATGCCGGTCGCCATGCGGGGCACTTCCCAGCGCTGGGGCATCTATATCGATCTGCCCCGCACCGTGGTGCTGGCCTCGGCCAACCAGCTGCAGGGAGAGCTGGCGGCCCAGGCCAGGAGCAGCGTCTGGTCTCAGCTCGGAGTCGGGGGTGCCATCACCCTGGGCGCCCTGCTGTTTATCTGGTGGATGGCCCATCGCATCGTGGCCCCCATCCGTGCCGTGGTGGCGCGACTCAAGGACATTGCCTCGGGGGAGGGGGATCTCACCCAGCGCATCGATATCCAGCGCAGCGACGAGATTGGCGAGCTGGCCGATGGTTTCAACGGTTTTCTCGACAAGCTGCAAGTCACCATAGGCGACATCATCACCACGGTGGGCGGCACCCGGGCCAGCGCCAGCGAGGCCGCTGTGGTGGCAGACAGCACCAGCGCGGGGATGCAGGCCCAGTACCAGGAGGTGGATCTGGTGGCGACGGCTTTCGAGGAACTCAGTGCCACCGCCCTGCAGGTCTCGGGCCATGCCAGGGCGGCGGTGGCGGCGGCCGATGAGGCCGACAGCGCCGCCCAGGAGGGCAAGTTCGTGGTGGCCGATACCCAGGAGGCCATGGCCAGGCTGATGGCGGTGATCAGCGAGGCCAAGCCGGAGGTGGAGCGACTGTCGGTCAACAGCGAGAACATCAACGACATCCTCACCGTGATCCAGAGCATCGCCGAGCAGACCAACCTGCTGGCCCTCAATGCCGCCATCGAGGCGGCGCGGGCCGGGGAGCAGGGGCGTGGCTTCGCTGTGGTGGCGGACGAGGTGCGCAACCTGGCCGGTCGTACCCAGAATGCCATCGTGGAGATCCAGGCTCTCATCCATCAGCTGCAATCGGGCACTCAAGGGGTGGTCAAGGCGATCATGAGCGGCCACAGTCAGGCGGATCTCACCCTGGGCAAGGTGGACTCCTCGGTGCGGGTGCTCGAGCAGATCATCTATGCGGTGGGCACCATACACCAGATGAACGAGCAGATAGCCAGGGCGGCGGGGGAACAGAGCGGGGTGGCCGACGAGATCAACCGTAACGTCAGCAACATTCGCGACGTGAGCCACCGTATTCGCGAGCAGGCGGCGAGTGCGGCCGAAAACAGCCGGGCCCTGGCCGCCCTGGCGGATCAACAGCAGCAACTGGTCGGTCAGTTCAAGGTGTGACGACGGCACCCCGGCGGTTCATGGGGTGCCAATCCATTATTTTTTCAACAAAAAAAGGCGCCATCCATAGGAGGCGCCAAACACATTCAGATGACAGACTGGGTCAAAGCCTTGCGGCCAAAACCCCTCTTCCCGCAGAGGAAGAAACACAACACCACAATCGGAAGCCGGCTCAAAAAGCACATGTGAACCACACGGAGCAGAAAAAGTGAGCCATATGACAACGGATTGCGGGGCGAATTATGTTTATTCGCTGGTCGGCCCGCAACCGACAAATTATAATGCCGTCCATTAGAAAAACTCATCGTTGGCTGGTGTCATGTCTCGTCGTTTACCCCCGCTCAATGCGCTCAAGGCTTTCGAAGCGGCGGCGCGCCACTTAAGTTTTACCCGGGCAGCCGAAGAGCTGTTCGTGACTCAGGCTGCCATCAGCCACCAGATCAAGGCACTGGAAGAGTACCTTGGCATCAAGCTGTTCCGGCGCAAGAACCGCTCCCTGCTGCTGACCGAGGAGGGGCAAGGCTACTTCCTCGACATCAAGGACATCTTCGCCTCCATCTCGGAGGCCACCGACAAGCTGCTGGCCCGCAGCGCCAAGGGGGCCCTCACCGTCTCCCTGCAGCCCAGCTTCGCCATCCAGTGGCTGGTGCCGCGGCTGGTGCGTTTCAGCGAGCGCCACCCCGACATAGACGTGCGGATCAAGGCGGTGGACATGGACGAGGGGGCGCTCACCGACGACGTGGACGTGGCCATCTATTACGGTCGCGGCAACTGGCCGGGGCTGCGCTGTGACAAGCTGCACACCGAGTACCTGATCCCCGTCTGCTCCCCCCTGCTGCTGACCGGCCCCAAGCCGCTGCGCACCCCGGAGGATCTGACCCGTCACACCCTGCTGCACGACACCTCCCGTCGCGACTGGAAGGCCTGGTTTCGCCAGCTCGACATCGATGCGCCCAACGTCAACCAGGGACCCATCTTCAGCCACTCCACCATGGTGATCCAGGCGGCGATCCACGGTCAGGGGGTGGCGCTCGGCCACAGCGTGCTGGCTCAGCCTGAAATCGAGGCGGGCCGTCTCATCTGTCCGTTCGAGCAGGTGCTGGTGAGCAAGAATGCCTTCTACCTGGTGTGTCAGGAACAGCAGGCGGATCAGGGCAAGATAGTGGCGTTTCGCGACTGGATGCTGGAGCTGGTGGAACAGGAAGAGGCCCGCCGCCGGGCGAGGCTGGCCGATGCCTGATCTGATCCGGGAGGGGGCGGCGGACGCCCCGGTGCGTATCCTGCTGGCCCATGGCGCCGGTGCCGGCATGGAGCACAGCTTCCTGGCCGAGCTGTCCCGACTGCTGGCGGGGCCGGAGATAGAGGTGGTGCGCTTCAACTTTCCCTACATGAGCAAGCGGGCCCAGGACGGCAGGCGCAGACCGCCGGACCGGCAGCCGGTCTTGCTGGACCATTGGCGCCAGATGGTACAGCAGTTCGCCCATCCCAGGCTCTATCTGGCCGGCAAATCCATGGGGGGGCGGATGGCGGCCGAGATAGCCGATGAGGTGAATGCTGCAGGATTGCTCGTTCTCGGGTATCCTTTCCACCCTCCCGCCAAGCCCGATGCCTGGCGCGGCGAGGTGCTCAAGACGATCGCGACGCCAACCCTGCTGCTGCAAGGGGAGCGCGACAGCTTCGGCAGTCGCCTCGAGCTGGCCGATTTTCCCTTCTGTGCCCGGGTCGATGTGCGCTGGCTGACCGATGGCGATCACGGTTTCAAGCCGCGCAAGGCAAGCGGTTTGACCGAGTCGGACAACCTGGCGCAGGCGGCGGCCCACATCAGGGCCTTCATCGGGGCAGGGGCCATCTGATCCGTTTTCCCTGTCGAGAAGGAGTGTCTGGATGCGAACTCATCCTGTCTGGTTGGTGCTCGCGGGCCTGTTTGGCCTGACGGCGACCATGCTGGGGGCCTATGGTGCCCATGGCCTGGCGGCGAGCGGTGTCACGCCGGCCAAGCTGGCGGCCTATCAGAGCGCGGTCAACTATCAGTTCTTTCATGCCCTGGCCCTGCTGATGCTGGGCTGGTGTGCACCGCGCCGCCGTGCCGTGACGGTGGCGGGCGTTGCGTTCACGCTGGGGATCCTGGGATTCTCCGGCAGTATTTATGCCATGGTGCTGCTTGGCAGCAAGGGGCTGGGGCTTGTGACCCCGGCCGGTGGCCTCTGTTTTATGTTGGGATGGACCGCCCTTGTCTGGGTGGGCTGTCGTCTTGGAGGAAAAAATGAATAATCTGCTGCTTTATTGCCGCCCCGGTTTTGAGAAAGAGGCGGCGGCAGAGATCACCGAGCGTGCCAGTAACATGCAATGCTACGGTTTCGCCCGGGTCAAGGACGACAGCGGTTACGTGATATACGAGTTGTATGACGAGGAGCAGGCCGATCTGCTGGCGCGAAAGCTGCCGTTCCGTGAGCTTATCTTCATCCGTCAGATGCTGGTGGTGACCCACGAGCTGAAGGATCTGGACGTGGCGGATCGGATCTCCCCCATCATCGAAGCTGCACGTGACTACACCATCTGTGGCGATCTGCGGGTGGAAACCGCCGACACCAATGAGGCGAAAGAGCTGTCGGCCTTCTGCCGCAAGTTCACCGTCCCCTTGCGCCAGGCCCTGCGCAGCAACGAGATCCTGACCAAGAAGGAGACAGGCAACCGCCCCGTGTTCCACGCCTTCTTCATGGCCAACGATCACCTGCTGCTGGGCTACTCCTACTCCTTCAACAACTCCGAATTCCACATGGGCATACCGCGCCTGCGCTGCCCGGCCGATGCGCCGAGCCGCTCCAGCCTGAAGCTGGAAGAGGCCTTCTATGTGTTCGTGCCCAAGGAGGAGTGGAGCCGTCGTCTCACCTCCGGCATGAAGGCGGTGGATCTGGGGGCCTGCCCCGGCGGCTGGACCTATCAGCTGGTGCGTCGCGGCATGATGGTGACTGCGGTGGACAACGGCATGATGGCCCCATCCCTGATGGAGACGGGCCAGGTCAAGCATGTTCGTGATGACGGTTTCGTCTGGCGGCCCGGCAAGAAGAACATCTACTGGCTGGTGTGCGACATGGTGGAGAAGCCGGCGCGGGTGACCCACATGATCGCGGACTGGTTCCGGGAAGGGGACTGTCAGGAGGCCATGTTCAACCTCAAGCTGCCGATGAAGAAGCGCTATGCCGAGGCGGTGCACAACATAGAGGTGCTGCGTGACCTGCTCAGGCAGATCGACAACGCCTTCGTGATCCAGGCCAAGCAGCTCTACCACGACAGGGAAGAGATCACGGTACATGTCTACAACAAGTACTGGGTCTCCAAGCTCGAAGAGAAGATCTGACGGCGACACCCTGAAAAGACAGAAACAAGCAGACCGGCGCGAGCCGGTCTGCTTTTTGGGGCAGGGGGAGCAAGCTAGAACTTGTAGTCAAAGCGCAGGGAAGACTCGTCATCGGTGACCTTGAGCTCGACTTGCAGCGGGATCGTCTTGTCGGTCGGGTTGAACTGCACCTTGACCCCGTCACCCCGCAACTTGACCGCCGTGTTCATGCCGCCCGCCTTGAACTTGATCTTGGGCTTGTAATTCTCGAAGGCGAGGCTGACGCTCTTTTCCGGCGTCAGATTGAGCTTCTGGTAGTGGGTGATGGTCTGGTTGCCTAGGTTGTCCGTGGTGATCTCGACGCCAAAGGAGAGGGGTTTGGGGGCTTTCAACAGGTCATTGGTGTCCAGACTGGATTGCCAGGTCTGAGTGGGGGTTTGTGGGGGGGCCTCTTTCCAGGCTCGCTGCGCGACGGGTCTGTCGATGGCCATTACCCCGCTGCTTATCAATAGCAGCATCAGCATAGCTCGCATGTCGGATCTCCTTATCCTTGGTCTATTGAACATAGTTGCCATTGGGACAAGGGGAAAGCGGTGAGTCTGATAAAACAAAGGGAGCCGAAGCTCCCTTTTTAAATCAATGGATTAAATCATTTACAGCCGGGCAATGATGGCCTGGGTGAACTGGTCGGTAGAGGCGCTGCCCCCCAGATCCCGGGTTACACATTCGCCCGCTTCTATGGTGGCGCGCACCGCCTCGCGGATCCGCTCTGCCTTGTCCTGCATGCCGAGGTATTCCAGCATCTGGATGGCGGCGAGGATGACGGAGGTGGGGTTGGCGATGTTCTTGCCCGCGATGTCAGGCGCTGAGCCGTGGACCGCCTCGAAGATGGCCGCCCCTTCGCCTATGTTGGCGCCCGGGGCCATGCCTAAGCCCCCCACCAGGCCGGCGCACAGATCCGAGAGGATGTCGCCAAACAGGTTGGTGGTGACCATCACATCGAACCGCTCCGGGTACATCACCAGGTTCATGCAGGCGGCGTCGACTATCATCTCCTCGCTCTGGATGTCCGGGTAGCGGGCGGCGACTTCCCGGGCCACTTCCAGGAACAGGCCCGAGGTGGATTTGAGGATGTTGGCCTTGTGGACCGCGGTGACCTTCTTGCGACCCTCCTTGCGGGCCAGCTCGTAGGCGAAGGTGACGATGCGCTCGGCCCCATCCCGAGTGATGATGCTCATCGCCTCGGCGCTGTTGTTGTCGTCGCTGCGCTTCTGGCCTGCCCCCGAATACATGCCTTCGGTGTTTTCCCGCACCGTGATGATGTCGATGTTGTCGTAGCGGCTCTTGGTGCCCTTGAAGGAGATGACGGGGCGAACGTTGGCGTAGAGATGGAATCGCTTGCGCAGGGAGACGTTGATGGAGGTGAAGCCGCCGCCGACCGGGGTGGTGAGCGGCCCTTTCAGGCTGATCTTGTTCTTTTCAATCAGATCGAGCGTGGACTGGGGCAGCAACTCGCCATGTTTCTCGAGGGCCACCAGGCCCGCATCGGCGTATTCATATTCGAAGTCGCAGCCGGCATGGGTCAGGATCTGGATGGCGGATTCGATGATGCTGGGGCCTATGCCGTCGCCCGGGATGACGGTGATCTTGGTTTTTGACATGAAACGTATCCACTTCTAGGGAACAGAGGAGGGGGGAGGATTCGGCGGTTTTTATATCATTTTTACCCTAATCCCACCATGTTTCTTTACATTCTACCGGTTTTCCTCAACAGCGAAGGTGAGCGCCGTCATGATTGCGCCGACGCGGATCAGCGAGGCGTATAGCGGATCTCCTGCAGGTTGAAGCCCAGGGGAATGTCGAGCCTCAGTCGCACCAGTGTCTGGGCGAGTCTGGCATTTTCGGCCTGGGCCAGCACCTTTTGCAGGGGCTTGCTGGCTTCCTCGATGGCCACTGCCAGCATGCCGTCCAGGCTGCCGTATTGCTGCAGCAGCTGGGTCGCGCCCTTGGGGCCTATGCCCGCCACCCCCTTGATGCTGGAGCCAGCCACCCCGGTCAGGGCCCAGAAATCGACGAGCTGGTCCGGGGCGACCCCATAGTGCTGCTGGACGAAGGCGGCATCGAGCCAGCGCTTGTTGAAGTAGTCGCGCACCTGGATCCCGGGGCCTATCAGCTGGCAGAACCCCTTGTCGGTGGAGATGATGGTGGCCCTGTGGCCGTGGCGGGCGATGCCGCAGGCCAGGGTGGCCACCAGATCATCGGCCTCGTCCGTCTGGGAGAGCAGGGCATCGATGCCGCACTCCCAGAAGGCATCCTGCAGGCTGGCCAGCCCGGCCTTGAGTTCGGGGGGCATGGGGCTGCGCCCCGCCTTGTAGTCAGGATAGAGCCCCTTGCGCCAGCCTGGCACCTCACCATCGAGCTCACTATCAAATACGGCGATGACATGGGTTGGCGCCGCCCCCGCCAGCAGCTTGCGGCTGGTGTTGACCAGGTTGGCCCGGGTGGCGAGCAGTGCCTGCTCCGGGCTCAGCGCTTGCTGGGCCTGTACCGCATGGAGGCGGCGGATGAGGTTGAGGGCATCGATGATCAGCAGATGAGACTTGGGCGACATGGTGGCGGTGCGCTTTCTCCAAGGGCCGGCTCGGGGAGCGGCGGGGTGTGGCGCTGGCGCGCGGGAATGGCGCCATTGTAACAAGGGAGGGGCGCCATTGCGCCCCTCCCGTCACGGGGTGATGCTCCTTGTCCTAGCGCACTATCTCGTAGCAGGGCACATACTGGCTGCCCGGCAGCTTCATGCGCTGCTGCTTGACGAAGCTCTCCAGCAGCTTGTCCATCAGCACCATCAGCTCCTTGTCGCCGTGCAGCTTGAAGGGGCCGTGCTGCTCGATGGCATGGAGCCCCGCCTCCTTGACGTTGCCCGCCACTATGCCGGAGAAGGCGCGGCGCAGGTGCGCCGCCAGCTGCTGCGGCGCCTGGTTGCGGTGCAGATCCAGGCTGGCCATGTTGGCGTGGTTGGGCTCGAAGGGCAGCTGGAAGTCGGGCTCTATCTTGAGGGACCAGTTGAAGGAGTAGGCATCCCCCACCGACTTGCGGTACTCGCGAATGCGCGGCATGGCCTCCTTCATGGTGCGGGCCACCTCGGGGGCATCTCCCACTATGATGCGATAGAGGCTGGTGGCCGGCTCTCCCAGGGTCGCCTTGATGAAGTCGTCGATGGCGCGGAAGTAGTCGGCGCTCTCCTTGGGCCCGGTCAGTACGATGGGGATGGGTTGGCGCTCGTTGGCCGGGTGCATCATGATGCCGAGCAGGTAGAGCAGCTCCTCCGCGGTGCCGACCCCGCCCGGGAAGATGATGATGCCGTGGCCCAGGCGCACGAACGCCTCGAGCCGCTTCTCTATGTCCGGCAGTATCACCAGCTCGTTGACGATGGGGTTGGGAGGTTCGGCCGCTATGATGGAGGGCTCGGTCAGGCCTATGTAGCGGCCATCGCGCACCCGCTGCTTGGCATGGCCCACGGCGGCCCCCTTCATGGGCCCCTCCATGGCGCCCGGGCCGCAGCCGGTGCAGATGTTGAGCTCGCGCAGGCCCAGCTCGCTGCCCACCGCGCGGGTGTACTGGTATTCCGTCTCGTTGATGGAGTGACCGCCCCAGCACACCACCAGGTTGGGATCCGCCCCCGGGTGGATCGCCTTGGCGTTGCGCAAGATGGAGAAGACCAGGTTGGAGATGTGGCTCGGGCTGGTCAGATCCACCAGGCGGTTGGCTTCTATCTGGTTGGAAACATAGAGGATGTCGCGCAGTACCGAGAAGAGATGCTCCTGGATGCCGCGGATGATGTCGCCATCGACGAAGGCGTGCTCAGGTGCGTTGAACAGTTCCAGCTTGACCCCGCGCTCGCGCCGGATCACATGAATGTCGAATGATTTGAAACGCTCCAGAATCTCCTTGGAGCTGTCGGTGTGGCTGCCCGAATTCAGTACCGCCAGCGAGCAGTTGCGAAACAGTTGATAGATATCGCTGGAGGCCGTCTGCTTGAGTCTGTCGACTTCGAGCTGGGACAGCAGGTCCATGCTGCCCACGGGATTGATGTGCGTGATCATGATCTTCCCCTTCTCGCTCAGTTGTTATCGTTCTCTCTTTCCCTGGGGATAGAGGGGATGCCTTTGGGCATCCCTCTCGCCTGATAGTAGAGCCAACGGATGGGGGAGGGGAATAGGGGCGGGTGCGACTGCCGTTTTTTTGAGCGGCTGCGAAGGGGGCCGGCGAGCCGGCCCCCCCTTCACGGTGGGCATCAGCCCAGGTCGGTGTTGACCCTGTCGCGGCCAGCGTGCTTGGAGCCATAGAGCGCCTTGTCCGCCCGCTCGAATGCGTCGGAGGGTTGATCCCCCTCCTTGAACAGGGTGGCACCGATGGAGATGGTGATCTCGACCCTGGCATCGCGAAAACGGAACGGAATGCTCTTGATCGCCTTGCGCAGGTTCTCGAGAGGGGTTTCGAACTTGTCCGGATTGACGTTGGGCAGCAGCACCACGAACTCCTCGCCGCCGAAGCGGGCGATGAAGTCGGTATCGCGCAGGGATTTTTGCAGCGCCTTGGCGACCACCTTGAGCGCCTTGTCCCCCGCCATGTGGCCGTAGTTGTCATTGATCCCCTTGAAGTGATCTATGTCGATGATGGCCAGGCACAGGGGGGTGCGATAGCGCAGCCAGCGCTTGTATTCCAGCTCGAGCCGCTCATCCAGGGCCGCCCGGTTGTGGACCTGGGTCAGGCTGTCGAGGAACAGCTTGTGCTTCTGGATGGTGAGGCGCTTCTTGTACTCCGCCGTCTCCTCCTTCATCAGCCGCAGCTTGGCCTCCATGGTGGAGAGGCGGGTGATGAGGTGCAGCTCGCGGGCCGTCATGGCCTCGCGCTCCTTGAGCAGCAGGCCGATGGCGGCCATGTGGTCGCTGATGGCCTGCTTGAGCGCCTCCGAGGAGTGGTGGCGGGTCAGGGTGTCATCGATGGCCTGGACCTCGTTGTCCAGGGCCTGGCGGCTGGTCTGGCTTGCCTGCTGCAAGGCCCGCCCTTCATCCAGGGATTCGGTGAAGTTGAAATGGACCGAGGAGAGGCTCTCGTTGAGGGCGGTCAGGAAGGCGCGCGAGCTCTTGCGCTCCTCGCGGGTGCCCTCGATGATGAGCTGGATCACCTGCAGGCAGGACTCTGCCAGCAGGGAGGGATCCATCCCCATCAGCAGCTGGCGGCGGATCTCTCCCAGGCTCTCCCCCACGGCGCCGGCAAAATCGAGCTCGGTGATGAGGCGCTGCAGCTCGTCGGCGATGCGGTTGTAGACCTTGACGTCGAGGCTGGCGGCCTCGTCCGTTTCCTGGGTCACGCCATTGGCCCCCTTGTCGGCGGAGGTGCCATAAGGGGGGAGAGGCTGGCTGGGCAGCAGCTGGATCTTGATGGCCTGCTGGTAGAACTCCAGCAGCTGGGCGACCCGGCGCTGATGGTCGCTGAGGCCATAGCCGTTGGGGGCGGCCAGGAAGGCCTTGAGGGACTTGCGGGTCTCCTCCGGGAATCCCTTGAGGGACTTGAGCTGCCGGGAACCGAGTTCGATGGCGCTGGCGGTCAGGGTAATAGACTCTTCCAGGGCCGTACTGTGCTGTTGCAGCAGCTTCTCGATGGCGGCGAGGTCGTTGTCCAGGCTGGTCAGGGAGGGTTGTCCCTCCAGCTTCTGCTTGAGACGGGCGAGCTTGTTGTCGAGTTCGCGATCATGGCCGCGGCAGGCCTGCATCAGCTTGGCGATAAACTGGATGCTGCGGCTGCGCTCGGCCTGGCTGCAGAGCACAGTTTCATCGAGCTCGAGTTGCTTGTGCTGGAGCGACTCCCTGAGTCTGGCCAGTTGCCCTGCTACGGCAGTGATGTCATTCATTGTTCAGGCTGCCCTGTTTGTTGTTATTGTCCATGGAGGTGGGATAGTCCTCTGTGGGCGAGGCCGACTCAGATCCCCAGCGATCCGCTATCTTGTCATCGATCATCTGCGCCTCTCGTCCGTGACAGGCCAGGCCAGTTGATCCACTGTTTGTCGTGAGAAGAGTTTACTTTTACCAATCCCTTGTCAATCGCCATCAGGCAGCATTGCCACACGTCACCGTTAAAAAACGCCGCCTGTTGGCAGTCGATCGCCGCCAGTTCCAGCCAGGCGCTCTGATTGGCTCGCTCGCTGAGCTGGGTCGCGCCCGCCAGGGCCAGGTAGCAGAGGTCGAACAGACCGAGGTGATCGAGGGCGCTGGCGGCCTTGGGCAGGAAGGGGTGGCTGACGATGCCAAGGCTGATGCGGCGATCCAGGGGCTGATCGCAGGGGAAGGCGGCGAGTTGTTCCAGCAGCTGCCTGGCCAGCTGATGCAGCTGGGCGACGTGGCGCTGGGGCACCACATAGAGCAGATGCCCCTCGCGCAGGTCATAGATGCGGCCATCGGTGGGGGTCAGCCCGGCCACATAGTCGCCAAAGGCGCTCTCTATCTCCCGTGCCAGCTGATAGCCGTGGCGTTCCAGGTTGTTGGCCAGGAAGGGAACCCGGAACAGCAGGTAGTGCAGCTTGTCGTCGAACTCCCCCTCGGTCAGCTCATTGAGGTACCAGCGCTCCGATTTTTGCTGGCGCTTGGCCATCTCCCTGGGCCAGCGATTCATCAGGCGCTGCCAGTTGGCCAGGCCGCTGCGGGGTTCAATCAGCATGGCTTCGCCGAGAAAACGCGCCTGCTGGCGGGCACTCTTGAGCCGCAGCCAGAGGGTGAAGAAGAGGTAGATGAAGAAGGCGAGCAGTAGGCCCGAGATGACGCTCGACCAGAGGTAGCGTTCCTGCTGGTGGCGACTGTGATCCAGGCTCAGCTCCAGGGCCTTGATCTGCTGCTCCCGCTCGATCTGGCTGTAGTTGTCGCGGATCGCCTCCTGCTCCAGATCCACCTGCTGCTGGTTGATCCGCTCGCTCAGCTGGTGGAAGCGCTTGTAACTCTCCAGGGCCTGTTGCAGGTAGCCCTTCTGCTCATAGGCCAGGGAGAGCAGGCGGTAGATCTCGAGCTGGCGGCGCACGTCGTCTATCTGATTGGCCAGCTCCTGGGCCCCCTCCAGCTGCAGGATGGCGATGGCCGCCTCCTTCTGCTTGAGGTGCAGCTCCCCGAGCAGCAGCAGGGTATCGATCAGGGGCTCCTTGTCATCTCCCGCCCTGTGCGCCTGGCGGGCGGCGCTGAGATAGCTGCGGGCCAGGGGCAGGTTGCCGCTTTGCAGATAGGTCTTGCCTATCTCGTACTTGAGCTGGGCGACCCGGGTACGCTGGCTCCCTTCGTCCAGCAGATCCAGGGCATTGAAGAAGTAGACCAGGGCCATGTTCATGTCGCCCTGGTTGCGGTTGAGACTCGCCAGCACGCTCAGGGCCTGGCTGAGCAGTATGGGGTTGCCGAGGGCGTGAAAGTAGTTGGTGGCCTCGTTGGCGTATTGCAGCGCCTTATGGGGCTCCTGCTCCTCCTGATAGAGGTTCACTATCTGGTTGGCGAGCAGGCCGAGGAAGAGGGGGTCGGCCAGGGGTCTGGCCTGTTGCTGGGCCGAGATGTAGTCGCCAAGGGCCAGTTGCGGCTGACCGAGGGCATGATAGAGGTCGCCGCTGACGGCATCGATCCAGGCCAGGGCCCTGATGTCGCCGGTGGCGTTTGCCCACTGCCGCGCCTCGGTGATCCGCTGCTTGGCCTCCTCGAACTGATGGGCCTGGATCTGATCGGTGGCGCGCAGCAGTCGGCTGTAGACCTGCAGTGGACTGTTCTGGAGTGTCCGCTCGTCGAGCAGGCGGGAGAGCTGGGCGCGCAGGGGGGCATTGTCCTGACCGGCTCCCAGCAGGTTCTGGTTGCGCAGCATCAGATAGAGGCTCTGGGCCTGCAGCTCTGGTTGCTGCTCCTTGCTGGCCAGGGTCAGGGCCTGCTGCAGGTCCTGCTGGGCCAGCTGGTATTGACCGAGCTGGATCAGGCACTCCCCCTTGAGCAGGTGGGCACCGGTGGCCTGGGCTATGGTGCCGAAGGTGAGCATGGGTTCGCGGTAGCCATAGTCCTGGCGACTATTGATGATCTGCTTGGGATTGTTGGCCGTGCGGACCAGGAAGGCGGAGGTGATCTGTACGCATCTGGCCGGATCGCTTTGCACCAGGGTCTGAGCCTGCTGGAGATCGATAGACAATTGATCCTTGGTCAGGTCCACGCTGGGAGCCGACAGGGAGGACATCATCATTGCCAGAAAAAACAGTTGATTCATGGTATTGAGGGCCGCACGGGGGTGAGGGCATGTTATCCAAGCCCCCCCCCGTGAGTCCAGAGTTTACTGACAGATATGATACCGGTGTCATTGCCGTCAGCGTCCCCCTGCTTACTGCCGGATCAGGCGCAGGTTCTCGGCGGGTGCTTCCCAGTCGCTGCGAAACGGGTTGATGTCCAGGCCACCACGGCGGGTATAGCGGGCGTAGACGGTCAGCTGGCTCGGGCGGCAGAAGTGTTTGAGGTCGGTGAAGATCCGCTCGATGCACTGCTCGTGGAACTCGTTGTGCTGGCGAAACGAGATGAGATAGCGCAGCAGCTTCTCCCGATCCAGGCGCGGACCGCGATAGCGGATCACAACAGAGCCCCAGTCTGGCTGGTGGGTGACCAGGCAGTTGGACTTGAGCAGGTGGCTGTGCAGCGTCTCCTCCACCTCCTCGTCCCCGGCGGCGCCCGCCAGCAGGCCGGCATCAAATTCATACTCGTCCACCTCGATATCGAGGTCATCGATGCACTCCCCGGGCAGAGTGGCTATCCGGTGCGGCGCCTGTTCCAGGGGGAAGAGGGTGACCGCCACCGGGGCGCCGGCGCAGGCGCTCAGATCCTGGGTCAGCAGGTCGCGCACCGCCGCCATGCTGGCGCAACGGGTCTGGTTGAAGGAGTTGAGGTAGAGCTTGAACGACTTGGATTCGATGAGGTTCGCGCTGCTGGCGGGCACGCTCACCTCTCCCAGGGCCACCATGGGTTTGCCCTTGTCATTGAGCCAGGAGAGCTCGTACAGGGTCCAGATGTCTGAGCCCTGGAACGGCAGGGGATCCGGCAGGGCGAGGTCGTCACGGTTGAGGCTGCGGGGCACGGGTTGCAGCAGCGCCGGGCTGTACTGGCTGATATAGGCGGACTGCTGGCCCAGGCTCAGGCCCTGCAGGGCTGCGGCATCCTGGTATCTGTCTTGTTTGCTCATGGGATTGATGGTGCAATGGCGAATGTTGTCGCTAATTGTGAGGAATTTCGATGCCGGATCAAGTCTTGTCTGCCCTGACGCACTTTTTGTTGCGCTGGCAGCGGGAGGGGGAGGCGCGGCGCGGGCTGCCTCTGTGCCAGTGGGAGGCGGACTGGCGCTCCCCCTGCGAGCTGGGGGAGCCCAGCGGGGGACAGGTCGCCTGGCGGCCCCATGTTCGCCCCGAGCCCGCCGATTTCAGCGCCATGGAGGCGGCCCTCGAGCTGACCCTGCATCCGAGCGCCAGGCTCTGGTTCGGTCTGGGGTTCAGCCGGCCGCTGCCTTGCCTGTTCAAGGGGTTGCGCCTCGAATTGATCCTGCCCTGGAACGAGCAGGATCTCGACTTGCTGCGGGAGAACCTGATAGGCCACCTGCTGATGCTGCGCAAGCTGAAGCGGACCCCGTCGCTGTTTATCGCCACCACCCGCAACGAGATGACCCTCATCTCCCTGGACAATGAGACAGGCCAGGTGTGGCTGGAGTGGCTCGACTCGGGCCGCCGCCTCGCGCTGGCGCCCTCCCTGCCCGCTTTCCTTGCCCGGCTGGAAATCTTGCCTCACTGAGAGGTGTTCTGAATGAAGGGGGTCGTGTGAAGTGACTTTGGGGGAGAAGGGGCTTTCGCCCTGCCTGCTTTGCTCGCCCGGCTGGAGACCCGGCCCCATCGAGGGGTAATGTGACATCGCCTGAAACGAGAAGGGCCTGGCCGCCATGGCCAGGCCCTTCTGCCATCTGCTTATTGCTGGCGCCCCTCAGTCCTTGAAATCCCAGGAGAGGTTGGAGACGAGTCGACAAGGATCGCACTTGAAGTCGAAGATCTCGTGCAGGGGGGCCTGGAGTGCCCAGTCAGCGCCGCAGCCCGGGCAGGGGCGCGCACGCTCCTCGGCGCCGCTCAGGCCGCCGACCCGATAGAGGTAGTAGTAGACGGGAATGCCGGTCAGGGCCTCGAGCCGCTGGCACAGATCCCGGCCGCGCCGGGCGAGGCGGCTGTCCGTCTCCCCTATTTCGTGCAGGGCCGCGTGTTCGGCGATGGAGCCGTTCATCTGCAGCTGATCGCAGGCCTCCCAATCCTCCTGCCACTTGATGACTTGCTTGTGATCGCCGTTGGCGAGTGCGGGCAGCCGATAGAGGGGGACGGGGGCGAAGTGATCGCCGCAGCGCACCGGCGAGCAGCTGTGGAGGAAGCTGGTATAGAGCAGCAGCCAGCCGGGGCGGGCTTCGCCCTGGGGGCAGGGATCCGTGCTGTCGGAGAGCAGATCCATCCCTTGCAGTTGCAATTTGGGGGCCAGCAGACCGGCCTGGTGCAGCCTCTGCTCGGCCAGGGTCACCAGCTCGCTCTGGTTGTCCGGGTGCAGGCTGTCCTGCTCGGGGCAGACCACCCGGCTGATGAAATGACCATCGTGGATGCTGGTGGGAAACTCCCGGCCCAGGATCTGGCCCTGATAGCGCAGCATGTCGAGGTAGTTGACGATGGCGTCCTCGGCCTCGCCGAGGGAAGTGTCGCGATAGCATTCGAAGGTGAGTTCGAGAATATACATGGTGGATGCTGGGCCTGATTTAGCGGGGCTGGGTCATGAGGGCAAGGAGGTGGTCCAGCTTCTGTTCGAGCCGCGCCAGCCGATCGCTCAGGCTCTGCAGGCTGGGGCCGTCCGCCTCCGGGGTGGCCGAGTCCGACTGCGCGCAAGGCGCCTGAACCTGCGTCTCCTGTGCCGGTTCAGCCTGGGGCGCCTTGAGCTGGGCCTGCTTCCACTGGCTGAGGCCCTTGAGCAACTCGGCCATGGGGATGGGCTGGCTCAGCCGCGCCTTGATCATGGCGGTGGTAGGACTGATGCCGCGGGCCTTGAGCTCGCTGGCAATCTGATGTATTTCGCTGGACGACATGAGGGCTCCTCTGGAGTCTTGGCCGGGGCGGCCCCTGGGCCGGGTTGGTGCGGGGCGGTTGACGCAGGCAGGGTAAGTCATGGGCTGGCGCTTGTCACTGCCCCGGCGAGCCCGGGGTCATTGGCGCAGCATCACATCGAGCTGATCTATGGTCTCGCTCCAGGCGGCATCATCGCGCAGGGATTCGCGCAGAAAGCTGGCCTGGGACGCATTCCAGAAGGGGGCGTCCGCCAGCGCCATGCCATCGCGCAGGGTATGGCTGTCGATGAAGCGGCGCAGGCTGTCGGCATCGTTGGGCAGCCCCAGCTGGGCAAAGAGGGCGGGCATGTCGTGTACCATGGGGTCCATCTTTCTTCTCCTTGGTGCAAATGCCTAGATTATAGCCGCCCCCTGCCTCGCTTCGTCCGGCGCCCCTTTCATCACTGGCGCTATCCCTCGCTCGGCAGCCGGTGGGGGGGCAGCTCGACCCCGGCTATCTTGAGCCCCTGCATGGTGAGGGTGCCAAGGTAGTGGCTCTCGCCATCGCTGCTGAATTCGAACTGGTAGCAGGTGAGCAGGCGCAGGGGGCGATGGGCCAGCTGCCGATGGCTGCGGGCCACCGACAGCAGTTGCAGCTGATGCTGCTGGCAGTAGCGCCTCAGGTATTGCCAGGCCAGTTCGGCCTGACGACGCTGGTGCCAGAAGGCGGATGCCAGCACAACCAGCAGCAGGATCCAGAGCAGTTCTTCCATGATGGGCTCCTTGCGGTCAGCCTGCCTTGAACAGGCGGCCGATGGCGCGGCTGACCGCCTCGCTTCGGGTCGGGCTGCGCAGGGTGGCGAGCACCTGAGGCCGCAACAGGGGCAGGGTGACCAGCTCGGCAAAGACCTGATTGAAGAAGGGGGTCGGCTGTTCGGCCAGTCGCTCGAGGAAGAGATCGAGCAGGGCGGGATCTTGCAGGTCCGGCCAGAGCCGGCCGGCGATGGCGAGCAGCAGGCTGGGGCTGGGGTGAGTCTCCAGCAGGGTCAACAGCTTGTTGATGCGCTGGCCGTTGCTGGCGGTGGCGGCGAAGGCGCGACACAGATAGGCCAGGGTCTCGGGATTGGGATGAGCCGACTCCTGCTCCCGGGCGATGCGCTCGAGCAGTGCCCCTTGCAGGGCAGGGGGCAGGGGGGCGCTCTCCAGGCTCTGGCACAGGGCGTGCAATGGCGCCTCGGGCAGGCGCGCCATGGCCTTGCACACCAGGGCCAGGTTGCTCTCCTGTTGCAGGCGCTCGGCGAGATCGGCAAAGCCCTGCAGGCCCAGCTGCTGCCAGCCCTCTTCACTGGGGGCGGCCAGATAGTGGCACAGAGCCTGATAGTAGCCGGAGGGCGCCTGTTCGAGCTGGCATCCCAGCTTGGCGTGCAGGCTGGCCATCTTGGCCTCGGCCGGGCGGAAGGTGTAGGGGTTGTCTGCCAACCGCTTGGCGGTGGCATCGTCCAGCTCGCCGGTCAGCTTGTAGCCCAGGGTCTCGACCACCAGATCCATGAAGTGCTTGGGACCGGCGCTGACGAGCAGACCCCGCTCATCGAGGGCAAACTTGAGGAACCAGAGGTAGTGTTTCTCCTCGGCACGCTGGAAGAAGTGCACCGCGAGCCAGGCGTGTTGCTGCAGGGGCCAGGGGTAGGGGATGGCTTGCTGTTCGACGCGCACGAACTCGGCGCTGTCGAGGGGGCGCACCTGGCGGCCCAGATCGAACAGTTGGAACTGGGTATCGGCCTGGGTCAGGAATTCGGTCAGGGTGTTGATGGCGGTCATGGTATGAAGAGGCTGATGGGTCATGGCCCCCGATTATAAGGAGCCGGCACCAGATAGCCAGCGGCGTGGCCCCTGCCTAACCGTGGCGAGATTGTGTATAGTGGCGCCCCTTTGTGTATCCCAGCCGACGGATCTGCCCCTGCCCGACAGTTGTTGATGGCATCCGGCAGCGGATGCGACCGGCCGGGCTATCCCTGATGGTATCTGGCGGCCGATGCGACCGGCCCGATTGAGCGAGGCTCCCGGCCTTGAGGAGTAGATGATGAACAAGTATCTGTTGGTGGCTGGCCTGCTGGGCGAGCTGAGCGCCGAGTTGCAACGTCTGGATCGCTGGCAGAGCGACCACCCGGGGGAAGAGGCGCTGGCCAGCACGCTGCCGTTTTGCGTCGATACCCTGAGCTTCGATCAGTGGCTGCAGTTCGTGCTGATCCCGCGCATGGAGCAGCTGGTCATGTTGCAGGCTCCCCTGCCCGCCAATGTCTCCCTCTATCCCATGGCGAGCGAGAGCTACAAGGAGAACCTGGCGGAAGTGGCCGACCTGCTGCGGCTTATCGCCCGCTTCGATCTGCTGCTCTCCGGCAAGGTGGTGGAAAAATGAGTGAGCCCCTGCCCCCTGGCTCCGAGCCCGGGGAAGATGCGCTGGCGCCGACCCTGCTCTATCAGGATGACTGGCTGGTGGCGGTCAACAAGCCCTCCGGCCTGCTGGTGCACCGCAGCTGGCTCGACAAGGGCGAGACCCGTTTCGCCATGCAGATGACCCGGGATCTCATCGGGGGTCGTCACGTCTATCCAGTGCATCGGCTCGATCGGCCGACCTCGGGCGTGCTGCTCTTTGCCCTGAGCCCCGAGGTGGCCCGCAGCCTGACCGAGGCATTTGCCGGGCGGCGGGTGCACAAGGAGTATCTGGCGCTGGTGCGGGGCTGGGCCCCGGCCCGCGGGCTCATCGATTATCCCCTCAAGGAGCAGCTGGACAAGATAGCCGATGCCTTCGCCGATCCGGACAAGCCCGCCCAGGAGGCGGTGACCAGTTTCAGCCGGCTGCATCAGGTGGAGCTGCCCCATGCGGTGTCCAAGAAGCACGCCACCAGTCGCTACAGCCTGGTGCGCCTGGCGCCCCACACCGGCCGCAAGCATCAGCTGCGCCGCCATCTCGACCACCTGTTCCACCCCATCGTCGGGGACACCACCCATGGCGATGGCCGCCACAATCGCTTCTTTCGAGAGCATTTTGACTGCCAGCGCCTGCTGCTGGTGGCGCGCACCCTGAGCTTCGAGCACCCTGTGCTCAAGGTGCCGATGCGGATCCAGGCCCCCCTCGGCGCCGAGCTGCTGAGCCTGTTCGCCAGGTTGGGATGGCCCGCCAGCGAGAGTGATTACTGACCGGCACGCCGCTTCTGCCACCTGGTGCCTTGCCCTGTTCCCCCACTGTGGCATGCTGGGGTCATTCCCCGACTGAGGAGGCAAGATGGCACAGATAGATATAGTAGTGGGCAGCGTCTATGGCGCCGCCTTTCTGGTGGCACAGACGCTGATGGCGTCGTTGGAGGGGCAGGGCCATGAGTGCCGTCTCCACGAGGAGGCGCGCCTCGAAGACATAGACATCAGTCGTTTCCTGCTGCTGGTGTCGGCGACCACGGGCCAGGGGGATATTCCCCCCAACCTGGCACCCTTTGCCGCCGATCTCAGGGAGAGAGCCCCCTATATGAAGGGGCTCAATTATGCGCTGATCGCCATGGGTGACAGCAGCTATGAGCACTTCTGCGGCGCCGGTCGCCAGCTAGACACCCTGCTTCAGGAGCTGGGGGCCCATGCCCTGCTGCCCCGACTGGAAATTGATGCGACCCAGGTGGACGAGCCGGAAGTGGTGGCGCTCGCCTGGCTGGCTGAGTGGCAAGAGCGCCTCTCGTCAGCACCCGGGGAACATCATTGACGCTTTTATACAAGATAAACGGGCCACTATTTGGCCCGTTATTTTTTGTGGTCTCTTCCTGACGGAAAATATTATTTTTTCCTCATCTGTCTTTCTGAAGCGTCAGCATCCTGATATCCGCCTGGATAAAGTGGGGCTATGCCGACAAGTCGCAAATTTAAAAGTTCCTCATTGAAAGCGATTTCAGTCATGTTTTTGTCATCCCATTGCCATAATCAAGCTTTGTTTTCGTTGCGAAATAATTGTTGGTACCGCTTTCATGTTGGTATTGTTCGGCTTGAATGGATGTTAATTGGTTAGTTGTTGCTGTATATAGCGTTATTTAGGGTGCTGCTGCTACCTTGGAAAGGTTGGGTGTTATTTGTCCCTGTTTTGTGAAATGGCTCATGTTTGTCCCTATATCACCTACCTATAATCGACCCCGGTTATCACCAAAACGTTTTTATGGTGATAGGAAGTTGAACCTCAGGACACACACTCCACAGCGGGAAATAAGGAAAATGAAAATGAAAGCAAAGTGGCTCCCGATCGCTGCCGCAGTAACCGCAGCCCTGGCTTCTCAAGCCGCCTTCGCCGTTGATTTCCACGGCTACTTCCGTTCCGGTGTCGGCATCTCCGAAGATGGTGACATGCAGACCTTCGACAAGCAGAAGGTAGGTCGTCTGGGTAACGAAAACGAGACCTACGGCGAAGTACAACTGGGCCAGGAGGTCTACAACAAGGATGGCAAGTCCTTCTACGTTGACTCCATGGTCGCCATGGTCAGCAACCAGTCCAACGACTGGGAAGGCACTGGCACCAGCTGCAACTTCGACACCAAGCAGTGTGAAGACGATGCCACTTTCGCCCTGCGTCAGTTCAACGTCCAGGCCAAGGGCGTGCTGGGCTTTGCCCCGGAAGCGACCCTGTGGGCCGGTAAGCGTTACTACCAGCGTCACGACATCCACATCTCCGACTTCTACTACTGGGACGTGTCCGGTGCCGGTGCCGGTATCGAGAACATCCAGGCCGGTCCAGGCAAATTCTCCCTGGCCTGGACCCGCAGCGATGCTGGTGAGCTGAACAACAACATCCTGGATGCCCGTTATGCCGGCATCCCGCTGTGGAGCGACGCTTCCCTGGAGCTGGGCGTTGATTACGCCATCGCCAACCCGACTGACGATCAGGAAAAAGTCAACGACGACATCAAGGATGGCGTCATGGTGACCGCCGAGCTGACCCAGAACCTGCTGGGTGGTTTCAACAAGACCACGCTGCAGTACATGAGCGACAGCTATGCCACCCTGCCGATCTACTACGGTGCCGGTAACTGGACCAGCCAGGATGGCGCCAGCGGCGACGGCTTCCGCATCATCAACTGGGGCGTGCTGCCGGTCGGTGACAAGGTCGAGTTTGGTCACCAGCTGGTTTACGGTCAGTCCAATGACGTGACCATCAACGGTGTGACTGGCTCCGATGCCGATACCTTCTCCGCGGTGATCCGTCCCATGTACAAGTGGGATGACATCCAGAAGACCATCCTGGAGCTGGGCTACTATCGTGACACCCAGGATGTCCGTGATCAGGACAGCCAGGACCGCACTGGTCAGAAGTACACCATCGCACAGGCCTGGTCCGCCGGTTCCAGCTTCTGGGCCCGTCCGGAAATCCGTGTGTTTGCGTCCTACCTGAAGTCCGGTGGCGACAACGGCCAGACCTTCAATGGCAGCAACAACGACGACAACACCTGGAACTTCGGTATCCAAGCGGAAGCTTGGTGGTAAGCCCGGCTTTCAGTTAAGTTAGTGACTGCCCCCACTTGGGGGCAGTTTCGTTTCGCCGGGTAACGGCCATTGGATTATGGGGACAATAAGAATGACGCTGGTAAAGATGTCGATTGCAGCCGTAGTGACCGCCTGGTTGACCGGTTGTGCGGGTAACATGGGGGTCTCCTTGCAGGAGCATGGCGCCGTGCTGGATAACGCCGATCAGGCCAGGCAAGCCCTTGCCCAGGCCAACAGTTGCTGTGCCGGTTTCAGCGAATTCCAATACGCCAATCTGCCCGAAGGGGAGACGCTGCTGAGCCTGGATGGCAAACAGCCCAGCTACCGCTTCGATGAAGGCATGAGCTATTTTGCCGCCTATCGTCTGCCCAAGGACACGGGGAACCTCTACATCCGCCTGGCCTCTCAGGTCGGCAAGTCAGTCTTGCAGCCCAAGGTCATCATGCTGGATGGCAACTTCAAGGTGACCCGTGTGTTAGGGGAGTCCGTATTTGCTTACCAGCCGGCACACCTGATGGATGGCGATCGTATCGAAGGCAAGGTCTTTGTCGATCGCAGCATGCCGGGCAACCCGGCCAGCGAAACCTATATGGTGGTCTATGCGCCAGCCGATCAGCTGAGCGGCTCCACCACCATACTGCATCCCGCCAAGGCCTTCGCCCGGGCCAACAACACGGTCGAGCCGGCCGTGGCAGATCCGGTGATCCCGCACTCTCCCTGGGGCCTGGTGCAGATAGTGGTCACCGACATGGCCAAGGCGCAGGGCATAGAAGCCGTCTTCAAGCCCGAATATGCCGATAAAGTGGCCCTGAGCCAGGGCCAGCAGGCCAGCACTGCGGCGGCGACGACCGCGGTGGCGGGGACGGCTCTGGTGGCCACGGCGCCGAGCAAGCCGGCGCCCGCCATGCTGAGCGAGACGGAAACCTTCTACAACAGCCAGATCGAAAAAGCGGTGAAGGCTGGCGATATCGACAAGGCCATGCAGTTGGTCAGTGAAGCCGAACGGGCCGGTTCCACCAAGGCGAAGTCCGTGTTTATCGATGCGGTGAAGCGCTCCCAGCAGAAATAACATCATCCGCTGACGTGGTTATATTTATCAGGCCTCCATTGTCGGGGGCCTTTTTAATGGCTATATTGGTTCTACACTAAATGGGATATCGGTTACACGTGGTTACATTGAGTTTCTTTTTGTATTATTTTGGTAAGGAGAAAATACAATAAGAAACGGTAGTTTTCATTGAATTGAAATATAGTTATCCTGCCGGAAATTAATTCTAAAATTCTGCTTTTGTCTTGTGTCAATCATCTTGTGATCTCCTCTCCAAATTTCTTATCTGCTAATTTCTGACTGAAGAATTTCCCTATTTCATGGGGTATATTTCCTTGGTCAAAATAAAAAACACCCGATCCCCCAGTTCTGGTTAGCATTCATGCGGATGATAGGCTTAACTTCGAATGGGTCCGTTAGGGAACAATCATTCAGGAGTACACACATGTTAAAAAATGCTTTCTCTAATCTGCAAAAGGTCGGTAAGGCGCTGATGCTGCCTGTATCGGTCTTGCCCGTTGCAGGTATTCTGCTGGGGGTGGGCGCAGCCCACTTCAGCTGGCTGCCGGAAATCGTCTCCCAACTGATGGAGCAGGCCGGTGGTTCAGTGTTTGGTCAGATGGCCCTGCTGTTCGCCGTGGGCGTGGCCCTTGGCTTTACCAATAACGACGGTGTATCCGGTCTGTCTGCCATCGTCGGCTACGGCATCATGGTCGCAACCCTGAAGGTCATGGCACCTGTGATGGGCGTCGAGAGCATAGACACCGGTGTGCTGGGGGGTATCCTCGCCGGTGGTGTCGCCGCCTGGGCGTTCAACCGTTTCTACAAGATCCAGCTGCCCGAGTACCTCGGCTTCTTCGCCGGCAAGCGTGCCGTGCCCATCATCACCGGCTTCGTCTCCATCGGCCTGGGTGTTGTGCTCTCCTTCATCTGGCCGCCGATCGGTGGTGCCATCGGTGCCTTCTCCGACTGGGCTGCCAACCAGAACCCGGTACTGGCCTTCGGTATCTACGGCGTGGTTGAGCGCTCCCTGATCCCGTTCGGTCTGCACCACATCTGGAACGTCCCCTTCTTCTATCAGGCGGGTACCTGTGTCAACGCCGCTGGCGAAACCGTACACGGCATCATGACCTGCTTCCTGACTGCTGATGACGCTTCCCGTGCTGCCGGTAACGGCTTCGGTCAACTGGCCGGTGGTTACCTGTTCAAGATGTTCGGTCTGCCTGCCGCTGCGTTTGCCATCGCTCACGCTGCCAAGCCGGAAAACCGTGCCAAGATTGTTGGTATCATGGCCTCTGCTGCCCTGACCTCCTTCCTGACCGGTATCACAGAGCCTATCGAGTTCTCCTTCCTGTTCGTCGCACCTGTGCTGTATGCGATTCACGCCCTGCTGGCCGGTCTGGCCTATGTGCTGACCAACTCCCTGGGTGTCGTACACGGTCACACCTTCTCCAACGGCTTCATCGATTTCGTGGTGCAATCACCCCGTGCCGACAACATGCTGTTGCTGGTGGGTCTGGGTCTGGTCTACGCCGTCATCTACTACGTGGTCTTCACCGTGGTCATCCGTGCCATGAACCTGAAAACCCCGGGTCGCGAAGATGAGAGTGCCGAGGAGACCGTGGGTCAGAGCAAGGACGAGATGTCTGCTGCCCTGGTCAGCGCCTTCGGTGGCAAAGAGAACATCGCCTCTCTGGATGCCTGTATCACCCGTCTGCGGGTTGGGGTGAAGGATGTGGCCAAGGTTGACCAGGCGGGTCTGAAGAAGCTGGGCGCCGCCGGTGTGGTGGTGGCAGGCTCCGGCGTGCAAGCCATCTTCGGTACCAAGTCCGACAACCTGAAGACCGACATGGATATCTGGATGAAGAGCAACTAATCCGCTTGCTTGACAGACAGAAGACGAAAAGGGGGAGGCGCTGGCCTCCCTCTTTTCATGTTGGGCATCTGCGGCCCCGGGGCCAAGATGCAACAAAAAGGGTGCCCTGAGGCACCCGTTTTGTTGCCGTGAGCCGGGCTCAGAGCTTTTCCAGATCCTTTTCTATCTCGCTTATCTTGTTGGCCACCACTTTTTCCAGATGGCGCAGGTCACGCAAAATCTTCTTCTTGAGATCCTGATCCGCCTGGACATGGACCCCCTGGGTCAGGCTGTCGAGCTCATCCACCACGTACTTGAGATTGGCGTTGATCTCGGTGACATCCTTGTACTGGTGGGTGCCCGAATCCACCAGTATGGTCTTGCGCTGGCGCGGGTACTTGAATTTGACACTCTTGGCGAAGAACTCGCCTTTCTGTTTCTTGAAGTAGATCTTGAGGATGTCGTGGTTGGCTTCCTGGCGCAGGGTATAACTGTCCACCGCAGTGGGATCCTGGATCCCCAAACTCTTCAGATTCTCGTACATTCGACTGTTCCTTGGCTTGAAAGCGTCTTGCCCAGCCATGATAGCCGAGAAAGTGCGATCGGCCTGTGACTGGGGCACCAAAATCGGTGGTGCCGTTCAGGCCCGTTCTCGGAAGGCGCTGGAAACGAAAAAGGGCACCCTGGGGTGCCCTTTGTATAGCCATGAAGCCTGTTACTCGTCGATGGAGCGCAGCAGGGCGTTGATGCCGACCTTGGCACGGGTCTTGGCATCCACCTTCTTGACGATGACGGCGGCGTACAGGCTGTACTTGCCGCACTTGGACGGCAGGGAGCCGGAGACCACCACTGAGCCGGCCGGGACGCGGCCATAGTGGATCTCGCCGGTCTCGCGGTCATAGATGCGGGTGGACTGGCCGATGAAGACGCCCATGGAGATGACGGAGCCCTCTTCCACGATGACGCCTTCCACCACTTCGGAGCGGGCACCGATGAAGCAGTTGTCCTCGATGATGGTCGGGTTGGCCTGCAGGGGTTCCAGCACGCCGCCGATGCCGACGCCGCCGGAGAGGTGGACGTTCTTGCCTATCTGGGCGCAGGAGCCGACGGTGGCCCAGGTGTCGACCATGGTGCCCTCATCGACGAAGGCGCCGATGTTGACGTAGGAGGGCATCAGCACGGTATTGGGGGCGATGAAGGAGCCCTTGCGAGCGGTAGCCGGCGGCACCACGCGCACACCCGCTTCCTTGAACTGCTCGGCGCTGTAGTCGGAGAACTTGAGGGGAACCTTGTCGAAGTACTGGGCGTCGTCACCCTTGATGATGCCGTTGTCATTGATGCGAAAATAGAGCAGCACCGCTTTTTTCAGCCACTGGTGGACGACCCACTCGCCGGCGATCTTCTCGGCGACCCGGGCCTTGCCGCTGTCCAGCAGCTCGATGGCTTGCAGTATGGCGGCCTTGGTGGCGCCGTCTACCGTGCCAGGGGTGATGGTGTCGCGGCGCTCGAAGGCCGACTCAATGATCTGTTGCAACTCGGTCATGGTGGGGTTCCTTTGAAAAAATTCTGTTTGTTGTATCACACTTTTCCCGCCGGTTTTAAGGGGGAGGGGGGATTTCTTCCCCAGAACCGCGGCGGGCGTGGCCCAATAGGTTCACTTGGCTCAGGCTTCCTGCTCCTGGGGGTTGAGCTGATGCACCAGCTTCTCTTCCAGGGCCCGCTGCTCTTGCTGGGTCAGGGGCTCACCGTCGCGATTGGTCAGGCTGAAGAAATCCTCGACCCGCTCCCCTATGGTGGTGATCTTGGCGGCATGCAGGGAGAGGCCGCACTGCTGGAACACTGCGCCGATACGGGCCAGCAGGCCGGGGGTATCCAGGGCGGTCAGCTCCAGCAGGGTGTGGCGGTTCTCGCCCTTGTGGGGCAGGAACACCACCCGGGTCGGTACCATGAACTGGCGATGGCGCCGTGACAGGGGTTTGTTGCGCAGCACCAGCCTGCCCGGCTCCTGCAGGGCTTTTTCCAGCGCCTTCTTGATGGTGGCGGTGCGGTTCGGGCTGATGGGCTCGCCATTGGGCTCGAGCACGATGAAGGTGTCGAGCACATAGCCGCTGCGGGAACTCATGATCTGGGCGTCGTGGATGTTGAGGTTCTTCTGATCCAGGGCCGAAGCCACGGTGGCGAACAGGTTCGGGGTGTCGCGGCAGTAGATGAACACCTCGCTGCCCCCCCGGGTCGGGTGCTTGCCTATGGTGACCAGGGGCGTCTCGCCGGCCCCCTCCTGCTCCAGGATATGGCGGCTGTGCCAGGCGATCTGCTCCGGGCTGTGGCGCAGGAAGTAGTCGGCCTTGAAGTCGCTCCACAGGGCCGTGATGGAGGCATCGTCCAGGTGGCGCTGGCCGAGCAGCTGGCGCGCCTGGCGCTGGTTTTCACGGATGCGCAGCCGAATGTCGGGAGGGTTCTCCAGCCCCTGGCGCAGCGCCTTCTGGGTGGAGAAGTAGAGCTCCCGCAGCAAAGTGCCCTTCCAGTCGTTCCACAGGGTGTCGTTGGTGGCGCAGATATCGGCCACCGTCAGGCAGTAGAGCAGATCCAGATGCTGTTCATCGCGCACCTTCTGGGCGAAGTCGGTGACCACTTCGGGATCGTGGATGTCCCGGCGCTGGGCGGTGACCGACATCAGCAGGTGGTGGCGCACCAGCCAGGCCACCAGGCGACTCTCGTAGCGATCCAGGCCGTGCAGCTGGCAGAACTCCAGGGCATCGACGGCGCCAAGCTCGGAGTGATCCCCGCGCCGCCCCTTGGCGATGTCGTGGAACAGGGCGGCGATGCAGAGCAGCTCCGGCTTGCGCAGCCGATTGAAGATCTCGTGGCAGAGCGGGTGGGTCTGGCGGCTGGCCGGATTGGGAAACTGGTGGATGTTCTTGAGCAGCCGATGGGTGTGCTCGTCCACCGTGTAGGCGTGGAACATGTCGAACTGCATCTGGCCGACGATGAGGTTCCACTGGGGCAGGTAGGCCGCCAGGATCCCGTATTTGTGCATCAGGGTGAGGGGCTGGCCTATGCCGCCGGGGTGGCGCAACAGCGCCATGAACAGGCGCCGGCACTCGGGGATCTCCTGCAGCCAGCAGTCGAGCTTGCGCCGCGCCTCCCGCAGCTGGCGCAGGGTGGCGGAGTGGATGCCAGCTATCTCGGGGTGCTGGGCTATCTGGTAGAAGAGCCGCAGGATGGCGGCGGGATCGCGGCCAAACAGCTCGGCATCCACCGCATCGATGAGGCGGCCGCGCAGCTGGAACTCGTCGCTGATGCGGCGCACGTCCATGGCGGTGTTGCCGAGAATGGCCTCGTCAAACAGCTGCAGCAGCATCTCGTTGAGCTCGGAGACCCGGCGCACAGTCTGGTAGAAGCGCTTCATCATCTGCTCCACCGGCCGGTTGCCTTCTCCCTCGAAGCCGAGCATCTCGGCCACGGTGCGCTGCCTGTCGAACAGCAGCCGGTTGTCGCCCCGGTTGATGGCCATGTGCAGGGCGAAGCGCACCTTCCAGAGGAAATTCTGGCAGTCGAGCAGCTCCCGGTACTCGGCCCGGTTGAGGAAGCCGTGGCTGGTCATCTCGAACAGGGTGGTGGCGCCGAAGTGGCGGCGGGCGACCCAGGCCAGGGTCTGGATATCCCGCAGCCCCCCTGGGTTGCTCTTGAGGTCGGGCTCGAGCTTGTAGGCCGTGCCGAGGAACTGCTGGTGGCGCTGGGCCTGTTCGGCGCGCTTGGCGCGGAAAAAATCCTCGCTCGACCAGAACACCTCTGGGCGGGTCGCCCGCTGCAGTGCCTCGAAGCCGGTCAGATTGCCGGTAATGTAGCGCGCCTCTATGAGGTTGGTGGCGACCGTGATGTCGGCCAGCCCCTGCTCGATGCACTCGGCCAGGTTGCGCACCGACTGGCCCACCTCCAGCTTGAGATCCCAGAGCAGGGTGATGAACTCGCCGATGCGCTGACCCAGGGCCTCATCCAGCTCATCCCCCTGGTAGAGGATCAGCAGGTCGATGTCGGAGTGGGGGTGCAGTTCGCCCCGGCCATAACCGCCGACCGCGATCAGGGTGAGGTGGTTCTCCTGATCGAAGCCGAACTTGTGCCACAGCCGGGTCAGCAGCTGATCCATGTAGAGGGAGCGGGTGGCGACCAGCTCTATGATGTTGTCACCGGCATCGAAGCGCTCGTGCAACCAGCCGAGGAAACGGGTCAGGTACTCTTTGCAGTTGTCCCGGCCGAGGTCGTCATCGGGGAGCAGGTGGGGGGAAAGCAGGCTGGCGTCCATGGCATCTCGTCATCTTGAAAACACAAACCCCGGCGCGGGGCCGGGGTTTGATGTTAACCGTGTTTGATATGGCGGTCGATAGTGTCGTCGGGGCGCAGGGTCAGCACCTCGCAACCATCCTCGGTCACCAGCAGGGTGTGTTCCCACTGGGCGGAGTCGCCGCCATCCTTGGTGGTGACAGTCCAGCCATCTTTCGGGTTGGTGCGGCAGTGGTATTTCTTGCTGTTGACCATGGGCTCTATGGTGAAGCACATGCCCGGCTTGAGCTCCAGCTTGCCACTGTTGCGATAGTGCAGGATCTGCGGCTCTTCGTGGAATTCGGCGCCGATGCCGTGGCCGCAGTAGTCGCGCACCACGGAGAAGCCCGCCTGCTCGACGATGGGCTGGATCACGGCGCCGATCTCGGTGATGCACATGCCGGGGCGCACCCGCTTGATGGCGGCGTACAGGCTCTCCTGGGCCACCTTGCACAGCTGACGGCGCAGGGGCGTGGTCTGGCCGACGATGAACATGGCGGAGGTGTCGCCGTGGAAACCATCCTTGATGACGGTGATGTCCAGGTTGATGATGTCCCCTTCCCGCAACTTCTTGTGGTTGGGGATGCCGTGACAGATGACGTCGTTGACCGAGGTGCAGATGGACTTGGGGAAACCGTGGTAGTTCAGGGGCGCGGGTATGGCCTGCTGGACATCGACGATGAAGTCATGGCACAGAGTGTTGAGCTCGTCAGTGGTGACGCCAGCCTTGACGTGGGGGGCTATCATCACCAGCACATCGGCGGCCAGCTGGCCGGCAACGCGCATCTTTTCAATCTCTTCCGGCGTCTTGATTTTAATGGACATGGGATCTCTCTTGCGGCCTGGTTCCTCGCCGGCATGGCCGACAACAAGCAGGTAATGAAAAATAGATGCGTTTGCAATCAGGGCAAAATTTTATCCGCAACCCCCGCCGACTTCCAGTGTGATTGTCATCACAGGGTCAAATCTCTGGCACAGAGTGAAGCTCGGGCACCCGTTTTTAGCACGGCTGCCGGTGGCGCCAGCGGCAAACTTGTGATATAAAGCGCGCCGGAACCGGAACTACTGATCCGGTTTCATCACCCTTAATCAATAACACACACACATCGACACCTGTACCGGGGTGCCCCTCTGGGGTCGGTTACATGGGATGTGTGGAGGCCTAACCCCAATACAGAGGTATAAAATGGCTAAAGTTTCTATGCGCGACATGCTGCAAGCCGGCGTTCACTTCGGTCACCAGACTCGTTACTGGAACCCGAAAATGAAATCCTACATCTTCGGTGCCCGCAGCAAGGTTCACATCATCAACCTGGAAAAAACCGTTCCTATGTTTGATGAAGCCATGAACTTCGTGAGCTCCGTTGCCGCCAAGAAAGGCAAGGTACTGTTCGTTGGTACCAAGCGTGCCGCGTCTGAAGCCGTCAAAGAAGCTGCTGCTCGTTGCGATCAGTTCTATGTGAACCATCGCTGGCTGGGCGGCATGCTGACCAACTGGAAAACCGTTCGTCAGTCCATCAAGCGTCTGAAAGATCTGGAAACCCAGAGCCAGGACGGTACCTTCGAAAAGCTGACCAAGAAAGAGGCGCTGATGCGTACTCGCGAAATGGAAAAGCTGGAGAAGAGCCTGGGTGGTATCAAGAACATGGGCGGCCTGCCTGACGTTCTGTTCGTGATCGATGCCGACCACGAGCACATCGCTATCAAAGAAGCCAACAACCTGGGTATCCCGGTTGTCTCCATCGTTGATACCAACTCCAATCCGGACGGCGTTGATTACGTCATCCCGGGTAACGACGATGCGATCCGTGCCGTTCAACTGTACCTGAACGCTGCTGCTGATACCGTACTGGAAGCGCGCGCTCAAGACATCGTTGTTCAAGCCGAACAAGATGGCTTCGTTGAAGCTGAGTAATTGATAAGGTCTGTTAAAGCCCTTATTAACCAAGCTGATGTAATTGGTTAGCAGGGGCCCTTGTGGCCCCTGTTTCTTGATAACTCGAGACCGAGGATACTGGACATGGCAAATATTTCCGCCGCCCTGGTGAAAGAACTGCGCGAGCGCACCGCCGCTGGCATGATGGATTGCAAAAAAGCGCTGGAAGAAGCCAACGGTGATATCGAACTGGCTATCGAAAACATGCGCAAATCTGGTCAGGCCAAAGCCGCCAAGAAAGCGGGCCGTATCGCCGCCGAAGGCGTGATCTTTGCCCGTACCGAAGGCAAGGTTGCCGTGATGATCGAGCTGAACTGCGAGACCGACTTCGTCTCCAAGGATGCCGGCTTCCTGGCCATGGGTCAGAAGATCGTCGAGATCGCTGCCACCCAGAAAATTGCTGACGTTGACGCCCTGAAAGCGGCCGACTTCGGCAACGGCGAGACCGTCGAGCTGACCATCACCAACCTGATCGCCAAGATCGGTGAGAACATGAACCTGCGTCGCGTGATGCTGGTGGAAGGTGACAACCTGGGTACCTACGTGCACGGTTCCCGCATCGGTGTTATCACCAAGCTGACCGGTGGTTCCGACGAGCTGGCCAAAGATCTGGCCATGCACGTTGCTGCCAACAGCCCGCAGTTCGTCAAGCCCGAAGATGTGTCTGCCGAAGTCGTTGCCAAAGAGCGCGAAATCCAGATCGACATCGCCATCAACTCCGGCAAGCCGAAAGAGATCGCCGAGAAGATGGTTGAAGGCCGCATGAAGAAGTTCACCGGTGAGGTCTCCCTGACTGGTCAACCCTTCGTCAAGGATCCGTCCATGACCGTTGCCGAGCTGCTGAAGAAAGAAGGTGCTGACGTTGTCTCCTTCACTCGCTTCGAAGTAGGCGAAGGCATCGAGAAGCAGGAAACTGACTTCGCTGCCGAAGTTGCTGCCCAGATCGCGGCTGCTCAGAAGGCATAACCGAACCGGTTTTCGCTAACTCCAGACCGCGACTTATGTCGCGGTCTTTATATGACCAGGAATCAGTGACATGAGTACCAATCCCAAACCTGCATACAGACGCGTTCTTCTTAAGTTGAGTGGTGAGGCCCTGCAAGGCGCAGAAGGCTTCGGCATCGATCCGGCAGTACTGGATCGCATGGCCCAAGAGATCAAGGAACTGGTTGAGCTGGGTGTTCAGGTCGGTCTGGTCATCGGCGGCGGCAACCTGTTCCGGGGTGCCGGTCTTGCCAAGGCGGGCATGAACCGCGTGGTGGGTGACCACATGGGTATGCTGGCGACCGTGATGAACGGCCTAGCCATGCGTGATGCCCTGCATCGTGCTTATGTGAATGCCCGTCTGATGTCTGCCATCTCCCTGCAGGGAATCTGTGACTCCTATGTCTGGGCCGAGGCGATCAGCCAGCTGCGCGCCGGCAAGGTCGTCATCTTCTCCGCCGGTACCGGCAACCCCTTCTTCACGACCGATTCTGCGGCCTGCCTGCGCGGGATCGAGATCGAGGCTGACGTCGTGCTCAAGGCCACCAAGGTCGACGGTGTTTACAGCGATGATCCGGTTAAGAATCCGGACGCCGTGCTGTATCATGAGCTGAGCTATGACGAAGTGCTTGATAAAGAACTCAAAGTAATGGATCTTGCCGCCTTTACCCTGGCGCGTGACCACGACCTGCCGATCCGGGTGTTCAACATGAACAAGCCGGGTGCCCTGCGTCGGGTTATCATGGGTGAGCCGGAAGGCACCCTGATCCACCACATTGGTAAATGAGCCGACAGGACTCTTATCCATTACGTCAGTAAATAAGTCAGAAACGGACCCGTTGCGGGTTCGTTCGCCAAAAGGAAAACCACTGTGATCAACGAGATTAAAAACGACGCCAAGGACCGCATGTCCAAGAGCGTAGAATCGCTCAAATCCCAGATGTCCAAGATCCGTACTGGCCGCGCTCACCCGAGCCTGCTCGACGGCATCCAGGTTGAGTACTATGGCGCAGCGACTCCGCTCAAGCAGTTGGCCAACGTGGTGGCTGAAGATGCCCGCACCCTGTCCATCTCCATCTTCGATCGCTCCATGATCCAGGCGGTGGAAAAAGCCATCCTGACCTCGGATCTGGGCCTGAACCCGTCCAGCAACGGCCAGACCCTGCGGGTGCCGCTGCCGCCGCTGACCGAAGAGCGCCGCAAGGATCTGACCAAGATCGTCCGTGCCGAGGCCGAAGGTGCCCGCGTCGCCGTGCGCAACATCCGCCGCGATGCCAACGCAGACCTGAAGGCGCTGCTCAAGGACAAGGAGATCTCCGAAGACGACGACCGTCGTGCCCAGGAAGAGATCCAGAAACTCACCGATTCCTTCGTCAAGCTGGTGGATGAAGCCCTGGCCGCGAAGGAAAAGGAGCTAATGGAAATCTAAGGCTCTGACAGGTATATTACGAGCGCCGTGTAGTGCCCCTGCACGGCGCTTTTGTCTTTGTGGGAGAAATGAATGTCGCGTTTGGCAGCGTTAGGCGATAGCGCCAACCAGTGTCTGCCCCGTCATGTGGCCATCATCATGGATGGCAACGGGCGCTGGGCCGAGAACCGTGGCAAGATGCGGGTCTATGGGCACAAGGCCGGCGTCAAGGCCGTGCGGGCTGCCGTCACCTTTGCCGCCCAGGCCAAGATGGAAGCCTTGACCCTGTTTGCGTTCTCCAGCGAGAACTGGCGTCGCCCGGAAGGGGAGGTCAGTGCCCTGATGGAACTCTTCCTCACCGTATTGGGCAGCGAGGTCAAGAAGCTGCATAGCCATGGCATCCGCTTGCGGGTCATCGGCGATACCTCGCGTTTCAGCGAGCGGCTGCGAGGCAAGATCGCCAAGGCGGAGGCGCTGACCGATGGCAACACAGGTCTGACCCTCAACATCGCAGCCAACTACGGCGGCCAGTGGGACATAGCCCAGGCGGCGCGCCAACTGGCACGGGCCGTGGCGGCCGGCGAGCTGCAGGCCGACGAGATAGATGAGACACGACTGGGGCAAGCCATCTGCATGGCGGACCTGCCTGCGGTCGATCTGCTGATCCGCACCGGTGGTGATCACCGCATCAGCAACTTTTTGTTATGGCAGCTCGCCTATGCCGAGCTCCATTTTACCCCTGTGTTATGGCCCGACTTTGACGAGGCCGAGTTCAGTGAGGCAGTTGCCTCTTTCGTGGCCCGCGAGCGTCGCTTCGGGTGTACGGGTGAACAGATCCGGGAATTGATCGCCGCGCAACAGACCGGCTAAACCCCGCTCCCAAGAGAGAGGTTTCTTTTGCTAAAACAACGAATTATTACCGCATTGTGTCTGATCCCCCTGGTGCTGGGGGCGCTGTTTTTCTTGCCTTTGAAATTTTTTGCCCTGTTGGCAGCCCTGGTCTTTCTGCTGGCCAGCCGTGAATGGAGTGGTTTTGTGAGTGCCGAGCGGCGGGAATGGATCCCGCTGCTGTTCTGTCTGTTGCTGGGGGCCAGTCTGATGTGGCTGCCGGTGGAGCAGTTATGGGCGCCGGACCTGCATCCCCTGCTGATGGGGGTACTCTGGACCGCCGCCAGCTGGTGGCTGCTCGGCCTGCTGCTGGTGCTGCGCTATCCCCAAAGCGCCCGGCTGTGGAAGGCATCCATCTGGCTCAAGTCCCTGTTCGGTCTGGTGACCCTGATCCCCTTCTTCTGGTCCATGGTCGCCATTCGCGGCTACAACTTCTATCACGACTCCGCCATGGGCGCCTGGATCCTGCTGTTTGTCATGGGGCTGGTCTGGGCGGCAGATTCTGGCGCGTATTTTTTCGGCAAGGCGTTCGGCAAGCACAAGCTGGCGCCGGCGGTCAGCCCGGGTAAAACCATAGAGGGGCTGTGCGGCGGCCTGTTTACCGCCGGATTGCTGGCGGTCGGGGTCACCTGGTTCATGGGCTTCGTCCCCGCCAAGATGGGGATAGTGCTGCTCTGCTCCCTGCTGGCGGTGCTGGCCTCCGTGCTCGGCGATCTGACCGAAAGCATGTTCAAGCGCGAGGCAGGCATCAAGGATTCCGGCACCCTGCTGCCCGGCCATGGCGGCATCCTGGATCGCATCGACAGCCTGACCGCGGCGCTGCCCGTGTTCCTGCTCAGCTATCTGCTGCTGAGCCAGGGGGTCTGATGCGCCAGCTCGTGATCCTGGGGGCCTCCGGCTCCATCGGCCAGAGCACCCTCAAGGTGCTGCGGCAGAATCCCGGGCGCTGGCAGGTGCTGGCCCTGACCGCCTGGCGCAGCCTGGATGCCATGGTGCGTGATTGCCTAGAATTCTCTCCTCGCTTCGCCGTCATGGTGGACGAGACGGCCGCCCGCGAACTGGCGAGCCGGCTCAAGGCCCACGGCAGCCAGACCCGGGTGCTGTCCGGCGCCAAGGCTCTGTGTGAGGTGGCGGCGCACCCCGATGCCCACAGCGTGATGGCCGCCATCGTCGGTGCGGCCGGGCTGGCTCCTACCATGGCCGCCGTGCGTGCCGGCAAACGCATTCTGCTGGCCAACAAGGAGGCCCTGGTGATGTCCGGCGCCTTCTTCATGGAGGCGGTGCGCGACCATGGTGCCGAGCTGCTGCCCATCGACAGCGAACACAATGCCATCTTCCAGTGCCTGCCCGAGGCCATCCAGCGTCAGCCCGGCTTCTGCGATCTGGCCGCCGCCGGCATCAGCAAGATACTGCTCACCGGCTCCGGTGGCCCGTTTCGCTACAGCGACATCGACGAACTGGCCTCTGTCACCCCGGCCCAGGCGGTGGCGCACCCCAACTGGTCCATGGGGGCCAAGATCTCGGTGGACTCCGCCACCATGTTCAACAAGGGGCTGGAGTACATAGAGGCGCGCTGGCTGTTCAATGCCACCCCCGAGCAGATCCAGGTGGTCATCCATCCCCAGTCGGTCATCCACTCCATGGTGCAGTACAAGGATGGCTCCGTGCTGGCCCAGCTCGGCAACCCGGACATGTGCACCCCCATCGCCCACGCCCTGGCCTATCCGGACCGCATCTCCTCCGGGGTGGAACCTTTGGATTTCTTCAGTGTCGGAGAGTTCAGCTTTATCCGGCCCGACCTGGATCGTTACCCCTGCCTGGCCCTGGCCATGGCGGCCTGCCGACAAGGTCAGGCGGCTACCACGGCCCTCAATGCTGCCAACGAAGCGGCGGTAGCGGCTTTCCTTGCCGAGCGCATCGGTTTCATGGATATTGCCAGAGTCAACGAGGCGGCCCTGCAGGCCTTCGGTCAGCAGGGTGCCGGTTCGCTGGATGATTTGATTGCCCTGGACGGGGCGGCCCGGGCCCGGGCTCACGACTTGATTGAGGAACTTAGCCGATGAATGACGCGCTCAGGCAGATTGCCACTCCCCCCTTCGGGTGCAGGGTTGCACACCGAGTCGAGGTGCTGGGCTGATGGGCACGCTGTTGTGGAACATAGGCGCCTTCATCGTCGCCCTCGGGTTGCTGGTCGCGGTACATGAATTTGGCCACTTCTGGGTGGCTCGTCGTTGCGGCGTCAAGGTGGAGCGCTTCTCCATCGGTTTTGGCAAGGCTATCTGGCGCAAGATGGGCAAGGATGGCACCGAGTATGTGCTGGCCCTGATCCCGCTCGGCGGCTACGTCAAGATGCTGGATGGCCGGGTCGACGAGCTCAAGCCGGGGGAGGAGGCCCAGGCCTTCAACCACAAGAGCGTCTGGGCGCGGATGGCCATCGTCGCCGCCGGCCCCATGGCGAACTTCGTGTTTGCGCTGTTCGCCTTCTGGCTGATGTTCATGATAGGGGTACCGAGCGTCAAGCCCATCGTCGATGAGGTGCGCACCGGATCCATCGCCGCCGAGGCGGGGGTGCTGCCCGGCATGCAGATTGTCGAGGTGGCCGGTGAGCCGACCGGCGACTGGGAGAGCATCACCTATGCCCTCATCAGCCACCTGGGGGAAGACGCGGTCACCCTCAAGCTGACTGCGCCCCAGAGCAGCTATGTCACCGACAAGACGCTGATGCTGCACGACTGGCAGTTCGATCCGGACAAGGAGTCCCCCATCTCCAGCCTGGGGATAGTGCCCCTGGGTGCCAAGGTGCTGCCTGTGGTGGCCGAGGTGGTGGAGGGGAGCGCCGCCGCGGCGGCCGGGATGCGCAAGGGCGACAAGATCCTGACCCTGGAGGGGGAGCCGCTGGCCGACTGGGCTCGCTTCGTGAGCCAGGTGCAGTCCTCTCCCGAGCAACCCCTGCGGCTGACCATAGCGCGAGATGGCAGCGAACTGCTCATCGAGCTGACCCCCCAGTCCAGGCAGGTGAAGGGCAAGGCGGTGGGATTCGTAGGAATATCGCCTCAGGTGGTTCCATTACCGGATGAATATCGAATTCTGTTACAGTATGGGCCGTTCGATGCCCTCTGGCAGGGTATGCACAAGACCTGGAGCCTGATCACGCTCACCTTCGACATGATAGGCAAGCTGATCGGTGGCATAGTGTCGCTGGACAACCTGAGCGGCCCCATCTCCATCGCCAAGGGCGCGGGCAACAGCGCCGATTATGGTCTGGTCTATTTTCTCGGTTTCCTGGCGCTGATCAGCGTCAACCTGGGGATCATCAATCTGTTCCCCCTGCCGGTGCTCGATGGCGGCCACCTGGTTTACTTCCTCATCGAGGCGGTGACCGGCAAGCCGGTCTCGGAGCGGATCCAGGAAGTGGGGTTCAGGATAGGCGCCGCCATTCTGATGTTGCTGATGGGTATTGCGCTGTTTAATGATTTCGCTCGCCTCTGAGGCCAGAGCATCAACAAGGACACATAAGAACAAAATGGCTGTTAAAAAAGCATTGGTGTTGAGTTGCCTGCTGGGTGCCAGCTTCCTGGCCCAGGCGGCCCCTGCCTCTTTTGTGGTGCAAGACATTCAGGTCGACGGTTTGCAGCGGGTGACCCTGGGCGCCGCCCTGTTGAACCTGCCGATCCGGGTCGGTGACACCGTGGATCCCGTCACCCTGGCCGCCGCCATCAAGCGGCTCTACGCCTCGGGCAACTTCGAGGACGTCAAGGTCTATCGGGACGGCAACGTGCTGCAAGTGGCGGTCAAGGAGCGGCCGACCATCTCCAGCATCGAGTTCTCCGGCAACAAGGACATCAAGGAAGAGCAGCTGACCCAGAGCCTGGAGTCCTCCGGCATCCGGGTGGGCGACCCCCTTGATCGCACCGTGCTGAGCTCCCTCGAGAAGGGACTGGAAGACTTCTACTACGGCGTGGGCAAGTACTCCGCCAAGGTCAAGGCCATCGTCACCCCGCTGCCCCGCAACCGGGTCGACCTCAAGTTCACCTTCGTGGAAGGGGAAGCGGCCAAGATCCAGCAGATCAACATCGTCGGCAACCAGGTGTTCCCGGAAGAGAAGCTGCTGGCCCAGCTCTCCTTGAAAGATGACGTGCCCTGGTGGAACTTCACCGGCGATCAGCGTTATCAGAAGCAGAAGCTGGCCGGCGACATCGAGGTGCTGCGCTCCTACTACCTGGACCGCGGCTACATCCGCTTCGCCCAGGAGTCGACCCAGGTCTCCATGACCCCGGACAAGAAGGGGGTCTATGTCACCCTCAATCTCAAGGAAGGGGATCAGTACAAGGTCTCCGGCGTCCAGCTCAAGGGCGACATGATAGATCGCGGTGGCGAGATGAAGGAGCTGATCCCCATCGAGGCGGGCAGCGTCTATTCCGCCAGCCAGGTGACCCACACCGAAGAGGTGCTCTCCAAGTTCCTCGGCCGTTACGGCTACGCCTATCCCAAGGTCACCACCTTCCCGCAGATCAATGACGAGAGCAAAGAGGTGGAGCTCATCGTCAACATAGAGCCGGGCCCCCGTGTCTATGTGCGCAACATCAACTTCAGCGGCAACGTCACCACCCAGGATGAGGTGCTGCGTCGCGAGATGCGCCAGATGGAGGGCACCTGGCTCTCCTCCGACAACGTCGAACAGTCCAAGACCCGTCTCAACCGTCTCGGCTTCTTCGAAAGCGCGGACGTGGACACCAAGCGGGTGCCTGGCCGGGACGATCAGGTCGATCTCGACTTCAAGGTCAAGGAACAGCCGGCGGGCTCCATCAACGCCGGTGTCGGCTATGGTACCGAGTCGGGTCTGAGCCTGCAGGCGGGCCTGCAGCAGGACAACTTCATGGGCACCGGCAAGAAGATCGGCATCTCCGCCAGTACCAACAAGTACTCCAAGAGCGTCGATCTGAGCTACAACGATCCCTACTTCACCGTGGACGGTGTCAGCCTGGGCGGTCGCCTCTACTACAACGAGTTCAGTGCGGCCGATGCCAACATCGTCGACTACGAGAACACCACCATAGGTTTCCGTCTCTCCAGCGGCTTCCCGGTCAACGAGAACAACCGCCTCGACTTCAGCCTCGGGATCGAGAACAACAAGCTCTCCCAGCCCAACCCCTATCAGCAGGTAGAGGAGTTCTGGAAGGTCTACAACGGCAACATTGACGGCGACAACCGGTTGACCTTCAACACGGTCGACTTCACCGCAGGCTGGACCCGTTCCACCCTCAACAAGGGCACCTTCCCGACCGACGGCAACCGCCAGCGGGTCAATGCCAAGGTGACGATTCCCGGCATGGATCTGCAGTACTTCAAGCTCAACGCCGAGGATGCCCACTACTTCCCGTTCGATGCGGATCACCAGTGGGTGCTGATGGCCCGTGCCCGCGCCTCCTACGGCAACGGCTATGGCAACAACGGTGACTACGAGCACGTGCTGCCCTTCTTCGAGAACTACTTCGCCGGTGGCTTCGATACCCTGCGTGGCTTCAAGAGCAACACGGTCGGTCCCAAGGCGCTCTACTACTACAACGTCGCGGGCAATGACGTGACCCAGGGCACCGACAGCTCGGTGGGGGGCAACGCCCTGGCGGTGGCGTCTCTGGAGATGATAGTGCCGACGCCGTTTGCGTCCGAGACCTATCAGCCCCAGCTGCGTACCAGCGTCTTCCTCGATGCCGGTTCGGTCTGGGACACCACCTTCGACTATGACCAGTACAAGGATCGTTGCACCACGGGCTGCAAGTATCTGCTGGACTACTCGGATCCCACCAACTTCCGCGCCTCCTATGGCCTGTCGTTGCAGTGGCTCTCCCCCATGGGCCCCCTGGTGTTCGCCATCGCGCGGCCGCTCAAGGAGTACGAGGGTGACAGGACAGAGTTCTTCTCGTTCAACATAGGTCGAACCTTCTAACAGAAAGGGGCCTTCCCGGCGCCTTTCTCGATGAGATGCCCTCCTGGTGAGGGCAGGTAATGCCGGGGCCTGTCGGCCCCGCCAAGTAACGAGTCGGCACAGGGTGCCGCTTGTCATTCAAGGTAATCCGTTACCCTCACCTTGAGGGAACAAGGAGTTAGTGTGAACAAAGCATTGAAAGTCGCGGGTCTGAGTATTGCTCTGATGGCTGCTGGCATGGGTTCCGCCCTGGCTGACACCAAGATTGCCGTGGTCGACATGGGCGAAATCTTCCAGAAGCTGCCCCAGCGTGAAGCCGTTTCCCAGAAGCTCAAAGGCGAGTTCGAGCCGCGCATGCGCGAGCTGCAGAAGCTGGAAGCCGACGGCCAGAAGCTGGTCGAGAAGTTCAAGAAGGATGAAGCCTTCATGAGCGCCCAGCAGAAGAAGCAGAACCAGGAGAAGCTGGCCAAGCTGCAGATGGAATTCAACCAGAAGCGTCAGGCGTTCGAGCAGGATAACGGCCGTCGTCAGGCGGAAGAACGCAACAAGATCCTGACCAAGGTGAAAGCTGCCATCGACTCCATCGCCAAGAGCAATGGTTACGATCTGGTGCTGGAGCGCAATGCCGCCCCTTACGCCGCCAGCAAGCTGGACATCTCCGGTCAGGTCATTTCTCAGGTCAGCAAGAGCAACTAATTGATGGTATTCACTCTCGCACAGCTGGCCCAGCAACTGGGGGCCGAGGTTCATGGGGACGAAAACCTGGAAATTCGCAGGGTAGCGACACTGGAGAAGGCCGGGGAGGGGGATATCACCTTCCTGTCCAACAAGAAGTACCGCGACTATCTGGCGCAGAGCAAGGCGAGCGCCGTGCTCATCACAGAGGCGGATCTGCCGTTTTGCCCCACCAATGCCCTGGTGCTCAAGGATCCCTATGTCGGCTTTGCCCGGGTTGCCCAGTTGCTGGACACCACGCCGCAGCCGGCCACGGATATCCATCCTAGCGCCGTCATCGCCGCCGATGTCCAGCTGGGTGAGAGGGTTGCCATCGGTGCCAATGCGGTCATTGAGTCCGGTGTGGTGCTGGGGGACGATGTGCGCATCGGCCCCGGCTGTTTCGTTGGCAAGGACACCCGGCTGGGAGCCCGCTCCCGCCTGTGGGCCAACGTCACCCTGTATCACAAGGTGACCCTGGGCACCGACTGCCTGGTGCAAGCCGGCACCGTCATCGGGGCCGATGGCTTTGGCTACGCCAACGAGCGTGGCGAATGGATCAAGATCCCCCAGCTGGGCGGTGTCACCATAGGCAATCGGGTCGAGATAGGCGCCTGTACTACCATTGACAGGGGAGCCTTGGAAGACACCCGCATTGCCGACAACGTCATCATCGACAATCAGTGTCAGATCGCCCACAACGTCGAGATCGGTTACGGCACCGCCGTGGCGGGTTCGACCGTGATGGCCGGTAGTCTCAAGGTCGGTAAGTATTGTATTATTGGCGGCGCTTCCGTCTTCAACGGGCATATGGAGATCTGCGACCAGGCCACCGTTACCGGTATGGCCATGGTGATGCGACCCATTACCGAGCCCGGTGTCTACTCCTCCGGCATCCCCCTGCAAACCAATAAAGAGTGGCGCAAGACCGCCGCCCGGGTGATGCGTATCGACGAGATGCACAAGCGGATAAGCAAGCTTGAGAAGAAACTGGGTGAAGAAGAATAATCACGATAGGGTACTGTTTTGACTACTGAAAAGAAAAGCCTGGGGATCCAGGAAATCATGGATCTGCTGCCGCACCGTTATCCCTTCCTGATGGTGGACAAGGTGGAGCACTACGAGATCAGCGATGAGCGCAAGACGCTGCGTGCCATCAAGAACGTCTCGTTCAACGAACCCATTTTTCAGGGACACTTCCCGGCCAAGCCGGTGTTCCCCGGTGTGCTGATCCTGGAAGCCATGGCCCAGGCCACCGGCATCCTGGCGTTCACCATGGTGGGCAAGCCGTCCCCCAATGAACTCTACTACTTCGCCTCCATCGACAATGCCCGCTTCAAGCGCCCGGTCGGTCCTGGCGATCAACTGGTGCTGGACGTGGTATTCCTGAAGGAGCGCCGCGGCATCGCCAAGTTTACCGGTGTGGCCACCGTCGATGGCGAGGTGGTCTGTACCGCCGAGCTGATGTGTGCCAAACGCGAGGTGTAATAGTGATCGATTCGACAGCCATGATTCACGATACTGCCATCGTCCATGAGTCTGCCGTGATAGGTAAAGGGGTTGAAATCGGCCCCTTTACCGTCATTGGTGCCGAAGTGGAGATAGGCGACGATACCTGGGTGGGTTCCCATGTGGTGATCAAGGGCCCGACCAGGATTGGCCGTGGCAACAAGTTCTTCCAGCACACCTCCATCGGTGAGGATTGCCAGGACAAGAAATACGCCGGCGAGCGCACCTTCCTCGAGATCGGCGACAACAACGTGTTTCGCGAGAACTGCACCGTGCATCGCGGCACCACCCAGGACCAGAGCCTGACCAAGGTGGGCAGCGGCAACCTGTTCATGGTCAACGTCCACGTGGCCCACGACTGCATCATCGGTGACAACTGCATCTTCGCCAACAACGCCACCCTGGCGGGCCACGTGGTGATCGGCGATTTCGTCATCTTCGGTGGCCTCTCCGCCATTCACCAGTTCGGCCGGGTCGGCTCCCACGCCTTCGTCGGTGGCTGCGCCGCCCTCAACAAGGACGTGCCGCCCTACGTGATGGCCGCGGGCAACTATGCCAAGCCGTTCGGGGTCAACTCCGAAGGCCTGCGTCGCCGTGGCTATAGCCCTGAGGCCATCTCGGCGGTCAAGCGTGCCTACAAGGAGATCTTCCGCTCCGGCAAGACCATCGAAGAGGTGCTGCCCGTGCTGATCGAGATGGCGGCCACAGAGCCTGCGGTTCAGCTCTATGTGGATTTCCTCAAGGACAACGAGCGTGGCATCATCCGTGCCTGATCCCATCCGCATCGGCATCGTTGCCGGAGAGACCTCCGGCGACATCCTGGCCGCCGGCCTGGTGCGCGAGCTCAAGGCCCGCTACCCGGACGCGCAGTTTGAAGGGATTGCCGGGCCACGGATGCAGGCGCTCGGGGTCAAGGCCCTGTTCGAGATGGAAGAGCTCTCCGTCATGGGGATCACCGAGGTGCTGGGCCGTCTGCCCCGCATCCTCAAGGTGCGCCGCGAGCTGCTGCGCCACTTCATCGCCAATCCCCCTGACATCTTCGTCGGGGTGGATGCACCGGATTTCAATATCGGGGTGGAGCTGAAACTGCGCCGCGCCGGTATCAAGACGGTCCACTATGTCAGCCCCTCGGTCTGGGCCTGGCGTCAGGGCCGCATTCACAAGATCAAGGCGGCCACCGACATGGTGCTCGCCTTCCTGCCGTTCGAGAAGGCGTTCTACGACCGCTTCGACGCCCCCTGTCGCTTCGTCGGCCACACCATGGCGGACGACATCCCCCTGGTACCGGATCAAGGGGCGGTGCGCGCCGAGCTGGGGCTGGATTCGTCCCGCCGCTGGCTGGCGGTGCTGCCGGGCAGTCGCAGTGCGGAAGTGGGCTTCATGGCGCCCCTGTTTCTCGAGGCCTGCAAGCACCTGACGGTGCACAACCCGGATCTCGGCTTCATCGTGCCCCTGGTCAACGGCAAGCGGCGCGAGCAGTTCATGGCCATCAAGGCCGAGGTGGCGCCGGATCTCGACATGGTGCTACTGGACGGTCAGGGCCGGGAGGCCATGATCGCCGCCGACGTGGTGATGCTCGCCTCCGGCACCGCGGCGCTGGAAGCCATGCTGGTGAAAAAACCCATGGTGGTGGGCTACAAGCTCAAGCCCTTCAGCTACTGGCTGGCCCAGTGGCTGGTGAAGACTGACTATGTCTCCCTGCCCAACCTGCTGGCGGATCAGATGCTGGTGCCCGAGCTCCTTCAGCATGAGTGCACCACGGAGAACCTGGTGGAAGAGGTCAGCAAGCTGCTCGACCATGACAACAGCGAACTCATCGCCACCTTCACCCGGTTGCACGAGAAGATCCGCTGCAACGCGGACGTGCAGGCTGCGGAAGCGGTCGCTGCGTTGCTTTACCGCTAGTTGGGCAGGAATGTGCGCGTAATGCGTGATGTTGTGCTGATACTGGCCCTGCGGGGCCGGTTTTGATTCAAGGCTCCGAGATGACGATCGATATTCCCGAAGACAAGCTGATTGCCGGCGTGGACGAGGTGGGTCGCGGCCCCCTGGTGGGGGACGTGGTCACCGCCGCCGTGATCCTGGATCCCGCCAATCCCATCCCTGGCCTCGCCGACTCCAAGAAGCTCTCCGAGAAGAAGCGCCTCGCCCTGTACGGCGAGATCAGGGAGAAGGCCCTGGCCTGGGCCATCGGCCGGGCGACGCCCGAAGAGATAGACAAGCTCAACATACTGCACGCCACCATGCTGGCCATGCAGCGCGCCGTGGCGGGGCTGGCGGTGACGCCCGAGCTGGTCTTCATCGACGGCAATCGTTGCCCGGCTTTGCCGATGGAGGCACGCGCCGTGGTCAAGGGGGACAGCCTGGTGGCCGCCATCAGCGCCGCCTCCATCCTCGCCAAGGTGACCCGCGACGCCGAGATGACCGAGCTGGACAGCCGCCATCCCGAGTACGGCTTCGCCCGCCACAAGGGCTATCCCACCGCGGAGCACCTTGCCATACTGGCCGAGCGCGGCCCCCTGCCCGAGTACCGTCAGAGCTTCAAGCCGGTGCGCCGTGCGCTCGGGCAGGAGTGAGCCAGCCCCTCACCCATGATGCAATTGACTCTCTCTTCCGCCAACCCAAGAGGTGACCATGGCCGAGCCTAGCTTTATCCATCTGCGCGTGCATTCCGATTTCTCCATGGTCGACGGCCTGCAGAAGATAGGCCCCATCGTGGCCGCCGCCGCCGCCGATGGCCAGGGCGCCCTGGCCCTGACCGATCAGGTCAACATGTGCGGCCTGGTGCGCTTCTACGGCACGGCCCACGGCAAGGGGATCAAGCCCATCGTCGGGGCCGACTTCTGGGTGCAGAGCCAGGAGCTTGGCGACGAGCTGTTTCGCCTCACCCTGCTGGCCATGGACAACGAGGGCTACCAGAACATCACACTGCTCATCTCCCGGGCCTATCAGCGCGGCCATGTCCAGGACAAGCCCGTCATCGACAAGGGCTGGCTTGGCGAGCACGCCAAGGGGGTCATAGTGCTGTCCGGCGGCCGCGAGGGGGACGTGGGCAAGTTCCTGCTCAAGGGCAACCGGCAGATGACGGAGTCCTGTCTCGCCTTCTACCGCCAGCACTTCCCCGATGCCTACTATCTGGAGCTGCTGCGCACCGAGCGCCCGGATGAGGAGGTCTACCTGCACATGGCGGTGGCGATCGCCACCGAGTTCGACCTGCCGGTGGTGGCCACCAACGAGGTGGTATTCCTCGAGGCCGAAGACTTCGATGCCCACGAGATCCGGGTCGCCATCCATGACGGCTACACCCTGGCGGACAAGCGCCGGCCGCGCAACTACAGCCCCAAGCAGTATCTGCGCAGCCAGGCCGAGATGCTGGAGCTCTTCGCCGACATCCCGGAGGCGTTGGCGAACACGGTGGAGATCGCCAAGCGCTGCAACGTGACCGTGCGCCTGGGGGAATATTTTCTGCCCAACTTCCCCACCGGCGACATGACCACGGAAGAGTTCCTGGTGATGAAATCGAAGGAAGGGCTGGAGGAGCGTCTCGCGTTTCTGTTCCCGGATCCGGCGGTACGGGCCGAGCGCCGTCCCGAGTATGACGAGCGTCTCGACATCGAGCTCAAGGTGATCAACCAGATGGGCTTCCCCGGTTACTTCCTCATCGTGATGGAGTTTATCCAGTGGTCCAAGGACAACGGCATCCCGGTGGGGCCGGGCCGGGGCTCGGGGGCGGGATCGCTCGTGGCCTATGCCCTCAAGATCACCGACCTGGATCCGCTCGAGTTTGATCTGCTGTTCGAACGTTTTCTGAACCCCGAGCGGGTCTCCATGCCCGACTTCGACGTCGATTTCTGCATGGACCGACGGGACGAGGTGATCGACCACGTGGCCGACATGTATGGCCGGGATGCGGTGTCCCAGATCATCACCTTCGGCAGCATGGCGGCCAAGGCGGTGGTGCGGGACGTAGGAAGGGTGCTGGGTCACCCCTACGGCTTCGTGGATCGCATCTCCAAGCTCATTCCGCCGGATCCCGGCATGACCCTGGCCAAGGCGTTCGAGGCCGAGCCCAAGCTGCCGGAGCTCTACGAGCAGGACGAGGAGGTGAAAGACCTCATCGACATGGCCCGCCGACTGGAGGGGATCACCCGCAACGCTGGTAAACACGCCGGTGGCGTGGTGATAGCCCCCACCAAGATCACCGATTTTGCGCCCCTCTATTGCGACAGCGAGGGCCAGCACCCGGTCACCCAGTTCGACAAGAACGACGTGGAGTACGCCGGCCTGGTGAAGTTCGACTTCCTGGGGCTGCGAACGCTCACCATCATCGACTGGGCCCTTGGCATGATAAACCCGCGCCTGGCCAAGGAGGGCAAGCCGCCGGTCGACATCGCCGCCATCCCCATCGACGACAAGAAATCGTTCGACCTGTTGCAGCGCTTCGAGACCACGGCGGTGTTCCAGCTCGAATCCCGCGGCATGAAGGATCTCATCAAGCGGCTGCAGCCCGACTGCTTCGAAGACATGATCGCCCTGGTGGCCCTGTTCCGTCCGGGCCCGCTCCAGTCCGGCATGGTGGACAACTTCATCGAGCGAAAGCACGGTAAAGAAGCCATCTCCTACCCGGACGAGAAGTGGCAGCACGAGAGTCTCAAACCCATACTCGAGCCCACCTACGGCATCATCCTCTACCAGGAGCAGGTGATGCAGATAGCCCAGACTCTGGCGGGCTACACCCTGGGTGGCGCGGACATGCTGCGCCGGGCCATGGGCAAGAAGAAACCCGAGGAGATGGCCAAGCAGCGGGCCGGCTTCGAGGAGGGGGCGGTCAAGAACGGCGTCGACGGCGAGCTAGCGATGAAGATCTTCGATCTGGTGGAGAAATTCGCCGGTTACGGCTTCAACAAGTCTCACTCCGCCGCCTATGCCCTGGTCTCCTACCAGACCCTCTGGCTCAAGACCCACTTCCCGGCCGAGTTCATGGCGGCGGTGATGACCGCCGACATGGACAACACCGACAAGATAGTGACGCTGGTGGACGAGTGTCAGCGCATGGGGCTCACCGTGATACCGCCGGACGTGAACACGGGCCGCTATCGCTTCAGCGTCAACGAGGACGGCCACATCGTCTACGGCATAGGTGCGGTGAAGGGGGTGGGGGAAGGCCCTATCGACGCCATCCTCAGCGCCCGGGATCAGGACGGCCCCTTCCGGGATCTGTTCGACTTCTGCAACCGGGTCGACATCAAGAAGATCAACAAGCGGGTGATGGAAAAACTCATCTACTCCGGCGCCATGGACCGGCTCGGCCCCCACCGCGCCGCCCTGATGGCGACCCTGGAAGAAGCCATGCGCGCCGCCGAGCAGCATGCCAAGGCCCAGGCGTTCGGTCAGGTGGACATGTTCGGGGTACTGACCCAGGAGATAGACGACGTCAAGAAGGCGTTCGCCAACGTGCCCCACTGGCCGGACAAGGTCTGGCTGGAGGGGGAACGGGAGACCCTGGGCCTCTATCTCACCGGTCACCCCATCAACCAGTACAGCGGCGAGCTGCGTCGCTATACGTCGGGGCGGTTGTGCGACCTGCACCCCACCTCCCGGGATACGGTGACCACGGCGGCGGGGCTGGTGATCGCGGCCCGCAGCATGGTGACCAAGCGCGGCAACAAGATGGGGATCTTCACCCTGGACGACAGATCCGGGCGTCTGGACGTGACCCTGTTCAGCGAAGCGCTGGAAAAGTACGAAGAATTGATGCAAAAAGACCGTATTTTGGTGGTTTCTGGACAGGTCAGCTTTGATGACTTCTCCGGTGGCCTTAAAATGTCGGCCCGTGAAGTACTGGATATCAACGATGCGAGGGAACGATTCGCCAGAGCGATCCGCATCTTCCTCGACGAACAACGGATAGATGAACGCTTTTTTCAGCGTTTTAACGAGATTTTGGAACCCGCCCGTGCCGGAGTCTGTCCGGTTCAGGTACACTATCGGCGCCCCGGCTCCCGGGTGCGACTGACCCTTGGTACCGAGTGGCGGGTGACGCCCACCGATCAACTGATAGATGACTTGCGCGTCCTGCTGGGACGAGAGCGGGTGGAATTGGTTTTTGATTAGAGGATCTATAGGCCCTATGAGTCTTTTTCTGGATTTTGAACAGCCGATTGCCGAGTTGCAGGCGCAGATCGATGAACTCCGCCATGTGAGTGAGCACAACAGTGCCGTCGATCTCAATGAGGACATTCGTCGGCTGGAGAAGAAAAACGAAGAGCTGACCAAGAAGATCTTCGGCGATCTGGGTGCCTGGCAGGTGTCCCAGATGGCGCGTCATCCTCAGCGTCCCTACACCTTCGACTACATCGAGCAGATCTTCACCGACTTCGACGAACTGGCCGGGGATCGCGCCTACGCCGATGACAAGGCCATCGTCGGCGGCATCGCCCGTCTCGACGGCGAGCCCGTGATGATCATCGGTCACCAGAAGGGTCGCGAGACCAAGGAGAAGATCAAGCGCAACTTCGGCATGCCGCGCCCGGAAGGGTACCGCAAGGCCATGCGCCTGATGGAGATGGCCGAGCGCTTCAAGATGCCGATCATCACCTTCATCGACACCCCGGGTGCCTACCCCGGCGTGGGCGCCGAGGAGCGCGGCCAGTCCGAGGCCATCGCCCGCAACCTGAAAGTGATGGCCGGTCTGACCGTGCCCGTGGTCTGCACCGTGATAGGGGAAGGCGGATCCGGCGGCGCCCTGGCCATCGGCGTCGGCGATCGGGTCAACATGCTGCAATACTCCACCTACTCCGTCATCTCGCCGGAAGGGTGCGCCTCCATCCTGTGGAAGAGCGCCGACAAGGCGCCGGTGGCCGCCGATGCCATGGGCATCACCGCCCAGCGCCTCAAGGAGCTCAAACTCATCGACAGCATCGTCGAGGAGCCCCTCGGCGGCGCCCACCGCGACGTGCCCCTGATGGCCGAGCGCCTCAAGGCCCGCATCAAGCAGGATCTCGAGGCCCTGCGCCCCCTGGACAGCGAGCAATTGCTGGAGCAGCGCTACCAGCGTCTGCTGGGCTACGGCTACTGCTAAGCCCTCGCCGTCCTGGCGCTGTCGAAGGCCCCCGCAATGCGGGGGCCTTCTTGTTTTCGGGGTTGGCTGCCCGGATGAAAATCCTGCCCACATGGCTATCTGCCAGCACTATATCTGCCGGCACTGTCTGCCAAAACCCCTTCTTGGATCAATTCAGCGGTGATTGGTGGGCAAAAGAGGTGGGTTCTGGCGCCCGCTTTGCTTACAGTATTCCCCCTTCCGATCTCACCGATTGGAAGACCCGCAAGGATGCCCGCAGACCCAAACCGAGTGGCCCGCCCACTCTGATGCAAGGAGGCGCCCACCCTGCGGCAGACCCTCTTTGCCAAGATCCTGCCTCGTCGACCACTCAGGGTGTGTGCCACTCGCATCTGGCCTTCTCTTCATCTGCTGCGAGTGAACCATGAGCGAATCGGTTATTGAGATCCATGACTGGACCCTGAAGGTGGATGACAACCTGCTGTGTCGCCCCGACCGCGAGGTCTACCTCGAACCCAGGCTGGTCAACCTGCTGCGCTTTCTGGCCCGCCATGCCGGCACTGTGTTCGGCCGCGACTGCCTCATCGACGAGGTGTGGGATGGCGCCGAGGTGACCGATCAGGTGGTGACCCAGTCCATCTTCGAGTTGCGCAAACTCTTGAAAGACGGCCGCCCCGACGCGACCGACTATATCGTCACAGTGCCAAAACGGGGCTACAAGCTGGTGGCGCCGGTGCGAACGGTCCCGCCGCTCTCCCAGGGGGCGGCCGATGATGGAGCCCCTGCGGCGGCGTTGCCGCCCATGCAGGCCCCATCGGCCTGTGCCGAGCCTGCGCCGCCTGGCCCGGCCCCCTTCCCGGCCGGGCCCCTGACCCGCGCCATCTCGGCTCGGGCCAAGGATCCCCGCAGCCGCGCCAGGATGTTTGGCTTCGATCTCTTCGTGGTCCTGGTGCTGATCGCCATGGTGAGCCTGCTCAGTTATCAGGGGGCCAGCCCCAGGGTGCGCGCCATGCTGGATCCCCATCTGCTGGTGTTTCGCTTCCACGCCGGCATGGATGGCAATAACGAGAACGTGCGCCTGGCCGACGGCATCACCCGTGCCCTGATGGGGGAGGTGGCGGCCGCCACGGCGCTGCGGGTGCAGTACGGCGCCACCAACCCGACGGGGGGCATACTGCCCGGCAAGGAGCTGAGCGTACGGGTCAGCCGCCAGCCACGGGGCACCTATCTGGATCTGGAGTACCGCAACCTCAACACCAACCGGGTGCTGTTCAGTCAGCAGTACCAGCTCAGCCGCCACAAGGTGCACCAGGTCTTGCAGGCGAGCAGTCAGGATCTGCTGCGCGCCCTGGACAGGCCCGAGGTGGTGCCCGGCATGGGCTGGCCCACCGATGACGCCTCCCTGATGGCCATGATGGAGGCGCGCTACTACATCAACAGCCGGGATCCCGTGGCCCTCAGGCGCGGCATAGTGCTGCTCGACCAGGCCCTCGCCAGTCAGCCCGATCAGCCCCTGCTGCTGGCGGAGCGCTATCTGGCCGGCGAGGCGCTGGCGACCCTGGCGGGCAAGTCCGAGAGCGATCGTCTGCTGGAGACAGGCAGCCGCCTCGCCGTCCTGGTACGGGGGGAGGGGCCACTGCCCGCCCGGGTGTGGGAGGCGCTGACCCTGCAGGCCATCCTGGGGGGGCAGCCGCAACAGGCCGGCTATCTGCTGGCGCGGGCCGCCAGCCGGGGCCGCTCCGTGCTCTATTACATATTGCAGGGCAAGCTGGCGGAGCTGGACGGTCGCCCCGAGGCGGCGGGGGATGCCTACAGTCAGGCCTTCCTGATGGAGGCGACCGAGCAGACCTATCTGCTCTGCCAGCAACTGGGTTTTTACAGCAACATGGAGACCCTGACTCCCGCCCTGTTCAATGGGCTGGGCCAGAGCAAGGTGAAGCTCTTCTAACACTGGGGCCCTTGTCTCCTTTCGGGCGGTTCTGTGGCCAGCCCCTTGCACAGGCTGCCTTCGGGCGGCCTGTGTCGTTTCTGCCTGTCTCAATCCTGCTTGTCCGCCAGCTTGAATAGCCAGTTTTGGCGCAGCCTGATTTGTTTCCTGCTGTTCACCACGCTATCTCACCGTGAATGTGGCTATGGCCTGCCCATTGTCGGAAACAGAGTATGGCCGCTGAGGTTTGCTGCCACGTCGAGGGTTGCCACTGTCTTATTGCTGGCCGGATAGGGATGAGCGGCCACGTCATGGCTCAGAGGGCGTTTGGATGCCCACAAGGGGAGGGTGGCGCTATGAGAGTCCCTTTCTCTCGGGTGTGTCCCGGGAAAAACATCAAGGGGGCCGGATAAGGGAGTGATCAAGGGGCGAAAACCAGATTGCCGGATATCAAGGTTTTATCAAGCTGCTGGCGAGAATGCTCTCAAGGCTCTGTTTTTAAATGTGTTTTTTAATGGCTGCGAGGCAGCGAAAAAAAACGGCTCATATTTTTATCCGTTAGCGGTTCCTTATGTTTTCCGGGGGGCAGAGGCCTAGTCTGTGGCCATTCGTTGGCGGGGTGCTGCCCAGTAGTGCATGGGATGCCCCGACCTTTCACTGCCCCGGAGATCTTATGTCCCTCGATACGAGCAAGAAGATCGGCCTCATCGCCTGTACAGGTGTGGTGGCCGGCAACATGATGGGGAGCGGCATCGCGCTGCTGCCTTCGGCCCTGGCCACCATAGGTTCCATTTCTGTGTTCAGCTGGGCCATCTGCCTGGTGGGCGCCATGGGCCTGGCCTTCGTCTTCGCCCGCCTCGCCACCAAGAACCCGCAAGAGGGAGGCCCCATCGCCTACGCCGGCGAGATCTCTCCTGTGTTCGGCTTCCAGACCGGCGTGCTCTACTACCACGCCAACTGGATAGGCAACCTGGCCATCGCCATCACAGGGGTCTCCTACCTCTCGGTCTTCTTCCCCATCCTCAATGACCCCATACCGGCATCGGTCGCCACCATAGCCGCGGTCTGGATCTTTACCCTGGTCAACCTGCTTGGCGGCAGCTGGGTGAGCCGGCTCTGTACCCTGGGTCTGGTGCTGATCCTGCTGCCCGTGGTGGGCACAGCCCTGATCGGCTGGGGCCACTTCGACCCCGAGCTCTACCGCCAGAACTGGAACACCACCAGCGGCAGCGATCTGCATGCGGTGATCAGTGCCGTGCTGATCTGCCTCTGGTCCTTCGTCGGCGTCGAGTCTGCCGCGGTCTCCTCGGGCATGGTGAAGGATCCCAAGCGCACCGTTCCCCTTGCCACCATGCTGGGTACCGGCATCGCCGGTGTCATCTACATACTCTCCACCCAGGTGATCGGCGGCATGTTCCCGGCCGGGGAAGTGGCGGCTTCCGGCGCGCCGTTCGCCATGGCCTCCTCCGCCATCTTTGGTGACTGGTCAGCTCCCTTCGTGTCTGCCTTTACCGCCCTGGCCTGTTTCACCTCCCTGGGCTCCTGGATGATGCTGGTGGGCGAGGCGGGCAAGCGCGCCGCCAACGACGGCAACTTCCCGAAGATCTACGGCGAAGTGGACAAGAACGGCGTGGCCAAGAAGGGGTTGATCCTCGGCTCCCTCAAGATGACGGCGCTGATGGTGGTGCTGACCGCCTTCACCTCCCACTCCGCCCACGCCGCCGACTTGTTCAACGTGCTGACCACGGATGCTGTGCTGCTGACCATGCTGCCCTACTTCTACTCCAGCATTAACCTCATCCGTTTCGAGGGCATGACCTCCCGCAGCATGGGCACCATGATCTTCTCCGGTGTGGCCTGCGTCTTCTGCCTGGTGGCCCTGATGGGGGCCCAGGGTTCCAACCTCACAGCTACCTTCGTGGTGTCGCTCATCATCCTGATGTTCTACGCCAAGAAACAGGGTCTGTGTCAGCACGACGCCCTGCTCAAAGAACAAGCCAGCCACTGATCCCCTTTTCCTTTTCCATGCGCTCTTCACTCACCATCCCTGATGGAGAGCGCCTCTTCACGTGTGGAGCATCAAGATGAACATCATTGCCATCCTCAACCACCTGGGCGTTTTCTTCAAAGAAGAACCCATCCGTCAGCTGCAAGCCTCCCTCGAGCGCAAGGGCTTCGAGGTCGTCTACCCGGTCGACGTGGCCGACTTGCTCAAGCTCATCGAGAAGAACCCTCGCGTCTGCGGCGCCATCTTCGACTGGGACAAATACTCCCTGGGGCTTTGCAAGGAGATCCACGATCGCAACGAGAAGCTGCCGATCTTCGCCTTCGCCAACGACCAGTCCACCCTGGACATTCACCTGACCGACTTGCGTCTGAACGTCCACTTCTTCGAGTACCGTCTCGGCATGGCCGACGACATCGCCCTCAAGATGGGCCAGGCCACCCAGGCGTATCAGGACGCCATACTGCCGCCGTTCACCAAGGCGCTGTTCAAGTACGTGGAAGAGGGCAAGTACACCTTCTGTACCCCGGGTCACATGGGGGGGACCGCCTTCCAGATGAGCCCGGCCGGCAGCCTCTTCTATGACTTCTACGGCCCCAATGCCTTCAAGGCGGACGTCTCCATCTCCATGCCGGAGCTGGGCTCCCTGCTGGATCACTCGGGTCCCCACAAGGAGGCCGAAGAGTACATCGCCCGCACCTTCAACGCCGATCGCTCCTACATAGTCACCAACGGCACCTCCACCGCCAACAAGATAGTCGGCATGTACTCGGCGCCGGCGGGCAGTACCGTGCTGGTGGATCGCAACTGCCACAAGTCCCTCACTCACCTGATGATGATGAACGACGTGACGCCGATCTATTTTCGCCCGACCCGCAACGCCTACGGCATTCTGGGGGGCATTCCGCAAAGCGAATTCAGCCGCGACACCATAGCCGCCAAGGTGGCCGCCACCCCGGGTGCCCAGATGCCGCGCTACGCCGTGGTGACCAACTCCACCTACGACGGCCTGCTCTACAACACCGGCTTCATCAAGGAGGCGCTGGACACCCCTTACATCCACTTCGACAGTGCCTGGGTGCCCTACACCAACTTCAGCCCGATTTATGAGGGCAAGTGCGGCATGAGCGGCGAGGCCATGCCGGGCAAGGTGTTCTACGAGACCCAGTCCACCCACAAGCTGCTGGCGGCCTTCTCCCAGGCCTCGATGATCCACATCAAGGGGGACGTGGAGGAGGAGACCTTCAACGAAGCCTTCATGATGCACACCTCCACCTCGCCGCAATACGGCATAGTGGCCTCCACCGAGATATCCGCCGCCATGATGCGGGGCAACAGCGGCAAGCGCCTCATCAAGGACTCCATCGAGCGGGCCATCTCTTTCCGTAAAGAGATCAAGCGCCTGCGCGAGCAGAGCGAAGGCTGGTTCTTCGACGTCTGGCAGCCGGACGACATCGACACCGTCGAGTGCTGGAAGCTGGATCCCAAGGATGACTGGCACGGCTTCAAGGACATTGATGACGACCACATGTACCTGGATCCCATCAAGGTGACCCTGCTGACCCCGGGCATGGGTCGCGACGGCCAGCTGCTGGAGCGCGGCATCCCCGCCTCCCTGGTCTCCAAGTTCCTGGACGAGCGCGGCATAGTGGTGGAGAAGACAGGTCCCTACAACCTGCTGTTCCTCTTCTCCATCGGGATCGATCAGTCCAAGGCGATGCAGCTGCTGCGCGCCCTGACCGAGTTCAAGCGCGGCTACGACCTGAACCTGACCATCAAGAGCATACTGCCGAGCCTGTATCGCGAAGATCCGGGCTTCTACGAAGGGATGCGCATCCAGGAGCTGGCCCAGCGCATTCACGAGCTGACCTGCAAGTACCGTCTGCCTGAGTTGATGTTCAAGGCGTTCGACGTGCTGCCCGAGATGACCATGCCCCCCCACGCCGCCTGGCAGCAGGAGCTGGCGGGCAAGGTGGAGGAGGTGCCCCTGCGGGACATGGTGAATCGCGTCAGCGCCAACATGATCCTGCCCTACCCGCCGGGAGTGCCCCTGGTGCTGCCGGGGGAGATGGTGACGGCTGACTCCCAGCCGGTGCTGGAGTTCCTCGAGATGCTGTGCGAAATCGGTGCCCACTATCCGGGTTTCGAGACCGACATCCACGGCCTCTATCGTCAGGCCGATGGCAGCTACACCGTCAAGGTGCTGCGTTAAGCGAGAGTGACACAACGGGCCGCAAGGCCCGTTTTTGCCTGCGTTATCTATTCATTGTCATGGGTGCTTGTCATGAAACGAGTGTTATCCATCCAGTCCCACGTGGTATTTGGTTGTGCCGGCAATGGCGCCGCCGTGTTTCCCATGCGTCGCCTAGGCGTAGAGGTGTGGCCCGTCAATACGGTGCAGTTCTCCAACCATACCCAGTACAAGGCAGGCTGGCAGGGAATGCGGATGCCGGATGGCCACATCAGTGCGCTGATGACGGGGCTTGCCGACATAGGTGTGCTGGGACAGTGCGACGGGATCTTGAGCGGCTATCTCGGCTCGGCCGAGCAGGGGGAGGAGATCCTGGCGGCGGTGGCCCACCTCAAGGCGCTCAATCCCAACGCTATCTATTTCTGCGACCCCGTCATGGGGGATCCGGACAAGGGGTGCGTGGTGGCCCCCGGCGTCGCCGATTTTTTCAAGGCTCGGGCGCTGCCTTGCGCCGATATGCTGGCCCCCAATCTGCTGGAGCTGGAACAGCTCATCGGCCGGGAGATCCGCAATGTGCCCCAGGCCCTGGCGGCCTGTCAGCAGCTGAGGGAGCAGGGGGTGAAGATCCTGATGGTCAAGCACCTTTGCAGAGCGGGCTTTGCCGCGGACCGCTTCGAGATGTTGCTGGTGTGCGAGGCGGGGGCTTTTCATATCGCTCGCCCTCTCTACCCCTTTGCCCGCCACCCCATAGGCGTCGGAGACCTGCTGAGCGCCACCCTGCTGGCCAATCTGCTGGCGGGGTTTGATCCGGTGACGGCGTTCGAGCGCACCAACGCCAGCGTCGATGCCGTGCTGGCCCAGACCTGGCTGGCGGGGGCTGGCGAGCTGCAACTGGTGGCCGCCCAGCAGGCGCTGGCCGAGCCCGAGATCCGCATCCGTGCCAGCCGGCTTTAGGTACGATCGAGTACCTGTTCCCGGCGGGGGAGGGCGGGACCTGGCCTTGCCAGCGGGGCATCGGCCTCCTTGAGGCGGCGCCATTCACGCCACAGCAGCCAGCACAGCGGCGGGGTCAGCAACAGCACGGTGACGGGCTGGGCCAGCAGCACGCCGTCCCGGCCCCACTGGAGCGGCAGCCAGAAGATCAGCGGCAGCAACAGCAGAGTCTTGGCCACCGAGATGAGCAGGGCCTGGCGGGTGCGGGTCATGGATTGCAGCAGCACTATGCCGAACATGATGACCCCCTCCAGGGGAATGGCCCCCAGGTTCAGGGTCAGGCTGCGAACGGCGGCCGCGAGCAGCTCGCCATCCTGGCTGCCGGTGTAGAGCATGGCCACCTGGCGCGGCAGCAGCTGGACCAGCAGCCAGACCGCCACCCCGTAGATCAGCGTCACTTTGAGCCCCATGGCCATCAGGAAGCTCAGATCCCGATGGCGACCGCCCCCCGCCGCCTGGCTGATGAGGGGCTGGATGCCAAACGCCAGCCCCTGCAGGATCACGATGAACACCGCCTCTGTGTAACCGGCCACGGTAAAGCCCGCCAGATCCTTGACCGAGCCGTACACCATCAGCTGGAGGTTGTGCAGCAACAGCAGCAGGCCGAGGTTGAACTGGGCGATCAGGCTCGGCAGGCCGGTGAACAGCAGTCCTGGCATGAGCCGCGCCCTGGGCAGGAGCTGGTGCCAGCCAAGGCGCAGCCTGGCGTAGGGAGTGAAGAAGTAGCCCAGACCCAGCAGGCTCACCACTCCTTCCGAGATGAGGGTGGCCTGGGCCGTTCCTATCAGTCCCAGCCCTAGCCGGCCGACCATGATGTAGTTGAGGATGATGTTGAGGAGGGCGCCGCCGCTCACCAGCACCATGGCGAGGCGGGGACGGCCGTCGTTGCGCAGCAGATAGGGCACCGCCAGGTTGCTGGCCAGCAGCAGGGTGCCGCCCCCTATCCAGCCGAGGTAGTCGCTGGCCTGGCGCCAGGTCTCGCTGCCCTGCTCCATGCCCAGGGCCAGCAGGATGTCGGTGTGCCAGTGGTGCAGCAGCAGCGGCGCTACCGTGCCCAGGATCAGCAGCAGCCAGAGTCCGTTGACCAGCGCCTGGCGGGCCAATCCCGGCTGCCTGGCCCCTTGCTGGAAGGAGATGGCGGTGGCCGTGCCCATGCTGACCATGGCGGCGAGGCCGATCAGCACCATGATGACCGGATAGACCAGGTTGATCCCGGCCAGACCCGAGGCCCCCACGTAGTGACCGACGAAGATGCCATCGATCAGGTAGTAGGCACCCGAGACCAGCATGGCGAGGATGGAGGGGAGGGCCTGGCCCCAGAAACGGCGGATCATGGCCCGCTGACGCAGGCTGACATGGGCGGACATAAGACTTATCTCGCGGCAATCATCGAGCTGACAGTCTAGATTGATCGCTTTTCTTTGATAATCCGGTTTTTATTTAATGAATTGCTGAGTAATTTTCAGTAATTGGCCACCTGGCGGGCCTTGAGCAGGTCGATCAGGGCGCGCAGTCCCCTGCTCAGTTGATGGCGACTGGGATAGAAGAGGTGAAAACCGGCGAAGGTGGGGCTCCAGGGAGTCAGCACGGCCACCAGCCGACCCGCCGCCAGGGGGGCGCTCACCTCCTCCTCCAGACAGTAGGCCAACCCCAGACCCGCCTCGGCCGCCCCCAGATAGAGAGAGGGGGAGCTGGCGGTCAGCGGCCCGCTCACCTCTATCTCCAGTAGGCTTCCCTCTTCCCCGGCAAAGGCCCAGCGGTAGTGGTGGGAGGGGGTCAGCCGATAGCCGATGCAGGCATGGCGCGCCAGATCCCTGGGGTGTTGCGGCGTGCCGTGCTCGGCCAGATAGGCGGGGGAGCCCACCACCAGGTAGCGTTGGGGCGGCCCGATGGGCACGGCGATCATCTCCTTGGGCAGCAGGTCGCCATAGAAGATGGCGGCGTCATAACCATCCTCGATGAGGCGCGGCATCAGCTCCTGCTCCACCACCTCCACCTGCATGCGCGGATACAGCGCCAGATAGTCGATGAGCACCGGGGTCAGCAGTTCGTCGATGGCGCTGCGGGGGGCGCTGATCTTGAGGCGCCCCACAGGTTCGTCGCCGTGGCGGGTCAGTTCCGCCAGGGCCTCCTCCAGGGTGGTGAGGGTGGGCAGCAACCCCACGAGCAGCCGCTGGCCCGCCTCGGTGGGCACCACGGCCCGGGTGCTGCGATTGAGCAGGCGGATCCCCAGCCGGGTCTCCAGCCCCTTGAGGCTGTGGCTGAGGGCGGAGGCCGAGACCCCGAGTTCGAGGGCGGCCTTGCTGAAGCTCTGGTGGCGGGCGACGGCGGCAAACACCGCCAGCTCGGCAAGATCGGTGCGGGTGATGGCCATGTTGATCCAGCGAAAAGTGGGGAGAACAGGGTACGCCAGGGCAGGGCGGCGCACAATCGGGCGCACCAAGCGCAAGATGCAAACACCTTGTTAACGCCCGGCGGCCATGGCCTCTGGGAGCGGCCTTCGGTTTACCCCGGTTTTACAAGTTCGGGGCAGGAGTGTGAACCTGGGCACCGGAAACACGATTTAGGTCAAACTTTTGTTGAATCTTTAAAATTTATCTATTGTTTGGCCGGGCGTTTAATTTACAGTGACCCCATAGACATGGCAGGGGTTAACGGGATGTGAATGACCCGAGCGGCCGATGGGAGCTGACCCGTCTGCGCGCCCCCGCCGTTGCCAGCATGTTGCCGCGATAGGCCCAGATCGGGACGCGGGCAGTATCCAGGGGGGAGACAGGGTTCCAGGGAGTCGGAACGAGGCGGCGTATGCCATGTGCCAGATTTCGATTGTCAAACTACAGGAAAGACCCATGTCCGAGATGAATATTGCAGTAGAGGCCGGCCTGCCACGTCAGGGGGCGCGCGCCAGCGGCATGAACAGGGCCGATCTGGTGTGGATGCTGGGACTCTATGGTACCGCCATCGGTGCCGGCACCCTGTTTCTGCCCATCAATGCCGGCGTGGGCGGCCTCTGGCCACTGCTGGCCATGACGCTGCTGGCCCTGCCGCTGACCTTCTTCGCCCACCGTGGCCTCAACCGCTTCGTCCTCTCCGGCTCGACCCGGGAGGGGGACATCACAGAGGTGGTCGAGGAGCACTTCGGCAAGACGGCGGGCAAGCTCATCACCCTGCTCTACTTCTTCGCCATCTACCCTATCCTGCTGATGTACGCGGTGGCCATCACCAACACGGTGGAGAGCCTGATGGTGCACCAGCTGGGGATGACACCGCCGCCGCGGGCCCTGCTGGCCCTGGGGCTGATCCTCGCCCTGATGGCCGTGGTGCGCCTGGGGGGCCACTTCATCGTCAAGGCGATGAGCGTGCTGGTCTTCCCCTTCGTCATCGCCCTGATGGGGCTGGCCCTCTATCTGGTGCCTCACTGGAACGGTGCCATCATCAGCGAGGCGCCCCCCCTGTCCGAGGCCTTTGGCGGTGACTTCATCAAGACGCTCTGGCTGGCGATCCCCGTGATGGTGTTCTCCTTCAACCACTCTCCCATCATCTCCTCCTTCGCGGTGGACAATAAGCGGCGCTACGGGGAGCGGGCGGATGGCAAGTGCAACCGCATCCTGCTCGGCAGCCACATCATGATGGTGGTCAGCGTGCTCTTCTTCGTGTTCAGCTGCGTGCTGGCCCTCTCCCCCGCCGACTTGCTGGCGGCCAAGGAGCAGAACATCTCCATCCTCTCCTACCTGGCGAACCACTTCGACAACCCGGTGATCGCCACCCTGGCCCCCCTCATCGCCATGGTCGCCATCAGCAAGTCCTTCCTCGGTCATTATCTGGGAGCGAAGGAGGGGTTCAACGGCCTGATGGTGAAGACCCTGCGCGAGCGCGGCAAGCGACTGGAAGTGGCCCAGCTCGATCGCATCACAGCCCTGTTCATGATCCTGACCACCTGGGCCGTGGCCACCATCAACCCCAGCATATTGGGCATGATTGAATCCCTTGGTGGCCCCATCATCGCCATGCTGCTGTTCCTGATGCCCATGTACGCCATCCGCAAGGTGCCCGCCATGGCCAGGTTTGCCGGCCAGCCGAGCAACCTGTTCGTCACCCTGATAGGGGTGCTGGCCATGACGGGGATCCTCTACTCCCTGCTGTTCTGAGCCTGGTCTCGGGTAGCACAAAGCCGCCTCAGGGCGGCTTTGTGCATAGGGGGAGCCTGGCGGTACGAGCCACCCGTTCACTCACAAGGGGATGGGGGCTGACCATGGGGACTCGGATTTAGCGGGTACGATCCACCAGTTCACTGAGGATGGTGTGGGTCTTGATCATGGTGAGCTGGGGCAGGGCCTCCAGCTGCTGGCGGATGGCTTCGAGCCGCGCCATGCCGGCCACCCTCACCTGCACCAGCATGTCGGTATCGCCACTGATGCTGTAACACAGGCGCACCTCGGGGATCTGGCCGATGAGGGCGCCATACTGTTCGCAGCGGGGCGTGCGAAAGCAGAGTTCGAAGAAGGCGCTGATCTGCCCCTCTGGCTCGGCCAGCACGGCGCGATAACCCAGGATGATGCCCCGTTCTTCCAGGCGTTTGAGCCGCTCGCTCACCGCCGAGCGGGACAGGGCCACCGCCTCGGCCAGCTTGCTGATGCTGAGGCGGCCATCCTGCTGCAGCAGGGCCACCATCTTCTCGTCGTATCTGTCCACCTTGCCTCTTTGTTGCCTCTGTTGGGGGCGTTCGATCCGCTGCCGACGAAATGGCGGCGACAACCGTCGCTTCGCCGTCGCCAAGGGGCGGCTTGATGGCTTATCAGCCGCGCCGATTTGGCCTAACATGGTGGGCGATTCTCACATCGGACAAGGGATTATGTCGAGTTTAAAGAAGGATTTGGGTCTGTGGCAGGGAATGGGATTGCTGGCGACCTCCCTGCTGGGTACCGGAATATTCGTGGTGCCGGCCGCCGCCGCCTCCCTGGCAGGGGAAGCCTCCCTCTGGGCCTGGGGGCTGCTCATCGTGCTGGTGCTGCCCATCGCCTTCACCTTCGCCAGGCTGGGGCGCCGCTATCCCCACGCGGGGGGCGCGCCTCATCTTATCGGCAAGGCGTTCGGGGCCGGGGCCGAGCGCTACTCGGCGTTTCTGTTCCTGGCGGTGCTGCCGGTGGGGCTGCCCGCCGCCCTCACCATAGCGGCGGGATTCTGGCACGCCCTGTTCGAGCTCGGCGAGCTGACCCTGTGGGCCATCCAGCTGCTGACCCTGCTGGGGGTGCTGCTGCTGGGGCTGCGGGGGGCGCGCTCTTCGGGCAACCTGCAACTGCTGATTGCCCTGGCCATCGTGGGGCTGACCCTGCTCATCGCCATGAAGGGGGAGATCCGCTGGCAGGACGCGGCGACGCCCCTTCCCGCCCCAGGGCAGTGGCCAGCCATGGCCACTGCCCTGGCGGTGATGTTCTGGTGCTTCGTCGGCCTGGAGGCCTTCGCCCACATGGGGGAGGAGTTCAAAAACCCGGAGCGGGACTACCCCCTGGCTCTGCTCGGCGGCGTCCTGCTGGCCGGGCTCATCTACTGGGTTCACTCCCTGGTGGTGCTCAAGTACGGTCTCTACGGTGACGAGGCGACCAATGCCACCGCCATCCCGACCCTGCTCTCCCTGCTGTTCGGCCCCACCGCCAAGTGGCTGGTGGCCATCCTGGGTTACCTCTCCTGCTTTGCCAGCATCAACATCTACCTGCAGGGCTTTGCGCGGCTTATCTGGAGCATGGCGCGGGAAGGCAAGCTGCCCGCGTCCCTGGCCACCCTGTCGGCCCGGGGGGCGCCGGTACGGGCCCTCGGCTGGGTGATCGTCGTCTGCGTCCTCTCCATCACCCTGATCCTCTACTGGACCCTGCCCCTGGATACCCTGATCCGCTACGCCAACGGCAACTTCGTGCTGGTCTATCTGCTGTGCATGGCGGCGGGCTGGCGTCTGCTGACGGGAGGCGGCAAGTGGCTGGCGGGGGTGAGCGTGCTGCTCTGTCTTGCCGTGCTGGTGGCGCTTGCCTCCCAGGTACTCTATGCCGTGCTGCTCAGTCTGGGGTATGGCGGCTTTTCGTTGTGGCGGCGCAGGCGCCGCCGCATGCTGGCCGGCGACGTCTGCGCCATCAAGTAACCTTCAAAAAAGCCCCGCAGTGCGGGGCTTGTCGTCGATGCACAGGCATTGAGATGTACCGGGAAGGCTCACCTCAGTGGGCGCCGAGCCCCAGGCGAATGGCCAGGGCTTGCAGCTCGCCCCGCCACTGCTGTTGCAGGCGCGGGGTCTGGTGCCTGGGCTTGCGGGCCAGATCGGCGGCGAGCAGGGCATCGAGCTCATACCAGCGCGCCAGCAGCGCCTCTTCGTCATCCCCCGTGGCGGCCGCGGCCTGCGCTTCACCTGATTGAGCCGGGCTGCCCGCCTGGGGCAAGGGGGCGTCCCCCAGCAGCTCGGCATAGGCCCGCTCGGCGCTGTGAGCCTCCTGGATGCGCCCGTCCTTTATCAGCCAGAAGCGGTTGCAACTGCGCTCGATCAGCTCCCGGTCATGGGAGACCAGCAGCACGCCCCCCGGGAAGGCGGCAATAGCCTCGGCCAGCTCCTCCTTGCCCGCCAGATCCAGGTGGTTGCTGGGCTCGTCAAGCCAGAGCATGTGGTGGCTGCCGAGCGACAGGGCGAGAAACAGCAGCCGTGCCCGCTCGCCCCCGCTCAGGGTGCGCACCTGCTGGCCGTGACGGACATAGGGGAAGCCCGCCCGGATCAGCGCCTGTCGCCGAGCCCCCTCAGGCAGAGGGGCCAGCGGGTAGAGGGCGTCGCTCAGGGTGGCGTCGTCCGCCAGCTGCTGCAGGGACTGATCGTAATAGGCGATGCTCGCGCCTGGGTGGCAGTACCAGCCTGCCTGCGGACTTTGGGTGGCCAGCTCGCGCCAGCACTGGCGCAGCAGGGAGGACTTGCCGGTGCCGTTGGCACCGAGCAGGGCGACCCTGTCTCCCGCCCGCAGCCAGAGCCCCTCGGCACGCAGCAGGGGCGGCAGTGCCGGTGCCGGCGATACGTCGAGGGCCTCCAGTCGCAGCAATGTGTCGGCAGGCAGGCTCACTCCGCGCAGCTCGAGTCGCCAGGGGGCCGGCGCCGCGACCTGGCTCTGCTCCTCCTGCAGGCGGGCGACGCGTTTTTCCATGGACTTGGCCTGGCGCACCAGCTTCTCGTTGTCATGCTCGCGCCCCCAGATGGCGAGACGTTTGCTGCTGGCGCTCAGGCGGTCTATCTCCTTTTGCTCGTCCGCCCGGCGCAGGCGGGCCTGCTCATCCTCGGCAGCCAGCGCCGCCCTGGCCTGGCTGCAGGGCAGGGCGAAGCGGTGCAGCTGGCCGCCCTGCAGGATCAGGGTCTGATCCGTGACCCTGTCCAGCAGGCGAGCGTCGTGGGAGACCAGCACCAAGGCGCCGCGCCAGCCCAGCAGAAACTGCTCGAGCCAGAGCAGGGCGGGCAAGTCCAGGTGGTTGCTGGGCTCATCGAGCAGCAGCAGATTGGGTTGACGCAGCAGGGCGCGCCCTATCTGCAGCCGGCTGTGCTGGCCGCCGCTCAGTGCAGTGACCGGCAGCGCGGCCTGGGCCTCCAGCTGCAGCTCGGCCAGCAGCTTGTCCACCTGCCATTCGGCGCTCGGGTCGTTGCCCAGGGCATCCAGCAGCACGGCGCGGGTGCTGAGGAACGAGAGCCCGGCTGGCAGTTGCTGGGCCACGAACTCGCAGCGGCAGGCGGCGGCCTGCACGACCCGGCCGGCCTGGGGCGTGCGCTCGCCCGCCAGCAGCGCGAGCAATGTGCTCTTGCCGCAGCCGTTGGCGCCAATCAGGCAGAGTCGGTCGCCTGCGCGAATGCCGAGTTCGAGGTGGTCAAATAACGGAAGGTGCCCCGCACTCATCTGCAGGGAATGGGTACTCATCAGGGTTGTCATGCTCTTGCTCTCTTAAATCGCGGGATGGGAAATCCCTGTCATCAGGAGCGCTGGCGACAACGGCAGAGTCGAGAAAGGTCTCGGTATGGAAGGGAGTCGGCTTTGCTCGAACCCGCTATCGCAGCGCGATGGTATGCAGGCAAGAGCAGGCGAAGGTGCCGAACAGGCGAGCCGAGAACATCGGACACGCTTGGATAACCATTTTTACCTCCTTGTATTTCGTTATGGCAGGGTGCGGCGAGTATAAGTGCAGAAAAAACAGGCGTCCATCCGTCCTGTGGGGGGGGCGCCGCATCGGGAGGCTCGGGGTAAAAAAACGCCCCGTGATACGGGGCGTGAGGGCTTGTCAGTCGCGGGGGGTCTTGAGGGCCTCAATCACATCGTCACTGGGGGACAGTCCCTCCACGTGGTTGAAGGTGTCCAGCCCCTTCTGGGGCAAGATGGTGAAGGCGTCGGCGCTCAGGTAGCTGCCGCTGCCGGCGCTCTCGACGATGACGATGAGCTCGGGCTGCTTGTCGCCGTCGAGATCCTGCAGCTTGAGTGCCTTGATGCTGCCGTCTCGCGGCAGCACCTTGCCGTCGATGAACTGATCCAGCGGAAACTGGGGGTTGGCACCCGTGTAGAGGCGCACGTTGTAGCTGCCGGTGGAGGCGGGCTCGCCGCGCCCTTCGCCGACGGTGACCACCTGGCCTGAGGGGAGCGTCAGCTGTTGGAAGAACCCGTCCGCCGCCTGGGTGGTCAGGGGCAGGGTGAGCAGGCCGAGAGCAAGGAATAAGGCTTTCATGGATGTGACCCTTGTTGCTGCTTGTTGTGTCTGTGACGGGCAGGGGGCCGCTGGTCGGCCGCCCCCTGCCCGGGTTGTCATCACCAGATCTTGACCCGCTTGGCCGGGGCCAGATAGAGCTTGTCCTGGGGATCTATGTTGAACGCCTCGTAGAAGGCGGGGATGTTCGGCACCACGCCGTTGACCCTGTATTCGGGCGGGGAGTGGGGATCCGAGGCGAGCAGCATCTGCATCAGCTCGGGGCGATACTTGCCCTTCCACACCTGGGCCCAGCCGAGGAAGAAGCGCTGCTCGCCGGTGAAGCCGTCCAGCACAGGCGCCTCCTTGCCGGCCAGGGAGATCTCGTAGGCCTTGTGGGCTATGGTGAGGCCGCCGAGATCGCCTATGTTCTCCCCCAGGGTGAACTGGCCGTTGACGAACTGGCCGTCGATGGGCTCGAAGCGGTTGTACTGGGCCACCAACCGGCTGGTGCGAAAGCGAAACTCCTTGAGATCCTGCGCCGTCCACCAGTCGCGCAGCACGCCGTCGTCGTCGGATTTGGCCCCCTGATCATCGAAACCGTGCCCCATCTCGTGGCCGATCACCCCGCCGATGGCGCCGTAGTTGACCGCGTCGTCCGCCGCCATGTCGAAGAAGGGGGGCTGGAGTATGGCGGCCGGGAAGACGATCTCGTTGTTGCTCGGGTTGTAGTAGGCGTTCACCGTCTGGGGCGACATGTACCAGAGATCCTTGTCGACCGGGGTGCCGAGGCGATCCAGGCTCTCCTGGTACTCGAAGGCGCGGGCCCGCATCAGGTTGCCCACCAGATCATCGGACTCGACCCGGATGCCGCTGTAATCCCGCCACTTGTCCGGGTAGCCTATCTTGGGCCTGAACTTGGCGAGCTTCTCCCTGGCCTGGCGCTTGGTGTCCGGGGACATCCAGTCCAGCTCCTCGATGCTCTTGCCATAGGCGGTGCGCAGGTTCTCCACCAGCTGTTCCATGCGGGCCTTGGCCTCGGGGGGGAAGTATTGCGCCACATAGCGTTTGCCAACCGCCTCCCCCAGGTGGGCATCGAGCACCGCCAGGGCCCGCTCCCAGGGGGCGCGCTGCTTGGGGGTACCGCTCAGTGTGGTGCCGAAGAAGGCGAAGTTGGCCCTGTCGGTCTCGCGGTCGAGGTAGGGAGCATAGTCGCTGATGAGCTGCCACTTGAGGTAGCTGCGCCACTGGGTGGTCGGTGTCTGGGCCATCAGCGCGTCCAGGGCCTGGAGGTAGCCGGGCTGCCCCAGGATCAGCTGGCGCTGATGGGCGATCCCCGCCTCGGCGAGATAGCTCTGCCAGTCGATATGGGGGGCGAGGCGGCCGAGTTCACCCGTGGCCAGCTTGTTGTAGCTCTTCTCCCTGTCCCGCAGCGCCACCTTGTCCCACTGGATGCGGGCAATGGCGGTTTCCAGCGCCACTATCTGCGCGGCCTGGGTGTTGGCATCGTCCTCGCCGGCCCGGCCCAGCATGGTGGCGATGTGCTGCTGGTACTGCCGGCGCAGGTTCACGCTGGCCGCATCTGTCTTGAGGTAGTAGTCCCTGTCCGGCAGGCCGAGACCGGACTGGTCGAGATTGACGATGTACTGGCTCGGCGCCTTGGCATCCGGCCCTATCCAGAAGCCGAAGGGGGCATTGCCGCCGACCTTGCCGGCGCGGGCCAGGGCACGGGCCAGGCTCTGGCTGTCGCTCACCTTGTCCAGCTCGGCGAGCAGGGGGCGCAGCGGGCTCATGCCCCTGACATCCCGGGTCTGCTGATCCAGGTAGCTGGCGTAAAAATCGCGGATCTGCTGATCTTCCGAGCCCAGGGGCGCGTCCTTGGGCAGGGCTTCTATCAGGGTACGCACGTCCGCCAGGGACTTGTCGCGCAGGGTGTAGAAGGCGCCGTCGGCGGGCCTGTCATCGGGGATCTGGGCGCTGGCGAGCCAGCGGCCGTTGGCATAACGGAAAAAATCGTCGCCCGGTTTGACGCCGGTATCCATGTTGGCCAGGTTCAGTCCTGAACGGGCCTGGCTCTGATGGTCTCCCTGGCTGCAACCAGCCAGCAGTGCCAGGGCGATGAGCCCGGCCAGTATGCTTTTCTTGTTGTGCATTCTTATGGTTCCAATTCGGGTCATTTGCTTCCTTGCTCAAGGGGTGAGCAGGCGATTTCACTCTAACAGCCGGGGTACAGCTTGATAAGCCCGCATCTGCTAAGATGGTCCGTCCATCCTGGGGAAGCCTATGATTTCTCGACTCTATTCACGTTTCTGTCAGACCCTGCCGACGCCAACAAGTTCCAGCGCCCTGCTGGTGGCGTACAGCGGTGGTCTGGATTCCACCCTGCTGCTGCTGCTGGCCGAGCGTTACGCCCGCGAGCATCGACTGCCCCTGGGCGCCCTGCATGTGCATCATGGTCTGAGCCCTCATGCCGACGAGTGGGCCGAGCGCTGCGCCGCCCTCTGTCGGCAGCTGGGGGTGGCGCTGCAGGTGGAGCGGGTTCAGCTGGCGCGAGGCAATGGCGAGAGTCTCGAGGCCCAGGCCCGCAGCGCGCGCTACGCCAGGCTTGGGGCGGCCCTGCCCCCCGGCGGCTGGCTGCTCACCGCCCACCATCAGGACGATCAGCTGGAGACCCTGTTGCTGGCCCTCAAGCGTGGCGCCGGCCCCCGGGGGCTGGCCGGGATACTGCCGAGCCAGCCCTTCGCCGACGGCCTGCTGCTGCGCCCCCTGCTGGCGGAGCCCCGTCAGGTGCTGGCCGAGGCGGTGGGGGAGGCCGGGGTGAGCTGGGTCGAGGATGAGAGCAATCAGGATGTGAGTTACGATCGCAACTTCCTGCGCCAGCAGGTGATCCCTGTGCTCAAGGCGCGCTGGCCCGCCATCGCCGAGACGGCGGCCCGCAGCATGGCCCTGTGCGCCGAGCAGGAGACGCTCCTCGCCGAGCTGGCCGAGGGAGATTGGCAACGGGCGGGGGACGGAGAGGCGCTGCGCATCGCCCCCCTCCATGAGTTGAGCCCCGCCAGGCGCAACAACCTGCTGCGCCACTGGATCCGGCGCCAGGGGGGGGAGATGCCGGCCCGGGATCAGCTGGCCCGGCTCTGGGACGAGCTGGCACTGGCCCGCCCCGATGCCAACCCCCAGCTCAACTGGGGGCGGGTGAGTTGCCGCCGCCATCAGGGGCGACTCTATCTGGTGCGCCCGGATCTCGCCCCCCTGAGCGATCAGATCCCCCTCACCCTCGGGGTGAGGGCGACCCTGCCGGAGGAGTTGGGCACCCTGGGCGTTATCCAAAGCGAGGAGGGGCCCCTGCGGTTGCCCCGGGCCGATGAACCTCTTTCCCTGCGCTTCGCGGTGGCGCCGGGCCAGACCTTGAGGCCCCAGGGGCGGGGCGGGAGCCGCCGCCTCAAGAAGCTGTGGCAGGAGTACGGCATCCCCTCCTGGCAGCGAGGCCGCGTGCCCATTCTCTTCTATGGGGAGCAGCCGGCCGCGGTGCCGGGCATTTTCATCTGCGAGGGGTTCGCCCGCACGGGTCCGCAGGGACTGGCCTGGCTGCGGCAGGGCCCGCCCGTCAGCCCGCAAGAGGGGGACGACCCCTTGCCATGAAAACATCGAGGCGGCCATTGGCCGCCTCGATGTTTTGCTGTGTTCATGCCGCCATGCGAGTGACTGTGAGGGTCAGGCCGTGCCATCCGGTTTCTTGCGGGCGCCAGGGCTGCGGCTGTTTCAGGCCGTTCCATCCGCCTTCTTGCGGGCACCAGGGCTGCTGCTGTTTCAGGCCGTTCCATCCGCCTTCTTGCGGGCATAGAGGTGGCTGTCGGCCGTCTCGTACAGGGTGTAGACATCCATGCCGGGTTGCCAGCAGGCGGCCCCCAGGGTGCAGCCGACCGAGAAGCTCGCCAGCTCCTGGTGGCTGCGCAGCATCTGTTGCAGCCGTAACCAGACCGGGCGCCAGGCCTCGGGTTCGGCGGGTTGCAGCAGCAGGGCAAATTCGTCGCCGCCGAGGCGAAACGCCTGATCCGTGGCGCGAATGCTCTGGCCCAGCAGCTGGGCGAAGCGGCTGAGCACCAGATCGCCCACCGGGTGACCCCAGGTGTCGTTGATCTGCTTGAATCTGTCGAGATCCAGCAGCACCAGCACCAGGCCATGGGGGTCGCGGCTGTGCTGCTCCACGGCGCGGCCGAGGGCCTCGTCGAAGTAGGCGCGATTGCCGAGGCCGGTCAGGTGATCGAGGCGTACCTGCTGCTCCAGATTGGCCAGGCGCAGGTAGAGGGGCAGGGCCAGCTGCAACTGACGATGGCAGCTCTGCAACTCGGCGATCTGCCCCTCGCTCGGGATCTGGGTCAGCTGGTAGTGGAGCTGGCCAAGGCTGAGGCCGTGACTGTCCTTGAGGGGAAACTGGTGGCTGTGCAGGCTGATCTGCTCCTGGGGCAGACACTGGATCAGGCTGTGGTGAGCCGGCCCTTCGAGGCAGAGGCTGTGAATGCGGACAACCCTTGCCGCCGTGCGGGCAAAGATTGCCAGCAGCTCGCTCAGGGTCTGCTGGCCGAGCAGGCGCTCGAGCAGACCCTTGTCCGCCTGTTTGAGGGCGGGCGTCTGATGATCCAGCTGGCGGATCCACTGGGTTGCATCGAAGCCGACCGAGGCGTTTGCCTCTCTCCAAGATATTGAATTGTCCATTCTCTTTCCTCACCTAGCGGCCCTCTGGCCCGCCCCTGGCAGTCGAAATGCAAAAGCTGTGCCCAAAATATGTTCTATGGGACCAACCCAGGCTGGCTAGACTTAAGTCGATAAAAATGGAGGAAAAATTGTATACGGAATTCTTGATCCTGCTCTCTGCCGCCGTCCTGCTGGTGGCGGTTTTCCGGCGCCTGGGACTGCCGGTGATCCTCGCCTACCTGATCGCCGGCGTGCTGCTGGGCCCCCATGGCCTGGCGCTGGTGAAGGAGCAGGCCATGATGCACACCCTGGGGGAGCTGGGGGTGGTCTTCCTGATGTTCTCCCTCGGCCTCGAGTTCTCCCTCTCCAAGCTCATCGCCATGCGCAGCCTGGTGGTTGGGGTGGGGGGGCTGCAGGTGGTGCTGACCACGGCGTTGTTCTGCTGGCTGGGCTGGCTGTGGGGGCTGACCCTGCCCCAGGCCCTGGTGGTGGCCGGCACCCTCAGCCTCTCCTCGACCGCCGTGGTGATCAAGCAGCTGGGGGAGCAGAAGCAGCTCCATACCCGGCGAGCCCAGCTGGGGGTCAGCGTCCTGCTGTTCCAGGATCTTGCCGTGGTGCCCCTGCTGGTGATGATCCCCATACTGGCCGAACCCGAGGCCCAGGGAGAGGCCCTGCTGGCGGCCATCTCCTGGGCCTCCCTCAAGGGGATCCTGGCCCTGCTCGGCCTGCTGGCGGTAGGCAAGTGGCTGCTGCCCTCCCTGTTTCACGAGGTGGCCCGGGCTCGCTCCGATGAGCTGTTCGTCCTGAGCGCCCTGCTGGTGGCTCTGCTCGCGGCCTCCTTGACCCAGTGGATGGGGCTCTCCATGGCCCTGGGGGCCTTCCTGGCGGGCATGATGCTGGGGGAGTCCCACTATCGCCACCAGCTGGAGGTAGACATCAAGCCGTTTCGCGACGTGCTGATGGGACTCTTCTTCGTCACCATCGGCATGACCATGGACTGGCTACTGGTGGTGCGCCATGGCTGGCAGCTGATGGGCTTCGTCCTGCTGCTGATGCTGCTCAAATCCTTGCTGGTACTGCTGGCGGGGCGCCTGATGGGGGAGCGCAAGCGCGATGCCCTCGCGGCGGGCATCATGCTCAGCCAGGTCGGGGAGTTTGGTTTCGTGCTGCTGGCCCTGGCTCATCAATACGGCATGCTGGGTCAGCGTCTCGTCTCTCTGCTGATCGGGGTCGGGGTCATCTCCATCGCCCTCACCCCCTGGCTGGTGGGGCGATCCCGGGAGCTGGCGCGCTGGCTGAGCCGCTCCCCCCTGCTCGGTGAATCCGAGCTGGCCCAATCCGGCCTTGGCAAGAGTGGTCATGTCATCATCGCCGGTTTCGGCCGGGCCGGTCAGACCTGCGCCCGCTTCCTCAAGCTGGAGGGGATCCCCTTCCTGGCCCTGGACCTGGATCCCGAACGGGTCGGCGAGGCCAAGCTGGCGGGGGAGCAGGTCGCCTTTGGCGATGCCAGCCGGCGGGACATACTGCTGGCGGCCGGTCTGACCCGGGCCAGGCTGGTGATCATCACCTTCGACGATGCCAAGCGGATCGACGCCATGCTTGCCCTCATCCCCCAGCTGGCCGAGGGGGTCAAGGTGCTGGTGCGCACCCGGGACGATCGCCTGCTCGAGCAGTACAAGCAGGCGGGGGCCCATGAGGTGGTGCCCGAATCCCAGGAGGGAACCCTGATGCTGGTCTCCCACCTGCTGCGCCACTGCGAGGTGCCCATAGGCCGGGTGATCCGGCGTATGGAGCAGGAGCGATCCAGCCAGTATTCCTTCCTGCACGGTTTCTACTGGGGCGAGCAGAGCGCCCAGGGGCTGGAGCGGGACCATGGTCTGGAGCGGCTGCATCCGGTGCGGCTCAGCGACCAGGCCTGGGCCATCGGTCGCCGGGTCCACGAGCTGGCCCTGGGATCGGTGCACATCAAGGAGCTGCACCGGGCGGGGGAGGTGCTGGAGGCCAGGGGGGAGCTGCGGCTGGAGGCGGAGGATACGCTAGTGCTCTTTGGCACCAATGCCGCCATAGAGCAGGCCGAGCAGCGCCTGCTGGAGGGGGGCTGACGGCCTTTCGTATCGAGCCGGAGCGCCTCTTGGCAACCCCATGGTCGGCCCCGAGCCGCGGCGGCTGATGGGCCTCTTGCCGGGGCGCCCAGGCTAGCGGCTGGGGTTGGCCTGGCGCGGTTGGGGCTGGGTCAGCGGACTCCGGATGTCGAGGAAGCGGGCCACCCTCTCCCTGTCGTCCAGAGTGTCCTGATAGCCGAGGGCAATCAGCTGCTGGCAGTAACCGGGCACGAACATCAGGAAGCTGGCCAGACTGCTGGCCTCATCCCCCTTGACCCCGAGGATCCGCAGCAGGCGCCGCATCTTGGTCGGCAACTGCGGCAGGAAGGGGAGTGCCAGCAGATCGAGATCCTGGCTCGGCTGCAACAGGCAGGCTTCCACCTCCTTGAGTTTGAGCCTGGCCCTGTCCCGCTCCGGGATGAGCGACAGGGTGAGGTTGATGCGCCCGAGCCGCTCCAGATCCGAGTTGAGGGTATCGGTGAACACTGTCTCCAGCAGGTGGCTGGCGATGTGGGAGCTGGTCAGCCGCTCCCGGAACTGGCCCTGGCCTGGCTCGGGCGGCGAGGCCAGGGCGATGGCGAGGATCCGCTCCGCTCCCAGGTGGATGGCCGGGCTCAGGGGGCTGAGCTGGTGGATGGAGCCATCCCCATAGAATTTGTCGCCGATGCGGGTGGCGGGAAACACGAAGGGGAGGGCGCTGGAGGCGAGCAGATGATCCGAGGTGATCAGGGTGCGGACGCCGCGCCTGCGCTCCCGCTGCCAGGGCTGGTGCTGGGATCGCCCCTGGAAGAAGGTGGTGCTGAGCCCGTCCCCGTAGTCCGATGCCGTGATGGCCAGGGCCTCCAGGCTGCCGTAGAGGATGTTGTCATCGATGCGGTGATAGTCGATGAGCTGTTCGAGCAGCTTGCGCAGGGGGCCGTTGTCGAACAGGTTGAAGGCGCGGTTCGGGTCCGGGTGGATCAGGCCGGCCGAGCCCTCGTAGAGCAGGCGCCAGAGCAGGCGACCCGGGTGAAAATCGAAGATGTGATGCGTCTCGAAGCGGCGCCAGACCCACTCCAGTTTGCGCACCCCGAGCTGAAAGCAGGAGGCGTGGCAGGCGAGAGAGGTGGCGTTGAGGGCGCCGGCCGAGGTGCCGCACAGTATGGGGAAGGGGATCCCCTGATTGCGGGGATAGAGTTCGGCAATGGCCTTGAGGGCGCCAACCTGGTAGGCGGCGCGTGCGCCACCGCCGGTTAACAGCAGTGCTGTATTGGGTCTGGCCATAGGGATGCGCCTTATGGTGAGTGCAAGGGCGGTTGCCACCGCGCCACTTAACTATAAGAGCTTGTATCCGGGATAAAAATGGGCCGCGATCTCATTTTTCACGGCCCGTTGGCAGCCGGGGCCTAGGAGGCTGACTGGCTAAGCTGGGCGAAGGCGGCAAACAGGGCCGGGCTCGCCAGGATGCGGCCATGACCCAGCCCCTGAGTGGAAATGAGGCGGGTACGGCCGTCCTGGCTGGCGCGCAATGAGTCTTTGTGGGGGGCGAACCTGTCCGCCTCGTCGTGGACGATGAGGGTCGGGCCGCTGCGTCTGGCCAGGGCGGCCAGGGGATCCACCTCGCTCAAAGGGTGTTGGTACTCCTGCTCTATCTCCTTGACCACGGCATCGAACAGCCGCATCGAATAACCGGATCGCGCCACCATGGCGTAGAGCTGGGGCACATAGTCGATGACGGGGGCGACCAGCAGCAGGGGGCAGTGCTCCAGGCCGGGATGGCGGCTGGAGAGGGCGACAGCGCCCCCCATGCTGTGGGCCATGACCCCATGGATGGGGCCGACCCGCTCGATCAGCTCATCCAGCGCCCGTACGAAGCGGGGCAGGTGGCCCGTGCTGCCCTCGCTGTTGCCATGGGCGGGATGATCGTAGGCGATGGCGGTGAAGCCCTGGGCCGCAACCTGCTCCATCAGCGGGAACAACTGACTGGCGCTGCCAGACCAGCCGTGCATCAGCAGCCAGACCGGACCCTGGCCGAGCCGGTAACTCATCAGCTGACCCTCGCCGGTGTGGACGGCCTGCCGGACGAGCCCCTCGGGCGCGGCCTGGTCCCGCTGATTGCGCTGGGGAGTCAGCAGCAGGCGGCTGGCGGTACGCCTGGCGTGGCGCGGGGCCAGGCCGTGGTGCAGTCGGGTGCCTATGCCCAGCAACCACTTGCTCGGGCTGAATCGGCGGGTGTTGAAGTAGATCTTGCTGCTCATGGGTCAATCCTGTGGCGACACGGGGCGAGCGCATCATCGAGTTGCGAACGGTCGTGCTTTTTTGTCGGTTTTAAAAAAATTCTGGTCGGCGGTGAAAAGCGGCCCGGCCAGCCTTGCCTGCTAGCGTGGATCGCAGGCCCTCCTGGCGCCTCTTTCGGCCTCAGGGCGGGGTCAGTGCGCGCGCCAGCTGGCCAGCAGCGCCTCCACCTCGGGCCAGAAATGTTGCCCGGCATCCTGGCACAGTCCCAGGGCACCGAACACCTGATCCCCCAGATAGAGGCCGTAGAGGCGGTAGACGGCGCGCCAGGGATCCAGATCCCTGCGCCACTCCCCCTGCTTCTGACCCTGCACCACCTGGCGAGCCAGGTAGTCGAGCCAGAAGCGCACCAGCTGGCGGGCCGCCTGCTGTACCGCCCCCTCCTGGGCCGAGGTCCAGGCATCGAGGAACATGCAGCGTCCGGCGAAACTCTGGTTCCAGGCCAGCCAGGCGTGCAGCAGGGCCGTCAGCTTCTCGCCCTGGCTCGGGTGCTGCTGCCGGCGTACCGGCTGGATCACCCTGCTCCGAAACACCTCGGCGGCATGCTCGAGCACGGCGATCTGCAGGTTGTCGCGGGATTGGAAGTGGGCGAACAGGCCGCTCTTGGACATGTCGCAGGCACTGGCCAGGGAGCCTATGGTCAGGCTTTCCAACCCCTGGATGCTCGCCTGCTCGAAGCCCTGGTCCAGAATGTACTCCCGGGTCAACCGGCCCTTGCTCATCCCATGCCCTCTCTCGTCCGGCTCGCCAGCATAGAGGACGATCGTGCTAATTGTCGAGCCACAAATATTGCGAAAAGGCGTCAATGTCAGGCCAGGTGGGGGCATTTAGATGGTTGTTTGGATCCTGGTGTGAGGCGGGGCAGCCTCAGTCGTCCCTGATGTCCATCTGCTGGAGCACAATGACCGCCTGGGTACGGTGCTTTGCGCCGAGGCTGTGAGGGCTCAGTCGTCCTTGATGTCCATTTGCTGGAGCGCAATGACCGCCTGGGTACGGTGCTTTGCGCCGAGGCTGTGAGGGCTTAGTCGTCCTTGATGTCCATCTGCTGGAGCGCAATGACCGCCTGGGTACGGTTCTTGACTCCGAGTTTGCGAAAGATGGCCGTGATATGGGCCTTGATGGTGGCCTCGGAGACATTGAGCTCCCAGGCGATCTGCTTGTTGAGGCTGCCGTCCCGCAGCATCACCAGCACCTTGTACTGCTGGGGAGTGAGGCTGGCGAGCTTGCTGGCCAAGTCGGGGCCGTCCTCGTACTCGGACTGGAGCGAGATCCCCTCGGGCAGCCAGGTATCCCCGGCGATGACGGCGTTGAGGGCCGTCACCAGCTGCTGGAGAGGGGAGGATTTGGGGATGAAGCCGAGGGCACCGAGCCGCAGCACCTGGGTAATGATGGCGGGATCCTCCGAGGCCGAGACCACGACGATGGGCAGGTCCGGATACTGGCCGCGCAGGTGTACCAGCCCCTCGAAGCCGTTGGCGCCCGGCATCTTGAGATCCAGCAGCAGCAGATCGACCTCTGCATGGGCCGCCAGCAGCTGGGCCAGGCTGTCGATGGAGTCCGCTTCCAGCAGCTGGGCATCGCTGATAGCCATGTGCACGGCCTGATAGAGGGCGCCCCGAAACAGGGGGTGGTCATCTGCGATGACGATGGTAAATTGGCTGTCCATAGCTCGATGTTAACTATTTGTTTTGGAACACCAAACTAGCACCGCCGCCCATGAGGGTCAAACCCGTGGCGCGACAATTGTGATGGCTGGCCGGGATAGGTTGCAACCTTGTCAATAGCCGCTGCCGGCCGCCGATGGCACAGGGATAGAGGAGAAGCAGATGGACGAGATGGTATTGACGGTGGGCACCGGCTCGACCTGGGCGATGCGAGCCGCCCTGGTGCTGGGGCTCAGCGGACTGGCGTGGCGCGAGCGGGCCTTCGATCTGGCGGATGCCGCCGACATGCATCGCCTCAAGCAGCAGGCTCCGGCCGGCCTGGTGCCCTGGCTGGATCATGGGGCCGTGCGGGTACATGACTCCCTGGCCATCGCCGAATACCTGCATGAGATCTGCCCCGAGCGCCACCTGTATCCGTCGGATCGGGCCGAGCGCGCCCTGGCCCGCAGCCTGTGCGCCGAGCTGCACGCCGGGTTTGGCCAGACGCGCACCCTGCTGCCCTTCTTCCTCGGCGCCCCCAGGGTGCAGGAGCCGCCCCTGGCGGCGCTGCCCGAGCTGGCCAGGTTGCAGGTGCTCTGGTCCCAGGCAGGGGCCGAGTTCTACTTCGGCGCCCCCGGCATAGTGGATGCTTGCTATGCCGTCATGGCGCAGCGGCTGTTCAACTACGGCATCTGGTTGCCGGGGGCGGCGGGCGCCTATCAGCATCGCCTGCTGGCCTGGCCCCTGTGGCAGGAAACCCTGGCCCGGGCCACCGACCAGTGGCCCGCGCTGGCCGCCCAGTCCCAGGGCTGATCTGCCCGGGGGCTGGGAAACGGAAAGAGGGGAGCCATGGGCTCCCCTCTTTATTTCTGGCTTGGCCAGCTACTGCTGGCGGCCGGCAAACACCACCACCACCTTGTCCTCCCCCTTCTCCCGCACGAAGCCGTAGGGGGCATCGGAAATCTTCTTGTGGCTGCCCGCGGCGATGGCCGGATGGGCGGCACGGAACTGGCCGAGCCGTTGCCAGTGCTTGACCAGCTCGGCCTTGTCGCCGCTCCCCAGCTCCTGCCAGTTCATGTCGGAGCGCACGCTCTGATCGAACACGCCGCCATCCTTGGCCAGCCCCCGGCCGGACTCGTCCCCGTAGTAGATCTGGATGCCCCCCGGCAGCAGCATGAAGCTGTTGGCCACCCGCCGTTGCAGCGCCACGTCCTGGTAGTCGCCGAAGAAGAGCTTGGTGTCGTGGGAGCTGATGTAGCTCAGCACGTTGAACTCGGGATCCTGGTTGATGCGGCTGGCGTAGCTGGCATAGGTGGGCTCGGCGCCCGCCAGGCACTGGGCCTGGGGCAGGGCAAACTCGCGCTGATAGTCGAAGTTGATCAGGGAATCGAAGCCGTGCTGATACCAGAAATCCTTGCTCACCCCGTGATCCCACACCTCGCCCACCATGTAAAAGGGCAGATCATCGAGGGCCTTGTCCGGGTTGGCGGCCTTCCACTCCTTGAGTGCGGCGGTGCCCGCCAGCTTGAGCCTGGCCCAGACTTCCGGTTCCAGGTGCTTGACGGTGTCGGCCCGAAAGCCGTCGATGCCGAAACGGCGCACCCAGTCGGTGTGCCAGGCGATGAGGTAGTCGCTCACGCTTGCATTGGGCAGCGCCCTGGCCCGGGTGTCTTTTTTTGCCGCCAGCAGGGGCGGCAGGCCCACCGGTTTGGCTGATTCGGTGAGAAAATCCGGCAGCCCCGCCACCGAGCCGGTGACGTCGTCTGTGCCGGGTTGGGGGTAGCCGGGCAGACCGGCGCGCACCCAGTCAGGGCCCCACCATTTGCTGCTCCAATCACTCGATTGATAGTCGATGAACTGGTTGTAGCCATGCCAGTTGAGGCCGCCGCTCGGGCGCCATTCGTTCCAGCGGCTCGGCAGCTTGCCGGTGTTCTGGGTCAGATCGGTGAGCCCCAGATCCTGCAAGTCGGCCAGGGTGGCGTAACCTGCATGATTCATCACCACGTCCAGGATGATGCGCATGCCGCGCCTGTGGGCCTCGTCCACCAGGGTTTTCAGGCTCTCCTCGTCGCCATAGTTGGGATCGATCCTGGTGAAGTCCAGCGCCCAGTAGCCGTGGTAGGCGTAGAAGGGGAAGTTGCCCTGTTCGCCACCGCCGATGAAGCCGTGCACCTGCTCCACCATGGGGGTGATCCAGATGGCGTTGATGCCGAGGGACTTGATGTAGTCGAGCTTCTCGGTCAGTCCCTTGAAGTCGCCGCCGTGCCAGGTGGCCACTTCGTCCTGGCCATCCTTCTGGCGGCCGAAGCTGTGATCGTTGCTGGGGTCGCCGTTGTGGAAGCGGTCGGTCAGGAGGAAATAGACGCTCGCCTGATCCCAGCTGAAGGGGACCGGTTTGGCGGCCTTGACCGGTTCGAGCAGCAGCAGGCCGCCGCTCTCCTTGCTTGGCGTCAGGGTCAGCTTGCCCCCCTTGACCACGGCTTCCTGCCCCGAGTAAGCGTCCCGCAGCCGGGTGCCGTCGGGCCAGATGCCCTTGAGTGATGTCGTGACCGGGCCGCCATCCCAGCTGATGCAGGGCTCCGCTGGCGGCTGGCGTTTGAACTCGCTCTTCTTGGTCGCCCGCAGCACCTTGAGGCTGGGGGTATCGGGGTTGAAGCTGAACTCGTAGTCCCCCGCCAGAACGACTCTCAGGGTGAAACTTGTCCCCTTGGCGCACTTGTCCATGGGCTGGGTGGTGCCAAAGGGGAGGGGCCTCGCCTCGGTGGGCCCGAAGCTGGTGCCGCAGCGGTTGCCGGCATCGCCGATGCGGATCTGGTGGCTGCCCTTGGTCAGGGGGTGGGTCAGGGTGATCATGCCCTTGTCCAGCGTCACGGCGTCGCCGACCGGCTCGCCATCCACATAGAGACGAACCTCGGGGGCGGCCAGTACCTGATGGGGAAGCAGCGGGCCGGCCAACAGGGCGAGCCACAGGGGAGAGAAGCGAAGCGAGGGACGCATATGCCATTCCTTGAGCAGGGCAGTTCGAATGAGCACCCATTCTAGGAGGGGGACTCGCCTCCTTGGATCGGCAAAATGCCGATCTGTGAGCTCTGTGACCCTGGTTACGTTTTCAAGGATGGGAAAGTGTGACGGGGGCAAAGCGGGGGAGCAGGCCTGCCAGAACAATGCCGGTCCCTTGACCGGCATTCAGCCATGGCTCTCTTCGTTACCTCTGGGTCAGACGGTGAAGAAGAGGTGGTTGACGAAGGCGACCGCGATGAAGGAGGCCACCATGCCGGAGAGGCAGAGCACGGCCGGGCGCAGGGCGGGCCAGCGGTGGGTCAGCAGTATGATGGCCAGCAGGGTCGGGTAGAGGCCGAACATGTAGCGCGGCATGGCGTTGAGCCCCGTCATCAGAGGTATGGTGCAGCAGATGAACATCAGGGTCGCCTCGGCCCAGCGCTTCTGGCTGAACAGATAGAGGTTCAGGGCCCAGCCAAACATCACCATGATGGAGAGATAGGCCTTGCGTCCCCCCAGCTCGAAACCGCTCAGCCACCAGTCCAGGGGGCTGTCCATTTCACGGCCCCAGGCGACCTGGATGTGCTTGAAGGCGAAGGCATCCCCCACCAGGTTGTGCAGATAGACCATGTAGGCGAACAGGCCAAACGGGATCAGCCAGAGGGTGAACACCACCTTGAGGGTGCGCTCGGTGAAGCGGAAGAACTCCCGCCAGCCGTAGGCCTGCAGCGCCAGGATCAGCACGGGGAACACCATCATCACCCCCAGGTTGCGGGTCCCCGAGATGAAGATGCCGAGGAAGGCGACCATGAGCCACTGCTCCCGATAGGCGAACAGGAACATGGCAAGCATGAGCGCCATGAACATGGGCTCGGTATAGCCCGAGACGAAGTAGGCGGAGAAGGGGGAGAAGGCGAGCAGCCAGACCCCGAAGCGGGCGGTATCGTCCCCCAGCCTGAGCTGGCGCAACACCAGCAGCATCAGCGGCAGGCTGATGAAGAAGGCGAGGTTGGCCACCAGCATCAGCCCGAACAGGCTCTCGACCTCGAGCAGGTTGGAGATGCTGCCGGCCAGTATGGGGTAGAGAGGCATGAATGCCCAGTTGGCCGCATTGCCCTTGCTGAGCCAGCGGGGGTAGAGGTCATAGCCATTTTCGATGATGCGCTGGAACCAGACGCAGTCGAACTGGCAATAGGCCTGGAAGGGGCCCACATCGGGGCCGTAGAGCTGGGTACCGAAGTAGCCCATGCCGTATAGGGCGAGCCGGCTCAGGAAGAAGGCGGCAAGGATCAGCAGCCAGTCCCGGCCAGCGAGGCGCAGGGAGGGGCGATAGGGGGCGTTTGCCCCCTGGGACAGGGTCAGGTCACTCATCAGGCAAATACCCAGATACGGGAGAGAACATAGGTCAGTACGGTCACCGTCAGGGTGGCGATGACCACGGGCAGCAGGCCGGAGAGCCCGGCAAACAGCAGGCCGCTCAGGATCAGGTTGCGCACCGCCAGGGAGAAGAGCGCCACCAGCAGAAACTTGCCGGCAGCCCCCTGTTTCTGGAAGGTGATGTACCTGTGCCCGAAGAAGGAGAACCAGAAGGCGATCAGGAAGGCGAGGGTGGTGACCAGGTGTTCATTGATGCCCGGCCAGCCATGAAACAGGGCGAAGGAGGTGCCCAGATCCACCAGGGTGGCGCCTCCCCCAACGAAACCGAATCGCACCAGACGCCAGCATTCATCCCGGGAGATCATGGGGTCTGCTGCTCCTTGTCGTCGCTGCCCTGGGCGGATTGCACCGGCTTGGCCGCCTTGGCCCGGCTCTTGCGCACAGCGGGCTTGCCCGCCTCATCGGCGGCATATTGGCCATAGACCCCTTCGACCAGATAGACGGGGCGCTGCTTCACTTCCACAAACATGCGGCCTATGTACTCGCCTATGATGCCCAGCGACAACAGCTGGATGCCACCGAGGAAGAGCACCACCGACATCAGGGAGGCGTAGCCGGGCACGTCGATGCCGAAGAAGAGCACCTGGGTCACTATCTTGAGGATGTAGAGGAAGGCGATGAAGGAGACCCCGATCCCCACATAGCTCCACACCCGCAGCGGCCAGCTGGAGAAGCTCATCAAACCGTCGAGGGCGAAGTTCCACAGCTTCCAGTAGTTGAACTTGGTCTCGCCGGCGTGACGGGCGGGGCGCTCGTAGGGGACACCGACGGCGCGAAAACCGGCCCAGGCGAACAGGCCTTTCATGAAGCGGTTGCGCTCGGGCAGCTGCTTGAGCGCCTCCACCACCCGGCGATCGATCAGGCGAAAATCACCGGCATTCTCCGGCAGCTTGGTGGTGCTGGAGAGCATGTTGAAGAAGCGATAGAAGCCGCCGGCGGTGATCCGCTTCATCGGGGTGTCGGCGCTGCGATCGACCCGGATGCCGTAGACGGTGTCGTAGTCACCGCTCTGCCACAGCTTGACGAACTCCAGGATGAGGGCGGGGGGATCCTGCAAGTCCACATCCATGGGCACCATGGCATCGCCGCGGGCCTGGTGCAGACCGGCGGTCATGGCCGCCTCCTTGCCGAAGTTGCGGGCCAGGTTGACCAAGGTGACGCGTGGATCCCGGGCGATGGCCCGCTCGATCACCTCGCGGGTGCTGTCACGGCTGCCGTCATTGACGAAGACGATCTCCAGGTGCTCCCTGATGGAGGCAAGTTCTGTGTCTATCGCGGCAATGAAGGCATCTATGCTCTCTTCCTCGTTATAAACGGGCACGACCAGAGAGAGTCGGAAATCGGCTTGCGACATGGGGTTGTCCTTATAGGAGAACGGGGACTTCAGTGGAGAAGGGGGCGACTGGGCTCTGTGGTCAGGCGCAGTGATTCGACATTGAGCGGGGTGGCGGTCGACAGGGCCAGGAAGTTGAGCTGCTGGGGATCCTGGTTCAGGGCCTCACCGGGCAGGCGGAAGTTGATCTCGTTCAGCCCCGCCTTGGCCAGCTTGACCGTGGTGACGAAGTCATTGCCCATGGCGACCTTGAGCAGGGCGCCCGCCTCGGGGCTGTTGATGCGCGCCTGGACCGTCAGGGTGTGGGCCGCGCCGCGCTGGGGCAGCAGGAAATAGAGGCCGCCCTGGCCGCTGAGCTGGGTGCCTTGTTCGCTCGGCTTCTTGGCCCAGCCTTCGCTTGAGAGAAAACGGCTCGGCTTGGTCAGGTTGAGCTCGTTGCCCACCCGATAGGTCATGCTGGAATTGTGTTCCCAGAAGCGGGTCTTGCCTTCCAGGTAATAGAGGCGGTAGGCCAGGCTCACGTCGGGGTGGGCAGCCAGATAGAGGGTGTAGAGATAAAAGCCGCTCAAGGCGAGGATGGCTGTGATGAATCCGAACTTTTTGTAAGTCATATTGCTCTCTACGGCCTGTGGCGGGGCTAACCGCGCATATGCTAATCCAATTGCAAAAAAAGCATAGTGGATCACAAAAAAATATTTGGTCACATATTAACCCCAGCCTAGCCCCAGGCCAACCAGGCTCGCCACCTCTCGTGGGGCGGGCAGACCAGGCTTCATATGGGTTTATCTCTCCGGAGGCGCCATATGACGGGCCCCCGGGCCGTGGGATGCCTCCTGGCCTAAGGGCAAGGGTGCGTCATGGCCTGACACCTGTTTTTCGGCGGTGGCAGTCGCCATGTCATCTTTCTCCCTTTATGATGGACTCACTCTTGCGCAAGGATGGCCCATGAACCGCTTGTTTCTCCCCCTGATCGCCTTGTTGTTGTCACCAGCCTTGCTGGCGGCAACCGAATGCGCGTCCCCGCTGCGGGTCGGGTTCGACGATTGGCCCCCTTATCACTACCGTGAGGTGGCGCCGCCGTCCCGGGTACACGGCTACGCGGCCGAGGTGCTGTCTGCCGTGCTGGCCAGAATGGGCTGCGAGGTCACCTATCTGGAGCTGCCGTGGAAGCGGGTGCTCCATGGGCTGGAGTACGGCGAGATCGATGTGGCGATGGAAGCCAACATGAACGATGAACGTGCCCGTTATGCCTATTTTTCCGATCCCTACAACCCGGGGCGTACCCTGCTGTGGGTGCGGCAGGGCAAGGTGTATCAGGAGCAGGATCTGGCGACCTGGCTGGCCAAGGGGTACCGGCTGGGGATCACCAAGGATTACTTTTACGGTGATGAAGTGATGGCCTTGCTCGCCCGCTATCCCGGGCAGGTGAGCGCGGTGAGCGACAAGCAGAATTACGTCAAGCTGGCTCGGGGCCGCATCGACGGATTCCTTGGGGATATGCTGGCGACCCCCAGCGGGCTAGGCAAGGAGGGGATGGAAGGCCAGTTCTCATATCATCCCATGGTGGTGTATGAGTCGCCGAGCTACTTCATGTTGAGTCGGCAAACTGTCTCTGCCCACTTCCTGGCGCAGTTCAACCAGGCTCTGGCTGCCTTCAAGGCAACCAGTGACTATGAGCGGATCTGGCGGCGCTATACCCGGGTGCGCTAGCCAGCTTGCGCCGATTGTCGCATCATGGGCAGACAGTCAGGCCGTATCGATTGCAAGCAATGTTCGGATGAATTGAGGTTCACATGGCAAAGAAGTATTGGTTGGCATTGGCAAACCTGATGTGGCTGGGGTGCTGGCCGCTGGGGCTGGCGCAGGCCACCGAAACCGCCGTGGTGGTGAGTGCGGCAAGCGGAACCCATGAGTGGTACCAGGATGCCAGGGCCGAGCAGGCCAGGCACGAGCTGGAGCAGCAGCTGCAGGAGGCGGTGCTGGCCCAGCTGCACCCCGAGTTCAAGCCCCTTTGGCAGCGGCTCAAGGCTACCCCAGAGCAGGAGCGTGGCCCCCTCTATGACGAGGCATTTGGCAAGCTGGCCCGCTTCCAGCAAGGGTGGCGTGCCATGGATCTCGTCGCGCGCGAGCAGCTCAAGACCCGCAAGCTGGATCTCTCCCTGCCTCCGATCCTGCCGCCGGAGGGAGGCGATCTGCTCGAACAAGTCATGAGCCTGCGTCCCCAGGTGGCGGAATACGATGCGGTGCGGGCCCAGGTGGCGCGCCTGCTTGCCCTGCCCATGGCCAGCGACTGGCCGACCCTCGCCATGCCGACCCTGAGGCTGGGCGAGCCCTCCCCCGCACTTGGGCAGATCCGCGCCATGCTCAACGAACTCGGCGATATCGCCCCCGCCCACGAGGACGAGCGCTATGATCCCGAGACCGAGCAGGCGATCAGGCTGTTTCAGGGCCGTCACGGCTTGACCGCAGACGGCATCATAGGTCGCCGCACCCTGGCCTGGCTCAACACGGGCCCAGTGGTGCGCGCCAGCCTGCTGCTGCGCAATCTCTGGCGGCGGGATCTGGTGGATCACCTGGTGGGCAGCCGTTACGTGCTGGTCAATATTCCCGACTATCGGCTGAGCGTGGTGCAGGGGGGGAGCGAAGTGTTCACCAGCCGGGTCATCGTCGGCAAGGAGCAGCGGGAGACCCCCATCCTCGCCAGCGAGATCCGCTCAGTGGTGCTCAACCCCGCCTGGCATGTGCCCAGATCCATCCTGAGCAAGGACATACTGCCCAAGCTGAGCCGGGATCCGGGTTATCTCGCCCGGGAGCGGTTCGAGGTGACGGACAGTGCAGGCAATCCCCTCTACTTCACCGAGGAGCAGTGGCACCAGGCCCTGGCCGAGGGCTTCCCCTACCGGCTGCGGCAAAAACCGGGGGACCACAATGCCCTGGGTCGTTACAAGTTCTACCTGCCCAACAATGACGCCATCTATCTCCACTCCACTCCGGGCAAGCGCTTGTTCGAGCAGGGGGCTCGGGCCTTCAGCTCGGGCTGCATCCGGGTCGAACATGCCGATGATCTGGCCGAACTGCTGCTGGCCGACTCCCGTTACCAGCCGGACAAGGTGGCCAGCCTGTTGAAAGAGGAGAAGACCAAGTGGTTGCCCCTCAGCACGCCGACCCCTGTGTTTACCGTCTACTGGAGCAGCTGGATCGACAGTGACGGGCGCCAGCAGCTGCGCAGCGACATCTATGGATTTGATCGAGTCAGCTTCCAGCCCCAACTCCTGTGATCCCGAACACAGAGTCGACAGCCCGGCCCCGGCCGGGCTTTTTGTCGGCGGGTTTGGGTTTGACAGGGGGGCGAGGCGGCGGGTAAGTTCGAGCGGTTGTATCAAATTCATTCACATACGGACGGAGCCGACATGCTCGACACAGAGATAAGCCGACGCCGCCTGCTGTTGGGGGCCGGTTGTGCGATGGGCGCCAGCCTGTTCTCCTTTCCGGCCCTGGCGAGCCGCAGCACCCACAGCCGCGAGCTGAGCTTCTTCAACCTCAATACCGGCGAGCGGGTCAAGGCAAGCTACTGGGAGCAGGGGCGTTACCTGCCCGATGGTCTGGCCGAACTCAATCACCTGCTGCGTGACTACAGGCGGGACGAGGTGTTCAACATGGATCGCAAGCTGTTCGATCAGCTCTTCCTGTTGCAGCAACGCCTCGGCCACAGGGGCGAGATCCAGCTCATCTCGGGTTACCGTTCCCCCGCCACCAATGCCGCCAAGCACAGACGGAGCAAGGGGGTTGCCAAGCGCAGCTATCACACCCTGGGCCAGGCGGTCGATGTGCGGCTGCAAGGGGTGCAGCTCGCCCACTTGCACAAGGCGGCGCTGCAGCTCAAGGTGGGCGGGGTGGGTTACTACCCCAGCGACAATTTCGTTCACCTCGATACCGGCCCGGCCCGCAGTTGGTAGACTCATTCGGCCTTATTTGCTGACAGGGGCGGGACCGGCCTGCTAGGCTTTGCGCTCACCAGAAGAGGAGAACGAGATGAAGCAGATCCTGATAGGTGCCTTGATGGCCCTGGCGTTGACGGGTTGCAGCAAGGTCAACCGTGACAACTATGAGAAGCTGGAGATGGGGATCAGCTACAGCCAGGCCAGTGCCATCCTCGGCAAGGCGGACAGTTGTGACGACGTGCTCGGCACCACCAGCTGTGTCTGGGGCGACGCCGAGCAGAACATCAAGATCCGGTTCATCGCCGACAAGGCGACCTTCTTCAGCTCGGAAGGGATCAAGTAGCCCCGAGCAACAAAAAAGCGCCGTCAGGCGCTTTTTTGTTGCTCGCCATCCCTCAGTGGGAGGCGTACTGGTAGTTGAAGGTGGGCAGTCCCCACTTGAAGCGCACCGCCAGCAGCCGCAGCACGAAGCCGATGCCGATGGCACCGAACGCCGCCCAGTCTTTGGGCAGACCCTGCTCGAGGGCCAGGCAATAGAGCCCGGCGGTGATGAGGGAGACGCCGGCATAGAGCTCGCGTCTGAACACCAGGGGAATGCGCTGGCAGAGCAGGTCCCGCAACACACCGCCAAACACCCCGGTCACCACCGCCATGATGCAGGCGATACCGGCGCCGTGGCCCATCTCCAGGGCCCGGGCCGCCCCGAAGATGGAGAAGACCACCAGTCCCAGGGCATCGAGAGCCATGAACAGCTTGCCGAGGTAGCGCATCAGGGGCGCGCAGATGACGCTGAGCAGGGCGGCCCCCGCCACCAGCACCACATAGTGGGGATGCTCGACCCAGAGCAGGGGGTAGTGACCGAGCAGCACATCCCGTATGGTGCCGCCACCGATGGCCGTGGCCGAGGCGATGATGACAACGCCAAACAAGTCCATCCGCCTGCGACCCGCCGCCAGGGCCCCCGTCATTCCCTCGGCCACCAGGCCGAGCAGGAAGAGTGCATGTAACATGAGAAATACCCGGGATTAAAGAAAGGCCCGCATCCTAACAATCCTGCGTATTCCCTACAAGCGACACCATATTCACATTAGATTAAGTAATGAAAAGGGGGCTGTCGCCCCCTCTTTTTCTCATGTCGTCATCGCCTCAGCGTCCGAGCTGTTCATCCCGGTACTGATCCACCCACATGGCGGTGGCGCCACAGATGGCCACCGGCATGACGAACAGGTTCACCACCGGAATGGCGGAGAAGAGGGTCACCAGGGCGCCGAAGCTCAGGCACTTGCCGCGGCGCTGCTTCAAGGCATCGCGCATGGTGATGAAGTCGATCTTGTGGTTGTCGAACGGATAATCCACATACTGGATCGCCATCATCCAGGCGCTGAACAGGAACCAGAGCAGGGGGGCCAGGGTCTGGCCGACCACGGGGATCAGGAACAGGATCAGGCAGCCGATCGCCTTGGGCAGATAGTATTTGAGCTTCTTCCATTCACGGCCGAAGGTGCGCGGCACATCCTTGACGATGTCGAGCATGCCCGTCTCGGCGCTGGCCTGCCCGGTGAGCTGCTGCTCCACCTTCTCGGCCAGCAGACCGTTGAAGGGGGCGGCCACCCAGTTTGCCACCGAGCTGAACAGGAAGGAGAAGACCACCAGTATGGTGAGCAGGGCGATGGGCCAGAGCAGATAATCGAGCCAGGAGAGCCAGCTCGGGATCTGCTGGTGCAACCAGGCAAACAGGCCGTCCAGTTGCAGCAAGAGGGCGTAGAAGGCACCGGCAAACAACACGAAGTTGACCAGCAGGGGGATCAGCACGAAGGTGCGGATCCCCGGCTGGCGGATCAGCGAGAAACCGCGCAGGAAGTAGTCTGCACCGCTGATAGAGTCTTTGACTAGGGGGCGTGATTGGCTCATCTGAGCTCCATCCGTGACAGGAAACAGCCTGCATATTACAAACAAGCCGTTGATTTGGTAAAGTCGCCAGCCCGCCTCCCCACTATTTAGCCCGGATATAGGCCTCCATGCGTCTGAAATTGATCAAGCTCGCCGGCTTCAAGTCGTTTGTCGAGCCGACCAAGATAGTGCTCAGTGCCGACATGACCGCCGTAGTGGGGCCCAATGGCTGCGGAAAGTCCAACGTCATCGACGCGGTGCGCTGGGTGCTGGGGGAGAGTTCGGCCCGCCATCTGCGCGGCGAGAACATGACCGACGTCATCTTCAACGGCTCCCTCAACCGCAGCGCCCATGGCCGCGCCTCGGTCGAACTGGTGTTCGACAATCCCCACAACCGGGTGCCCGGTGAATTTGGCCGCTTCAGCGAGATCTCGGTGCGCCGGGAGGTGCTGCGGGACGGCTCCAACCACTACGAGATCAACGGCCAGAAGTGCCGCCGCAAGGATGTCACCGACCTCTTCCTCGGCACGGGCCTGGGCCCGCGCAGCTACGCCATCATAGAGCAGGGCACCGTCAGCCGGCTGGTGGAGTCGCGCCCCGCCGATCTCAAGCTGTTCATGGAGGAGGCCGCCGGGGTCTCCCGCTACAAGGAGCGGCGTCGGGAAACCGAGCTGCGCATCCGCCACACCCAGGAGAACCTGGAGCGCCTCGGCGACATTCGCGGCGAGCTGGGGTCGCGCCTCGAACACCTCAAATCCCAGGCCGAGACCGCCGAACGCTACACCCGGCTCAAGAGCCGCTCGCGCGCCGCCCGCGCCGAGCTCATCGGCTCCGAGCTGTGGGCGCTGGAGACCCGGCTGGCCCAGGCCAAGGAGGAGCTGGGCAAGGTGGAGCTTGCCATCGCCGCCCTCGATGCCAGACGCAGCCAGGATGACAGCCGTCACATCGGTCTGTCGGTGGCCCGCCAGGAGGCCCAGGCCGAGCAGACGGCGCGTCAGCAGCAACTCTTCCTCGGCGGCCAGGCCATCGCCCGGCTTGAGCAGCAGCAACTGCACCGAGACGAGCTGGGCCGCGACTGGCAGGCTCGCCATGGCGCCCTGAGCGAGCGGATCGAGGGGCTCAAGGGGCGGCTGGCCGAGCAGCATGAGGCCCAGGCAAGCCTTGCCCTGAGCGCCGAGCAGGAAGAGGCCCGCCTCGAGCAGTGTGAGCAGTTGCTCACCGAACAGCAGGCTCGACGACTGGCGGCGAGCGAGGCCCTCGAGGGGGCCAGGGGCCGGCAACAGCTGTGGCAGCAGCGTCAGGGGCAGCTGCAAACCCAGCTCAACCAGATCCGCACCCAGCAACAGGGTCTGCAGGAGTTGCAGGCCAGGACCCGGCTCGCCCGCCTCAAGCTCGAGGAGGCGCAGGGGGATGCCCTCGGCCAGCAGCCGGATCTGCAGCCTCGACTGGATGCCCTGTCGGAGGCGCTGGCGCTCTCCCGGGCCCGTCATGAGGCGCTGGAGGCGCAGTGGCAGGCCGGTGTGACCCGCCACGAGGCCCTCAAGGGAGAGCGGGATCGCCAGGGCGGTCTGCTGCGGGAACTCGGTGCCCGCCTCGCCACCCTTGATCAGATTTTGGGGGAGCAGATGGCGGGGGCCACCCTGGCGGACCGGCTGCAGGTCGCCCCCGAGTGGGCCCAGGCCCTGGACAAGGTGCTCGGGCGCTGGCTCACCGCCCAGCCAGGGGATGAGTGCAACCTGGCGCAAGACGGGCTCTGGATAGGCCCTGCCCACCCAGCGGTGCCAGGCACCCTGGCGGCCCGGCTGGAGGGGGAGCACATCCCCGCCTTCCTCAACGTCATCTGGCTGGCCGATGACAGGCAGGCGGCACTGGCCCGCCAGCCATCGCTCCTGGCCGGTGAGTCGGTACTGACCCCGGCGGGAGACTGGTTTGGCCCCAACTGGGCCGATCTCGGTCAGGGCGGCGCCCTCGGCACCCTGGCGCTGCTGGGAGAACGTGAGCGGTTGCACACCGAGCTGGCCGCAGGGGAACAGGCGCTGGCCCGGCTGAATGCCGAGTTGGGGGGAGCCGATGGCGATCGCGCCCAGCTGCACGGCGCCGTTGAGGCGAGCCAGCGTGCCCTGCGCGAGCAGGAGCAGCAGTGGCAGCAGCTGCGGGAAGCCTGGAGCCAGCAGCAGGGCCAGCGTCAGGAGCGTCTGCTGCGCCTGGGCCAGCTCGGGGAAGAGCTGAGTCGCCTCGACGCCGAGCAGGCCGCCGAGGCCAGCCGCGGCGAAGCCCTCACCCAGGCCCACGAGCTGGCCGATGCCCAGTGGCAGGAACATCTGGCCCAGGGGGAGGCACAGCAGGCACAGCGGCGCCTGCTCGAGGAACAGGCACAGCGGGCCGAGCAGGATCTGGAGGCGGCACGGGGGCGCCGTGAGCAGCAGCAGGGACAATGCCAGCGCCTGCTGCTGGAAAAACAGAACCTGAGCCAGCTCATCGCCCTGGGAGAGCAGGAACTGGCCCGACTCGGGCTGGAATTGGCGCAGCTCAAGGCGCCGCAGCCGCAGGAGAGTCAGGAATTGTCGCCCCTGCTCGGCGAGCAACGGGCCCTCGAAGAGGCCCAACTGGCCTGTCATCAGCGTATCGCCCGCCTGGATCAGGAGCTGGCCGAGCTGGAGCAGGCCCGCAGCCGGGATCGGGCGCAGATGGTGACCCTGCAAGAGCAGCTGGCCCAGCTGCGTCTGGAGCGCGAGCGCAATCTCACCCGCAGGCAGGGGCTGCACGAGCAGCTCGAGGAGCTGGGGGTGCGCCTGATCGATCTCGATCAGGCGGCGCTGATCGCCGCCAACCGCACCGCCCTGCGCCAGGAGATCCAGACCCTGGAGGGGCAGGTGGAGGCGCTGGGGGCCATCAACCTGGCCGCCCTCGGGGAATATGAAGAGGCGAAGAGCCGGGCCGGGTACCTGGAAGATCAGTGTCAGGATCTCGAACAGGCGCTGGAAACCTTGAGCCAAGCCATTAAAAGAATTGATAAAGAGACACAAATACGCTTCCGTGACACTTTCGATAAGGTCAATGAAGATTTAAAATCCCTGTTCCCCAAGGTGTTTGGGGGCGGGAGTGCCTGGCTGGAACTCACCTCCGACGATCTTTTGGAGGCAGGGGTGAGCATCATGGCAAGACCTCCGGGCAAGAAGAATGCTACCATTGCCCTGCTTTCCGGGGGGGAGAAGGCCTTGACCGCGCTGGCGCTGGTTTTTGCCATCTTCAGACTCAATCCGGCGCCATTTTGCATGCTGGATGAGGTGGATGCTCCGCTCGATGAAGTGAACGTCGGTCGCTTCTGTTCTCTTGTCAAAGAGATGTCGAGCACAGTACAGTTCATTTATATCAGTCATAACAAGGTCTCCATGGAGATGGCCGAACAACTGGTCGGCGTAACGATGCAAGAGCCCGGGGTTTCTCGCATCGTATCGGTCGATATCGGTGAAGCCGTCGCTTTGGCTGAGCAAAACTAGAAAGAGAAGCAGCTAATGCAGGAATTGCGTTACATCTTGGTCGCCTTGGGCGGGATTGCCATTGCGGCATTGCTCATTCACGGGTTGTGGAGCAACAGGAAGAATCGTCAGTCCCCGATCAAGGAGAAACCCTTGAACCGGATGGACAGCAAAACACGGGATCGTGACAGCGATGCCTTCGACAGCGATGGCATCGGTCAGGTGCGCGTGGTCAGTGCTGGCCGCCGCGCCGAACCCAAGCTGCAGAGCGAAGCCGTCCCGCGCAGCCAGTATCTCGATGACGAGGATGAGGACGAGCTGCCGCCGCCCGCCCCGCGCAAACCCGTCGCTCGCCCGGTCGCCCCCCCTCCCGCCTATGAAGAGGAAGAGGAGATGGAGGAGCCTGTGCTGGAGACAGTGCCTCCCGAGCCGCAGCGCAAGCCTGCCCAGGTCAATCGTCGCACCCCGGTCTACCGCTCCCGTCCCCAGCGCGAACCTGCCATGCAGCCGTTCGACGATGAGCCCCAGAGCGAGCCCGATTACACCAGCGGCCTCAGCTTTGGCGAGGCGCCCCGGGCCCAACCCCGTCAGGCTGCCGAGCCCGTCGCCGAACGAGCACCCCAGATCGAGACCCGGAGCGAACGCGTCGCCCCCGTTCAGGCCCCCGTCTATGACGAGCCCGAGCCGGTACGCGCCCCGGTAGAGAAAATCTGGCAGGATGTCTACGTCATCAACCTGATGGCCCGTCCCGGTCAGGAGCTGCAAGGGGCCGCCCTGCTTGCCTCCCTGCAATCCCTGGCGTTCAAGTTTGGCGAGATGGACATCTTCCACCGCCACGAGGGGCTGGATGGTCGTGGCGAGGTGCTCTTCTCCATGATCAACATGGTCAAGCCGGGCACCTTCAATCCCTACCGGATGGAGCAGTTCAGCACCCCGGGCGTGTCCCTCTTCATGCAGTTGCCCCTGCGCAGCAATGTGGCGTTTGCCTTCGAACACATGTTGCAGGCCGCCGATCAGCTGGCCAGCGATCTGGATGCCATGCTGACCGACATGGAGCGCAGCCCCTTGAGCGACGAGACCATAGCCCGTTATCGCCGCGAGCTGGCCGCCTTCGAGGCGGGCCGCGACTAAGACTCCCCGGGGTCTGCAAGAGCAAGAGTGCGGTACCCAGGTGCCGCATTTTTGTTTCTGCCCCGGCCTGGATTTTTCATCACACTTCGAGACTTTTTCATGAGCGAGCCCCTCTCCCGCCACAGCCAGCTGTGTGAACTGCTTAATGACTACGGCCACCAGTATTACGTGCTGGATAACCCCACTGTGCCGGACGCCGAATACGATCGCCTGATGCGCGAGCTGATCGCCCTCGAGGCCGAGCACCCCGAGCTGAAGACCCCCTCGTCCCCCAGTGCCAGGGTCGGCGGTGCGCCACTCTCGGCCTTCAGGCAGGTGCGCCACGAGATCCCCATGCTGAGCCTGGACAATGTGTTCAGCGGCGAGGAGCTGCAGGCGTTCGAGCAGCGCATGAAGGATCGCCTCAAGCGGGAGCTGACCTTCACCTTCTGCTGCGAGCCCAAGCTCGATGGCCTGGCGGTGAGCCTGCTCTATGTGGACGGTCAGCTGGTGCAGGCCGCCACCCGGGGGGATGGCACCACGGGGGAGGAGATCACCGAGAACGTGCGTACCATCAAGGCCATTCCGCTCTCCCTGCGGGGTAGCGGCTGGCCAGCGAGGCTGGAGGTGCGCGGCGAGGTCTTCATGCCCAGGGCCGGCTTCGCGGCCATGAACGAGAAAGCCCTGACCGCCGGGGAGAAGGTGTTCGTCAACCCGCGCAACGCCGCCGCCGGCAGCCTGCGCCAGCTCGATTCCCGCATCACGGCGAGCCGTCCCCTGAGTTTTTATGCCTACGGCGTGGGGGTCGGCGGCGACGAGCTGGGGGACTCCCACTTCGCTCGTCTCAATCAGCTCAAGGCCTGGGGGCTGCCGCTCAGCCCAGAGGTGAAGTTGATGGAAGGGGCGGCCGGTTGTCAGGCCTTTCACGACGACATCCTGGCCCGCCGCGGCGAGCTGGCCTATGAAATTGACGGCGTGGTCTACAAGGTGGACGACATAGCGCTGCAACAGGAGCTGGGTTTCGTGGCCCGGGCGCCGCGCTGGGCCACCGCCCACAAGTTTCCGGCCGAGGAGGAGATGACGGAGCTTGAGAACGTAGAGTTCCAGGTGGGGCGCACCGGTGCCATCACCCCGGTGGCCAAGCTCAAGCCCGTGTTCGTCGGCGGCGTCACCGTCTCCAACGCCACCCTGCACAATGCCGACGAGATCGAGCGTCTCGGCGTTATGATCGGCGACACCGTGATAGTGCGCCGGGCGGGGGACGTGATCCCGCAGATAGTGGCCGTGGTGGAGGCGAAGCGCCCAGTTGATGCCCGCGCTATCCTCTTCCCGACCGAGTGCCCCGTGTGCGGCTCGGCGGTGGAGCGGCTGGAAGGGGAGGCAGTGGCCCGCTGCGCCGGCGGCCTGTTCTGCGAGGCCCAGCGCGCCGCCGCCATCAAGCATTTCGCGGCGCGGCGCGCCATGGACGTGGATGGCCTGGGGGACAAGATAGTGGATCAGCTGGTGGACAAGGGGATGATCAAGACCCCCGCGGACCTGTTCAGCCTCAATGCCATCCAGCTGGCCGGCCTCGAGCGGATGGGGCCCAAATCCGCCCTCAATCTGGTGGCGGCCATCGACAAGGCCCGCAGCACCACCCTGCCCCGCTTCCTGTTTGCCCTGGGGATCCGCGAGGTGGGGGAGGCGACGGCGCTGAACCTCGCCAACCACTTCCTCACCCTAGAGGCGCTGCGGGAGGCGAGCGTGGAGCAGCTGCTGGCCGTGCCGGACGTGGGGGACGTGGTGGCCAAGCACGTCTACTTCTTCCTGCGCCAGCCCCACAACATGGAGGTGCTGGACGCCCTGCTGGCGGCCGGTATCCACTGGCCCGCCATCGAGAAGAAGGAGGCAGGGGAGCAACCCTTCGCCGGCAAGACCTTCGTGCTGACCGGCACCCTCACCCAGCTCTCGCGCAATGACGCCAAGGCGGCGTTGCAGGCGCTGGGGGCCAAGGTGGCGGGCTCGGTCTCGGCCAAGACGGACGTGCTGGTGGCAGGGGAGGCCGCCGGCTCCAAGCTGGCCAAGGCCCAGGAGCTTGGCATCACCATCTGGACCGAAGAAGAGCTGCAGGCGGCGCTCCAGTCCTGATCTCCCTCTCTTCACTATGACAACAGACCCGGCCCAGGCCGGGTCTGTTGTTTCTGCTGGCCGCAGGAGCAGGAATGACGACAGGGGGTGACAGGATGGCGCCGTCACGACGCACAAGGGAAGGCCTGGAAAAAGCGCGATAGGGGGATCGGCGCCTGGGCCAAGCAGGGTCTGGCCTGGATGTAGTCTGAACCCTTTTGGGTCTGATTTCGAACTGAGCAGCTGGCGGAAAACCTGTTCTGGATCAAGAAAGCGGAACCGGCTTTGGGGCCTAATAGCCACAACATATAGGGAATTAAAGAAAAAAATCACCTATATATTGTGTTTGTAAGCTGTGGATAACGCCAGCATCTGCCAGATGCCAGCCAGGGTCAGAGGCCCGGCTGGCCCCGCCTCGCCCTCGTGAGCCGGGTGGGCTGGCATCGCTCATCGGGTCGACCCGATACGACCATTTTTGCGGGGATAAGAGATGAAACCGGTTGTGATCAAACGTGATGGATGTCGCGCACCATTCAATGGCCAGCTGATCGCCGAGGCGGTGAGCCGGGCGGCGGAAGCGGTCAATCAGGGCAACCCGGCGCTTGCCGAGCGCATTGCCGCCGCCGTCAGCCAGGAGCTGGAAGGGCGGGGAGAAGTGGACATCCACGAGATCCAGAACCGGGTCGAGAACCATCTGATGGCCTCCGACGACAAGGCCATCGCCCGCGCCTACATCGAGTACCGTCACGACCGGGATCAGGCCCGCGAGGCCCGCGGCCGGCTGGCCCAGGAGATCCGTGGCCTGGTGGAGCAGACCAACGCGGCCCTGCTCAACGAGAACGCCAACAAGGATTCCAAGGTGATCCCGACCCAGCGCGACCTGCTGGCGGGCATCGTCGCCAAGCACTACGCCATCAGCCACATGCTGCCCCGGGAGGTGGTGCAGGCCCACGAGAGCGGCGATCTGCACTTCCACGATCTCGACTACTCCCCCTTCTTCCCCATGTTCAACTGCATGCTGATCGACCTGCAGGGGATGCTGACCCACGGCTTCAAGATGGGCAATGCGGAGATAGACACCCCCAAATCCATCAGCACGGCCACCGCCGTGACCGCCCAGATCATCGCCCAGGTGGCGAGCCACATCTATGGCGGCACCACCATCAACCGCATCGATGAGGTGCTGGCTCCCTATGTGACCATCAGCTGGCAGAAGCACAGGGAAGTGGCCGAGGAGTGGGGCATCAGCGACGTGGATGCCTACGCCATGGCTCGCACCGAGAAGGAGTGCTACGACGCCTTCCAGTCCCTGGAGTACGAGGTCAACACCCTGCACACCGCCAACGGCCAGACGCCGTTTGTCACCTTCGGCTTCGGCCTCGGCGACAGCTGGGAGTCGCGCCTCATCCAGCGCGCCATCCTCGGCAACCGCATCGCCGGCCTTGGCAAGAACAAGAAGACCGCCGTCTTCCCGAAACTGGTGTTCGCCATCAAGGATGGCCTCAACCACAAGCAGGGGGATCCCAACTACGACATCAAGCAGCTGGCGCTGGAGTGTGCCTCCAAGCGGATGTATCCGGACATCCTCAACCATGACCAGGTGGTGAAGGTGACCGGCTCCTTCAAGACCCCCATGGGCTGCCGCTCCTTCCTCGGTGCCTACGAGGAGAATGGCGAGCTCATTCATGAAGGGCGCAACAACATAGGGGTGGTGAGCCTCAACCTGCCGCGCATCGCCCTCAAATCCCGCGACGAGGCGGATTTCTGGGACAAGCTGGATGCGGCACTGCGGGTGGCCAAGACGGCGCTCATGTATCGCATCAAGCGACTGGACGGCGTCAAGGCGCGGGTCGCCCCCATCCTCTACATGGAGGGGGCCTGCGGCGTGCGCCTCAAGGCGGACGACAACGTCAGCGAGATCTTCAAACATGGCCGCGCCTCCATCTCGCTCGGCTACATCGGGGTGCACGAGACCATCAACGCCCTGTTCGGCACGCAGACTCATCTGTTCGACAGCGAGACCCTGCGCCAGAAGGCCATCGCCATCATAGCGCGGCTCAAGGCGGCCACCGACGAGTGGAAGGAGGAAACCGGCTACGGTTTCAGCCTCTACTCCACCCCGAGCGAGAACCTCTGCACCCGCTTCTGCCGCATCGATGCCAAGGAGTTCGGCGTGGTGGCCGGGGTGACCGACAAGGGCTACTACACCAACAGCTTCCACCTGGACGTGGAGAAGCAGGTGAACCCTTACGACAAGCTGGACTTCGAGGCGCCCTATCCACCCATCGCCAGCGGCGGCTTCATCTGCTATGGCGAGTACCCCAACATCCAACACAACCTGGAAGCGCTCGAGAACGTCTGGGACTACAGCTATGACAAGGTGCCCTACTACGGCACCAACACCCCCATAGACGAGTGCTACGACTGCGGCTTCACCGGCGAGTTCGAGTGCACTTCCAAGGGCTTTACCTGCCCGCGCTGCGGCAACCACGATCCGGCCAAGGTGTCGGTGACCCGCCGGGTGTGCGGCTACCTCGGCAGCCCGGATGCGCGCCCCTTCAATGCGGGCAAGCAGGAAGAGGTGAAGCGCCGGGTCAAGCATATGTGAGTCCAGAGCGGATCCCAGCCTCCCCTTAACAAGGGGCAAGTCGGCCCCCTCTCCTAGGGGAGAGGGGGCCGATCGAGGAGCTGTTGGCGACGATCAGCTCCCTTCTCCCCTTGCGGGAGAAGGGCTGGGGATGAGGGGGCTGAAATAGAGAGAGAAGATGCACTACCACCAGTACTACCCGGTCGATGTGGTGAACGGCCCGGGCACCCGGGCCACCCTGTTCGTCTCGGGCTGCGAGCACCAGTGCCCGGGCTGCTACAACCAGATCACCTGGCGCCTCGACGGCGGCAAGCCGTTCGATGAGGCCATGAGCGATCGCGTCATCAGGGATCTCAAGGATTCGCGCATCAAGCGGCGAGGTCTGTCGCTCTCGGGCGGCGATCCGCTTCACCCCGCCAATGTGCCGCATGTGCTGGCGCTGGTGCGGCGGGTGCGGGCCGAGTGCCCCGGCAAGGACATCTGGTGCTGGACCGGCTATCTGCTGGCAGATCTCAGCCCGGCCCAGCGCGAGCTGGTTTGCTTACTGGATGTGCTGGTGGACGGCAAGTTCGAGAAAGGGCTGGCGGACCCCGGCCTGCTCTGGCGCGGCAGCAGCAACCAGATCATTCACGATCTCGCGCTCTGGCGGGCGCAACAGGGGGAGCGGATCCCCTGTCAGGTTTGCAGTTGAGGCCAGGGATGTTTATGGTTAGGCCAACCCGAATCGCTCTTTCATAAGGAACGCCATGAACAATCTGCTCAAGATCCTGCTGGCCATCTTTCTGCCCCCTGTCTGCGCCTTTATCCAGGTGGGCTTCAGCCTCCACTTCCTCATCAACATAGTGCTGACCCTGCTCGGCGGCCTGCCCGGCATGGTCCATGCGCTCTGGCTGGTGGTGACGGACAAACGCGCCTGAGCCACGACAGGGCAGAAGCAACGAAAAGGCCAACCCGGGGGTTGGCCTTTTTGCTGTCCGTGGGCCCTTGGGCTCATTGCTGCTTGCAGTCTGTGTAGGCGCTCTGCCATTCACCCTGCTCGCCCCTCACCTCGACGAAGCCTTCGTTCCCCTTGTTCCACCAGACGGCCTCGTGCTCATCGGTATAGCGGGCGCCAGAGGCAGACACCACCTGGGGCAGGGTGTAATCCTTGCCATTGGGCAGCGCGAGCTTGATGAAGTTGAGGCTGTCGTCAGAGAGGGCGTAGTAGCTCACCTGCACCTTCTGGTCGTTGGCACACTGATAGGCTATTGGGGCGCCACCTGTGACGGTGAGGGAGTGGGGAGCCGGGGCACAGCCCGCGAGGCCGAGCAGCAGGGCGCCCGGCAGAGAAAAGCGCAGAAATATCACGATGAAGACTCCATGGTGCGGTATAGGTTCGACTGAACCCATCACTTGGGGTAAAGCCTAACAGAGCGGGCGGCTCAGGCAAGGGGCAGGGGCAAACCCCTGGTCGAGTCGTGACGTTTCCCCCTCGATCCGGGCCTGGCTTGTGGCCAAAAAAAGCCCCGATGATCGGGGCAAAAAGCAAGCTCATCCATGGGCTCATCACAGTAGTCAGTGGCCGAAGCGGGTCGCCTCGAACCGGTTAAGCAGGTGGTGCAGCAGGTAGCAGGCCAGCAGGGTGGCCACGATGGCAAAGAGGATGCTGCTGACCCGATAGAGGGCGCTGAACACCAGATCGTTGCCCGGGGTCAGATACTGGCCGAACAGGATGCCGAGGGTGGTAAGGGCGCCAAAACCGACTCCCGAGCCGCTCCCCTCCTTGACATGGGCATGGCTGAACAGCATGGCGCCGAGCCAGAGCAGGGGAGCGACCAGGATCAGCTGCCCGGACCAGTCATAGAGCACCAGCTGGCACAGGATGCCGAAGCTGACCCCGAGCAGGGTGCCCATAGCCCGGCGCCTGGCATAACCGAGGGCGCCGTTCCAGTGCATGGGGAAGAGCACCAGCAGGGTGGTGGCCTGGGCGGACATGGAGTCGCGCAGGTCGAACATCTGGAATATCAGGAAGGAGAGGGTGGCGACCCCGGCCCCCAGCAGCGCCTCGTGACGCATCCGGTGCGGCGCCTTGGGCGGGCTCGCTGGGCTGGGTCTGGGCTCCACGTCCGGCAGCAGGGCCGTCATCAGGTAGGCGATGAGCACGGAGAGCACGCTGGCCCAGAGGTTGCTGAAGATGAGATCGTTCAAGTCCGTGTCCGGGTAGCTGGCAAAGTGCAGCATGATGCTGAGACTGAGCACGCCGTTGGCGCCAAACAGAAACAGGCTGCCCCGGGACATGGCGGCGAAGCGATAGACGAACAGCAGGAAGGCGACGGGGGTCATCAGGGCGGGATGAGCGCCAAACAGACCGCCGAGCAAACCCACCTCCAGTCCGCACATCACGGCGGCGGCGATGAGCTGGCGGGCGGCGTGGCCGTTCATCACGGGTATCATGCCGAGCAGCAGCATGGGGGTCACGGTGAAGAAGACCCCGTAGTTCCAGCCAAACAGCTTGCAGAGCAGAAAGCCCAGGGTGCTGCCGAAGGCGATGCGCAGGCATTGGCGCAGCTCGTTGGCCGCCAGGGGCCTGTGCCAGAGGGTGGGATTGATCAGGGTGCTTGCCATTATGCGCGTCCGGTCGTCATCAGTAGATGTAGTGCAGCAGGCTCAGCAACCGGATCTGGCCGCGGGCAAACAGCGCGGTCAGGGCATTGTCCGGCAGCAGCTGGACGGTGGCACGGGCTCCGGTGGGCAGGCCCTGGGGCATCTGATCCAGGGTCAGGTGCAGGCGCAGGCGCTGGGCATCACGCACCCAGCGATCCGATTCCACCGGGCTGGCCAGCAGGCCGTTGGCATCGAACTGACCGGCGCTGACCCCGGCATCCAGACTGCTGACCTTGGCCTGGAAGATCTGGCCTGGCTTGCCGTCGAAGGCGATCAGGGCCCTGGCCCCCGCCGTGACGTTGCGCAGGCTCTTCTCGCGAAAATCGGCGATGAGATCCACCTTGTCCGAGACCAGGGCCAGCAGGGGCGAGCCGGCGGCGGCGAAGCTGCCCTGCTTGAGCTGCATATTGGTCACTATGCCGTCCTGGGGCGCCGTCACCTGGCTGTAGGCGAGGTTGAGCTCGGCCTGGGCCAGCTTGTTGCGGGCCTGGCGCAGGCGCAGGTTGTCGGCGCCTGCCAGACCGCGGTTGACCCTGATCTGGTCCAGGCGCGCCTGGCTTGCCATCAGGTTGGCGCGGGCGGTCTGCCAGGCGCTGTTGGCCTGATCCCGCTGCTGGGCGGAGACCAGTTTCTTGCCAAACAGCGTCTCCAGACGATGGGCATCGCGCTCTTTTTGCGCGAGATCGGTCAGGCTGGCGCTGAGATCCGCCTTGGCGGCGTCCAGGCTGGCGTCGAGCTGACGGTTGTCCTGTATGGCCTGATCCAGGGCGAGCTGGGCCTGCTCCACCGCCAGGCGAAAGGGCTCGCTATCCAGGGCGAACAGCAGATCCCCCCGTTTGACGGTCTGGTTATTGCTCACCGCCACCTCGACTATCTTGCCGCTGACCTGAGGGGTGATGCGGGTGACGGTCCGGGTTGCCATGGCCTGGGGGGTGAGGGGCATCTCTATGTCGGCCAGCAGGAAGTAGGCAAATACCCCCGCGAAGCCGAGCATGGCAAATTTTATCCAGCGGGCAAATTGTTGATCCGGCGTCATCTTTTATTCTCTCTCTTCACTCTGTTGTGTCAGCTTGTCGATGGCGTTGGTCGAGATGCGGGCAATGATCTCCTCGAACCGGGTCAGCTCCTGCTGGCTGATGCCGCCGAGCAGCTCCCGGCGCACCCCTATGATGCGATCCTCGATCTGATCGAGCAGGGCCTTGCCCGCCGGGGTCAGGGTCACGATGCGGGCCCGCTTGTCCTGATGGCAGCAGTGGCGCGCGATCAGATCCTGCTCCTCCAGCTGACCCAGGGTGCGCATCAGGGAGGGCAGCTCGATTTCCAGGGCATCGGCCAGGCTCTTCTGGCTGAGGGATCCCCCGAGGCGGGAGAGCTTCCACAGCGCGGTCCAGCGGGGATGGGTCAGACCCAGGGGGGCCAGCTCATGATCGGCCACGGTACGCCACAACCGGCTGAGCCGGGACAACTGTTCCGCCAGGGACAACTCGCGCAACATCTCCAGATCCTTGACCATCATCTCGCTCCTGTTACTTAGCCTGCTAAGTATTATATTTATTTAGCAGGCTAAGTAAATAGTGTGATCGAGATCTTGTTTACCGGGGCGCTGGGTCACGGCGGGCAAGGGGGGCGGCAGCCTGTCCGGCCTCGGCCGGGCAGAGGGGGTGGCGTTTAAGGTTTTAATGTTTTTATATGCCTTTGCAGCCGGGCTAACCGACAGGCGGAGGGCGGGGCACTAGAGTAGCGCCACCTCACACCCTGGAGCATAACAATGAAAAGCCTCTCTACTGCGAAAGCCGCCCCCTGGGGCAGCCAACAGATCGCCGGCATGCCCATGATGATCTTCCTCGGGCTGGCCGCCTGCGTTCTCTTCTCCGGCTGGAACGGCTCACTGCCGCTCGGCATGGTCGGCGCCCTGGCGCTGATGTTCGTGCTCGGCACCCTGCTAAGCGAGCTCGGCGAGCGCATCCACCCCATCCGTGAATACCTGGGAGGCGGCACCATACTCGCCATCTTCGGCGGCGCCGCCCTGTTCGAATACCAGGTGCTGCCGGTCGAAGCGGGTCAGGTGATCACCCGTTTCATGAAGGAGGGGGGCTTTTTGAACTTCTTCATCGCCAGCCTGGTGACGGGCTCCGTGCTGGGGATGAGCAGTGCCCTGCTGAAAAACGCCGCCATGCGTTACCTGCCGGTGATCCTGGGTGGGGTCGCCGTGGCGCTGCTCAGCGTCGGTCTGGTGGGCGCCCTGATGGGGTACGGCTTCAAGAACGCGGTGCTGCTCATCGGTCTGCCCATCATGGGTGGCGGCATGGGGGCGGGCGCCGTGCCCCTGGTGGAGATCCTCTCCGGCCCCTTGCAGATGTCGAGCGCCGATCTGCTCTCGCGCATGGTGCCCGCCGTGGTCATCGCCAACACCCTGGCCATTCTGGTGGGCACCCTGCTGGTGCGCCTCGGTCGCCGCTTCCCGTCCCTGACCGGCAACGGCCAGCTGATGGTGAAAGAGAGCAGTGTCGGTGTGGCCGAAGAACAGGCCCATGCACCGACCCTGGAGAGCCTGGGACTCGGGCTCTTCATCAGCTCCAGCATGTTCGTGCTGGGCTCATTGCTCGGCAACTTCATCCCCATGCATCCCTTCGCCCTCATGATACTGGCGGTGGCCTTCGTCAAGGTGAGCGGCCTGCTGCCGCGCCGCTACGAGCAGGCGGCCGCCGACTGGTACCAGTTCGTGGTTACCAATCTCACTCCCTCCCTGCTGGTGGGGATCGGGGTCGCCTATACCAGCATCCCTGAGCTCATCAGCGCCTTCTCCGTCAGCTACTTCGTGCTGGTGCTGGTGACCGTGGTCGGCGGCGCCCTCGGCGCGGCCCTGGTGGGGCGCATGATAGGTTTCTATCCCATTGAGGCGGCCATCACCGGCGGTCTGTGCATGGCCAACATGGGGGGCACGGGGGATGTGGCCGTGCTGTCGGCGGCCCAGCGCATGAAGCTGATGCCGTTCGCCCAGATCTCTTCTCGTCTCGGGGGCGCCGTCATGTTGATCCTGGCCACCCTGCTCATCTCGCTGCTGGTATAAGGAACAGACCATGAACGACATCATGATGGGCACCAGCCTGCCCTACGCCGAACGCAAGCGACAAGGCCTGATGGGGCGCATGCCCCACAAGGAGGAGTCCCTGGCCCAGCAGCGGCGCCGCATCTACCGATTGGTCAGCGCCATGCAGAGCCCGTTCGATCAGCATCTGCTGCTGCGCCAGCTGCAGGAGGACAACCCTGTGCTGTTCTACGATCTGGTGCGCCACCACCTGCCCGAGCTCTTGCCCATCATCTACACCCCTGTGGTGGGGGAGGCGTGCCAGCGCCACAGCGATCTCTATCTGCGCAGCCACGGGCTCTATCTCTCCTGGCACGACAGGGAGGATCTGGATGCCATCTTCGCCTCGGTGGAGCAGGAGGTGGACGTCATCGTCATCTCCGACGGGGAGCGGGTGCTGGGTCTGGGGGATCTCGGCATCGGCGGCATGGGGATCTGCATCGGCAAGCTGGCGCTCTACAGCGCTGCCGGTGGCATCAACCCGGCCCGCACCCTGCCCCTGTGCGTGGACGTGGGCACCAACAACCCGGATCTGCTGGAGGATGATTCCTACCTCGGCTGGCAGGCCAACCGGGTGGATGGGGAGCCCTATTACCACTTCATGGACAAGGTGGTGGCGGCCATTCGCAAACGCTGGCCCCAGGTGGTGCTGCAGTTCGAGGATTTCGCCGGCAAGCATGCCGCCAATCTGCTGGCCCGTTATCGGGACGAGCTGTGCATGTTCAACGACGACATCCAGGGCACGGCGGCGGTGGCCTCCGCCTGCGTGCTGGCGGGGTTGCAGCAGGCGGGCACTGCCCTGGCCGACACCCCTGTGCTCATTGTCGGGGCGGGATCTGCCGGTTGTGGCATCGCCGCCATGCTGGCGCAGCTGGCGGGCAGCCCACAGCGGATACAGCTGTTCGACCAGGATGGCCTGGTCTGCCAGGACAGGGCCAATCTGACCCAGACCCAGCAGCCCTTCGCCCGTCCGGCGGCGGAAGCCTGCGATACCTTGCCCGCACTCATCGCCCGCCTGCGCCCCGGGGTGCTGATCGGGGTGAGCGGCCAGGGGGGCCTCTTTACCGAGGCCGTGCTTGGCGCCATGGGGGAGGTGTGCGAGCGCCCCGTGATACTGCCGCTCTCCAACCCGACCCGCAGCGCAGAGGCGACGCCGGAGCAGGTGTGGCAGGCCACAGATGGCCGAGCCCTGCTCGCCACCGGCAGCCCGTTTGCCCCCGTCACCGTGGACGGGGAGGCGCGAGTGGTCTCCCAGTGCAACAACGTCTATGTCTTCCCGGGCATTGGTCTTGGCGCCTGCGCGGTCAAGGCGCGGCGCATCAGTGATGGCATGTTGCAGGCGGCGGTGCGGGCGGTGGGGGCCTATCCCCTTGCCGACGGGCGCCTGCTGCCTCCCATCGAGCAGGTGGGGGAGGTGGCCCGCGCGGTCGCTCGCGCCGTGGCTCTCACCGCCCGCGAGGAGGGATTGGCGGATTTTGACGGTGATCCCGCGCCCCTCATTGACCAGACCTGGTGGCGTCCGCACTATTGGTCCGCGTCCTGATGTTGCAAGGCTAATCGATGAAACTGCGTCACCAAGTGGTCACCCTCTCCCTCGGGCTGTCACTGCTGCTGATCCTGATCCTGGGCAGCCTGCTCGCCCTCTTTATCCGCCACCTGCTGGAGAGCAACCTGCAGGAGAGCGGCGGCGATCTGGCCCGGGTGCTGGCGGCGGACACCCGGGTGGTGCAGGCCCTCAGGCAGGGGCGGGATCCGGGCCTGCGGGACTATGTGGAGGGGATCCGCAGCCGCACCGACGCCGCCTACATGGTGGTGACCGACGAGCATGGGGTGCGTCTGAGCCACCCCTCCCCGGAACGAGTCGGCGGCCGGTTTCGCGGCGACGACATCTGGCCCGCCCTCAACCAGCGGATCAGCTACTGCTCCAAGGATGAGGGGACCCTGGGGCCCGCCATTCGCTGCTTTGCCCCCGTGCTCGGCCCGGATGGTCGCACCATGGGCGCCGTGGTGGTGGGCTACCTGATGCAGACGGTAGAGGGCATCTATCTGGAGCGGGTCGCCCTGCTGGCCTGCGCCATCCTGGCCGTGCTGGGCTGCGGCCTGCTGCTGGCGCTCTGGGTGCAGCATCTGCTGCGTCGCACCCTGCTGGATCTCGAGCCCGAGGCCATCGTCCATCGCTTCATGCTGCAGGATCTGGTGCTGGAGCATATCCCGGAGGGGGTGATAGCCCTGGACAGCAGGGGCTGCATCCGCATGCTCAACAGCGCCGCGTTTTATCAGCTGCGCCTGCCGGGTACAGGGCGCCATGCCCTGCTGGGCCAGCCACTGGCACAGGTCTCGCCGCCTCTGGCGCCCGCCGTGACCCAGGTGGAGACCGAGTTCGGTTTTACCGTGCACGGGGAGGCGTTCGTGGGGCGCTGGCAGGCGGTGGAGGGCAAGGTGCCCGGCCGCCTGCTCATCTTCAGCCGCCCCGAGCTGACCGGCAGCCTCGGCATGCAGGTGACTCACCTGCGCCAATACGCCGAGATGCTGCGCATCCAGACCCACGAGTTCGCCAACAAGCTGAGCAGCCTCTCCGGATTGCTGCAGCTGGGCCACGTGGATCAGGCGGTGGAGCTGATCCAGCAGGAGAGCGAGGCGTGCCAGACCATGCTGCAGGATCTGCTGCGGGCCATCGAGGACAAGCCGGTGGCCGGCCTCATCCTCGGCAAGTTCAGCCGGGCGCGGGAGCTGGGGGTGACCCTGGCGCTCGATCCCGATTCGGCGCTCGGGGAGTATCCGGCGGCGGTGTCGGCGGATCTCATTACCCTCATCGGCAACCTGCTGGACAACGGCATCCGCGCCGCCTGGGCCAGGCGCAAGCAGTGTCCGCCGCGGGTGCTTATCTCCATCAACGACTTCGGCCGCCGCCTGGTGATCGAGGTGGAAGACAGCGGCGAGGGGGTGGACGAGGCGCTGGCGGATCACCTGTTCGATTACGGGGTGAGCCGTCAGACCGGGGATCACGGGGTGGGCCTCTTCCTGGTCAAGGAGACGGTGGCCAGACGAGGGGGTGTGATAGAATGGCGCCGCACCGCCGAACAGACCACCTTGTTCGGTATCTACTTGAATAAAAACCAATTGGTGTGAGTCATGGCGCCCATTTTCACCCTGGTGATCGAGGACGACGAACGGATCGGTGCCATCCTGGCCGAGCTGGTCTCCTCCACCCCCGGATTTTCCCTGCTGGGTCGGGCCGAGAGCCTGACCCAGGCCGATCTCATGATGCGAGCGGCCGAACCCCAGCTGCTGCTGGTAGACATCTCATTGCCGGACGGCTCGGGCCTCGAGTGGGTGAACCGGCTGCGCAGCCACAATCGGGAGGCCTACGTCATCATGGTGACCGCCTCCTGCGACGTGGAGACCATACAGCAGGCCCTGAACCTGGGGGTGCAGGATTACATCATCAAGCCGCTGCGGCTGTTTCGGGTTCAACAGAGCCTGGAGGAGATCCTTACCCTGCACAGGCGCATCTGCGAGCGGGGCTCCCTGGCACAGAGCGATCTGGACAAGCTGATGGGCAAGGGGCGCATTCAACCGAAGGAGGTGCGCGATACCCCCAAGGGCATCGACGCCATCACCCTGCGCCAGGTGCTGGAACTGCTGGCCGGCGAGCCGGACACGGCGTTTTCCACCGATACGGTGGCGCTGCGCCTCTCCTTGAGCCGCACCACGGCGCGCCGTTACCTGGAGTTTCTGGAGTCCGAAGACAAGCTGGACGTGGATCTCAACTACGGTCAGCGGGGCCGCCCCGAACGGCGCTACCACTGGCGTCGGGGCAATTGAGGTGGCGTTAGCACAGCATGGATAGCAAAAGGGGAGCCCAGGCTCCCCTTTTGCTATCCGGCCTGACCTAGCTGGGGTCGCCCGATAAGGGGAGCAGGGCGGCGCGGGAGTGCTCGAACAGGGCGA
>NZ_CDBT01000008.1:371079-371673 GCF_000819765.1 Aeromonas bivalvium
GAGTGCTCGAACAGGGCGATCAGGTGATCCGCCACGGCCCGCACCCGCCGGGAGTGGGCGAGATCGCTGTGGAGCACCAGCCAGATGGGCTGATCCACCCCAAGCTCCGGCAGCAGGCAGACCAGATCCGTCTGGCTGGCGAGGAAGTGGGGCAGCACCGCCAGCCCCATACCGGCCCGGGCGGCGGCGAGCTGGGCCGCCAGGGTGCCGGTCTCCAGCCGGCAGGGGCGGCCGCGCAGCATGCGGGTCATCCATCTGGCGGCGGGCAGGTGGCCATTGGTCTCGTTCCAGCCGATGAAGTCGTCCTGCTCGAAGCTGGCGACATCTGTCCCCGCCTGGCGGGTATCGACATAGGTGCGGGCCCCATACAGACCGAAACCCAGGGTGCCCAGCCGCTTGATGGTGAGGTTGCCGGCATCGGGCTTGACCATGCGCACCGCGAGATCGGCATCGCGCCTGTGCAGGTTCACCGTCTGCACCCCGGTGACCAGCTCCACCCTCAGCTCGGGGTGCTGGGCAAAGAGCGTTGGCAGGGAGGGGATGATAAGGGGGTTGGCCAGGTTCTCGGCGGTGGCGAGGCGCACGGTGCCGGCC
>NZ_CDBT01000008.1:371859-478690 GCF_000819765.1 Aeromonas bivalvium
CCCCGCCTCGCCAAAGGCCAGTCCCGCATGTTCCAGCGCCTCGGCCCGCTCCAGCAGGGCCTCCCCGTCGTCGGTCAGACGATAGCCCTGCTGGTGGCGGCTGAACAGGGGCAGGCCGAGGGCCGCCTCCAGCCTGTCCAGGCGCCGGGAGACGGTGGCCACCCCCATGGGAAGGGCGTGGGCGGCACCGCTCAGGGTGCCGCTGCGGGCGATGGCCAGGAAGACGCGGGCGTCGTCCCAGAGCAGGGTATCGTGCATAGTCTTTCCATTATCGGAATATGGGTTGCCAGTTATCTCTATATCTCATTCATTTTCGGAAGACCATACTCCCCTGCAACTTGTCAGGGAGAAAAAGCGATGCAACGACGAACACTGGGAACTGATCTGGACGTATCCGCCATGGGCCTCGGCTGCATGGGCATGAGTGAGTTTTATGGGCCGCGGGACGACGACGCCTCCTTGCGGGTGCTGGCGGAGGCGGTGGAGCGTGGTATCGACCTGCTCGACACCGCCGACATGTACGGCCCCACCATAACGAGGCGCTGATCGGACGCTTTCTCGCGACCCGGCGGGGGCAGGTGAAGGTCGCCACCAAGTTCGGCATAGTGCGCCAGCACGGGGAGTACAGGCGCACTCTCGACAACAGTGCCCGCTATGCCCGTCAGAGCTGCGAGGGCTCCCTGCGCCGTCTCGGCATCGAGCAGATCGATCTCTACTATGTGCATAGGCTCGATCCGGCCCATCCCGTCGAGGAGACCATGGCCGGGCTGGCGCAGCTGGTGCAGGAGGGCAAGATAGCCCGCATCGGCCTGTGCGAGGTGAGCGAGGCCACCCTGAGGCGCGCCCATGCCGTACACCCGGTAGCGGCGGTGCAGACCGAATACTCCCTCTGGACCCGGGAGGTGGAGGAAGCTGTGCTCCCCGCCTGCCGGGAGCTGGGGATAGGTCTGGTGGCCTATTCTCCCCTGGGGCGCGGGTTTCTGACTGGGCGCTACCAGCAGGAGGCGGTGTTCGAGGAGGGGGATTTTCGGGCCAGTCTGCCATGGTTTCAGGGGGAGAATCTCGCCACCAACCGCACCCTGGTGCAGGAGATCATGGCCTTGGCCCGGCAGAAGGGATGCTCGGCGGCTCAGATAGCCCTGGCCTGGTTGCTGGCGCAGTGGGAGGGGATAGTGCCCATCCCCGGCACCCGGCGCCTGACCCACCTGGAGGATAACCTCGGCGCCCTCTCGGTGCGCCTCTCCCCTGCGGAGCTCGGGGCCCTGGGCCAGGCCATCCGTACCCTGCCGGTGGCGGGGGAGCGCTACACCGCCGAGGGAATGAAGGGGGTGAACGCCTGAGCGGCCCGAAGGGCCTTCGCTGCCCATGAGGGCGCTGTGGGGCAAGGACACCATGAGACGCCACCATGGCGACAAGGTCAGATTTGCTCTGACCAGGGCAGCAAGAAGGGAGCCGAGGCTCCCTTCTTTCATGGTGCAGGCCGGATCATGCCCCTTCCGGCAGAGGGCGGCGTACCCTCGGCCTGAGCTGGGAGAGCATGACCCCGCTCAGGATGAGGCCGCCCCCCAGCAGGTGATAGCCGTGAATGGGCTCTCCCAGGGTGATGACGGCGATGAGGGCCGTGCACAGGGGCATCAGGTTCATGAAGACCGAGGTGCGCTCCGCCCCCAGGGTGGCGAGGCCGCGCATCCAGCAGTAGGCGGCGAAGATGGAGGAGGCGAGCCCGGCGAACAGCACCAGACCCCAGCCTTCGGCAGGCACCGCCAGGGAGTCCGCACTCAGGGCCACCGGGATGAGCAGCAGCACCGCCAGCAGGATCTGCAGGTAGAGGTTGAGCCAGGGGCCGAACGGCAGTTGCCAGCGGCGGATCAGCAGGCCATAGAGGGCATAGCTGGCCGCCCCCAGCAGCATCATGCCATCGCCGGGGTTGATGCCGCTGTGCAGCAGCGCCAGGGGGTTGCCCTGACCCAGCAGCCAGAGCACCCCGAACAGGGAGAGGCTCATGCCGAGCAGCGCCTGCTTGCCCGGCTTCTGGCCAAAGCAGCAGGCCCCGATGAGCAGGGTGAGCAGCGGGATCAGTGAGCCTATGACCCCCATGTTGGTGGCCGAGGTGCTGTGGGCGGCGTAGTAGGCGAGGCACTGGAAGAGCACCATGCCAAGGGCTGCCAGCACCAGCAGCTTGCCGAGCCAGGGGCGGAGATCGCGCCGGCGGCGCCACAGCTGCGGCAGGCAGAAGGGAGAGAGCGCGAGGGCGGCGAGCACCCAGCGGTAGAAGGAGATGGCGGCGGGATCCAGCACGCCGGCGGCGGCCTTGGAGACCACGGTATTGGCGGCCCAGATCAGGATGGCGAGCAGGGGGAAGAGAAAGGGCATAGGCACTCCTTGATACGATGACGAGAGTCTAGCCTTGTCTTGAACGAGGCAAGTAGCGTAAATAAGACATGTCATAACCGCTTTGGGACAATCTGCATGGGCACCCTCACCCTGGCCGAGCAGGATCGCCTGCTGGCCGACCCCAATCCCCTCTACTTTCGCTACAGCCAGATCCAGGGGGGCAACGCCTGCGCCGAGCATGCCCACCCCTGGGGCCAGCTCAGCCTCATCAGCCTGGGGGTCATGGTGGTGGAGGTGGGAGGAGAGCGGCTGGTGGCGCCCCCGGACTACCTCATCTGGGTGCCGGCCAACCTGCCCCACAGCGCCTTCAACGAGCAGACCCTGGATTACACCTCCATCTACGTGAGCCACGCGCTGGCGCCGCGCCTGCCAGCGGAGCCCCAGCTGCTGGCCCTCACCCCCTTGCTGCGGGCCCTGCTGGAGGATTTCACCCAGCGCCGGGTCGGTCACATGGAGGACGAGTGGGATGCGCGCCAGGGGGCGCTCTTCATCGAGAAGCTGGCCCGCACCCGCTGCCAGCCGAGCTACCTGCCCCAGAGCCGGGATCGCCTGCTGGCCCCCCTGCTGGCGGCGTTGCAGGCGGCGCCGGAGGACAACCGCACGCTGGTGGAGTGGGCCAGGGCGCTGCACACCACGGAGCGCACCCTGGCGCGGCGCTGCCAGAAGGAGCTTGGCATGAGCCTCGGCCAGTGGCGTACCCGGCTGCGGCTGGTGAAGGCGCTGGACTGGCTGCGGGGGGAGATGCCGGTGCAGGAGATCGCCTGGCGCCTCGGTTACGCCTCCACCTCGGCCTTCATCGCCATGTTCCAGCGCGAACAGGGCTGCGCCCCCCAGCGCTATCGCCAGCAGCTGGCCCAACCCGTGGCCTGAACCGCATGAAAAAGGGCGCCCGCAGGCGCCCTTGTGGATCATGGGATGGGCTTAGAAGAAGCCGAGCGGGTTGATGTCGTGGCTCACCAGCAGGTTCTTGGTGTTCTGGTAGTGGTCCAGCATCATCTTGTGGGTCTCGCGGCCGATCCCTGACTTCTTGTAGCCGCCGAAGGCCGCGTGGGCCGGGTAGGCGTGGTAGCAGTTGACCCAGACCCGACCGGCCTGGATGCCACGCCCCATGCGCCAGGCCAGGTTGCTGTCCCGGGTCCACAAGCCCGCCCCCAACCCGTACTGGGTGTCGTTGGCAATGGCCAGCGCATCCGCCTCGTCCTTGAAGGTGGTGACCCCGAGCGCCGGCCCGAAGATCTCCTCCTGGAACACCCGCATCTTGTTCTGGCCGTGGAAGATGGTGGGCTGGATGTAGAAGCCCCCCTCCAGCCCGCTCACCTTGGCCGGGCCGCCGCCGATCAGCATTTTTGCCCCTTCGCCGCGGCCGATCTCCATATAGCTCAGGATCTTGTCGAACTGCTCGCGGGACGCCTGGGCGCCGACCTGGGTAGTGGTGTCGAGGGGGTTGCCCTGCACGATGTTGCGGGCGCGGGCCAGCACACGGTCCATGAAGTCGTCATAGATGCTCTCCTGCACCAGGGCGCGGGAGGGGCAGGTGCACACCTCGCCCTGGTTGAAGAAGGTCATCAGCATCCCTTCCACCGCCTTGTCGATGTAGCTGCTCTCGTGCTGCATCACGTCGGCGAAGTAGATGTTGGGGGACTTGCCGCCGAGCTCCACGGTGGAGGGAATGAGCTTGTCGGCGGCGCAGCGCAGTATATGGGCCCCCACCTCGGTGGATCCGGTGAAGGCCAGCTTCTGGATCCGGTCGCTGGTGGCGAGCGCCTGGCCCGCCTCGGCGCCGAAGCCGTTGACCACGTTGACCACGCCGGGGGGCAGAATGTCCTTGATGAGATCCATCATCAGCATGATGGTGACCGGGGTCTGCTCGGCGGGCTTGAGCACGCTGCAGCAACCGGCGGCCAGTACCGGGGCCAGCTTCCAGGCGGCCATCAGCAGGGGGAAGTTCCACGGGATGATCTGGCCGACCACGCCGATGGGCTCCTTGAAGTGGTAGCTGACGGTGTTCTGGTCCAGCTCGGCGGCGGAGCCCTCCTGGGCGCGGATGCAGCCGGCGAAGTAGCGGAAGTGATCCACCACCAGGGGGAGATCCGCGGCCAGGGTTTCGCGCACCGCCTTGCCGTTCTCCCAGGTCTCGGCGATGGCGAGCACCTCTATGTTCTGCTCGATGCGATCGGCGATGCGCAGCAGCAGGTTGCTGCGCTCGGTGACGCTGGTCTTGCTCCAGCTGGCGAACGCCTTGTGGGCCGCGTCCAGCGCCAGCTCGATGTCGGCGGCGTCGGATCTGGCCACCTCGCAGAACACCCGGCCATCCACCGGCGAGATGTTCTCGAAATAGCGGCCGGCGCGCGGCGCCACCCAGTCGCCACCGATGAAGTTGTCGTAACGGGATTTGAAGCTGACCAGGGCACCTGCCTGACCGGGAGCGGTATAAATCATCTCATCATCCTTATGTGTGTGTGGTCCTGACCGGCCTGGCGGGCAGTCCGGTTGCTTCTCCGTATCGCAAGGGCCGTGCCAGAGGGTCTGACCAGAGGGCGAAAAGTTACAAAAACGTTATCAAACGGGGTGCGGCGGCGTATCTTGATTAACCAGTGACCGCGGTGGTGCCGATGAGACTGTGCCGTTTCTGGACAGTGGCCGTGACACTGTGCCCTTTGTGAACAGGAGGCGTGATGAGTGAGTCACTTCAACCCAGTCCCAGCCCGATCCAGCGCTCCTGGCAGCGCTGCCTGCATCAGGGCCTGCTGCGCCAGCAGAGCGCCGAGCTGGACTTGCTGCCCCAGGGGGAGTTGTCGGCTCGCCAGGAGGAACACAGGACGCTGATTACCTGTTTTCAGCGCTTCGTGCTGCCGCTGTTTGCCCAGTTGCTGGCGGGCAGGCCCTGTCGCCTGCTGCTGTGCGACGGTGAGGGGGCCATTCTGGCTGTCAGTGGAGACGACCGGTTTGCCCGCCATGCCGAGCGGATCTTTTTGCGCAGCGGCGCCCGCTGGGGTGAGGCGAGCAAGGGCACCAACGCCATCGGTACCGCGCTGGCCGAACAGAGCGAGGTGCAGGTGCTGGGGGCCCAGCACTTCTTCGCCCAGCACAGCTTCCTCAGTTGCAGCGCCTGCCCCCTGCTCGGGCCGGACGGGCAACTGCTCGGCGTGCTCGACATCTCCACCGATGCGGCCCATCACGACGGCGACATGCTGGGCACGGTGCGGCTCCTGGCCATGACCCTGGAAAACGCCCTGTTGGCGCGCCAGCCGGGCTGGCTGGTGGATCTCGATCCCCAGAGCCTCTGGTCCGCCCGCCTGCTGCTGGGGGAGGGGGGCGAGCTGCTCGGGGCCAACCGGGCAGGCCGACTCTGGCTCGGCCAACACCCCTTCGACGGCCAGCAGTTGCTGCGGGATCGACGCGGATTGCGGCTGGTGCCCGATCCCGTGGTGATTAAAACCGAAACCCAGTCCCTGCCGGCAACGCCGTCCGCCACCGCCGGGGTGCCCCTCAAGATGCTGGAGCGCGGCATCTCCCTGCTCATCGAGGGGGAGACCGGCAGCGGCAAGGAGCACCTGGTGCGCACCCTGCACGCCAGATCGAGCCGTCGGGAGCGGCCTCTGGTGTGCGTCAACTGCGGCGCCCTGCCGGCGGAGCTGGTAGAGGCCGAGCTGTTTGGCTACGTGGGGGGCGCCTTCAGCGGTGCCCGCAGCCAGGGCAGCCAGGGTTATCTGCGCGCCGCCCATGGGGGAATCCTGATGCTGGACGAAATTGGCGAGTTGCCGCTCCCGGCCCAGACCCGGCTGCTGCGAGTGTTGCAGGAGCGCGTCGTCACCCCGGTGGGCAGCCACAGACCCGAGCCGGTGGATTTCTGGCTGGTGAGCGCCAGCCATCGGGATCTGGCGGCCATGGTGGCGGCCGGGACGTTTCGCGAAGATCTCTACTACCGCATCTGCGGCTGGCGCCAGCAACTGGCGCCGCTGCGGGCCTGGCCGGTGCCCGAGCGCCAGGGGCTGATCCTGAACCTGCTCGCCCAGATGGACCCGGCCCTGCAACTGACGCCGCAGGCGGAGCAGAGGCTGCTGGCCCACCCCCTGCCCGGCAACGTGCGCCAGCTCAAGCAGGCGCTGGAAGTGGCCTGCGTGCTGGCGGAGGGGCAGGGCTGGATTGACCCCGCCCATCTGCATCTACCCGCCGTGGCGGGGGGGCAGAGCTCACCTCAGGGAGGGAGCACCCTGCGCGAGCAGAGCCGGCAGCGGGTGCAGCAGACCCTGGCAGAGTGCGGCGGCAACGTGAGCGAGGCAGCGCGCCGGCTTGGCATCAGCCGCACCACCTTCTATCGCCACCTCGCGAGGGAGGGGCGGGAATAGGGGAGGCGCAGCCGGATTTTCGCCTGCCAGCGCACCTGAGTGATGGCTTGGGCAAGCGCAGGGGCCTCGAGTTTGCTATCTTGGCGCCCATCATGGTTTTTTGGAACAACGGCTGTCATGAGTATCATTTTGGGAATCGATCCTGGCTCGCGGATCACCGGCTACGGCGTCATTCGTATCGTTGCCGGCAAGGCCAGCTACCTGGGGTCCGGTTGTATCCGCACCGACTGTGGCGAGCTGCCAGAGCGGCTCAAGCAGGTCTATGACGGCGTCTGCGAGATCATTACCCAGTTCAAGCCTGACGAGTTTGCCATCGAGCGTGTCTTCATGGCCCGCAATGCGGACTCGGCCCTCAAGCTGGGGCAGGCCCGTGGCAGTGCCATCGTCGCGGCGGTGAACGCATATCTGCCGGTGAGTGAATATTCGGCGACCCAGATCAAGCAGGCCGTGGTGGGAACGGGGGGCGCCGCCAAGGAGCAGGTGCAGCACATGGTGACTCATCTGCTCAAGCTCTCCGCCACTCCTCAGGCCGATGCCGCCGATGCCCTCGGCGTCGCCCTGTGCCATTTCCATACGCGCCAGAGTCTGATCAAGATGGCGGGCCGGGTCTCCGGGGCCGCGCGGGGTCGCTACCGATAGGCTGCTGGCGCCCCGTCCAGTGGCGGGTTCCAGCCCGCTTCTGACGGTTTTTTGATTCATTTGGACACCTCTTGTCGCTCTCCCCCGACGCCATTGTTCAATCCCTTTTTCATATTGTGGATATATCGCTGTAAGAACAATAACTTGTGATGGGTGTCACACTTTTGCCGGAAACTGGGTAGCTCGTCATTCGTCTTCATATCCCGATAATACACTTGCTGAGATGGCGGCCCCTTGTGAGGCTCTTGCCATAGAAGAGATTGATCAATCAGGAGAATTATCGTGAGACCATATGCAGCAGAGTTTTTGGGCACCTTTTGGCTGGTGCTGGGCGGGTGTGGCAGCGCCGTGCTGGCGGCGGCATTTCCGGATGTGGGTATCGGTCTGCTCGGGGTCTCCCTGGCGTTTGGTCTGACCGTGCTGACCATGGCGTTTGCCATCGGTCACATCTCGGGTTGCCACCTCAATCCGGCGGTGACCGTTGGCCTGTGGGCCGGTGGCCGCTTCCCGGCCTCCGGTGTCGCCCCTTACATAGTGGCCCAGGTATTGGGCGGGATCGCGGCCGGTGCCGTCTTGTTCGTGATCGCCAGCGGTCAGGCCGGTTTCGATGTCAGTGGCGGGTTTGCCTCCAACGGCTTCGGTGAGCACTCCCCCGGTGGCTACTCCATGCTGGCGGCACTGGTGTGTGAAGTGGTGATGACCGCCTTCTTCCTGTTCGTCATCATGGGGGCCACCGACAGCCGGGCACCGGCGGGCTTTGCCCCCATCGCCATCGGTCTGTGCCTGACCCTGATCCACCTGATCAGCATCCCGGTGACCAACACCTCGGTCAACCCGGCGCGCAGCACTGGCGTTGCCCTGTTCGTGGGAGACTGGGCGGTGAGCCAGCTGTGGCTGTTCTGGGTGGCGCCTATCGTGGGCGGCATCCTGGGGGCACTGGCCTATCGCCTGGTGGCGACCGAGCAGAAATAACCCGGATTTATCCGTGCATCGAAAAAACACGCCATCCGGCGTGTTTTTTTCGTGTTGATGGGGAGATCAGAGTCCCTTGGCCTTCATCACGGTGAGGTAGCGCTGATGCAGCAGTTGCACCCGATGGACATAGGCCCGGGTCTCGGCATAGGGGGGGATGCCGCCATATTTTTGCACGGCGCCAGCGCCGGCATTGTAGGCGGCGCTGGCCAGGGCCACATCTCCCTTGTATTGCTTGAGCAGGCCGGCGAGGTATTTGACCCCGCCGAAGATGTTCTGCTCCGCCAGCAGCGGGTTGCCCACCCCCAGCTCGCGGGCGGTGGCGGGCATCAGCTGGGTGAGGCCCATGGCCCCCTTGCGCGAGACGGCGACGGGGTTGAAGGCCGACTCGGCGTGGATCAGGGCGCGGATCAGGGCCGGCTCCACCTCATAGGCGTGCGCCGCGGCTTGTATGGTGCTGGCGTAGTCATGGAGGAAGAGGCCGGTGGTGTTCCAGTCGACCCTGGATTTGGGGTTGCAGGCGAAGCAGTCGTTGAACTGCATCACCTCGTAGTGCCCCTCTTCCGGCTTGATGTCCGAATAGCGCGTCACGCCATTGCGCTGTTGCGACTTGTAGACCTGAAACGGCTTGCCGGGCGCGGGCTCCCGGGCCTGGGCCCCGACCATCACCACCTCGGCAGGGGGAGGGGACTGGGCCCAGACAGGCAGGCCGATGACGAGTATGAGGGTGAGCGACATCCTTGTGTTCACGGGTCTCTCCTTGCATCCATGCCCGTTGAGTAAAGCAGCCTGGCCCGGGAAGAACAAGGGACTTGCTGCGGTGCGGGATGCCGCCGGCAGCACCACGGATGCCGGCCGCGAGCGGGGGGATCCGCGCTTATTCACAAACCGCGCAGTGCCGGCTGTTTTGTCGCTCAGCCCCGTGTTATCTTCTCCCGCTGGCTGGTCTGATCAGACCGGTCTGGGGTTGTCGACAGCTGCAGTGCGGGCAGGGGAGTGTGGTGTGATGGATGGCCGAGCCATGGAGCTCACGTTCGAAGAGTATTGTGATGCGGACCTGTCCCTGATCAGGGACTACTACGAAACCACATTCTCCTACTATGTGCCCGATCTGAGCGAGCGGGTGTTCGTGGTGCGCGACGCGCACTGGCTGGTGGGCGCCGTGCGGCTGCGGGAAGAGGAAGAGTATTACCACCTGTGCGGGTTTCGCCTGCTACCCCATTACCAGTCTCTGGGGCTGGGTTCGCGCCTGCTCGCGCTGGCGTGCCGCGATCTCGTCAGCAAACCCATCGTCTGCCATGCCCTGCCGTTCGAGCAGCCCTTCTACCACAAGGTGGGGTTTGTCGCACTGGCACTGGAGGAGCTCAAGGGGCCCCTCCATGCCCATTTCATCAAGCAGCATCGGCAGGGATATCAGATAGAGCTGCTGATCCGCCATCCCGAAGCCGAAGCGTGTGCCCTGCCCTCATGATCCCTTGGTCAGCAGGTGTATGGTGCCCGGCGTCAGCTCCAGACCGACAAGATTCTCCTTGAGCCAGGCCTGCTGGGGATCCTTGTCGTCCAGACGATAGACGGGCTGGGTCTCCAGTCGCTTCTCCATGCTCTTGAGCAGCATGTTGAGCATGAAGCCGAACTTCTGCTCCGCCGCCAAGGGTTCCAGCTTGTATTCGATCAGTTTCATGTTGTCGAGAAACAGGGCGCCCTGAGCCTTGTCATACCTTGGCCTGGCCTCGTAGGTCATGGTGAGGTGGGCGTCATACTGGGTGTTGTCCGGCAGGCTGACGTTGAGCTTGCCCTTGCCAAAGACCCGGGCCGTATCCGGGCTCTGGCGTCCTATCTGGACATCGCTCTGCTCGAGCTTGACGTGAGCCTTGATGATGCCGGGCAGCTCCAGCTGCTTGTCCACCTGGACCTGGGATTGCAGGTACTGATTGATCTGCTGTTCATTGATGTCATATGAGCCTTGCCCTAACATGGCCAGGCTGAGCAGCATGGTGTGCAGGATCATGCTTGTGTCCTGATTGAATGGAATTGGCCCGACAGCATATCATCCCAGCTCGGCGGGATCTCCTGGCCGCCCCACCCCATCTCCAAAGGAGCTTCCGTGTTCAACACCCTGGAATATGATCTTCATCTGCTGTTTTCCCGCTTCTTGGGTCTGTTGCTGCTGCTGTTTCACACCGTCATCGTCGCCGGCGTCTCCCTGCGGGTGGTGATGAAACGGCGTCCCATCGGTGTCTCCCTCGCCTGGCTCGCCCTCATCTACGCCATCCCGTTTGCCGGGGTGGGGTTCTACGTGCTGTTTGGCGAGGTGCGTCTGGGCAAGCGCCGCGCCGAGCGGGCCCAGGCCATGTATCGCCCTTATGCCAAGTGGATCCGCCAGCTGGCCCGCCTCTTTCCCGAGCACGCCTGCGAGGTGGGCGAGAAGGCGCAACCGCTGCATGACCTGATCCAGGGGCGGCTCGCCATGCCCATGCTCTCGGGCAATCGCATGACCTTGCTGAGTCAGCCCGAATCCATCCTGCGGGAGATAGCCCAGGACATCCGCCATTCCACCCAATCCTGCTACCTGGAGTTCTACATCTGGCACCCGGGGGGCTGGGCGGACGAGGTGTGCGAGGCCTTGTGCGAGGTGGCACAGCGCGGCGTGGATTGTCGTCTGCTGCTCGATTCGGTGGGCAGCAAGGGCTTCTTTCGCTCCGCCTGGCCCAAGGCGCTGCGCAAGGCCGGGGTCAAGCTGGTGGAGGTGCTGCCGGTCGGCGCCTGGCGCATCCCCTTCCAGCGTCAGGATCTGCGCATGCACCGCAAGCTGGTGGTGATAGACGATCGGGTGGGCTACACAGGCTCGATGAACATGGTGGATCCCCGCTTCTTCAAGCAGAACGCCGGGGTTGGCCAGTGGGTCGACATCATGATTCGGGTGCAGGGGCCCATAGTGCCGCTGATGTGGTCCATCTTCGTGTGGGACTGGGAGATGGAGACGGGGGAACGCCTGCTCGACAGCCTGCAGCACGAGCCCGAGTCCTGGCCCCAGAACAATTATCGTGCCCAGTTGATCCCATCCGGCCCCTTCGTTGGCGGCGATTGCATCCAGCAGAGCCTGCTGCTCGCCATCTATCAGGCCCGTCACCACCTGGTGCTGACGACCCCCTACTTCGTGCCCGATGATCCCCTGGCGGCGGCCCTCTCCTCGGCGGCGGCGCGAGGAGTGCAGGTGCAGCTGATCCTGCCGGCCCGCAACGACTCCCTGATGGCGAATCATGCCTGCAACGCCTTCATGGAGGAGCTGCTGGAGGCCGGGGTGGAGGTGTATCGCTACGATGCCGGCCTGCTGCATACCAAGAGCGTGCTGGTGGACGACGACTTTGCCCTGGTGGGCACGGTCAACCTGGACAGGCGCAGCCTCTGGCTCAACTTCGAGGTGACCCTGCTGGTGGACAACCCCGAGTTCGTCGGCGAGTTGAGCAAGCTGGTGGAAGGCTATATGAGCGAAGCAACCCCCATGACCCTCGCCCAGTGGCGCGCCCGCCCCTGGTACAAACGGGTCATGGAAAACATCTTTTACCTCTTCAGCCCGCTGCTGTAAGGATGCGCCGTTCTTGCTGGCGCGAGGTTAGCCCCGTAAAGTGCCTGACAAGACGTGCTGAAAACGGACAATGGGATGAAAAAGTGGGTATGGGGCGTCGCCGGTGCGGCGCTGGCAGGGGTGGGGTTGGGGGCTTGCTGGATGACCGGCCAGGCGTTCGATCGCCAGTTGGCCGAGCAGATCGTCACCCTGCGTGAGCAGAGCGGGATCGCGTTGCAGTGGCAACCTGGGCGCAGCACCCTGTGGCGGCGCGATGGGGAGATGCAGCTGGTGATAGGCCCGGCGGCCCTGGCCCGGCTCGATGAAGAACTGAGCCAGGCCGAACCCATCGTGCTGGCGTTCAAGGTGAAGGGCTTGATCCTTCCCCTCTATGTCAGAAACGAGATCCTGCTCGATACCGAGCAGGGCTCGCTGGCCCCCCTGCTGGCGGCCCAGGGGCTCAAGGAGTGGCGCCTGACCCTGACCAGCCTCACCAACCTCTGGACCCGGGATAATCAGAGCAAGCTGGACATAGGGGCATTCAGCCTCAAGCACGAGCAGGGCCAGATGACGTTCCAGCCATTGCAGGCGGATTACAGCGGCGATCTTGCGGGCAATGGATACATGGCCCTCGACTGGGCCGGCATGACGCTGCATGAAACCCAGAGCCAGGCAGATATGGTGCTGAGCCAGCTGAGGGGCAGCGCCGAGCTGAGGGAGGTCAACGGCAACTGGCTCTCGCCCCAGAGCGAGATGGCGCTGGAGACCTTCTCCCTGACCCAGCCCCAGGAAGGGGTCAATGTCTCCCTGCAACGGCTGACCAGCCAGAGCCAGCTGGAAGGGGAGGCGGCCGAAACCCTGTCCAACCATTATCAGATCCAGCTGGCGGCCATGGACATGGCCAATGACAGCGACAGACTCGCCCTGACCGATGCCCGCCTCGACCTCGAGGTCAGGGGGCTGGATCTGGCGGGTTACCAGGCATTGCAGGAGCTGAGCGCCCAGAGCAGCCTGGATCAGCAGGCCCTGATGGAGGCGCTGGATCGGGTGCTGGGCCGTGGCCTGACCCTGACCCTGACCGAATTGAGCTCACGGCTCAATGGCGAGCCCGCCTCCCTGTCGGGAGAGCTGACCCTGGCGCCGACCAGCCTGGCCACACTGGCAGAGGAGCAGGAGGGCGTGAAGGCGCTCTCCGGCCTGCTCCAGCTCAGTCTGAGCGAGGGAATGGGGGAGGCGGTGCCTCAGCTGGCCCCCATGCTGCAGCAGCTCCAGCAACTCGGCTACCTCAAGCCACAGCAGAGCGACCTCAAGGCCGAGCTCAAGCTGCAGCAGGGCAGACTCACGGTCAACGAACTGCCGCTCTGAGCTGGGCCCCATGGCCCTCACCAGAAGCACCCCATGAAAAAAGGCCCGTATGGGCCTTTTTTGTTGGTTCCTTGAAGCGGATTTACTTGAACACCACCGTCTTGTTGCCGTAGACGAAGACCCGTTCGCTCAAAACCAGTGCCAGGGCGCGACTCAGCACGGATTTCTCCACATCGCGGCCCGCCTTGGCCATGTCGTCGGCGCTGAAGGTGTGACCGACGTGGATCACGTCCTGCTCGACGATGGGGCCCTCGTCCAGATCGTCGGTGACGAAGTGGGCGGTGGCGCCGATGAGCTTGACGCCGCGATCGAACGCCTGGCGATAGGGGCGCGCCCCGATGAAGGCCGGCAGGAAGGAGTGGTGGATGTTGAGGATCTTGCGCGGGTAGGCCGCGACGAAACTCGGGGTCAGTACCCGCATGTACTTCGCCAGGATCACATAGTCGGGCTGATAGCCATCTATGATGGCCCGCACCTGCTCCTCGTGTTCGGTGCGGCTCAGGTTGTCATGGCTGACGGTGTGGAACGGAATGTCGAACTTGCCCGTCAGCTCCGCCAGGGTGTCGTAGTTGCCGATCACCGCCACTATGTCCATGTCCAGGGCGCCGGCGTAGTTCTTCATCAGAATGTCGCCGAGGCAGTGGGTCTCCTTGGTCACCAGGATGACGATGCGCTTCTTGCCGGCCTTGACCAGGCGACGCTGGGCGCCGGAGGGCAGGGCATCGTCGAGATCCGCCAGCAGGGTCTCGTCATTGAAGCGCCCCTCCAGCTCGGTGCGCATGAAGAAGCGGCCGTTCTCGTGATCCACGAACTCGTCGTTCTTGATGATGTTGAGCTGGTGCTTGTAGCAGATGTTGGTGATCTTGGCGATGAGGCCCTTGGCATCGGGGCAATCCGTCAGCAGTATTTTCTTTTCCATGTCTGTCATCGTTTCCGTTGTGTGATGGCTGCCGGGGCGGGCTGATGCCCACTGGCCGCGCTTTTTTAAGGCACTATGCCATAAACGAAAAGTCAAAGGACAGCCCGGCGGCGAAATCTCCACGATCCCGATTTTTGCCGTCCCGGGCTGGTATCCGAAGCACAATGCCTTTAGTCTGTGCGGGCTTATTCTCAGGGCGGGGCGAAATTCCCCACCGGCGGTATCCCGATGCGATTCGGGGAGCCCGCGAGCGCCCGGCCACAGGTCGGGGTCAGCAGATCCGGTGAGATGCCGGAGCCGACGGTCATAGTCCGGATGAAAGAGGATAAGACAGACTGTTCCACGCGTGGCCCTTTCGGGTGGCCGCCGCATGCCTCTCTCTGTCTGCTCCATGCCCTGATTCTGGTACTTGTGAAGTCAACGGAGTCTTACCATGAATCAGTCTTTACTCAGTGAATTTGGTCATCCCATCGAACGGGTCGAAGCGGCCCTGGCAGCCCTGCGCGCCGGCCGAGGCGTACTGGTCGCCGACGATGAAGATCGCGAGAACGAAGGGGATCTCATCTTCGCCGCGCAGTCCATGACCCAGGAACAGATGGCCATGATGATCCGCGAGTGTTCCGGCATCGTCTGCCTCTGCCTGCCGGAGGCACGGGTACGCCAGCTCGAGCTGCCCATGATGGTCGAGGCCAATTCCAGCCAATATCAGACCGCCTTCACCGTCACCATAGAGGCCGCCCAAGGAGTGACGACCGGGGTCTCCGCCGCCGATCGCATCACCACCATACGCGCCGCCATCGCCGATGACGCCAAGCCGTCCGACCTCAACCGTCCCGGCCATGTGTTTCCGCTGCGGGCCCGCAACGGGGGCGTCATGACCCGCCGTGGTCATACCGAGGCGACCGTGGATCTGATGCAGCTGGCGGGTCTCAAACCCTTCGGCGTTCTGTGCGAACTGACCAAGGAAGATGGCTCCATGGCACGACTGCCTGACCTGGTCACCTTTGGTCGTCAGCACGGGTTGCCGGTGCTGACCATCGAAGACCTGGTGCAGTATCGTCAGATGTTGACTGAGCGTTCGGCTTAAGTTCCATACGAAATTGTAATAAGGGCTTTTTTTGGTTACGCTTTGTGCGAACTCCATCACTGGGGCCCCGTTTTGATTGAAATTTGCTCAAGTCGTGCAAGTGGAAAAAAAAATGAGGGTTTTAATGCATTTATCTGTGATGGGGCCTATCCAAAGTCATATTTTTTTGTGCCATAATCACGCCGCTTGCTAAACGTCTGGCGAGTTCAAGGGAGCTTTAAAAATGAAAAAAATGTTGTTGGTAGGTGTTGTTGGTCTGTCTGCCCTGCTGGGCGGTTGTGCAAACACCAGCGAACTGGAAACTTCCGTACAGAATCTGTCTAACAAAGTTGACCAACTGGCTCAAGATGTTAGCGCTGTTCGTGCTGATCAATCCAAAATGGCCGCTGATGTTGCTCAAGCCAACCAAGAAGCCATGCGCGCTAACCAGCGTCTGGACAACATGGCTACTTCCTACAAGAAGTAATTCATGCGAAAAAATGGCGCAGTCACTGCGCCATTTTTTTTTGCCTAAAATTTGCCTCTCCCTCTCCTCACTCTGCTTCGCACTCCCTCTGCCTACCCTCTTACGGGCATCAGGTTTTGACAACAAGAGCCATGTCCCTCACCTAGGGGTGCCTGACATAGCCCGGTTGTGCTTCATGCTGGTCGGCTATCAGTAGAGCAGGCTATATAGTTTTCTTCTGAATCCTGATGCGGCCGGATGGGCTCCCATGGTGGCCAGTATGTCGAGATAGGTCTTCTTGGCTTCACCGAAGGCGAGGTCACGCTGCAATATGGTCAGCAGCAGGGTCAATGCCTCTTCCTGACGCCCAGCCTGGTTGTAGAGCACCGCCAGCTCCTGGGCGAGGGCAAAATCGGTCGGGGTCTGCTGATAACGTTCTTCCAGGGCGCGCAGCTCCGGGCTCTCCGCCGCTTGTTGCGCGAGGGCCAGCCGGGCATTGAGGGTCTGGTAGTGCTCATCCTGGGCGGCCATGGGGATCTGGGCGATGCGCTGCGCCGCCTCGTCGAGGCGATTGAGCTCGAGGGCGGCCTGGATCAGCCAGAGATGGATATCGTGGCGATCCGCGGCGAGCTGATGGGCCTTGGCGAGCTGGGCGTAGGCCTCCTCAAACCGGCCCTCGGCCAGATCGTGCTGCGCCTGCTTGAGCAGCAGTTCCTCTTCCTTGGGAGAGAAGGCGGCAAAGTAGCCGCGCAGGGTCGCCTCGTCCTGAGGGCCCTCCAGGAAGGCCTGCTCATCCGGGCGGCCCTGATGGAACAGCACCAGAGCGGGCAGGGCACGCAAGCCGAGCTGTCCGGCCAGCGGTTGCAGCTGGGGGTCGTTCATGTCCACCTTGGCCAGGGTGACCTGGGGATTGTTTTCGCCCACCAGCTGTTCGATGAGCGGCGTCATGCCCTGACACTCCGGCATCTGGGGAGCATGGAAGTAGATGACGACCGGTTTTTGCATGGACGCATCGAGCAGTTCATGCTGGAAATTCTGGGGATGGATGTCAACGATCATGAGGCGGGCTCTTTGCTAAGGGTTTTCATCAAGATGGGGTTGCAGCGCCACGATTTCAAGCTGTTCGTCGAGGCGATGCAGGCGCACGTCATCCTGGCGGCCGGCGAGGCTGAGCCAGCCCCCCTGCCAGTGCCAGTCCTGCACCCGATAGTCGATCCCGTCGAGGCGATTGACCAGACGCCATCCTTGCTGCGGCACGAACTCCACCTTCTCCAATCCGGCTGCGATGCCGCCACCATGGGCCTTGAGCACCGCCTCCTTGCGTGACCATAAGCGATAGAAGCTGCCGGCCTGCTGCGCCTTGGGCAGTGCGGCCAGGTATTGATACTCGGCGGGGGCGAAGAAGCGCTGGGCGAGGGGGAGCGGGGAGCGGGCCCGGCGGCCGAGTTCGAGGTCGACACCAATGGGGCCCTGTTCGCCGATGGCGATGGCCAGCCAGTCGCCGCTGTGACTCAGGTTGAAGTGGCAGCGCTGTGCCCCCTGACCGGCGAGCATGGGCTTGCCGTGGGGGCCACTGCAAAACTGCAGTTTTTGCGGATCCTGACCCAGACGCTGGGCCAACAGCCGGTTAATCACCACCCGACTTATCAGAAATTCCCGGCGTCTATGGGGCTGCACCACTCCCTGCCACTGCAGGTGCTGAACCGGATTGAGTTCGGACTCCAGCGTCTGTACCAGAGCAGGAGCCAGGGTGGCGCTATTTAACAAAAACAGATCCGTGATTGTCATCATTATTCACTTAAGAAAGTCGATAAAACAGGAGTTGATATCACCCAACAAGAGAGGTGGTGCGGCATGCTGGCATGGCATCTTGTCTGGCTGTCGTCACATCAATGCTGAAAAATAACGCATTTTATTGCAAGAATGTGAGCTTGATAGGGATTTTCACTTGCCTCGATAGAATACTTGGATATAGTCGAGAACTGTTGCATTTCATCAATAGCCTGCCAAAGGCTGTATTTTAACAAGTTTTAACATTTGCGGGGATAAAGGATTGCGTTACCTGATGCTGCTGCTGATCTCGCTCGGCATGGTGGGTTGTGCCTCGGCACCCCAACCGGATGTCGCAAGCAAGATCGAAGTCTCCATGGTGGAGCCCGTGGTTGAACCGGAAGTCAACCAGACACCCGATGTAAATGAAATTCTGACCGTATTCAAAGAGTGGCGTGGTACCCCATACCGTTTCGGTGGAACCAGTGAGCGCGGTATCGATTGTTCCGCCTTCGCCCGTGAAGTGTATCGCAATGCCGTGGGGATAGAGTTGCCCCGCGACACCCGTTCCCAGGTACACGAGGGGACCCGGGTGTCCAGGCAGGAGTTGGTCGAGGGAGACCTGGTGTTCTTCAAGATCAATCGTCGACTGAACCATGTCGGCATCTATGTGGGCAACGGCGAGTTCATTCACGCCTCGACCCGGGCCGGCGTCACACGTTCACGGCTGGACAATCAGTACTGGCGCAACAAGTTCTGGCAGGCGCGCCGCATCGAGATCTAAGAGCCAGGCTGGACAAACCGCCCGCAGTACGGACCGTTTTTCCAACCTCACTCAAACCGGGCCCTGGCGGCCCGGTTTTTCATGACCCCCGTTTAGACTTTTGCCGCGCGACTCTCTATAGTGTGGGCCCGCTTTTTGCCAGACAGATCAGGCCTCAGATGACCAAAGAGACTCCCCTCAAAGCCGGCTTGCACCCCCGCAATCGCCATCAGGCTCCCTATGATCTGGCGGCGCTCAGCCAGCGAACCCCCGCACTGGCGCCCTTCGTGTTCACCAACGAGCATGGCTGCCGCACCCTGGATTTCGCCGATCCGGCGGCGGTCAAGGCGCTCAACCAGGCGCTGCTGGCGCTGCACTATGGGATCCGCCACTGGGACCTGCCCGCGGGCTATCTCTGCCCGCCTATCCCTGGCCGGGTCGACTATCTGCATCACGTGGCCGACCTTGTCAGCGAGGGGCTGGAGGCAGCGCGCACCGGCAAGGGGGTGAGAGTGCTGGATATCGGAGTGGGGGCCAACTGCATCTATCCCTTGCTCGGCAGCCGAGAATATGGCTGGCGTTTCGTCGGGGCCGACATCGATCCCGTTTCGGTCAAGGCGGCCAGCCTGCTGGCGGCCAGCAACGGTCTGGGCAAGCAGATAGAGTGTCGCCTGCAGGCCGATCCCCGCCGGGTGTTCCACGGCATCATAGGGCCCAAGGAGCGCTTTACCCTGACCCTGTGCAACCCGCCGTTTCATGCCTCCCTGGCCGAGGCCAGCGCCGGCACCCGGCGCAAGCTGCGCAATCTGGGCAAGGGGGGAGAGGAGACGAGTGAGGCACCCGTGCTTAACTTTGGTGGCCAGAAGGCGGAGCTGTGGTGCGATGGCGGCGAGGCCGCCTTCCTCGCCTCCCTGATCCGCGAGAGCCGGGCGTTTGCCGGCCAGTGTCTCTGGTTCACTTCCCTGGTGTCGAAGAAGGAGAATCTGGCGGCGGCCAGGCAGGGACTCAAGCGGCTGGAAGCCAGGCGGGTGCGGGTGATAGAGATGAACCTGGGCAACAAGCAGAGCCGGATCCTGGCCTGGAGCTTTCAGGAAGACAACCGCTGGGCTGACTGAACCCGCTCGCCCCGCTCCCTGCGAGCCGACCGGCCTCACTCCCCGAGGGCGCAACCTGAGGCTGCGCCGCCGCCCATTGCCTCCTCGTCCTTTACTCAAGCCACCGGCGGGTGGCTGTCCGTGCTGTGTGATGGTGCGAGTGTCTGGCCCATCTTGTGATGGCGTGGTGAGGGTGGGGGAGTGACATGGCCCGGCCAGGTCATGGCATCAGCCGCATTTTCCCTTCAAGCTTCCCCAAGGCAAGCGTTTTCCTGCCCGTCGTGGCTCGCTCTCGCGAGTCCCTGTGAGTAATCACTTTCACCTCCGGTACAGTTGTACGCTGAGATTTTTTTGCACTTGCAGTTGAAACTTTCATAAAATGATACTGGTTAGACCTGTTCACTGGTTAATTAGAGATAGGGATCGGTTAATGAAAGTGGTCGATTTTCTGAAGCGCAAGCGTGAAATCCTGGCGCAGCACCCCTTCGAGCTCAAGGATTGGCTCTCACCGGCCATCCGCGACTATTGGCGTGAGTTTCAGCAAAAAGCACACCTTCACCCCTTGCTGGGGCGGGTGCTTGACGCCCATGGTCAGCCGGTTGCCGAGGCAGAACAGCAGGGCGAGCAGCGCCAGACCGTGAACGGTCAGGCCATGGCTCCCCAGGCGCCGACGATCGTCCTCGAAGGGGAGGCGGCCCTGGTGTTCGAGCGCCTGCAGGCCCAGCTCGGCGAGGAGACCCATGTCGGTGACTGGCTCCACATCAGTCAACAGATGGTCAACCAGTTTGCCGCCGTGACCGGCGATCACCAGTGGATACACACAGATCCCGAGCGCGCCGCCGCCGAGTCGCCCTTCAAGAGCACCATAGCCCACGGCTTCCTGACCCTGGCGCTCCTGCCCAGGCTTACCGGCTCCGTGGATGAGGCGAACCCCGAGTTCCCCACGGCCCGCATGGTGGTCAACTTCGGTCTGGATCAGGTGCGCTTCCCCTATCCCATCAAGGTGGGCAGCCAGGTGCGCGCCCGCACCAGGTTGATTGGTGTGACGCCGGTCAAGGGGGGGCTGGAGCTGCTCAAGGAGATCAAGGTCGAGATCGAGGGCGTGCGTCGCCCCGGCTGCGTCATAGAGTCCGTGACCCGCCTCTACTTCTGAGGCGCCCCGTCATCCCGAGCACTGGCGGCGGCTGACGGTCTGCCATCGGCCCCGGGCCGACGCGAAAAAACAGGGCCATTCGGCCCTGTTTGCTATCTGACAGAGGAGTGGGGCACACTCTGCCCACTTCCCATCGTCAGACAAGGTACCCCCCATGGCTTCCCACCTCGGCGCCCTCACCCTGCTGGTGGCGGATTATGATGCCGCCATCCACTTCTTCACCCAGGCCCTCGGCTTCACCCTGCTCGAAGACAGCGCCCTCGATGAACCTGGCAAGCCCGGCAAGCGCTGGGTCAGGGTGGCCCCCTCTGGTCAGCCGGGTTGCGCCCTGTTGCTGGCCCGGGCCACCAATGACGAGCAGCGTGCCCAGATCGGCAAGCAGGGAGGCGGGCGAGTGTTCCTCTTCCTCGAGACCCGGGATTTTTGGGGTGACTATGAGCGGATGCGCGCCGCCGGTGTCCATTTTTGTGAACAGCCACGAGAAGAGGAGTACGGCACAGTGGTGGTGTTTGAGGACATCAGTGGCAACCGCTGGGATCTGCTGGCGCACCGCGCTGACAGTCGCGACTGAAAACGTTTATTATCCTCCCTGTCATAAAGTCATAAAAATGTCATACAAACTTCTAATAATTGGCGCACCAATCTTCATGAGGAGAGAGAAGGGATATGGCAAAGCGAATACTGGTGGTCGAGGATGAGGCGCCGATCCGCGAAATGCTCTGTTTTGTACTGGAGCAAAAAGGTTATGAAGCGATAGAGGCGGCGGACTTCGCCGACGGTCTGGCCAAGGTGTGTGAACCCTATCCCGAGCTGATCCTGCTGGACTGGATGATGCCGGGGGGCAGCGGCATCCAGTTCCTCAAGCAGCTCAAGCAAGACGAGATGACCCGCCAGATCCCCGTGGTGATGCTGACCGCCCGGGGCGAGGAAGAGGACAAGGTACGCGGCCTGGAAGCGGGCGCCGACGACTACATCACCAAACCCTTCTCCCCCAAGGAGCTCACCGCCCGTCTCCATGCCGTGATGCGCCGGGTCTCCCCCACCTCGGTGGACGAGGTGATCGAGGTACAGGGGCTGAGGCTGGATCCCGTCTCCCACCGGGTCAGTGCCGAGGACAAGGCGCTGGACATGGGGCCGACCGAGTTCAAGCTGCTCCATTTCTTCATGACGCATCCGGAGCGGGTCTACAGCCGCGAGCAGCTGCTCAACAATGTCTGGGGCACCAACGTCTATGTGGAAGACAGGACGGTGGACGTGCATATCCGCCGGTTGCGCAAGGCGGTCGAGGGATCGGGCCACGACAGATTGATCCAGACGGTGCGCGGGGCAGGTTACCGCTTCTCCACCCGTCTCTAGGGGCCCTGTGCTGCAATCTCACCCTGGCTGGCGCTTGTTGCCATTGGCAGTCTCTGGATGATCGGGCAATCTCATGCCTGCCGGGAGTGAGCTCTGCTCTTTGCTGTCTCTAGGAGATCTTAATGTTGCAACCTTATGCCTGGCGACGACAGTTGTGGCGGATGGCGTTTTTCTATCTGCCCTTCGCCTTGTTTGGCTGGCTGACGGAGAGTCTGACCCTCTGCCTGCTGGTGGCAACCTGTCTGCACCTTGGCTGGCACTACCGCTTCCAGAAGCGGCTCTCGGACTGGTTATGGCATGACCGCAGCCTGGTACCGCCGAGTGGCAGCGGCAGCTGGGAATACATCTTCAACGGCATCTACAAGCTGCAGCAGCGCCATCGGGCCAGGCGGCGCGAGCTGGCGGGCCTCATCCGCCGCTTCAGGGAGGGGGCCGAGGCTCTGCCCGATGCCGCCGTGGTGTTTCGCACCGACGGCAGCATCCTTTGGTGCAACCGGCTGGCGGAGCAGCTGCTCGGCTTTCGCTGGCCGGAGGATGCAGGCCAGCACATCGGCAACCTGATCCGCCAGCCCTCCTTCGTCAGCTACCTGGGCAAGGGGGAGTATGATGAGCCCTTCGAGATGCACTCCCCCATCAATGAGGAGAAGTTTCTCGAGTTTCGCATCATGCCCTACGCCGAGGATCAGGCCATGCTGGTGGTGCGGGACGTGACCCGGCTGCGCAGCCTGGAGAAGACTCGCAAGCACTTCGTGGCCAACGTCTCCCATGAGCTGCGCACCCCGCTCACCGTGCTCAAGGGGTACCTGGAGATGACGGAAGAGCCGCCGCCGCCCGCCATGTGGGCCAAGGCCCACAGGGTGATGATGGAGCAGACGGTGCGCATGGACAATCTGGTGAACCAGCTGCTGACCCTGTCGCGCATCGAGGCGGCGCCGGATATCGACCTGTCCCATCGCGTCGACATGCCGGCCATGCTCTCCCTGCTCGAGCAGGAGGCGCGGGCCCTGTCGGGGGATCGCGCCCATGTCATCGAGTTTCTGGTGCAGCCGGATCTCTGGCTGCTCGGGGACGAGGATCAGCTACGCAGCGCCGTGTCCAACCTGGTCTACAACGCCATTCACTACACGCCGCCGGGCCGCAAGATCCAGGTGGAGTGGCGCCGTCAGGGCAATCAGGCCTTGTTCGCGGTGAGCGACGAAGGGGAGGGGATCACTCCGGACCATCTGGCGCGGCTCACGGAGCGCTTCTACCGGGTCGACAAGGCGCGCTCCCGTCACACCGGCGGATCCGGGCTGGGCCTTGCCATCGTCAAGCATGCCCTGAGCCATCACGATACCCACCTCGACATCGATAGCCGGGTGGGTATGGGGAGCCGCTTCAGCTTCCTGATCCCGGCGCGGCTGGTGGTGGCCAAGCTGGCGATGGCGAAGTAGACCTCATTGAACATCAAGGGGTTGACGACAAGGGGGAGGGCCACAGTGGTGGCCCTCCCCGTTTTTATGCTTATCTGGCTGGTTGTCATGAAAGCGTCATGATCACGCCATAAATTTGTCACTGCCAGGTCGGATACTGGCGCCGTCTTAAAGAACGGACCTTCTGTAATTTTGGAGAGATTGGATGAAACTCAACAAATTGGCCAGTGTGATCGGTGTTACTGCGGCAGTGCTGTTTTCTGCCGGCTCTATGGCTTACGGCGTCGACAAGGATCTGCCCGAATATGCGCCGGTCAGCGGCATCTCGGGTAACTTGTCGTCCGTGGGTTCCGATACCCTGGCTAACATGATGACCCTGTGGGCCGAAGAATTTAAGCGCGTCTATCCGAACGTCAACGTTCAGATCCAGGCCGCCGGCTCCTCCACCGCCCCTCCCGCCCTGACCGAAGGCACTTCCCAGTTCGGCCCCATGAGCCGCGCCATGAAGTCCGGTGAAGAGGAAGCGTTCGAGAAGCGCCACGGCTACAAGCCGACCGCCATTCGCGTCGCCGTCGATGCCCTGGCCGTGTTCGTCAACAAGGACAACCCCATCAAGGGGCTGACCATGCAGCAGGTTGATGCCGTCTTCTCCAGCACCCTCAAGTGCGGCGAAGCCAAGGCCGCCAGCAAATGGTCCGACCTGGGCCTGGATGGCAGCTGGTCTGGCAAGGATCTGCAACTGTTCGGTCGCAACTCCGTCTCCGGCACCTATGGCTACTTCAAGGAGCACGCCCTGTGTGACGGCGACTTCAAGAGCGGCGTGAACGAGCAGCCGGGTTCCGCCTCCGTGGTGCAGTCGGTCTCCGCCTCCCTCAACGGGATCGGTTACTCCGGCATCGGCTATGTCACCTCCGGGGTGCGTGCCGTACCGCTCTCCAAGGATGGCACCACCTTCGTCGAGGCCACTGCCGACAATGCCATCACCGGCAAGTATCCGCTGTCACGCTTCCTCTACCTGTACGTGAACAAGCACCCGAACAAGCCGCTCTCCCCCATGGAGCAGGAGTTCGTCAAGCTGATCCTCTCCAAGGCCGGTCAGACCATCGTTGCCAAGGACGGTTATGTGCCGGTTCCGGCCAAGGTGGTTCAGGCCGACCTCAAGAAGCTGGGCCTGATGTAATACCGCCCCGCGGCAAGCCTTGCCAAAACGAGCCCATTCGGGCTCGTTTTTTTTATGGCCGCAAGCCGCAGGTCATGCTGACCGACTTGCACCCGGTGCGCGCTTTCCCGAGAATAAGGCATTCTCCGTCACAAGGACTCCGTCGATGACCTCACTCCTCACCAAGGCAGGCCTGCTGGCCGCCGCCGGTCTGTTGCTCGGTGCCTGCGCCCAGTCCCCCACGGGCCGCAGCCAGATGCTGCTCTTCTCTCCCCAGCAGATGAACCAGCTCGGGGCGGACTCCTTCAGCCAGATGAAGCAGCAGGAGAAGTTGAGCAAGGACGCCAGGGTCAATGGTTATGTCTCTTGCGTCGCCCAGGCGGTGACCGCCCAGGTGCCGAGCAGCTATGGCATCAGCGACTGGGAAGTGGTGGTGTTTGACTCCAAACAGGTCAACGCCTTCGCCCTGCCCGGTGGCAAGATAGGGGTCTACAGCGGCTTGCTCGACGTGGCCAGTAATCAGGATCAGCTGGCCACCGTCATCGGTCACGAGCTGACCCACGTGCTGGCCCAGCACTCCAACGAGCGGCTGTCGCGCAGCCAGATCACGGGACTGGGGCTGGCGGCGGCGGACATCGCCCTTGGCACCAGCGAGTATCGCGGCGCCACCATGGCGGCGCTTGGGCTCGGGGTCGAGGTGGGGATAGCCCTGCCCTATGGCCGCGAGCAGGAGAGCGAGGCGGATCGGCTGGGACTGGCTCTGATGGCTCGCGCCGGTTTCAACCCGGCAGAGGCGATCCCGCTGTGGCAGAACATGGGGGCCGCCGCCGGGGGCAAGGCTCCCCCTGAGCTGCTCTCCACCCACCCGAGCAATGCGAACCGCATCGCCGAGCTGCGCGCCGAGCTGGCCACGGCAACCCCCCTCTATCAGCAGGCCCGCGCCGCCGGACTCACGCCCCAGTGCAAACCCTGACGGCGACCCTGCGTCTGGCCCGGCTGCAAGATGCCGCCGCCATGACGGTGCTGCAACGGGCCAGCTGGCTGGCGGCCTATGGCGAGGTACTGGGCCCCGAGCTGCTGGATGCGCTGGCGCCCGGGGTCCACTTGCAGCTGTGGCGTCGGCGGCTCGCGGGGGACGATCCCAAACCCATGCTGATCTGCATCGAACAGAGGGTGATAGGCCTGCTCTACTGGCAGCATCAGGAAGGGGAGACCGGGCCCGAGGCCCATATCCGCGCCCTCTACCTGCACCCGGCCCACTGGCGCCAGGGTCACGGCAAACGGCTGTGGCAGGCGGTGGCGATGCAGATGCGGCGAGCGGGGTTCGAGCGGGTCAGTCTCTGGCTGCTGGCGGGCAATCGGGTCGGGGAGGGGTTCTACTTGAGGCGCGGCTTTCGCTTCGACGGGGAGCAGCGCACCCTGACCCAGCGGGGCCAGCCCTGCCTGCAGCGAAAAATGTGCCGCCTCTTGTGACGGGCCGCCAGTTTTACGGTGTGGGTCACTTTATTTTTTTTGCGAATTAATACAATGACCCGCTCAGGAATAGCGTCGTTTTCTCAAGCAGCAAGGGAGTGTGGGCATGTATTACGGTTTCGATATCGGCGGCACCAAGGTGGCATTCGCCATCTATGACGGCGCCTTGGCCCTGTGTCACGAGGAGCGGCTCGGGACGCCGGGAGACGATTACGCGGCGCTGCAGCGGCTGATCCTCGACAGGGTGCTGGCGGCGGACAAGCGCTATGGCGTGCGTGGCATGGTCGGGATCGGTTTTCCCGGCATCCTCAATCGCAGCGACAAGAGCATAGTGGCCGCCAATCTGCCCTGCATCAATGGCCGTCATCTGGGGGCGGATCTGAGTGCCTTGCTCGACCGTGAGGTGCGGGTCGACAACGACGCCAACTGCTTCCTCTGGTCCGAGGTGCATCAAGGGGCCGCCGAGGGGGCCGAGTCGGCCCTGGCTGTCACCATCGGCACCGGGATCGGCGGCGCCGTCTACGTCAACGGGCGCCTGGTGCAGGGACGCAACTGGCTGACGGGAGAGATAGGCCACTACCCGTTGCCCGGCACCATTCTGATGAAATACCCCGACTTGCCGCGCCCGCGTTGTGGTTGCGGCCGGCTTGCCTGCTTCGAGACCTATGCCTCGGGTACCGGTCTCGAGCGCCTCTATCAGCAGCGAAGCGGCGAGCGCATCTCGGGCCAGCAGATAGTGGCCCGCTTCGAAGCCAGGGAGCCGAACGCCGTCACTGCCCTGGATTGCTGGCTGGAGATCATGGCGGCGGGCCTGGCCACCGCCCTCTCCGTGCTGGATCCCGAGGTGGTGGTGCTCGGTGGCGGCCTGTGCGGCCTGCCCGCACTCTACGAACAATTGCCGCTGCGCCTGCCGGGTCATCTGTTGCCCGGTGTCGCCCTGCCCGAGATCCGCCAGGCCCGGTTTGGCGGCGCGGGCGGGGTGCGCGGTGCGGCCCTGCTTCATCTGTGAGACTCGACAACGGGTCTCACCTCACCCATCACGAGGAGATATCATGACCCGTCTCGAAGTCTGCATCGACAACCTGGAGTCCCTGTTCATCGCCCAGGATGCCGGGGCCGATCGTATCGAGCTCTGCTCCGCCCTCGCCCTCGGCGGTCTCACCCCTTCCTATGGCCTGATGCAGCAGGCGGCGCGCCATGGCCGTGTTCCCATCTATGCCATGATCCGTCCCCGGGCCGGGGATTTCTGCTTTGGCGAGCTCGAGTTCGAGCTGATGCTGCAAGACATAGCCGCCGCCCGCGCCGCCGGCCTGCAGGGGGTGGTGGTCGGCCTGCTCGACCCGCAGGGGCGGGTGCCAGGAGACAGGCTGAGGCAGCTGGTGGCGGCGGCCGGCCCCCTGGGGGTCACCTTTCACCGCGCCATCGATCTGTGCAGCGACTGGCGGGCGGATCTGGAGGTGATAGTGGGGGCGGGGTGCGAACGCATCCTGAGCTCCGGCCATGCTCCGACCGCCCTGGCGGGGCTGGAGACGCTGCAGGCCATGGCCCAGGCCCTGGCGGGGCGTGCCAGCCTGATGCCGGGGGCCGGCGTCAATGCCGACAACGTGCGCACCATACTGGAGTTCACCGGGGTGAACGAGGTCCATATGTCCGGCATGGGCTGGCGTGGCGGCATGGTGCCCCATGGCGTCAACATGGGGACCTCGGATGACGGCCGCGTCAATATCACCGACGGTGCCAAGGTATCGGCGGTGCGGGCCCTGCTGGATCAGTAGGGGTTGAGTTCAGACTCGATCGGGGTCATCCTCGCTGACCCTGGTGCCGGCGGTGGCCAGGCCCTTGGCCCCGCGGCTTCCCCTGGTCGGAGTGGACCGGGTGGGTCCGGCGCAGGACGGGGAGCCCTGACGGCAGCACCCGGGTAAAAACTCTGTTATCATTCCCGCTCTTTTGACACATGGACCCGGAGCAGAATCTCAATGTCCCAATACGACTCTATCGAACAGAAGGCCAGCTATGGCATCGGCCGCAACATGGGTGATCAACTGGCACAGCAAGCCTTCGCCGGTCTGGATATCCCCGCCCTGCAACAGGGTCTGGCAGATGCCCTGAACGGTCTGGAGTTCGCGGTCAGCCGCGACGATATCAATGACGCCTTCCAGGTGATCACCAGCCGCATGCAGGCCGAGCAGGAAGTGGCCGCCAAGGCCGCCGCCGCCGAAGGCGAAGCCTTCCTGGCCGATAACGCCAAGCGCGATGGCGTGCAGGTGACCGATTCCGGCCTGCAGTATGAAGTCATGGTTAAAGGCGATGGCGCCGTGCCGGTTGCCGGCCAGTCCGTGCGTGTGCACTACCACGGTACCTTCACCGACGGTGGCGTATTCGACAGCTCGGTCGCCCGTGGCGAGCCGGCTGAGTTCCCGGTCACCGGCGTCATCGCCGGTTGGGTTGAAGCGCTGCAACTGATGCCGGTTGGCTCCAAGTGGAAGCTGTTCATCCCGCAGGATCTGGCCTACGGTGCCCGTGGTGCCGGCTCCATCCCGCCGTACTCTGCCCTGGTATTCGAAGTGGAGCTGCTGGACATTCTGTGATCCAGCCTGCTTGCTGCAAACGGCGACCCTGGGGTCGCCGTTTGTTTTTGGCCTGCGGCAAAGATGGGACGGATCCCCGGTTTTCGTTATAGTCGAATGAGCCAGGGGAGGAAGCCATGCCAGCCATCATAGAGGTCGTCGATCTCGTCAAGCATTTCGCCGGGGTCAAGGCGGTGGATGGGCTCAGTTTTGCCATAGCGGCGGGCAGCTGTTTCGGCCTGCTCGGTCCCAACGGGGCCGGCAAGACCACTACCATAGAGCTGCTGGAGGGGATCCTCACCCCGGACAGCGGCCGCATCCTGTTCCATGGCGCGCCGCCCGGTGCCGATTATCGTGGCCGCATCGGCATCCAGTTCCAGCATACGGCGCTGCAGGATTTCCTGACCGTGCGCGACACCCTGCGCCTCTTCTCCCGCCTCTATCCCCGGCCCTTGCCCCTCGATCTGCTGATCCACCTCTGCGCCCTCGAGGATTTCGTCGATCGGGACAGTCGTCGCCTCTCCGGCGGCCAGCGTCAACGGTTGCTGCTGGCTCTGGCCCTGCTGGGGGATCCCGAGCTGCTGTTTCTCGATGAACCGACGACCGGGCTGGATCCCCAGGCCCGTCACCATTTCTGGGACAGGGTCAAGGCCATCAAGGCCCAGGGCAAGACCATAGTGCTGACCACCCATTACATGGACGAGGCGCAGCAGCTGTGCGATCGCATCGCCATCGTCGACCATGGCCATCTGCTCAGCCTGGATACCCCCCAGGCCCTGCTGGACCAGCATTTCGAGGGGGTGCTGGTGCGCCTGTCCGATCACCCCGCCCTGGCCAGTCTGGGGCTGCCTTGCACCCGGCAGGGAGGACAGGTGGAGCTGGTCTGCTCCGACGTGGCGAGTCTGATGCCGCGCCTGCTGGCGTTGCAGGTGCCCCTGACCGGCATGCAGATCCGCTCTCCCAACCTGGAGGATCTCTTCCTCAAGTTGACCGGCCACAGCCTGAGGAGCGGTGCATGAACCTGGGCCTGACACTGAGGAGTCCAAGATGAGCGACAGCCTGAGGCGCATCGGCGCGCTTTTCCATGCCCGCAACCTGGAGTTCGTGCGCGACAGGGCCGCCCTGGCCTGGAATCTGCTGGTGCCCCTGTTGCTGGTGCTGGGGTTCTCCCTGATCTTCTCAGGCAACCAGCGCCCTCTGTTGCAGCTCGGGGTGGTGGGGCCCCTGCCTCCTGCCTATCAGGCCCTGGAGACCATTCCCCAGCTCAGGCTGGTGGAGTACGAAAGCCTGGCTTCGGCCCAGCGCAAGGTGCGCCACCATCAGCTGGATCTGCTGCTCAATCCGGCCGGGGGCAACTACTGGGTGAATCCGGACTCGCCGGGGGGAGGGCTGGCCGAATACCTGCTCAAGGGACACAGCCTGACGCCATTGGTGCGCGATACCCTGCCCGGTCAGGCCATTCGCTATGGGGACTGGCTGCTGCCCGGGGTGATCGGCATGAACCTGATGTTCTCGGGCCTGTTCGGCGTCGGGTATGTGATCGTGCGGTATCGCAAGAACGGGGTGCTCAAGCGGCTGAGGGCGACCCCGCTCAGTGCCGCCGAGTTTCTCTGCGCCCAGCTGTTGTCGCGCCTTGCCATCACCCTGGTGGTGAGTCTGCTGGTATTTCTGGTCGCCCACTGGCTGCTGGGGGCACCTCTGCTCGGCTCTGGCTGGCTCTTGCTGCTCATCGCCCTGCTGGGTGGGGCGGCCATGGCGTCCCTGGGTCTGCTGGTGGCGGCCCGCCTCCAGAACGAAGAGCTGGCCAGCGGTTTGCTCAATCTCATCAGTCTGCCCATGATGTTCTTGTCCGGTGTCTGGTTCTCTCTGGAGGGGGCGCCCGCCTGGTTGCAAGGGGTGGCGGACCGTTTGCCGCTGACCCAGATCATCGCCGCGGCGCGGGCCGTGATGCTGGAAGGGGCCGGCTGGCAGGAGGTGGCGAGCCCCCTGGCTCAGATCGCCCTGTTTACCCTGGTCTGCGTCACCCTGGGTGCCGCCCTGTTCAGATGGAACGCCACATGAAACGACTGATCACGTCTTGCCTGCTGCTTGCCCTGACGCTCCCCGCCTTTGCCGCCACCCTGCGCTGCAAGAGCGACCTGCTGACCGAGGGGGACAGCACGGCCCTGCTGCTGGTGCGCTGCGGCCAGCCCATGCTCAAGGAGGAGTTGACCCGTTATGAGGAGAACGGCTTTGGCGTGCGCATGACGGTCAAGTATGCCGAACGCTGGACCTACAACTTCGGCAAGAGTCAGTTCATGCAGTTCGTCACCGTCGAGAACGGGGTGATCACCGCCATAGAAGATGGCCCGCGCGGTCAGTGACCGGCGAGCCGAAAAAAATCAGATGGAAGCAAAGGACCAATAAGACTCGCGGAAGTTATCCCAACAGCTGGCTGTCCTGACGCAGGCAGCGAACCGCCCGGTTTACCCTCATCGCCAGGCTCAAGGTCTGCCGGCAACTCAGGCTCTCCAGATTGATCTCGCCCCCGGTAAATTCAAACTGGCCCATCTCCTCGACCATGAAACTGCCGCGGTGAAAACTCTTCACGTAACGCGCTATCTGGCGGGGGGACAAACTCTTGAACACCTTCATCACGACCATACCCTCTCGTTTGGACAGGGCACACTATGGCCGCATCCCATGACAAAAATATGAATCATCTGAGTCAGTTGTAATAAAAAACCTGCCCACTTATGGGGCAGGGCAAAAATAGCGGGAAAAATATCCACACGGTATGGCTGGGAAAGTTCGGTATGTTATTTGGTCAACATGGGTCTATTTTTTATTCATAAGGTGTATATCGGGCCTGGAAGTGATGTTGTGCTGTTGCACCATTTCTGTGCCGGTTTGCACCGATTGACAGGCTTTTTTCGGGCTGGATAAGCTGCAAAAAAGTGAGGGAAGGGAGAAGGTCATCGGCAGGTTGCGGTGATGTCTATTCGAGTCGAACCACAGGGAAGAGTGATATGAAACAGATACATAAGCTTGGTGTATTGGTGGCGTTGTCGCTGGCGTCAGCCAGCGTCCTGGCCGAGGGAACCCTGGATACGGTCAAGAAGAAGGGGTTCGTGCAGTGCGGGGTGGGGGACGGTCTGCCCGGCTTCTCCAACCCGGACGCCAAAGGCACCTGGACCGGCCTGGATGTGGACGTGTGCCGCGCCGTCGCCGCCGCCGTGCTGGGCGATGCCAACAAGGTCAAATATGTCTCCCTGACCGCCAAGGAGCGCTTCACCGCCCTGCAGTCCGGTGAAGTGGACATGCTCTCGCGCAACACCACCTGGACCCTGACCCGGGATGCCTCCCTTGGTCTCACCTTCGCCGGGGTCAACTACTACGATGGCCAGGGCTTCATGGTCTCCAAGGCTCTGGGGGTCAAGAGTGCCAAGGAGCTTGATGGCGCTGCCGTCTGCATCCAGTCCGGTACCACCACAGAACTCAACCTGGCCGACTATTTCCGCGCCAATGGCGGCATGAAATACAGTGCCGTGGTGTTTGATACCTCGGATCAGACCGTCAAGGGATTCGAGGCTGGACGCTGCGACGTGCTGACCTCGGATCAATCCCAGCTCTACTCCCTCAAGATCAAGCTCTCCAAGCCGGAGAACGCCGTCGTGCTGCCGGAGGTGATCTCCAAGGAGCCCCTGGGACCCGTGGTGCGCCAGGGGGATGAACCCTGGTTCAAGGTGGTGCGCTGGAGCATGAATGCCCTGCTCAACGCCGAAGAGGCCGGGGTCACCAGTGCCAACGTGGACGAGATGCTCAAATCTCCCAACCCCGATGTGCGGCGTCTGCTGGGGCTCGAGGATCCCAAGGGCGGCGTGCTCGGCCTGGATGACAAGTGGGCCTACAACATCATCAAGCAGGTCGGCAACTACGGCGAGATATTCGAGCGCAACGTGGGGGCCGGATCTCCCCTCAAGATAGATCGCGGCATCAATGCGCTGTGGAACAAGGGTGGCCTGATGTACGCGCCTCCCATTCGCTAGCAGTGCGGGGGGCCAAGGCCCCCCGTTTTCCCTCTTGCCTTGGCTTTGTCGGAGTAAATCCCTATGGCGTCACATCCGCACGACCAGAGGAAAGTACAGGGCCGCTGGTGGTATGACGCGAAGGTAAGGGCGCTGATCTTCCAGTGTCTGGCCGTCGCGGCTGTCCTCGGTTTCCTGTTCTACATCATCAGTAATGCCCTGGCCAACCTGGAGGCCCGCGGCATCACCACAGGGTTTGGCTTTCTCGGCAACACGGCCGGTTTCGGCATCTTGCAGAGCCTGATCCCCTACGATGAGACCCACACCTTCGGCCGTACCTTCCTGGTCGGCCTGCTCAACACCCTGCTGGTCTCCGCGCTGGGGATCATATTGGCGACCCTGCTCGGCTTCGTGCTGGGGGTGGCTCGTCTGTCGAAAAACTGGCTGGTGTCGCGCATTGCCACCATCTATATCGAGACCTTTCGCAACATCCCCCTGTTGCTGCAGATCTTCTTCTGGTACTTCTCCGTGCTGCGCACCCTGCCGTCGCCGCGCGCGAGCGTGGATCTTGGCGGGCTGGCCTTCCTCAACGTGCGGGGGTTCTATCTGCCCAAGCCCCTGTTTGAGGAGGGCTTTGGCTACGTGCTCTGGGCCTTGCTGCTGGCGCTGGCGCTGAGCTGGGGGTTGAGGCGCTGGGCCCATCGCCGCCAGGAGCTGACCGGCAAGGCATTCCCGGTCTGGCTCAGCGCCCTGGCGCTGATCCTGCTACTGCCGCTGGCGACCTTCTGGCTGGCGGGCAGCCCCATAGGCTGGAGCCTGCCCACCCTGCAAGGGTTCAACTTCCGTGGCGGCCTGACGGTGCTGCCCGAGCTGGTGGCCCTGCTGCTGGCACTGACCATCTACACGGCGGCCTTCATCGCCGAGATAGTGCGATCCGGCATCCTGGCCATCAGCCATGGCCAGACGGAGGCGGCCTCGGCACTCGGGCTATCCACCTCCAGAACCTTGCAGCTGGTGGTCATCCCCCAGGCCATGCGGGTCATCATACCGCCCCTCACCAGCCAGTATCTGAACCTGACCAAGAACTCGTCCCTGGCGACCGCCATCGGTTACCCGGATCTGGTGTCCGTCTTCATGGGCACCACCCTCAACCAGACCGGGCAGGCGATCGAGGTGATCGCCATGACCATGGGGGTCTATCTCGTCATCAGTATCGGCACCTCCATCCTGATGAATTTCTACAACCGCAAGATGGCGCTGGTGGAGCGCTGAGGAGATCCCATGAGATGCAGCCAAGGTATCACCTCTGGCCTTCATCGGCAGATGAGAGGGGGGCGCCATGTACGTCAATGAGTTGCAAGAGGCACTGCCGCCCCCCTCGGGTCGGCGCGGCCTGCTCGCCTGGTTGAGGGCCAATCTGTTTCCCAACTGGTGGAACGGTCTGGTGACCCTGGCACTGATCTATCTGCTGCTGCCCGCCATCTGGCATCTGATCGACTGGGCCCTGATCTCCGCGACCTGGAGTGGCAGCAGCCGGGCCGACTGTGGCCAGGAAGGGGCCTGCTGGCTGTTTATCGAGAGCCGTTTCGGCCAGTACATCTATGGCTTCTATCCGGTGGATCAACGCTGGCGGGTCAACATCGTATTTGCTGGTATGGCGAGCTTGCTGGCACTGCTGATCTGGCCCAGAACGCCGCACAAGGGTTGGCTGGCACTCTTTACCCTGCTGGTGTTTCCCTGCATAGCCTTCGTGCTGCTCCATGGCGGCTTGGGGCTATCCCAGGTGGAAACCAACCTCTGGGGCGGTCTGATGCTGACCCTGGTGCTGGCGGTGGTGGGCATCGCCGTGGCTCTGCCTTTCGGCATCTTGCTGGCGCTGGGGCGCCGCTCCCACATGCCCATCATCAGCAGCCTCTCCACCGTCTACATCGAGTTCTGGCGCGCGGTACCGCTCATTACCGTGCTGTTCATGGCCTCGGTCATGCTGCCGCTGTTCGTGGCGGGAGAGGTGGAGTTTGACAAGCTGCTGCGGGCCTTGATCGGCATCATCATGTTCCAGTCGGCCTACGTGGCCGAGGTGGTGCGCGGCGGCCTGCAGGCGATCCCCAAGGGGCAGTACGAGGCGGGGGATGCCCTTGGGCTCTCTTACTGGAAAGTGATGGGGCTCATCATCATGCCCCAGGCCCTCAAGATCACCATTCCCTCCCTGGTGAACACCTTCATCGCCCTGTTCAAGGACACCAGCCTGGTGCTGATCATCGGTCTGTTCGATCTGCTGGCCATCTCCAAGGTGGCGTTGGCGGACCCGCAATGGCTCGGTTTCTCCACCGAGGCTTATGTGTTCATCGCCTTGATCTTCTGGATGTTCTGTTTTGGCATGTCCCGTTATTCCATCTACCTGGAGCGCAAGCTGCACACGGGCCACAAGCGTTAGGAGCTGTCGATTATGGAAAACAACTATGTGGTCGAACTCAAGGGTGTCAACAAGTGGTATGGCGAGTTCCATGTGCTGCGCAACATCAACCTCAAGGTGAGCAAGGGGGAAAAGATAGTCATATGCGGCCCCTCTGGCTCCGGCAAGTCCACCATGATCCGCTGCATCAACCGGCTGGAGGAGCACCAGCGGGGTGACATCCTGGTCAAGGGGATGGCGCTCACCTCGGATCTCAAGAACATAGAGACGGTGCGGCGCGAGGTGGGCATGGTGTTTCAGCACTTCAACCTGTTTCCCCACCTGACGGTGCTGGAGAACTGCTGCCTAGCGCCCATCTGGGTCAAGCAGCTGCCGAGGCGGGAGGCGGAGCAGATCGCCATGACCTTTCTCGAGCGGGTACGGATCCCGGAGCAGGCCCTTAAGTATCCGGGGCAGCTCTCCGGCGGCCAGCAGCAGAGGGTCGCCATCGCCCGCAGCCTGTGCATGAACCCCCAGGTGATGCTGTTTGACGAGCCGACCTCGGCGCTGGATCCCGAGATGGTGCGGGAGGTGCTGGACGTCATGGTGGAGCTGGCCAACGAGGGGATGACCATGCTCTGCGTCACCCATGAGATGGGGTTTGCCAAGCAGGTGGCCGACCGGGTCATCTTCATGGACAGGGGCCAGATCATCGAGGAGAACGAGCCCGAAGCCTTCTTCGAGCACCCCCAATCCGATCGCACCAAGCTGTTCTTGTCCCAGATCTTGCACAACTGAGGCGGGCATCGTCATCACGCAGGCGCCGACAGGCGCCTTTTTCATGGCGGGCACTGGCCCATGAGGGCGAGGAAAAGGGGCTAAGGCGGATCCGGCCAGGGGCCGCGCCATGTATACTGCGGCGTCAGCAGCATGTTTCGGAGAACGGCAATGGAGTGGGTCGACGTAGTCGATGAGCAGGACAATGTCATCGAGGTCGCGGATCGGGCGCGGGTGCGCCGGGAGAATCTGCGCCATCGCGCCAGTTACATACTGGTGCTGGGGGAGGGGGATCAGATACTGGTACAGCGACGTACCCTCGGCAAGGATTTCTGTCCCGGCATGCTGGACGCCTGCGCCGGCGGCGTCATGACGGTGGGGGAGCAACCCCTGGCCAGCGCCTTGCGCGAGCTGGGGGAGGAGCTGGGGATAGACGGGGTGGTGCTCCATGACCATGGTCGCTTCCTGGCCGAAGGGGACCATTACCGGGTGTGGGGCTACCTCTACAGCTGTCGCTACCAGGGGCCGCTGCAATTGCAGGCCGAGGAGGTGAGCGCCGTGCACTGGATGAGCCTGACGGAGATAGCCAGCCGGGCCGCCGAGTTCACCCCCGACTCCCTGACAGCCCTCGCCCACTGGCAGGCGAGGGGCGGCGCCTGAGTCTAGCCTGCACGGCGCGCGCATCTGGGGTAGACTGCGAGTCATCATTCACCGTCAGGAAGACCCATCATGATAGCCATTGGCCAGCCACTGCCCGCGGGCGAATTCACCATCATCACGGACGAGGGCAGGCAGACCCTGGATACCCGGGCCCTGTTCGCGGGCAAGAAGGTGGTGTTGTTCGCCGTGCCCGGCGCCTTCACCCCCACCTGCTCCAACGCCCACCTGCCCGGTTATGTGGTGCTGGCGGACGAGTTCACCGCCCGGGGGGTCGATGCCCTCTACTGCCTCTCGGTCAACGATGCCTTCGTGATGAAGGCGTGGCGGGACGCCCAGGGGGCGCAGGCCATCACCATGCTGGCGGACGGCGATGCCAGCTGGACCCGCGCCCTGGGGCTGGAGAAGGAGACGGGGGCCTTTGGCGGCGTGCGGGCCCAGCGTTTTGCCCTGATCGCCGAGGATGGGGTGGTCAGGGCGCTGCGGGTAGAGGAGCCGGGCAAGTTCGAGGTCTCGGATGCCGCCAGTCTGCTCACCCTGGTGTGACGGTTAATCAAGGCTTAGTTACCCCTTGAAAACCGCCTTTGCTCGGTTACACTGGCGCCGGCACGGCCCTCTGGGCAGGCGCCCCCTGTTGATGCCGTGATGACCACGGCGCCCCCAAGCACAACCCCGACTGGAAAGAAGACGTATGACCCTGGCTTTTGTTGCCCTGATTGCCGGACTGGCCCTGCTGGTCTGGAGCGCGGATAAGTTTGTCGATGGTGCCGCCGCCACCGCCCGTTACGCCGGCATGCCGCCCCTGCTCATCGGCATGGTGATCATCGGCTTTGGCACCTCGGCCCCCGAGATGGTGGTCTCCGCCTTGGCCTCCCTGCAAGGCAACCCCGGGCTGGCCCTTGGCAATGCCTATGGCTCCAACATCACCAATATCGCCCTGATCCTGGGCCTGACCGCCCTCATCAGCCCCATCGCCGTCTCCTCCCAGGTGGTACGCAAGGAGATCCCCATCCTGCTCGGCATCACCCTGCTCTCCGGCGCCCTGCTGATGGACGGTCACCTGGGGCGCACCGACGCCCTGATCCTGGGACTGGTCTTTGTGGTGCTGATGGGCTGGTCCATCTGGGCCGGGATCACCGGCAAGGGGGATGCCCTGGATGCGGACGTGAACGTGGAGATAGACAGCGAGGCCATGCCGCTCAAGAAGGCCATCTTCTGGCTGCTGGTGGGTCTGGTGCTGCTGGTCGGAGCCTCCCGTTTGCTGGTGTGGGGCGCGGTGACCATAGCCCAGGGCTTTGGCATCAGCGATCTCGTCATCGGGTTGACCATAGTCGCCATCGGCACCTCCCTGCCGGAACTCGCCTCCTCCCTGATGGCCATCAAGAAGAAGGAACATGACCTGGCCCTGGGCAACGTGCTCGGTTCCAACCTGTTCAACACCCTGGCCGTGGTCGGCATCGCCGCCGGCATCGCGCCCCTGGATGTGGACCCGGCCGTGCTCTCCCGTGACTGGAGCCTGATGATGGGGCTGACCCTGCTGCTGCTGGTGATGTGCCTGGGCCGCAAGGGCCAGGGCCGCATCAACCGGGTAGAAGGGGGCTTGCTGCTCTGCGTCTTCATCGGCTACACCGGCTGGTTGCTGGCCAGCCAGTTCTGATCCACGCCATGAGCGAAACGAAGAGGGGGAGCCAGTGGCTCCCCCTCTTGTCATGGGCCGGCCCGTCTCAGGCGGCGGCCACCAGCTTCTGGCCCTGGGCCGCGCTATCGAGGATCAGGATATTGGCCTTGGGGAAGAAGTTGAAGGTGGAGGCCGAGGCCCAGGTATAGGCCCCCATCACCTTGCCGATCACCAGCTCGCCGATCTCGAGGTCCGGCAGCATGATGCCGTCGCGGATCACGTCCACGCTGTCGCAGGTGGGGCCGGACAGCACCGCATTGTGCAGTTCGCCGCGGGCATAGGGAGTGCTCACCGGGTAGGTGACGTGATCGTAGAGCTGGCCGTTGTAGCTGCCGTAGAGGCCGTCATCCAGGTAGTACCAGATCTTGTCGCCGCGGTGGGCCTTGCCCATCACGCTGGCGACCGAGGTCATGGCTGGCGCGCTGATGAAGCGGCCCGGCTCGGCAATCTTCTGCACCGTAGCGGGCAGCTTGGCCAGGGCGGCGCGGATCGGGGCGCAGAAGCCGTCGATGTCGAACTCGCCGCCATCATAGTCGACCGGGAAACCACCGCCGATATCCAGCACCCAGGGCTTGAGCCCGAGCGCCCAGGCCTGCTCCATGATGTCGCGGCAGGCATCGATGGCCTGTACGTGGCGATCGCTGTTGGGTACCTGGGAGCCGACGTGGAAGGAGAGCCCCATCACCTTGATCCCCTTGGCCTGGGCCAGTTGCAGCAGCGGCAGAGCCTGCTCCGGGGTGCAGCCGAACTTCTTGGAGAGGTCGACCTTGGTGTGTGGATTGGGGAAGCTGACCCGCAACAGCAGCTGCACCTCGTCCTTGTAGGGCAGGAATTTCTCCAGCTCCAGGGGATTGTCGTAGACGAAGACGGTGCAACCATACTCCAGCGCATAGCGGATATCGCTGTCGCGCTTGATGGGGTGGGTGTGGATGCAGCGGCCCGGCCGCACCCCTTGTGAGCGCACCAGATCCACCTCGCCATTGGTGGCCAGATCGAAACAGGCTCCCTCTTCCTTGAGCACGGAAACGACCGCCTCGTGGGGCAGGGGCTTGAGTGCATAGTGCAGCCGCACCTCGGGCAGGGCGGCAGACAGGGCCCGATACTGGCGGCGCACGGCGGCCTTGTCGAGCAGCAACAGGGGGGATCCGAATTGTTCAACCAGCTGGCGGTAATCTTGCGCCACAAGGGTCTCTTTCATTGTCTTTTGATCATCCTTAGGGGGCGGGTCTGCCCTAGCCTTGGTTTGTTGAGACGGCAACGGCCGGCTCAGGCGAGCGGTCCGGAAGGGACCTATCCTGCAGGTTGCATAACTTCCATGATTGCTGCTTGGATATGCGCGCAATTATCGGTTTATTGACTTGTCATGCAAGCATTTTGATTGGCTATGTCGGCAAGTTTTTCTGGTCGAGACGAAAGGGAAAATTGATATCCCAGGAAAAAAGAGAAGGAGAGGAGGGGGGAGGCGGGCTCTGGTGAGACGCGGTCTAACCATCTGATAATTAACAATCTATTTACCTTTGGCCGGATGTGGTGGCCAAGGGCGAAAAAAAGGGATTGTTGCGAGACAGATCACAATATTTTCGATTACTATGCCGCCTCCTAATCCAAAACTAGTTCGGATGAAGGTAGCAGGAGAGCGATGGGCAACCATCCACCGAAGAAGTGAATCTTTCAGGTACCGGGCAACCGGTGTGGACTGCTACTGGACGATACTCTGGAGAGACCCGTTCAATCGGGCGCCGAAGGAGCAAGGCCTTGTTTATCAATGATATTCAGGCCGGAAACTCTCAGGCAAAAGGACAGAGGGGATGGGATGGTTGTACCTGGGCTTGGCCCGCATCCGATCACCCTCTGGTGATCGCGACTATTTGGGAAGATCATCCTTCTCCTCCTTAATCGTTGTTTTTTAAGGAGGATGCATGTCATCAATTCAATCGGCGCTTGCCGCCATCGATAGCTTTGTCTGGGGTCCGCCCCTGCTGATCCTGCTGGTCGGGACCGGTGTCTATCTCACCTTTCGCCTCGGCCTGCTGCAACTGGTGCGGCTGCCGCTCGCCCTCAAGCTGGTCTTTGGCCGCGATCAGGGCCAGGGCAAGCAGGGGGACGTCTCCAGCTTCGCCGCGCTCTGTACCGCCCTCTCGGCCACCATAGGCACAGGCAACATAGTCGGGGTCGCTACCGCCATCAAGCTGGGGGGCCCGGGCGCTTTGTTCTGGATGTGGATGGCCGCTCTGTTTGGCATGGCCACCAAGTACGCCGAGTGCCTGCTGGCGGTCAAGTATCGCCAGACCGACGCCAACGGCCAGATGGCCGGTGGCCCCATGTACTATCTGGAGAAGGGGCTCGGCTCCAGGCCGCTGGCCAGGCTGTTCGCCCTGTTCGGCATAGGGGTGGCCTTCTTCGGCATCGGCACCTTCCCCCAGGTCAACGCCATCTCGGACGCCATGAGCCTCTCCTTCTCGGTACCCCGGGAAGCGACCGCCGTGGTGCTGACCCTGGCTGTGGCCCTGGTGACCCTGGGAGGCATTCGCTCCATCTCCAGCGTGGCCAGCAAGGTGGTGCCCTTCATGGCCATCTTCTACATCCTCGCCTGCGCCGGTGTGTTGGTGAACAACGCTGGCGCCCTGCCCGAAGCGGTGATGTTGGTCATAAACAGCGCCTTCACCGGCCATGCGGCCACCGGCGGTTTCGTCGGCGCCGGCATCATGCTGGCGATCCAGTCCGGGGTGGCGCGGGGGGTTTTTTCCAACGAGTCGGGTCTGGGTTCGGCCCCCATAGCGGCGGCGGCGGCCAAGACCAACTCCTGCGTGGAGCAGGGGCTGGTCTCCATGACGGGCACTTTCTTCGACACCCTGATCATCTGCACCATGACCGGGCTGACTCTGGTGGTGACCGGGGCCTGGAGTGGCGAGCTCAGCGGCGCCGCCATGACCAGCGCCGCCTTCGCCCAGGGGCTGGATGCCCGGATCGGCCAGTATCTGGTGAGCATTGGCCTCTTGTTCTTCGCCTTCACTACCATCCTCGGCTGGAACTACTACGGCGAGCGCTGCACCGAGTATCTGTTCGGGGTCAAGGGGATCAAGCCCTATCGCCTCGTCTATCTGGCGCTGGTGGCGAGCGGGGCCTTCCTCCATCTGGATCTGATTTGGCTGCTGGCCGACATCGTCAACGGCCTGATGGCGGTGCCCAACCTCATCGGCCTGATTGGTCTGCGTCACGTGGTGATCGCCGAGACCCGGGCCTACTTCCGTCGGGACAGCGATACAGAGTCCGAGCCCGAGCCGCAGACGGCCTGATCCCGCGACCATCCATTCAAAATGAAAGCCACGACTCGGGTCGTGGCTTTTTTGTTGGCCTGTAGAAGGGCGTGGGCAAAGGAGGGGCTAGTCAGCCGTCAGGCGCTGCTGCAGTCGGTGGCTGATCTCTGTCACCAGTTCGCCATCGCTCCCCTGCCACTGTAGGGCTTGCGCCAGGGTGGTGGAGGTGCCGGGTACAAAGCGCAGCTCCCCGCCAGCCAGTTCATAGAAGCGGCTCGCCATCCGGGTACCCTCGTCCACGTCCCCCTCGACCAGCACCATGGCCTGAGCCAGCACGGCGCCTGCGTGATCCTGGCCCGGCGCCAGCCAGCGCTGGGCGGTGCCGGTCACCTTGCGACCTCCGATCACCAGATTGTACTGGCCGTCGCAAAAGGAGCCGGGCACGAAGTCATAGCTCCCCGCAAGGCCGTATTGCGCCAGCAAACCTAGCAGCGGGGCCCCCAGCAGCCGGTAGTAGTGGCCAAGATCCGTGCTGGTGCGGGGCAGCATGAGCGACAGATTGAGGATGCCGGCACCGTGGGGCACGGCGGTGCCGCCGCTGTCGCGCACAAACACAGGCCAGCCTTCCCTTGCAAGCCGCTCGCAGGCCGCCTGATAGCGGGGCAGCCGGGTGTCCTTGCGGGTGACGATGAGGCATTGGGGCCCCTGCCAGAGATGGGCACGGGCCACTGTGTCGCGGGCACACACCTGCAGCCAGCGCTGCTCCTCGGCCAGGATCTGGTCGGGTGTCTGGTGGGCGGGAGGTGGGGGCAGCAGGGTATAAGGCATGAAGGCATCCTGACGCTTGGGCTGGCAAGCACAGTACCCGCGACGGGAGGAGAGGTAAAGCCCCGCACGGCGGGGCTTTACCGGTTCATTGAGGGGTCAGGCCTGGGCGCCAGCGCGCTTTGGCAGCAGCAGGTTCAGCAGGATGGCGGTGAGGCCGCCGGTGGCGACGCCGTAGGAGAGCACGCTCCTGGCGAGCTCGGGCAGGTGCTGCAACACCTCGGGCACCTGCGCCACCCCCAGCCCCATGGCGAGCGACACGGCGAGGATCATCAGGGCGCGGCGGTCCAGCTCCTCGCGGGAGATGATGCGCACTCCCGCCGCGGCTATGGTGCCGAACATGACGATGGTGGCGCCGCCGAGCACGGGTTCGGGGATCTGCTGCACCAGGCTCGCCACCGCCGGGAACAGGCCGAGCAGGGCCAGCATGGCGGCGATGAAGAGGCCGACGTGGCGGCTGGCGACCCCGGTCAGCTGGATGACGCCGTTGTTCTGGCTGAAGGTGGACATGGGGAAGGTGGAGAAGAGAGCCGCCAGCATGGAGTTGCAGCCATCCGCCAGCACGCCGCCCTTGATGCGGCTCATGTAGAGGGGGCCGCTGACCGGCTCCCCCGAGACATCCGAGGTGGCCGTCATGTCGCCGATGGCTTCGAGCGCCGTCACCACGAAGATGATGGCGAGCGGCACGAACAGTTGCCAGTCAAAACCGAGGCCATAGCGCAGCGGCGCCGGGATCATCAGCAGGGGCCCGCTCAGGACAGGGGCCTGTACCTTGCCCATCAGCAGGGCGACGCCGTAACCGACCAGCATGGCGATCATGATGGCGGAGAGGCGCAGCCAGGGGTTGTGGCTGCGTTGCAGCAGCACGATGAGGCCCAGCACCAGCAAAGAGAGGAAGAGGTTGGAGTGGCTGGCGAAGCTGCCGTCGGCCAGGGCGCCATAGCCGCCCCCCATGCTGATGAGGCCCACCTTGATCAGGGTCAGGCCGATGAGCAGCACCACTATGCCGGTCACCAGGGGGGTGATGATCCGGCTCACCAGATGCAGGCAGCGGCTGAGCACCACCATGGTGAGGGCGGCCACCAGCATGGTGCCAAACAGGGTGCCGAGCAGATCCTCGGTGGGCATGGCTGCCTGCTTGAGGGCGAGGCCGGAGGCGATGATGGGGCCGAGGAAGTTGAAGCTGGTGCCTTGCACCGACAGCAGTCCCGAGCCGACGGGGCCGAGGCGGCGGGTCTGGATGAAGGAGGCGATGCCGGACATGACCAGGGACATGGAGACGATGTAGCGGGTGTCGTCTGCGGGCAGGCCGAGGGCATTGGCGATGATGAGGGGCGGGGTGATGATGGCGACAAACATGGCGAGCATGTGTTGCAGGGCGGCGAACAGGGTCTGGGGCAGGGGAGGCACCTCGTTGATGCCGTAGACCAGATCCGGATGGGGGCGTCGTTCGGACTGGTCGGTCGCGCGCTGGGGAACAGCCTGTTCCATAAATACCTCTGTGTGCTGGGAGTGGGGAGAAATTTTGGCGGCTATTGTAGTGACTGAAGGGGGGAGATCCAGCGGCAAATGGCGCTCAACGGGTTTATTTGTCGCGAGGTTGAAACGTTTGCGTGCCAGTAATATGATCCGCCGGTTTGCGTCCGGCCCGATCGGTAAAAATCGCGGGATGACCCGGGTTTTTTGCCGCGCATCGGCGTAAAATGAGCCCCTCTTTGCGATCTGGAGACGCTGGATGCTGAAGTTGTCGGAGTTCTGGAGTGCCCGCGCCCACTCGGAAGACTTTACCCTGACCCGGATGGGGTTCATGACGGTCAGGCTGCGACTGCTCACCTGCCTGCTGATGGTCGGCATTCCCGCCTGGGGTCTGGTGGACTGGCTGACCCTGGACGAGGCGCAGTTCGGTGAGCTGATCAAGGCGCGGGCCTTCTGCCTGCTGGCCCTCTCCCCCCTGATCCCGCTCTCCTACCTGATCCACTTTCGCCGGGAGCGGATGAAGCTGGCGCTCGGCTACCTGATGACGGTGATGATGCTGTTCTCCCTGTTCTGTCTGGCCAGCTTTGGACCGGATCAGCCGCTGCAGGCCGGTTACAGCGCCTTTCCCTATCTGCTCATCAGCCTGTTTGCCATCTTCCCCGTGCCCCTCTCCCTCAGCCTGCAACTGGCGGCCTGCATCCTGCTGGCCATGCTGGGGGGCAACTGGTTGCTGCTGGGCCAGCCTCTGCTCGGTGGCGCCACCCTGGATCAGGTCTGGCTGCTCTGCCTGTTTGCCCTGGCCAGTGCCTGGGTGCAGTGCGGCCAGCTCAATATGCTGCTGCAGCTCTATCGGGAATCCACCACCGACGAGCTGACCGGCATGATGAACCGGCGCCTGCTGATGAAACGGCTGGAGCAGGCCCGCGCCCGCTTCCTCTACCAGCAGCAGGGTTTTGCCCTGCTGCTGCTCGATCTCGATCGCTTCAAGCGGATCAATGACACCTTCGGCCACCTGGCGGGGGATGCGGTGCTCAAGGAGGTGGCCGCCAGCCTGGCGGAGCAGCTGGAGCCGGGCATGGTGCTGGGGCGTTACGGCGGCGAGGAGTTTGCCGTCCTGCTGCCTCGCTGCGAGGGGGCCGGACAGGCGAGGGAGTTTGCCGAGCGGCTGCGGCTCGCGGTGGAGGCGCGTCTCATCAAGAGTCCGACCAGCGAGGAGCTGCTGGAGGTGACCGTCAGCATAGGGGTGGCCATGATGCAGCCATCCGAGTCGGTGGAGAGCCTGCTCAACCGGGCCGACGAGCGGCTCTATCAGGCCAAGGTGGCGGGCCGCAACTGCGTGGTGGGGCCGGAGGCCGCGGCGGCGCGGGTCGCCTGAGGCGGGCGGGATGGAGAGGGGATGCCATGGCATCCCCTCTTGCCGTCAGGCCAGTCGGTACTTGTCCGAGAGCCGGTGGGCCAGGTACTTGAACATGTTGAACACCGCCATGGTCTTGGGGGTGGGTGTGCCATCCTGGTCGAGGAAATACTCCCCCTTGAACACCAGCACGTCCCCGCGCTGCTCCACGGCGTCGGCGCGCATGCCGTGGATGAAATCCTCGTGGCTGCGGATAAGCTCGTTGGCCAGGGTGAGCAGGGCCTCCTGACTCAGGGTCTCTCTTTGTGTCTGCATCGTCTCTCTCCTAACCTGGGCCGCCCTGGGGCCGCCCGTCACAGTATCGGCCATCAGCATACACCGGGGAGCCCGGCCACTCTTTGATTTGCTGCAACTTGTGCCCGTGGCGCAACCTAGTTGATGACCAGGTTGCGCAGCCAGCGGCGGCGACGCACCCGGCGCTGGACCAGCCACATCTTGCTCACCTCCTCGAGCAGCACCACGGCGGCGACCCAGGTCAGCGGCCAGCCGAGCCAGCTCACCGCGACCCAGGCCAGCGGCAGCCCTATGCACCACATGGCGATGATGTCGATGAGGATGCTGTAGTTGACGTCGCCCCCGGAGCGCAGCACCCCGACGATCCCCACCATGTTGAACACCTTGATCAGCATGCCCAGACAGAGGATGCCGAGCACCTGGCCGGCCTCGGGCAGCAGGTCGGCGGGCAGGTTGCCAATCCAGAGCAGCAGGGGCGCCTGCATGAACCAGACGAAGAGGCCGACCAGGAGGGCGCCAAGCGGTGCCAGCATCAGCAGCAGCTGGGACTCCTGCCAGGCGGCCTCGTACTCCTCGGCACCGAGGCGGTGACCGAGCAGGGTGGCACAGGCCACCGCCAGTCCGAAGAAGAGGGAGATGAGGATCCCCTCCAGGGCCCCGAGGGTGGTCATGATGGCCAGGGAATCGACCCCCAGGTGGGCATAGAGGAAGCCGTAGAGCAGCATGCCGAAGGCCCAGAGCCCGTCGTGGAGCAGCAGGGGCAGGGCGATCAGCACGAAGCGGCGCACCTCCCTGTGGGAGAGGGCCAGCAGCCAGTCGGGGCGACGGGGCAGCAGGCGCCCCTCCTTGTGCATCACATAACCGATGAGCAGGGCGGTTTGCAGCAGGCGCGACAGCGTGGTGCCCCAGGCCGAGCCCGCCACTCCCATGGCCTCGAAGCCGAAGTGGCCGAAGATGAGGGCATAGTTGAGGATGACGTTGGCGATGATGGCAATGATCCCGATCCGGGTCGGGGCCGCCGCGTTGCCCACCGAGCGCAGCGCCGCCTCCAGGGGCACCACCAGGGCGGTGCAGAGGATGGTGGCCCCGGTGATCATCAGGTAGTGATCCGCCAGGGGGCGCAGCACGGGATCCTGGCTGGCGAAGCCGAGCACGCTGCCGGGGGAGAAGGTATAGAGCAGGGCGAAGGGCAGGCTGACCAGCAGGGATCCCAGCAGGGCCAGGGTGAGGGCCCGGCGTACTCCGCCCATGTCACCGCGACCATAGTATTGCGCCGCCAGCACGGAGACGCCGCCGGAGAGGCCGGCTATCACCAGCAGGTTGAAGAAGAAGACCCGGTTTCCCAAGCCGACGGCGGCGACCTCGGTCGCCCCCAGCTGGCTCACCATCATGATGTCGATGAGGCCAAGCAGGGAGAACATCATGGATTGCAGGGAGACGGGCAGGGCCAGTCGCCACAGCCTGCCCATGAACGCCTTGTCGGTGGTTTGTTTGAAAATCGCTTGCCAATAGTTCATCGCTGTTAACCGGGTGCTGGAAAGCCAAAGTAGATAGCCGGTATCATAGGCGCTGTTGCTGAAATGACCGCTGTGAGCGGCTATCGTCTTCTTTGTGCAAAACTATCCATTGTCGATTCATTTTCGACATCGCATCGATTGGGAGGCGCAAGATGTTTGCCCGTGAGTGTCTGGAGATTGCCCCGGCCTGCGAGGAGCGGATGCTGGGACGGGAGGGGTTGCCCCTGCTGGGGGAGGCCGGCATCTTCCTGACCGGTCTGTCGGAGCTGCGGGAGCACTACCTGATCCAGCGCAACTGCCCCGCCTTTCACATCCTGCTGATCAGTCACAGCGAGGGGGGCGTCCTGCTGACCGAGCAGGGGGAGAGCCCCATCCCGGCCGGGGCCCTGGTGTTTCTGCCCGCCGCCCTGCCCGGCGGCTTTCGGCTGGATGGCGACAGTTGGCGCATCAGCTGGATCCTGCTCGACGATGTGCCGCGCTGGCACCATCTGCACCGGCTGGGCCATGGCTGCCGGGTCAGTGACGAGGGGGAGTCGCTGCACCATCTGCTGCAACTGATGCACAGGGAGGGGAGCCGCTCCACCCTGCAACCCCAGCTGCTCTCCCTGTTGCTGGCCCTGCTGGATCGGGTGCTGCGGCGGGAGACGCGGGGCTCCTCTCTCGATCGGCTGCAACACCTGCAACGTCTGGTGGAGGGACGGCTGGATGAACCCTGGACGGTGGCCCGGCTCGCCAGCCTGCTGGCCTGCTCGCCTCCCCACCTGCACCGCCTCTGTCAGCAGGGCTTCGGAATGGGGCCCATGGCCTGGCTGACCGGGCTGCGCATGGCGAAGGCGCGCCAGCTATTGCTCTATACCGACTGGCCCCTCAATGAGCTGGCCAGCCGGGTCGGTTACAGCGATGGCGCCAACTTTGCGAACCGTTTTCGCCGTCTGACTGGTCAGACCCCGGGGGCCTTTCGCCGACTGGGTCGCAAACCTGTGGCAACGGAGGTGTAAACCCTTTGAAATTGTTGGCCCAAGCCCCTAGGATCGGCGGACTCCTTTGTCCAGGTCATCGTCAAGGTACCCGATCCATGTTTGAAGATAATAATCAGAAACGTCCTCTCTATATCCCCTACGCCGGTCCCGCCCTGCTGGAGACCCCGCTGCTCAACAAGGGCAGTGCCTTCACCAGCGAGGAGCGCAGCAACTTCAACCTGGAAGGTCTGCTGCCCCAGAACATAGAGACCATAGAAGAGCAGGTGGAACGTGCCTATCGCCAGTTCATGGCGTTTGGCAACGATATGGACAAGCATATCTATCTGCGCAACATTCAAGACACCAATGAGACCCTGTTCTATCGGCTCATCCGGGATCACCTGACCGAGATCATGCCCATCATCTATACCCCGACCGTGGGCAAGGCATGTGAAGAGTTCTCCAACATCTACCGCCGGGCCCGTGGCCTCTTCATCTCCTATTCCGACAAGGACAGGATCGATGACATGCTGCAAAACGCCACCAAGCAGAACGTCAAGGTGATAGTGGTGACCGATGGCGAGCGGATCCTGGGCCTGGGGGATCAGGGCATAGGCGGCATGGGCATCCCCATCGGCAAGCTCTCCCTCTACACCGCCTGTGGCGGCATCTCGCCGGCCTATACCCTGCCGGTGGTGCTGGATGTCGGCACCAACAACCAGCAGCTGCTGAACGATCCCTTCTACATGGGCTGGCGTCATCCGCGCATCTCGGGGGAGGAGTATTACGAGTTCGTCGACGCCTTCATCCAGGCGGTCAAACGCCGCTGGCCCGATATTCTGTTGCAGTTCGAAGACTTCGCCCAGAGCAATGCCATGCCGCTGCTCAATCGCTACAAGGACGAACTGTGCTGCTTCAACGATGACATCCAGGGCACGGCCGCGGTGACGCTCGGCAGCCTCATCGCCGCCTGCAAGGCCTCGGGGGCCAAGCTTTCCGAGAAACGGGTCGCCTTCCTCGGCGCCGGCAGCGCCGGCTGCGGCATCGCCGAGCAGATAGTGGCCCAGATGAAGGCCGAAGGGCTGACGGATGCCCAGGCGCGCGGCCGGGTCTTCATGGTGGACCGTTTCGGCCTCATCACCGACAAGATCCCCAACCAGCTCGATTTCCAGCGCCGTCTCTCCCAGCCGGTGGAGCGGATCGCCGACTGGCCGGTGGGGGACAACATCTCCCTGCTGGAGGTGATGGAGCACGGCCGCCCCGACATCCTGATCGGGGTTTCAGGCCAGCCGGGTCTGTTCACCGAAGAGGTGGTCAAGACCATGCACAAGCACTGTGCCCGCCCCATCATCTTCCCCCTCTCCAACCCCACCTCCCGGGTGGAGGCGACGCCGGCGGATCTCATCCGCTGGACCGACGGTCAGGTGCTGGTGGCCACCGGCAGCCCGTTCGCACCGGTGGAGTACAAGGGCAAGCGTTACGTCATCGCCCAGTGCAACAACTCCTTCATCTTCCCGGGGATAGGTCTTGGGGTCATCGCCTCCGGCGCCAAGCGGGTGACCGATGCCATGCTGATGTCCGCCAGCCGCGCCCTGGCGGAGTGCTCGCCCCTGGTCAAGGGAGAGGAGGGATCCTTGTTGCCGGATCTGGCGGATATCCACGAGGTGTCCCGCTACATCGCCAAGATGGTGGCCAAGACCGCCATGCTGCAGGGCAAGGCGGTGCAGACCCCGGACGAGGTGATCGACAAGGCCATAGAGGCGAACTTCTGGCGCCCGGAGTACCGGCGCTATCGTCGCACCTCCTTCTGACGGGGAGGGCAAGCAAGAAGGGATGCCTCGGCATCCCTTCTTTCATTTGCACAACGCAAGGGACAGTGCCCGATCAGCCATCCATGGGTTCGGTGGCAGGCGCCGCCGTCACCGGGGCCGGTGTCTGCTCGGACTGGATGCCCGTGACACGCACCTCGACCCGGCGATCCGGCGCCAGACAGCCGATCAGCTCGCTCTTGGCCTGGATGCCGTCACACTGGGTGCCGGTGACCGGGCTGCTTTCACCCATGCCCTGGATGGCGACCTTGTCCGCCGGCAGGCCCATGCCTATCAAGGTGTCGGCCACCGTCTGGGCGCGGGCTTCGGACAGTGTCTGGTTGTACTCATCCGAGCCGATGCGATCCGTGTAGCCCATGACGGTGATCTGGCCATCCTTGGGGTTGACCGCGACTATCTGCTGGTAGAGATCCGCCAGCGCGCTGCTGCCCTCGGCCCGCAGGGAGGACTTGTTGAACTCGAACAGGACATCCGAACTGAGGGAGAAGCGCTTGTCGACCATGACGGGCTCGGGTGCCGCGACCATGGGGGCGACCACGGGGGCCACATAGGCATGGCGGTTCGGGTGGAACACCAGCTCCAGGGTGGCGACGCTGACATCGGTCACCCAGCGATCCGTGCCACTGCCCAGCTTGCCGTTGTCGACATCGTCGCCGACCCGGAACATGTAGCGGTAACGGGCCTGCAGATCGAGCCAGTCGGTCAGCCGGGCGCCCATGCCCAGTCCCAGCAGCGGGGCATAGTCATTGTCGGAACCATTGATGGTGTCCACCTGATAGAGGTAGGCACCCCCCTCGGCAAACAGCGAGAAGACATCCCCGATCGGCAGGCGACCGATGGCGGACAGGGTGGCCCCCTGGCTGCTGAACTGCTCGTTGTCGACCTGCCAGTCGCCGGTGTTGAGGTAACCGAGCTCGGCGCCGAAGTTCTCGTTGAAGTTGTACCCGGCGAACAGGCTCCAGGCGGTATCGTTCTTGTCGACATCCTTGCCGAGATCGCCGATATCATGGCCGATGGCAACGCCGCCACCTCCCCCGAGATACCAGTCGTTGGCCTGGACGGGAAGGCTGGCAGCTGATGTGAGAGCCACGGCAATCAGTGCGGATAACAGGCTTGGTTTCATCGCTTATCCTCTTTTGTTGTTGTGCAAAAGTTGTTACGCACCATCTAGTTATAGCCACCCCCTCTGGTTTTGCGTGGCCTGGTACCCATCTGGCAGCGTGTCCTGTGAGCCGGATCCCAGGAAGGGAGGAGGGGGCCCGGGTGCAAGGAGACCCAGGGTCAGGTGCAGACGGGGCAATAAAAAAGAGGAGGCATCTGGGCCTCCTCTTCTGATGAACCTGGGTCAGACACGCAACATTACTGCTGCTGCACTTCCTGTACACCGGTGACGCGCACTTCGACGCGGCGATCCGGTGCCAGGCAGGCGATCAGCTCGTTCTTGCCCTTGATGCCATCACACTGGCTGCCGGTGACCGGGTTCGCTTCCCCTTGACCCTGGATGGCGACCTTGCCGGCGGGCAGGCCCTTGCCGACCAGGAAGTCGGCCACGGTGCGGGCGCGCGCTTCAGACAGTTTCTGGTTGTAGGCGTCGGAGCCGATGCGGTCGGTGTAACCGACGACCACGGCGCTGCCATCCTTGGGCTGGATCTCGACGATCTGCTGATACAGGCCGTTCAGGGCATCCATCCCCTCCGGTTTGAGGCTGGATTTGCCAAAGGCAAACAGCACGTCAGAGCTCAGGGAGAAGCTCTTGTCAACGATGACGGGCTCGGGTTCGGCGACCACGGGGGCGGCGACCGGCGCGACATAGGAGGTACGGTTCGGGTGCAGCACCAGCTCAAGGGTGGCCACGCTCATGTCGGTTTCCCAGATCATGTTGTCGCTGCCGGTCTTGTTCTCGTCACCCACGTCCCACATGTAGCGGTAGCGAGCCTGCACGTCGATGAGGTCGGACAGCTTGGCAGTCAGGCCCAGGCCGGCCAGGGGGGCGATGCCGTTGTCGCTCTGGCCATTGCCGTTGGCGTGGAACACATAGGCACCACCCTCGGCAAAGACGGAGAAGATATCACCCAGGGGCAGACGGCCGATACCAGACAGGGTCGCGCCCTTGCTGGTGAAATCGACGCCATCGATGCCCGCCTTGCCGGCGTACAGATAGCCGAGTTCGGCCCCGAAGTTTTCGGTGAAGTTATAACCACCGAACAGACTCAGCGCGGTAGCGTCCTTGTCCACATCGGCGTTCTTGCCAAAATCTTCCAGATCGTGGGTATAGGCCCAACCGGCGGCGATGCCGGTGTACCAGTCGTTGTTAGCAGCCTGAGCTGCGGTGCTGCCCGCGGCCGCCAGGGCCAGGGCAATCAGGGTCGGTGCCACTTTCATTTTCATCGTTATATCCTCGTTGAGTTTGCCGTGCCATTGGCGCGCACTCTTAGTCATATGCTGTTCACCCGAGCAAAGCCCGAATGGCATATCTCCGTGTTGTAGCACGGATGGCATGAACGAATATGAAGGACTCCTGGCTACTCACGGCACCAAAGGCAGCCGTGGACAACTAACCGGTAGAGACACTTTTAATAACTCATCCAATACCTTAGAAGCGGAATAACTGTATTCTTTTGACTCGCATTGATCAAGTTATCGAACAGATAGACGGCATCCGAGGGGGCAACAGGGGGGCATTGGAGGGGATTTGGCGGAGGCGTTCCGACAAGAGGTGTCGCAATCTGGCCCCAAAAAGCGAAAGGGGACGCGATGCGTCCCCTTTGATCAGTATCTCGTGGAGATTACTGTTGAACTTCCTGTACGCCGGAAACGCGAACTTCTACACGACGATCCGGGGCCAGGCAGGCGATCAGCTGAGCCTTGGCCTTGATGCCGTCACACTGGGTGCCGGTGACCGGGTTGGCTTCGCCTTGACCTTCGATGGCGACTTTACCAGCGGCCATGCCTTTACCGACCAGGAAGTCAGCAACGGTACGGGCACGGGCTTCGGACAGCTTCTGGTTGTAAGCGTCGGAACCGATGCGGTCGGAGTAACCGACAACCACGGCGCTGCCATCTTTCGGCTGAGCGTCGATGATCTGCTGGTACAGACCGTTCAGGGCTTCAACACCTTCCGGCTTCAGAGTGGATTTGCCAAAGGCAAACAGCACGTCGGAGCTCATGGTGAAGTTCTTCTCAACCATGACAGGAGCAGGAGCGGCTTCTTCAACGACAGGGGCAGCAACCGGCTCAACATAGGAGGTGCGGAACGGGTGGTAAACCACTTCCACGGTACCGATGCTCTGGTTGTCTTTGTAGTTGTCGCCAGACGTGTTGTAAGCAGAGGTGGAGATGTCGGAGACATTCCACATGTAGCGGTAGCGAGCCTGCAGATCCAGGGCATCGTTCAGCTTGTAGGTCAGACCCAGGCCGGCCAGCGGGGAAACGCGAGTGTCGCTGGTTTCCAGACCGTCGGTGTGAGCCCAGTAGGCACCGCCTTCAGCGAAGATGGACAGGTCCTTGGCAACCGGCAGACGACCGATACCAGACAGGGTTGCGCCCTGGTTTTCGAAACGGGAGCCGTTGGTGTTGCCACGACCGGCGTACTGGTAGCCCAGCTCGGCGCCGAAGTTTTCGGTGAAGTTGTAACCGACGAAGGCGTTGGCAGCAGCAGCGTTTTCTTCACCGTCTTTCACGCCATCGATCTTGTTCAGACCGTTGATGTGAGCAGCACCGGCACCAACACCCAGGTACAGATCGTTGTCAGCGGCTTGGGCAGCAGTAGCACCCAGGGTTGCCATGGCGATGGCAATCAGGGAAGGGGCCATTTTCATCATAAATATATCCTCGTTGAGCAACACGTTGTCACGTGCTTCGCACTTTTTGATTTATGTAAGCTGCAGGCTCTGCCAACGATGGCAAGGAGTCTGACAGGGATCCCGTGTTCCAGGATCTCTCTCATCCATGAACCAGCGGGGTGTGCTTGCACACATTTTCCCCACCAAAAAAGGGTGTCAATCCGATGACGATGCGCACTTTATTCCCATTTCAAACCATGATCAAGCTCACAAAACAGGGGTGAGCCAATTTGTGTCGCTTGCTTCAGGGGCGGTTCAGGGTCGGGATTTAGTGGTCTAAGTAGGTCCTGTGCAGTCGTTTTTCAAGCTTCATATAGGACCCAACCCAGGCGGAGCAAGGGCTGGCGGGCTCCAGACGGGCTGACAATACGGCGAGCAGTTCCTGCTCGGTGGCGGTGTCGAGCAGGGGAGTGAAGCTGAGCAAAAAATGTTTGGCCAGGTAGGGGTCGAGGGGCCAGATGTTGAGAATGGCGCGGGCGACCGGCTGCACGGCGGCGGGACAGACGAAGTGGCGATGGCCGGCTTCCAGCCAGCGTGCCATGTCGCGCAGGCCGGACTCGGGAACCAGCATCCCTCGTCCAGGTTCGCTGGCCAGGGGCATGGCGCGCCCATCTTGCAGGGTCAAGAGGCCTTCACCTGTCATGATGCCGTCATGGTTGCGCAGGGGAAGCCCCGGCTCTGGCTGGGTCAGATAGAGGCTGATGCGCTCTGGCAGGGTCTGCAATATCTCGGCGGCGTGTGCCGTCATGGTGGCCGGCAGCAGCAGAGCTTCTGCCCGATAGTGCTGGCCTTGTTGCAGTTGCAGGGCCAGATCCTGGGGGCGGGTACTTGGGTGGAGGCGGGAGATGATGCCGGGAAACGCCATGTTTATTACTCTTTATGGGTAGTGCTGGGATTATACGGAGGATTCATCGGGCCTCCATAAAGGTTTCTTTTCGAGACTGTTTACCTCGGGCGATTGAGCGATTACCATCCCCGAGGTTTTTAAGGGTTGTCGCCAGAAGGCGTATATAAGATAGAGACTCGACCATAACGAGTCCGTCCAAAACTGATACACTTGACTACGAGTCGTCGCGAAAAATAAGGCGGAGTCAATCCGCCATACGGAGTATGGAACCACTATGAATTCAAACATTGACACTGTTGGCAAGAAGATCCGCCAGATCCGTGAAGCCGTCGGCCTGAGCCGACCCAAGTTTGCCGATCTGCTGGGTGTTCCCCCCACCACCCTGAAAAACTATGAACTCGGTTACCGTGAAGTCGGTGGCGCCTTCCTGGTTGCCCTGGCTCATCACCCGGAACTGCACAAGTTCACTCTCTGGCTGCTGGCCGACAAGAAAGTCGCCGAGATTGGTCAGATTGGTCCGGACGATCTCACCAAAGGCTGAGCCTTGAGAACGTTCCAGTGAGAAATGCCGCCCCCAGGGGCGGCATTTTTTTGTCCGTGTTTCCCCTGCGCGGTGCCGTCCTCAGGGGGAGAGCAGGCCGAGCCGGGTCAGCTCATCCTTGAGCTGATGGGCGTTGCGCTCGACGCAGGCTTCCCCCTCTTCGATGGCGTCGGCCGCCCGGTGGAAGTCCATGATGGAGAGGCCGCCCAGGCGAGGGCAGAGCTGGATCTCGGGGGGATCCCCCGCCATGCGGGCCCGGGTGATCCGCTCCTGCATGATGTTGAGGGTGCTGCTCATCACGTTCCACATGCCGGGCGGGGTCGGGCCTTCGCTGCGATTGAACCACTGACTGAACAGCTTGCTCTGGGCAGGCAAGACCTCCTCCTGTTCCTGGCCCCAGGGTTGGTGCAGATCCGTGTTGAGGTTGACGGCGATCACCACCTCGGCCCCCATGGCACGGGCCAGCGAGATGGGCACCGGATTGACCACGGCGCCATCGACCAGCCACTGCTCATTGAGCAGGGTCGGGGTCAGCAGGCCCGGCATGCCGCATGAGGCGCGCACGCACTGGCGCAAGGGGCCCTCTTTGAGCCAGATTTCGCGACCGGTATCGAGCTCGGTGGCGACGCAGGAGAACGGCATGGGCAGATCTTGGATGTCGGGCTCTCCCAGGTGGCCGCCGGCGATGCCAAATACCTTTTCCCCTCGAAACAGGCCACCGGAGAGGGCGGGATCCAGCATGCTGACGACCTGCAGCCGGGTGAAGCCGCGTACCCACTCCTCCAGGGCGTCGAGGGCCCCCGCCGCATAGGCGGCGCCCACGAAGCTGCCGATGGAGCAGCCAGCGACCAGATCGGGTTTGACCCCGAGTCGCTCCAGCCCACGTATGATGCCTATATGTGACCAGCCTCTGGCGGCGCCACTGCCGAGGGCGAGCCCCAATCTGGGTCTTCGTGTCACGGTTCTCTCCTTGCTGATGATGATGGGCCGCGTCTGGGGCGAGCAGGGGCGAGATCCGCCAGCTGGCGGGCCAGGCCTGTTACCTTTTGTCACACTTATACATAGTCGCGGCAAGAAGTGGGGCTAGAATGGCCCTCTATTGTGAAATTCATACCCTTGTTTACTGGATCCATCAATGAAAATGCGTAGCTGGTTGCCACTGACGGTGCTTCTCCTCCTGGTGCTCGGTGCCTGGTATTACCGATCCGAAGCGCCCGAGGTCAAGGGCGCCGCCCACAGGGTCAACATCCGTACCCAGACCGTCAGCGAGACCCTGAGCAACCCCACCCTCAAGCTGGTTGGCAAGCTGGCGGCCAATCGCGCCGTGGTGGTGAGCCCAGAGGTGACGGGTCGCATCGCCCGCATCCTGGTGCACTCGGGCCAGCAGGTCACGGCGGGTCAGGTCTTGATCCAGCTGGACATAGGCAAGCAGCAGGCGGAACTGGCGGAGCAGAGCGCCAGTGTGCGCGACGAGGAGCGCAAGCTGCGGGACATGAGGCGCCTGGTGGCGCGGGGGGCCGTGACCAGCTCCGAGCTGGAGGGGCAGGAGGCGACGACCGCCATGGCCCAGGCACGCCTGGCCGCCGCCCGCTACGAGCTGGGGCTGCGCGAATTGCGCGCCCCCTTCAATGGCACAGTGAGCCTGATCGATCTCAGTGAAGGGGCCCTGGTGGGCAATGGGGACAGCCTGTTGCACCTGGATGAGCTGGACAAGCTGCGTCTGGATCTGGCGGTGCCCGAACGTTATCTCTCCTTGCTGCGCCCGGGCATGACGGTGACGGCGATCAGCGCCGCCTGGCCGGATCAGCAGTTCCAGGGCAGCCTGGAGACGGTGGACAGCCGGGTCTCAGACAGCAGCCAGAACATCAAGGCTCGCGTCATCTTCCCCAATCCTGCGGGCCAGTTGCGTCCCGGCATGCTGCTCAGCGTCGAGCTGGCCCTGCCCGCCCGGCAGATGACCCTGATCCCGAGCCAGTCGGTGGAGTACCTGGGTGAGCAGCGCTTCGTCTATCGCCTCGAGGCCGATGGCCGGGTCAAGCGGCTGCCCGTGGTGCTCGGCGAGACTCAGGGCGAGCAGGTCTGGGTCACCGAGGGGCTCAAGGCGGGGGACCGCATCGTGGTGGAGGGGCTGGTCAATCTCAGAGATGGCTTGCTGGTCAAGGATCTGGCGAAGGTGAACGGCTGATGTGGCTCTCTGATATATCGGTACGCCGGCCCCTGGTTGCCGTGGTGATCAGCGCCCTGCTCACCGTGTTTGGCCTGGTGGCCTTCGCCAAGTTGACGGTGCGGGAGATGCCGGACGTGCAGACCCCTTCAGTCTCCGTCAGCACCACCTATGAGGGGGCGGCGCCCGAGGTGATGGAGAGCCAGGTCACCAAACCCATCGAGGATCAGCTCTCCGGCATCAGCGGCATCAAGAACATCAACTCGGTGACCCGCAAGGGGCGCTCCATGATCACGGTGGAGTTCAAGCTCGGCTGGAACATGGTGGAGGGGGTGTCGGACGTGCGCGATGCCATCTCCCGCGCCCGCATCAAGCTGCCGGACGGGGTGGACGAGCCCCTCATCACCAAGGACAGCGGCAACGGCGATGTCGCCATCTGGCTCAACTTCAGCAGCAGCCAGATGGACAGAACCGCCATGACCGATTACGCCAACCGGGTATTGGTGGATCCCCTGAGCCTGGTGGACGGGGTGAGCGAGGTGATGCTCTCCGGCGATCTGGAGCGGGTCATGTATGTCAGGCTGCGTCCGGTGGACATGGCCGCCCGCGGCATCACCATCAGCGACGTGGAGGCGGCGCTGACCCGGGAGAACATAGAGCTGCCGGGGGGAGAAATTCGCAACGACAGCATGACGGTGGCGGTACAGATAGCGCGCCTCTATCACACGGCCGCCGATTTTCGCCGCCTCCAGGTGACCACCGCCAGCAACGGTCAGCCCATCTACCTGGCGGACATCGCCGACGTGGACGTGGGGGCCAGGAACGAGGACAGCGCCTATCAGCGCAACGGCCGCGAGAGCCTGGGGATAGGGGTGATTCCCCAATCCACCGCCAACCCATTGGCGGTGGCAGAAGGCATATCCCAGAAGATGACCCAGATGCAGCGTTTCCTGCCGGAAGGGGCGACCCTCGAGGTCGATTACGATTCCACCATCTTCATCAAGCAGTCCATCGAGGAGGTCTACAACACCCTGGCCATCAGCGCCCTGCTGGTGGTGGCCGTGCTCTATCTCTTCCTGGGGCAGGGGCGCACCACCCTTATTCCCGCCATCACGGTGCCGGTATCGCTGATCTCGGCCTTCATCGGCGCCTGGTATCTCGGCTTTTCCATCAACCTCATCACCTTGCTCGCCCTCATTCTCGCCATCGGCCTGGTGGTGGATGACGCCATCGTGGTGGTGGAGAACATCCACCATCACCTGCAACGGGGCGAGCCGCCGCTGCTGGCGGCCTGGCACGGCACCCGCGAGGTGGGCTTTGCCGTCATCGCCACCACGGCGGTGCTGGTGATGGTGTTCGTGCCCATCGCCTTCATGGACGGTATGGTGGGCAGGCTCTTCACCGAATTTGCCATCCTGCTGTCCCTCGCGGTGATCTGCTCCTCCCTGGTGGCCCTGACCCTGACCCCGGCCATGGGCTCCTGGCTGATGCGGGCCAAGGAGAGCACCAATCCGCTGACTGCGGCCCTGGATCGCGCCCTCGGCCGGGTAGAGGGTCACTACCGTCGCCTGCTTGGCTGGCTGCTGCCCCGCTCCGGCTGGGCGCTGCTGGTGCTGGCGCTCTGCCTGGGAGGCAGCCTGGCGCTGCTCAGGCTGTTGCCCGCCAACCTGACGCCGACCGAGGACAGGGGGGTCGTCTATGTGTTCGTCAAGGGAGCCGAGGGCACCAGCATAGAGCGGATGAAGCGCAACATGCAGCAGGTGGAGGCCGCCATCATGCCGCTGCTCGGCCAGGGGGTGGTGCAGGCCATGAGCTTCAGCACCCCCGCCTTTGGCAAGGGGGGCGATCAGACCGGCATGGCCATCATACAGCTCACCGACTGGGCCCTGCGGGACCAGAGCGCCACCGCCTTCACCAAGACACTGACCGCCCGTCTGTCCGGCATTCCGGACGTGATGATCCGCCCCTTCCAGCCCGGTTTTCGGCGCGGCTCCACCGCCCCGGTGCAGTTCGTGTTGCAGGGGGGCGATTACGGGGAGCTCAATGAAGTGGGTGGCCGGCTCCAGCTGCTGGCCCAGCAGAGCGGCCTGATGCTCAACGGGGATCTCGATTACGCCGAGAAGACCCCCGAGCTGCAGGTGACCATAGCGCGGGAGCGAGCCAGCGAGCTTGGCATACCCGTCTCCACCGTGGCCAACAGCCTGCAAACCCTGCTTGGCGGCACCAGCAAGACCACCTATGTCGACAGGGGGGAGGAGTATGACGTCTATCTGCGGGCCGATCAGACCAAGCTCAACGGCGTCTCGGATCTGAGCCGCATCTACCTCAAGGCCGCCAGTGGCGACATGGTGAGCCTCTCCACCCTGGCCAGCTTCAAGCAGGTGGCCAGCCCCAACCGGCTCAATCACTATCAGCGCCAGAAGGCGGTGACCCTGACCGCGGATCTCGCCCCCGGCCACACCCTGGGGGAGGCGCTGGACTTCCTCGACGGCTGGGCCAACGACAACCTGCCGGCGGGCATGACGGTGGATTACGCCGGCGACTCCAAGGATTATCGCGACAACCAGGGGGAGATGGCCCTGGTGTTCGCTCTGGCCCTGCTGGTGGTCTATCTGGTGCTGGTGGCCCAGTTCGAGAGCCTGATCACCCCGGCCGTGGTGATGATGACGGTGCCGCTTGGCATCTTCGGCGGCCTGCTCGGCCTCTGGCTGACGGGACAGGAGATGAGCATCTACAGCCAGATCGGCATGATCATGCTGATCGGCATGGTGACCAAGAACGGCATACTGATAGTCGAGTTCATCAACCAGCTGCGTCAGCGGGGCCAGGGGTTCGAAGAGGCCATCATCTCGGGGGCGGTGCGCCGTCTGCGCCCCATCCTGATGACCTCTCTGACCGCCGTGATTGGCGCCGTGCCCCTGATGCTCTCCATGGGGGCGGGCTACGAGAGCCGGATGACGGTGGGAACCGTGGTCTTCTTCGGGTTGTCCCTCGCGACCCTGGTGACCCTGCTGCTGATCCCCGCCTGTTATCATTTGCTGGCCAGGAGGGCCGGCATGACAGGGCAGCGCAGCCAGCAGGTGGATGAGGCCATCGGCACCCAGCCCAGAGTATGAGGGGGGACACCATATGGTATGGCCCAGTGCCAGCGTCGACCCGGGTCGGCTGCCATTGACTAGGCTGGATCCATCTTCTTAACGAGGGGTTCATCTTGGCCATGTCACGTCACGGGACGCTGCCCTTTCTCTGCCTGGGCTGCGGACTCTTGCTCATGGGGGCCAGCCAGCAGCCGAGCCTGCTGCTGGCGGGTCTGGCTGCCTATTTCATCGGGGGCCTGGTCTGGTACCGCGTCAGCCATCAGCAACGTCATGACAAGGGCAGGCGCAAGCGTGGCTGGCCCCTGTGGCTCTATGAGATCCGCCCCTTCGTCATGGTGTTGCTGGGGCTGCTGATGGTGCGGGAGCTGACCCATCCCCTGTTCCTGCTGCCTGCCCTGTTCTGGATCCTGCTTGGCGGTTATCAGTGGTGGCAGCGCCATCGCCACAGGTTCTGGCGCCAGCCCCCCTTGCGGGCCCCTTAGCCCCAGGGTGGTAGCGGCTATCCCTTTCGATTAGCAGGGACAAAAAGCCGTCGCCCCCGCCTGGCTCTGCCGGTATAATGCGCGACCCGAATTGTTCCAGGTGGTCAAAATGCAGCCGGTTACCAACCTTTTCTCCTATCCCCGCTACTGGGCCGAGTGCTACGGCACGGCGCCCTTCCTGCCCATGTCCAGAGCGGAGATGGACAAGCTCGGCTGGGACAGCTGCGACATAGTGCTGGTCACCGGCGACGCCTACGTGGATCACCCGAGCTTCGGCATGGCGGTGATCGGCCGCATGCTCGAATCCCAGGGCTTTCGGGTCGGCATCATCGCCCAGCCGGACTGGTCGTCCAAGGATGACTTCATGCGCCTGGGCAAGCCGAACCTCTTCTACGGGGTGACGGCGGGCAACATGGACTCCATGATCAACCGCTACACCGCCGACAAGAAGCTGCGCCACGACGACGCCTACACCCCGGGGGACGTGGGCGGCAAGCGGCCGGACCGCGCCACCCTGGTCTATACCCAGCGCTGCAAAGAGGCCTATAAAGAGGTGCCGGTGGTCATCGGCGGCATCGAGGCTTCCTTGCGCCGCATCGCCCATTACGACTACTGGTCCGAGACCATACGCCGCTCGATCCTCATCGACGCCAAGGCCGACATCCTCATCTACGGCAACGCCGAGCGCCCCCTGGTGGAGGTGGCCCACCGCATCGCAGGCGGCGAGACCATCGACACCATGCAGGACATTCGCGGCACTGCGGTGATCCGCAAGGAGCCGCTGCCGGGCTGGCGCGGGGTGGATTCGAGCAAGCTCGACCAGATTGGCCGCATCGATCCCATCATGAACCCCTATATGGAAGGGGCGCCTTGCTCTGATGACGAGGGTACCGCGCCGGCGGAGCAGGAGGCCAAGCCCATCCTGGTGCAGCCGCCCAAGCAAAAGCCGTGGGAGAAGACCTACGTCAAGCTGCCGGCGTTCGAGCGGGTGAAGGAAGACAAGGTGCTCTACGCCCATGCGTCGCGCATCCTGCACCACGAGACCAACCCGGGCTGCGCCCGCGCCCTCTCCCAGGCCCACGGCGATCGCATCATCTGGGTCAACCCGCCCGCCTTCCCGCTCGAGACTGACGAGATGGACGGGGTGTTCGGTTTGCCTTACCAGCGGGTGCCGCACCCGGCCTATGGTAACGCGAAGATCCCGGCCTACGACATGATCAAGACCTCGGTCAACATCATGCGCGGCTGCTTCGGCGGCTGCTCCTTCTGCTCCATCACAGAGCACGAGGGGCGCATCATCCAGAGCCGCTCGGAAGAGTCGATCCTCAAAGAAATCGAAGAGATCCGCGACAAGGTGCCGGGCTTTACCGGCGTCATCTCGGATCTCGGCGGCCCCACCGCCAACATGTACAAGCTGCGCTGCAAGAGCCCCAAGGCAGAGCAGACCTGTCGCCGTGCCTCCTGCGTCTGGCCGACCATCTGCCCGCACATGGACACCGACCATACCCCGACCATCAACCTCTACCGCAAGGCGCGCGACCTCAAGGGCATCAAGAAGATACTGATCGCCTCCGGGGTGCGCTACGACATAGCGGTGGAAGATCCGCGCTATATCAAGGAGTTGGCCAAGTACCACGTTGGCGGCTACCTCAAGATAGCGCCGGAACACACCGAGGAGGGGCCGCTCTCCAAGATGATGAAGCCGGGCATGGGCAGCTACTACAGCTTCAAGGAGCTGTTCGACAAGTATTCCAAAGAGGCGGGCAAGCAGCAGTACCTGATCCCCTACTTCATCTCGGCCCACCCGGGCACCACGGATGAAGACATGGTGAACATGGCGCTGTGGATCAAATCCAACCGCTTCAAGCTCGATCAGGTGCAGAACTTCTACCCGTCGCCGCTCGCCAACGCCACCACCATGTATTACACCGAGAAAAACCCGCTCAACAAGGTGAGCCGCCAGGGCGGGGACGTGTTCGTGGTGAAAGGGGAGCGTCGTCGTCGTCTGCACAAGGCGCTGCTGCGTTACCACGATCCGGCCGGCTGGCCCATGATCCGCGAAGCCCTGCTGGAGATGGGCAAGGGCCACCTGATCGGCAACGGCCCCGACTGCCTGGTGCCGCCGGAAGGCCGTGGCGAAGCCAAGGCCGAGCGCAGCCGCAACAAGGGCCTGAAACCTGCCTTGACCCGCCACAGTGCCATCACCCATCAGCGCAGCAACGGGGCGGGTAACGGCAAATCGGCTGCACTGGGCGAAGGCAAGGGTAAACCTGCCGGCAAACCCGCCCACAAGGGTAAGGCCCCGACCCGTGCCGGCTCTGCCAAGCCGGGTGCCAAACCCGTCACTCAGGGCGGCAAGCGACCAGCGCGGTGAGTTTTTCTGATTGGAAAGATATATAAATAAAAAGGCGACCAGATGGTCGCTTTTTTATTACGTATAGTTCATGAATGTAATAGACTTATATGTTTTAGGCCAATGTCAGATGATAACTAGGTCAGTACAAACTGGTGACGTCTACATAAACACAATGGCAGGTTAAATCATTTCGAGAAAAATTATTTAAATTGTTATCTCTAAGTCCCTTTTTAATATTAGCCGAAGTAGTTCAAAGTGTGCATAGAGTTCTTACTAAGTTAATAATTTTTCCATTTCAAAATCTAAGTATTCATCAACCGCATCAGCATTAATATGACCAGCATTGTACCAAGCATATACTTCTTTGAGTGCTAAAGTACCAAATCGTGCCCAACCGATTAAATTAGTTCTCAATAAAAATTGCACCATTTCGCCACCTGATTTAAGTGCAGCATCACCTGCATCAATCAAACATAGTGTGCCATGAGCGACCAATAGCATCCGCCTTAACTCTGGATTAGCACCTGAAGGGATGCACTCTTTCCATGACTTCTTGTGATAAAAGCGTTGCTTGCTCGCCCACATTAACCTAGTTAAAAGTTCTGTAATCAGAACTGGAATGGCCATGGCCACACCGTGTCTTAAATCGTAACCTTTTTCGAAAACTTGTGTTGCTACAGTGGCAAATGATTGTCTATGTTGACCAAATTCACCAACATCTAATAGTAGTAGTAAGTTATAGAAAGGAATTGGAATACCTGCACCACGCTCCGATGCACCAGAAGAACCAGCCATGTCCGAGAATAGATGTCCTAGCCAGTTGGCAAAACCGGAAAAAACCTTGGCTATAAAGTTGTCACCTTTTAGTTCATGAGTTGCTGTATCAATAGTGATAATCTGGCCGTTAGAGATAAAAGTAGATGTATCAGTAAACTGATTCAAGATAGAGAAAAATAGACCAATGAGATCGGGAGAATGGCCCAAACTCTTTAAGTGATGATTCTTAGGTGAAAGATTTTTGACTGCACCATCTGTCCCGTTATTTCCAAATGTGGTTGCTTGGTCATAGTTAACTTTGAAGTTACGTTCTAGGTAACCAATTGCACTCTTAGTTGTATCTCCTCCTTCTTTCCCTCCTTGCCAACCACATGCTGAAGCAAATTTCTCGACAGCGGAGTTAACGGCGCTATCTGCAACCTTGGTTAGCTTTCCTTCTCCAGGCATACCGACGAAGAACACATCGAGAAGTCCACCGATGACACCACATGTGCCAGCAATAAGGTAGTCGTATGCATCACATTGAGCATTCTGGATGGTGAACTCATCCTTAATACGTTTTTCGAGTTCTATTCGCTGAATTGGTGACATCAATGTAGTAAATGGATCAGCACTTAAATCAACGTGATTGCGCAAAGAATACTGTTCAACCGAACGCTGGTATTGTGCCCAGCTCATATTTTTATTGAAATCGAGGTGATCGAGCAGGGTTACATGCGTAATGGTTGGCTCAAAATGTGAGTGTGCGATCGAGTTATCTAGAACGAGTAACTCTTGAGCAATGTCGATACTTTTAGCCAATTGAGGATTCAGACCTTGATTGTCCAGCATCATATCTAAATTTGCTAGAGCCTGATCAAGAGAATCATTATTGGATTGCTGGCTTTTTTGTAAATTATTAAGAGCTGCGTCTAACTCATTTATCTTGAATTCCGACTGGTCCAGCTGGTGCTTTTGCACCAGCATGGCCGAAATTTTTTCATCTCGTTTAGTCACTATGAAAACATCCCTAACAATTTACCTTTGATGACATCCGCTGCGTTGAAATAGCCGATTGCCTCGAAGACCTTAGCAAGTTTTTCCATGTCTAGAGTAGAAATGTCTTGTTTTAACATCAGTACCTGAGCAGTTACAGCCACACCATCTTGTTCATGCTCGATGGTTTTCTCTTCGTAGAAAGACATAATAACAGTATAAATGTGTTGCTTAGTCGCCTCACGAGTAAGAGATTGAAGTTTTTCTTTATTAAGCTCTTTCGGGCACTTCAGTTTGAAGCACTTACTTTGAGTCGCGTCACCTTTTTGTGTAAGCACATTTCCTGCTGAGGTTAGTAGCTTCACTTTTTGTAAAAGCAGTTTTACTTTTTCGTCTTGAACTCCGTGAGAAAGAATGGTCTCGTTCAACTTGATGGTAATGAAGTTGATATCTTCCATTAAGTACGACACCGTTGTTTGTGTCTGCTTAATAACCTCGGTGAGCATTAGCTCTCTGCGTTTTGTTTTATCAAGTTCATTTGCTCCTGTTAAATGCTTAATACCTTTGTAGGCGCCTAAACCCAGTAGGACTGCAACACCAATACCTGTCGCCATACTAGAGAACCCGAGTACGCCACCCAAACCAAGTGTTGCAAGGCCTGATGTCAAACCCGCCGCTGACATGCCTACTACTGAGCCAGAAAGGTAAACAGCAGCCAGAGGTACTCCCACTGCACCCGCTTTTGCACCGAGTTCTTTCATACCTCGAGTTAGCGCATCGTCGCTAAAGTCATCATTGAGCATCTTAAAGTCGAGTTTGAGAGCGGAGATAATTAGCTCAACTTCGTCATCACTGACATTAAACAGGTGGTTGTTATCTTTAAAGAAGGAAAAATTGTCATGCTGTCCATTGTTAACACTCATGAATACGCTGAACAGATCTTTAACGAGTGAAATTTTAACGGATTTATTGTGGCTAGGCACGGAGGTATCATCTATTTTTTGTATCAGAGATTCCAAGCTGTCTAGTACGCCTGTTGTGGTGATGTATTCTCTTAGCAAAAAACGTGATTCTGAGCTGAGTTCTAAGCGAGTCATGAGAAGAAGAATTTGAGAAAATTCATCTTTATCGACCTCACCGTCATCGGAATACGCCATGTTCACGATAACTTTTAAGTAAGCAACTTTGAGCTCTTCCGACATTTCGGATAGTGCGACTAACTGATCTTCTTCTTCGAAGGTGTCAAATTGGCTACTTATGGTGTTTAAGAACTTAGCTAATTTTTCAAGATTGCATTCACTGATATTTTCAACTTTAAAAGATGAACCATCCTTTCTGGTGATTTTGGTGTACTCAGTTACTCTCTCTTTTCCTTTATCATTAGTCGTTATATTACGGACATATTCAACTGTTTCCAAATCACTAAAATTTACGACTTCAGGCGATTCAAAAGCAGGCTTGTAAACCATTTTTTCGCCAGTAAATGCTAATCCATCTTTACCACTACCAAACAAGGTGCTATCGAGAAGTACGATAACTGAACCGATAGTATCTTCTAGGTTCATCGATTTAGCCGCATTGTTGAGTTTTTTCTCCGGAATATCTGGTGCTATGTGGAGACCGTTATGCGAAATTTGACTGACGTTTTCTTTAATAAATACATTTATATTGTACATTGACAACACCTAATTTTAGATGAAGAAAATCTGGGACACCCACATTTCTGTATGAGGCATAACGTCATCAAACCTCACGCTAACGCCCGTGGAGGACAGCTTCCAATATGCTTACTTGACCCGCGCTGGCAGCAACCCATCGCAGCTCAACAGGTTCTGGATGGCTATGGTAATCCAAACGAAGCTGCTTATGCGAGCATCAGAAGTGATACAACCATCAGAACGTTATTGTTTTTTGAACTGCGTCATCAAAAGAAATCTAGGACACCCACCTTTTTGACCAGATGCTCTGGGCCGCCGTGACGGCGCTGGTCTGCTCCGAGCTGGGGGCCAGAGTGGGCAAGTGGCTGGATCGCCGGGAGCAAACGAGAGCCGGCGATTGACTCAGGAGGCGGCCGACAGGTCGCGTGTTGCTCTGAACTGGCTGGGAGTCAGGCCGGTGATGCGTTGAAACTCGCGATTAAAATTGGATTTGGTCTGAAAGCCAGCGTTCATCAAGATCTGGGTGATGCTCTCATCTGTGTTCAGCAGAGCCTGCCTGGCATGGGCAATCCGATATTCGTTGATGACCCTGGGGATGCTCTGCTGGCGCACCAGATTGACGGCACTGGAGATCTGCTTGGCGGGAATGCCCAGTTTGCGTGAGAGACGGGCCAGGGTCAGCTCAGGATCCAGATAGCAGGCTTTCTCTTTCATCAGGTTATCCAGCAGTGCCACGATTTCCCGGGCACGATCTTCGTTCAGCAGCGGCGCTTTCTCAGCGGGCTCGGGAACGGAGGTGGGCATCTCCTCCTCCTCTGCGTCAGGGGTATTGACCCCTACCATCACCACGGCCGCCGCTAGCATGGGCACCAGCATCAGGTGACCCAGCGACAGGATATAGGGCGCCAGCTGGCCTTGATTGAAGGCGAAGTCGAGGGAGACGGCGGCATCGATGGCCGCTGAAAACAGCAGCATCCAGCCCGCGATATGTTCCGCCCGTCTGACCCCCTCCCACTCATTGAACGAGACATAAAGCAGTAGTTGCGTCTTATCAGAAAAACGCACCAACGCGATGCCGTAGCAGAGATAGATGGCGGTCAGCAGGCCATCCAGTGGCAGTGGTAACCAGTTGTGGGTCAGCATGCCGAGGGCAACCAGCGCGGGACCGATGCCGTGCAGCCAGGAGAAGCGGGCCCCTGGCGCCTTGGCCCGGCTAAAGATATGCCAGGCGGCCACCGGAATAAGCGAGGCAAGGATCGGCTGCGCGAGCGTGAGCAGCGCCAGATCGAAGGTCCAGCGCAGCCCCACCACGCCGATGGTGATGGCGCACAGCAGCAGAAAGAGGGCGGTCGTTCTGGCCGTCCGGCCAAGGCGCGCCAGCAGCACGGCGGCCAGTAGAGCCAGCAGCAAGGAGACGATAAAAGGTATGGGTATGGCCAGCATCATGTATCCCGTGTGCAAAGAGAGGCCGTTGACCGGCGGCGGCATGCCAGCATAACGGCTTGGGTAAGGCGAATGAAGCCCATGATGGTGCAGGCGCGGTTCGAGGACGACCTGAAACCGGTTTGAGGACGCCTGGGGGCACTTTGCTCCCCATGATAAGGGCTCCCAATCACCATAAAAGGCAGGTATCCATGTTCTCTTTCTACTGGCTGGGGTGGCAACGCGCCCTGGATTTTTCGGGTCGCGCCACCCGGGCTGAATGTTGGTGGTTCATGTTGGGCCATCTGCTGGTCACTCTGATCTGCATCTGGCTGGACGTGCTGCTTGCCAATCTGGGCTGGCTGGATCTGAGCTACGGCCTAGTGAGCAGCGTGCCCCTGATTTCACTTATCGTGCGTCGCTTGCACGACACCGGTCGCTCCGGTTGGTGGGGCTGGGTGTTTCTGGTGCCGGCCGTGGGGCCCTTGCTGCTTATCTATTTACTGGCGCAGCAAAGCGGGGCAACCCATGTTGGCAAGGAGGCATCGGCATGAGACACGCACTCTGGTTGTTTATGCTGTGCTGCTCGCTGACGGTGGCTGCCGTCGACAATCCCCACGATTTTCCCAAGGTGGCACTGGGCCTGCTGCAGGTCGACAGCCTGACCCGTGGCGAGCTGCTGTGGATGCAAGGGCGGGTGGGGGAGGGAACCTATACCACCACTGATGCCGAGGGGCGTCACTGCGCCATCCGGGTGCCGGTGGCGGTCGGCAAGGTGGCGAGTAGCGGCCTTGGCATCGACTCTGCCGGGGGGCTGGCCATCATCGTCATGACGCCGCGGCTCGATGCGGCGCTCAGCAAGGGGGAGCGGGTGAACAGCAGCGACTTCATCTTCTCCCGCGAGGCCGCTGACCCGGCGGCCGACGGTTATATCGTCAGCGGGATCGCGGCAGACGAAGGGTTTGTGCTGAACTCGCGGCGGCGCTGGATAGCCTGGCTGCTGGAAGACAAACCGGCACTGCGCTGTCAATGAGGCCTAGCTCGTCGGGAGGATGCGCCGGCCAGGGATCAAAGAAGACCGCTTGGCCGGCGCAGATTGTTTTACTGCCAGACCTTCTGCCCCTTGCCGTTGAGCAGGGTGTGAAAGAGATAGTGATCGTCCCGATCGTAATAGACGGTAATGGTGTGGCGCTCGGTGTAATCTGCCAGCCAAGCTGGCCACCGTCATGGGCACCAGGATCAGCTCCCCCAGCCCCCCCATTGTCACGGCGCTCGCCGTGGCCTGGCCATTGCCGTCACCGCGCTTGTGGATCTTGCCGAGCACGGTAAAGCGATCGCAGCCCTGCACCTTATCCTCGGTCAGAAAGGCGGCCTGCTGGCAGAGCTGGGGCTCGCCCAGTTCGGCGCGAATGGTCGCTCGGGTCTCCCCCGCTGCCAGGGTATTGCGAAAGCGCCCCGGGCGAAATCTGGCGACGAAATCTGGGACACCCACCTTTTTGACCTTTTTGACAGCGGCGTAGCCCTGTACTTGGCTTGAGGAGTCACTGCCGAGGAACTTGCCATGACCATTGCCCGTTCGCGTCAAATCAGTTTGCAGGATACGCCTTACTACCACGTGGTCAGTCGCTGTGTGCGGCGGGCGTTTCTGTGCGGGGAAGATGCTCACTCCGGCCAGAGTTACGGGCATCGGCGTCAGTGGGTGGTCGACAAGCTGGGCCAACTGTCGCGACTGTTTGCCATCGGTGTTTGTGCCTATGCGGTGATGAGCAACCACTATCACCTGGTGCTCAAGGTCGAGTCGGATACCGCCGCCAATTGGAGCGAGCGGGAGGTGGCCGAACGTTGGGCGGCACTGTTCCAGTGGCCGCTGCTGGTGCGGCGCTGGTATCAGGGGGAATCCCTGATTGAGCCCGAACTGGTGGTTGTGCAGCAGTTGATAGGGCAGTGGCGTGAACGCCTGCACTCCATCAGCTGGTTTGTGCGGCTGCTCAACGAAACCCTGGCACGGCAGGCCAATCGAGAAGATGGCTGCAAGGGCCATTTCTGGGAGGGGCGCTTCAAGAGCCAGGCTCTGCTCACCGAATCCGCCCTGCTGGCCTGTATGGCGTATGTTGACCTCAATCCAATACGGGCGGCGCTAGCAGAGCGACCCGAGCAGAGCGATTACACCAGCATCAAGCAACGCCTTGAGCGGGAGCCAGCAGCAGAGTCGCAGCCGCCGTTATTGCTGCCATTTGCTGGCCAAGGCACCCCCTATCCGGATGACCTGCCTTATGCCTTCACTGGCTATCTGATGCTGGTGGACTGGACAGGGCGCGCCATTCGGGTAGGCAAGCAGGGTCATATTCCAGCTCATCTTGCTCCCATCCTGGCGAGGCTGGGGTTGGACGAGGTTAGCTGGCTCAAGCAATTGGCACTGTTTCGACGACCAGGTATCAGAGTGGTGGGGGACAGGGAGCATTGCCAGCGATTTGCCCGCCATTGTGGTCAGCTGCGATGTCATCAGCCGCAGCGTTGAATCGTCAGCTCACGTTTCATATCCAGACCAAGGCAGTCCAATCGATGCCGGGAATTGTGTTGATCTTCACCACCTGAGCAATGTAATGGCAGTGTCAGAATGACTATGACGCAGTACGTCTCTCGCCATCATTTCCTCCCCCGCCCGTCATGTTATCGATAGCCAGCCTGGTAACGGCTTACTCAGAAAGATGGCTGTCTCAATTAGGGTCTCAATTAATTAGGAGAAAGGTGGCTGTCCCAATTAGGGAAGGGCTTTGCTATCTTGCGTTGCCGGATATGGTGGCAGGTGGGGGCATGGGCTCTCTCCTGCCTCCTTTAGCAGGAGCAATGAGATGGTGATGAAGGCGAGATCGAGAAGAGAGAAGGTGGGCAGCGGGCTCGGGCTGCTGCTCGGGATTATCGGGTTCAACCTGCTGGTGCCCCTCTTGTTTGAACAGCAGGCGAACGTTGATTTCAACCAGCTGCTCTGGGCTGCGGTCAGCGCCATGCTCTGTTCCGAGCTGGGGGCCAGAGTCGGTAAGTGGCTCGAGGCCAGAGCGCAGGCCAAGGGACTGGCAAAAGAGGGGGAATAGCGCATATCGGATGTTATTCTGTTGCCCATTGCATCCATCACAAGGAGTTGACATGCGCATTGCCCTGATTGGTCTTGGCGATATCGCCCAGAAAGCCTATCTGCCGCTATTGGCGAGCGATGAGGGGGTCACCCCGCTGCTATGCACTCGCAACCCGGCGGTGCTCGGCAAGCTGGCTCGTCAGTATCGGGTGGCCGAGTGTTTCACCGAGGTGGATGCCCTGCTAGGGAGCCGCCCGGACGCCGTGATGATCCACGCCGCGACCTCGGTGCATCGCACCTTGGCCGAGCAGTGCCTGCGGGCAGGGATCCCCACCTTTGTCGACAAGCCCCTGTGCGACAACCTGGCCGAAGCCGAGACACTGGCCAACCTGGCCTTGGCGCAGGACTGCCCGTTGTTTGTCGGCTTCAATCGCCGCTACTTGCCCGCCATGGCTGCCGCCCGGGCCCGGTCGCTCACCGAGCTCAATTGGCAGAAGCACAGATTTGCCCTGCCGGGGCGGGCGCGGGATTTCATCTTTGACGACTTCATCCATGTGCTCGACAGCCTCTGCTTCTATGGCGGCGTGCCACAGGGGGATCTCCATGCGGTATTGCGGCCGGATGCGAAGGACAGCGACCTGCTGGCCGGGGTGAGCGTGAGCTGGCAGAGTGGCGATCGCGCCATCAGCGGCAGCATGAACCGCAGCGCCGGCATCACGGAGGAGCGCATTGACGCCTATGGCGACAACCTCTCGCTTCATCTGGAGAACTGCACCCGGGGCTCGATGGCACGAGACAAGCAGATGGCGGCGCTGGCGCCGGACGACTGGCAACCAGTGCTGGCGAGCCGCGGCTTTGCCGCCATGCTGGCCCATTGGTATCAGCAGATAGCGAGTGGCCGGGCCGATGGCGCCCTGATCGAGAGTTATCTGCATGGTCACCGCCTCGCCGAGCAGCTGACGATGCGGGCTCAGTCGCCCCGTTGATGGGGGAAGCATGACGCTAAGGAGGGGCCAAGGCCCCTCCTGCTTTTGCTGGCGAAGACGGCGCCATCGCGTTATCCGATGGACGCGAGCCCTCAGGCGCCGCCCCCTTCCTCATCCCGGGCTCAGGGAGCGCCGACCCTAGCCGAAGCGGTAGGATCCCATATAGAGGCTGCCATAGTCCCAGCTCTGATGCAGCCGGGTTGGCCTGTCCATGGCCGCGGCGCCGAGCGCCACGAACAAGGGGCGCAGGTGATCGTCATGGGGATGGGAGGAGACGGCTCCCGGGGCGCGGGCCCGGTAATCTTCCAGGGCAGGGCGATCGCCACGGGCCATGGCCTGCTCCAGCCAGTCGACGAACTCCTTGGCCCAGGACGGAGGCGGCGAGCCATCTGGTCCCAGGGCCCCCAGGTTGTGGGTGATGGCCCCCGAGGCCAGAATGCCGATCCCCCGGGCGCGCAGGCCCTGCAGGGCTTCACCCAGGCGCCACAGCTGGGCCGGGGTGAAGCTGGCCGGGAGGGAGATCTGCACCAGAGGCATCTCGCTGGCGGGATCCATCAAGGAGAGCGGCGACCAGACTCCGTGATCCAGCTCCCGGCGCACCGGCGCGGCATGCAGACCCGCGGCCGCGAGGTCGTCGCTCACCGCCTGCTGCAACCAGCCCGGGCTGCTGGCGGGCCAGCGAATGCGGTAGAGGGGCTCGGGAAAACCGTAAAAGTCATACATGAGCGCCGGGTTGGGCTCGACATTGATCTGCAACTCGCTGCGGCTGAACCAGTGGGCCGAGATCACCACCACGCCCTTGATGTCGCCGAGGCGCAATCTTGTCAGAAACTGGGTGGCGGGCTGGTCACGCAACACCAGATCGGGGGCGCCGTGAGAGATGAACCAGACGGGGGCAATGGGCATGATGGGACTCCAGAGAGAGGGGCCGAGGCGATGGCACCATTATCTGCCCTGGATGGGTGGTTAACAATCAAGCGATAAGTAGAAGCACTGTTCACTATTGATTGAAAGTTGCGATGGGAGGGCGGGGGAGGTTGCAGTGGCAACGAGGCCAGCACCGGGCTGGCCTCGGGGATCATGGGGCTGACCTATTGGATGGCGAGCAGCTCCACCTCGAAGATCAGCAGGGAACCGGGCGGGATCTTGCCGGCGGCCCGATTGCCGTAGCCCAGCCTGGCCGGGATGAAGAAGCGAACCTTCTCGCCCACCGTCATCAGCTGCACCCCTTCGGTCCAGCCCGAGATCACCTGGTTGAGGCCAAATTCGATGGGCTCGCCCCGGGCGATGGAGCTGTCAAACACAGTGCCGTCCATCAGCTTGCCTTCATAGTGCACCTTGACCTTGCTGCTGGCGCTTGGGTGTATGCCGCCCTGACCCGGGGTCAGCACCTGATATTGCAGGCCGGATTCCGTGGTCACAATCCCCGCCTTGCTCTTGTTCTCGGCGAGGAAGAGATCGCCGGCGCGGATGTTCTCCTCGGCCAGCTTCTTGTTGTTGCTGCTGGAGTAGAAATAGAAGACCGCCAGGGCGATCAGGATGGCGATCAAAATGAACTTCATCGGGTTTCCCTCAAGTGAAATGAGAACGGGTGCCATGAGCTGGGCATCTTATCCCAGCCTGGGGCGAAGGGCGAGCCGGTCGGCGCCAGATGTGACCGGGCTGGCAAAGGTGGGTGAACAAGGCGTGGCTTCCTGAATGTGGTCGGCCGGGCATCATCAGGGGGTGACCGGGCTGGCAAAGGTGGGTGAACAGGGCGTGGCTCCCTGAATGTGCTCGGCTGGGCATCATCAGGGGGTGACCGGGCTGGCAAAGGTGGGTGAACAAGGCGTGGCTTCCTGAATGTGGTCGGCCGGGCATCATCAGGTGTGTGACAGGGCTGGCAAAAAACGGGGAGCGAATGCTGTATTCGCTCCCCATGCCACTATCTGCTGGTCACCATCGAGATGGGCTGGGCAGGCAAGGGGGCTGCCCATTTCCGACTACCCCATTCCCGACTACGCCATTGTCTGCTGGCCATCATCGAGATGGGTGGGGCAGGCAAGGGGGCTGCCCATTTCCGACTATCCCATTCCCGACAACGCCATTATCTGCTGGCCATCATCATGAGGGCAGGCAGGGCGAAGAAGAGGCCCCCCACATAACCCAGGGCCAGCATCTTGTTTTCGCTGCCGACCCGGGCCAGCCACTCGGCGGCCTTGAGGGGCAGCTCGCGCAGGAAGGGCACGCCATAGATGAGCGCCACGGCAAACAGGTTGAACAGCACATGGACCAGGGCGATGGTCAGCGCCAGTTCGGCACCGCTGCCGCCGATGGCGGTGGCCGCCAGCAGGGCCGTGATGGTGGTGCCTATGTTGGCCCCCAGGGTGAAGGGGTAGAGCTGGCGGGTGGTGAAGACACCGCCTCCCGCCAGGGGGATCATCAGGCTGGTGGTGGTGGAGGAGGACTGCACCATGATGGTGACCAAGGTACCGGAGGCGATGCCGGTGAGGGGGCCACGGCCCAGGGCCTTGTGCAACAGCGCCTTGGCACGGCCGACCAGCACCTTTTGCAGCACCTTGCCCAGGTAGGTGACCGAGCCCAGGATCAGCAGGATGCCGATGACGATGGTGGCTAGGGCGGGCCCCTTGCCGGGCAGGAAGGCGACGGCGCCATCGATGAGCTGCATGGCCGGAGCCGTCAGCGGCTTCATGAAGTCTACCCCCTTCATCGACATGTCGGCGGAACCGACCAGCAGATGGGAGATGGCCTCGGCGCAGTGTTGCAGCAGGCCGAACATCAGCTCCAGAGGCAGGAAGATGAAGACCGCCATCAGATTGAAGAAGTCATGGACGGTGGCGGCGGCGAAGGCACGACGAAACTCGGCCCTGTCGCGGATATGGCCCAGGGAGACGATGGTGTTGGTGATGGTGGTGCCGAGGTTGGCCCCCATGATCATGGGCACCGCCATGGCCATCGGCAGGCCACCGGCCACCAGTCCGACGATCACCGAGGTGACGGTACTGGACGATTGCACCAGGGCGGTGGCCAGGATGCCGAGCAAGAGAGCGACGAAGGGATTGTTGGCGAAGGCGAAGATCTGGGCCGCCCCATCGGCACCGCCGGAGAAGCCCTTGAAGCCGTGGGAGACGGCGCCAACGGCCACCAGTATGGTGTAAACCAGTGCGATCACGGTGAGCCAGTTGAACAGCGACTTGTGGGTGGAGGTGCGCTGCTGTGGCAAGGATTGCGTCTGTTGCATATCGCCTCTTGGGGACGGTAATACCGTTCTGGGTTGAAGTAGACCCGCGCATTTAAGCAAGGCTCTATGACAGAAATATGACAAAGTGACGATTTGATGATGGTTTGATGACAGCGACCCATCGAGGGGGTTTGGTGGCGCATTTATGCTGAAAATTGACCTGTTTTTAGATTATATGACTGGCATGGCAGTGTGTCGCGTTAGAAACTGACGTGTGAATGGCGAGGTGACAGGGGTTCTGGTAACACTCTCCTCCTGGCAGGGGTAGACTGTCTGGTCATGTTATTAGCAATGGTGAGTCTGTCATGATCATGAAACCCTGGTCCCTTCTTCTCCTTCCCTTGGCTCTGTTCTCCCTGCCATCCCAGGCGAACCCTCTCTCTGCCGGTTGCAGCGCCGAGCAAGTCGCGATCGGTTCTGCCGTCAACAGTGCGACCGGAGTGAACAGTCGCTGTTCCGCGGCGAGTGCCAAGCAGCGGGTAGACAATGTCGTCAATGATCCCGCCGATTACGCCAAGCGCAAGGCGGCCCAGGCCACGGGGGTGGATGAAGCCTACAACAAGGCCCGCAACACCAAGGCGCGGGTCGAAAACGCGGTGGAGGATCCTGCCGATTACGCCAGGCGCAAGGCGGCTCAGGCCACTGGGGTGGATGAAGCCTACAACAAGGCTCGCAACACCAAGGCGCGGGTCGAAGATGCGGTGGCGGATCCGGCCCAGGCGGCAGGCAGGGCCGTGCTGCGTAAATCGGGCATCTACTGAGCATCGGCTCGTCGGTGACCTGGCGGCGCAATCGGCCAGAACACCATCGACCGGAACACAATCGGCCGGAGCAGAATAGAAAGAGGGGAGCATCTAGCTCCCCTCTTTGTATGGCCATCGGACTTACTGACCGTCCGCCGCTTCCTCGTATTGACGGAAGGGGATGCGGAATACCGCCAGACGCAGCAGCAGATAGGCCACCCCAAGGCCAGCCCAGATGAGGCCCAGTTCCAGGGAGCTCTGCTCCAGGTTGATCCACAGGGCTCCCAGGGTGGCGGCACCGAGCAGGGGCAGCAGCAGGTAGATCAGGTGATCCTTGAGGCACTTGTTGCGCTGCTCGCGCACCCAGAACTGGGCGATCACCGACAGGTTGACGAAGGTGAAGGCCACCAGGGCGCCGAAGTTGACCAGGGCCAGGGCGATGTCCAGATCGAAGGAGACGGCGGAGAGGGCCAGGGCACCCACCAGCAGCACGTTGATGGCCGGGGTGCGCCAGGTGGGATGGACATAGCCAAACACCCGCTCCGGGATCATGCGATCCCGCCCCATCACATAGAGGATGCGCGATACCCCGGCGTGGGCCGCCATGCCGGAGGCCAGCACGGCCACGGTCGTGCTGACCAGCACCACGCTCTGGAACAGCTTGCCGCCCACATAGAGGGCGATCTCCGGCAGCACGGCATCGGGCTCCTTGAAGCGGGAGATGTCCGGGAAGTAGAGCTGCAGGAAGTAGGAGACCAGCACGAAGATGATGCCACCGATCAGGGCGGTCAGCACGATGGCGCGGGGGATCACCTTGCCGGCGTTGGGGGTCTCTTCACTGAGGGAGCTCAGGCCGTCGAAGCCCAGGAAGGAGAAACAGAGAATGGTGGCGCCGGTAAAGAGCGGCAGCAGTGCGGTGTGATCCGAGTAGAAGGGACGGCTGCTCAGCACAGTGCCTTCCCCTTCGCCGAAGTAGACGGCATGGGCCATCAGGGCCAGGAACACCAGTATGATGGCCACCTGCACCAGCACGATCAGGCCATTGAAGTTGGCCACCAGGTTGATGCCCCTCAGGTTGAGCAGGGTCATCACGCTCACCAGACCGAAGATGAAGACCCAGGGCTCCACCCCGGGGAACATGGCGGTCAGATAGATCTTGGCCAGCAGCATGTTGATCATCGGCATGAACATATAGTCGAGCAGGGAGGACCAGCCCACCATGAAGCCCACATAGGGGTGGAAGGTCTTCTGGGCATAGGTGTAGGCGGAGCCGGCGGAGGGATATTTGCGCACCAGGTGGCCGTAGCTGAACGCGGTGAACAGGATCCCGGCCAGGGCCAGCAGGTAGGAGGTGGCAACATGGCCGCTGGTGATGTCGGAGACCATGGCGAAGGTGTCAAACACCGCCATGGGGGTCAGATAGGCGAGGCCGATGACCACGACCTGCCACAGCTTGAGGCTCTTCTTGAGGCGAACAGGGGCGTTTGACATCAGCACACCTCCCGCACGGCCACGAGGGCACTGCCATGGCGAGACGCCAGGGGGCTGAACGGGCAGCCACTCACGGGAGTGGTGCGGACGCTGGCAATCGTGTTGCCAAGACGGACTCCGGCGAGCGGAGACGAAGTGAAAGAGAGCCCCATCTTGTTCCTCATAGCGGCATAAATTCATGGGTGGGTTCGCGCCATCTGTGCGTGCGACCCCGGGTATCATTTCCGGGAAAAAGGCCCGGCCTCGGATTGGTGATAAAACAACAAAATGAAATAACCGACTTGGCAACCAAGTCGGTTATTTTAGCGGCGCGCATTTTGCCCCAGATGCGGGGGGATGACAAGCCATGGTCGCCCGGGATAATGGATATATCCACTTTGCGCTCAGAGACTTGCCCTGGGGCAAATACTCAGTCGAGCGCCGGGTCCTGGGCCTGGCTTATGCCAGGGCGGCGGCCAGGGCCTGCTCCAGGGCGTCCAGTCCCTCGTCGATCAGTGCCGGGGCGGCGGTGAGGGGCGCCAGGAAGCGGATGACGTTGGCGCGCACCCCGCACGAGAGCAGCACCAGTCCCCGCTTGCCCGCCTCGGCCACCAGCCGTTTGGTGAGTTCGGGATCGGGCTGGCCGGCATCGCGCCCCTTGACCAGCTCCATGGCCACCATGGCCCCGGGACCGCGGATGTCGCCGATGCAGTCGAACCGCTCGGCCAGCTGGTGCAGCCGCCCCTTGAGCTGCTCCCCCTGGGCCAGTGCCCGCTGGTTGAGCTGCTCTTCCTCGATGACGTCCAGTACCGCCAGGGCGGCGGCGCAGGCGATGGGGGAGCCGGCATAGGTGCCGCCTAGTCCCCCCGGCTTGGCGGCGTTCATCACCGCCGCCTTGCCCACCACGGCCGAGAGCGGGAAACCGCCCGCCAGGCTCTTGGCCAGCGTCATGATGTCGGGCTCGATGCCGCTGTATTCGGTGGCGAAGGTCTTGCCGGTGCGACAAAACCCGCTCTGGATCTCGTCGCAGATGAGCAGGATGCCGTGCTGGTCGCAGATCTTGCGCAAGGCTTGCAGGAAGCTGGGGGAGGCGACATAGAAGCCCCCCTCACCCTGCACCGGCTCTATGATGATGGCGGCGACCCGGCCGGGCTCTATGTCGGCACTGAAGCAGAGATCCAGCGCCCCCAGGGCATCGGCCTCGCTCACCCCCAGGTAATCGCTCGGGAAGGGCAGATGATAGACCTCTCCCGGGAAGGGGCCGAAGCCGGTCTTGTAGGGCACCACCTTGCCGGTGAGCGCCATGCCCATCATGGTGCGGCCGTGAAAGCCCCCCTTGAAGGCGATGGTGCCGCTGCGGCCGGTGTGGGCGCGGGCTATCTTGATGGCGTTCTCCACCGCCTCGGCGCCGGTGGAGAGGAAGAGGGTGCGCTTGGGACTGGGGCCGGGCACCAGGGCATTGAGCTTTTCGGCCAGTTCGATATAGCCGGGGTAGGGGGTCACCTGAAAACAGGTGTGGCTGAATTTTTCCAGCTGCTCGCGCACCGCCGCCACCACCTTGGGGTGGTTGTGGCCTGTGTTGAGCACGGCGATGCCGGAGGCAAAGTCGATGTAGCGGTTGCCCTCCACATCCCACAACTCGGCGTTGTGCGCCTTGTCGATAAAGACCGGCATCAGGGTGCCGACGCCATTGACCACGGCCGCTTCGCGGCGCGCCTGCCAGGATTGGTTACTCATCTGATTGTCTCCCTTCGGGGCTTGCCCCGGCTAAACCTGGGCCGGCAGGCTGAATACCGGCCCCCGTCCTTGGTGCTGTCCTCTCTCGCTGGCGGATTGTCGCCGCAAGATTGAATTTAATATCTTTTTATTTGGTTTTTTATGCAATGGAGCCGAAGCAGAGATACTTGGTTTCCAGGTATTCGTCGAGCCCTTCCGCCGCCCCTTCCCGCCCCAGTCCCGACTCCTTGATGCCGCCAAAGGGGGCCAGCTCGGTGGAGATGATCCCCTCGTTGATGCCGACCATGCCGTATTCGAGGCGTTCGGCGACCCGCCACACCCGGGCGATGTCGCGGCCATAGAAGTAGGCCGCCAGCCCATAGGGGGTGTCGTTGGCCAGGGCGATCGCCTCATCCTCGCTCTCAAAGCGCACCAGAGGCGCGACCGGGCCGAAGATCTCCTCCTGCAGTATGGGGTTGTCGCCCCTGACCTCGGCCAAGATGGTCGGATGGTAGAAGAGGGGGCCGGCCTCATGGGCCTCGCCGCCGACCAGCACTTGGGCCCCGGCGGCCCTGGCCTGATCCACCAGGCTGGCGACCTTGTCGGCGGCCGCCTGATTGATGAGGGGGCCAATCTGGGTGCCTTCGCCAAGACCGTCCCCCACCTTGAAGGCCCGCACGGCCTCGGCCAGTCTGGTGGAGAAGGCGTCGTAGACGGAAGATTGCACCAGGATACGGTTGGCACAGACGCAGGTCTGACCCGCATTGCGGTACTTGGAGGCCAGGGCCCCCGCCACGGCGGCGTCGAGATCCGCATCGTCGAACACGATGAAGGGGGCATTGCCGCCCAGCTCCAGAGAGAGCCGCTTCATGGTGTCGGCACATTGGCGCATCAACAGCTTGCCGATGCGGGTGGAGCCGGTGAAGGAGAGCTTGCGCACCAGGGGATTGGCGCAGAACTCGTCCCCCACGGCGGCGGCCTGATGGGAGGTGACTATGTTGAGCACCCCGGCCGGGATCCCGGCTTGCTCGGCCAGTTCGGCCAGGGCCAGGGCGCACAGGGGCGTCTCGGCGGCAGGCTTGATGACGATGGTGCAACCGGCGGCCAGCGCCGGGCCCGCCTTGCGGGTGATCATGGCGATGGGGAAGTTCCAGGGAGTGATGGCGGCCACCACCCCGACCGGCTGCTTGATGGTGGCCAGACGGCGGTCGCCGCTGAAGCCGGGAATGGTGCGGCCATAGGCGCGCTTGCCCTCCTCGGCGAACCACTGGATGAAGCTGGCGCCGTAGGCGACCTCCCCCTTGGCCTCGGCCAGGGGCTTGCCCTGCTCCCGGGTCATCAGGCGTGCCAGCTCATCCTGGTGCGCCATGATGAGCTCATACCAGCGGCTGAGCCTGGCGCCGCGCTCCTTGGCGGTGAGGGCGGCCCAGGCCGGCTGGGCGGCGTGGGCCGCCTCGATGGCGGCCTGGGCATCGGCGCCGTCCATGTCCGGTACCCGGGTGATGAGCTCCCCGGTGGCGGGGTTGCTGACCTCGAACTGGCGGCCGCTGTGGGCCTGACACCAGCGACCATCTATATAGGCAAGGGAGTGAGTCAGGGGGGCGAGCTGGGCTGTGTGTGACATGGGGGCCTCGGCGGTGGATTCAGGAGATCCCGGCCTGGACTCAGGGCCCGGTTCGGGACATCAGGCTGTATAGAATAATAAGCACTGGATGACCATAATGGCCGCCGTTTTGTTTTTCAAGTGTTAAATGCGGTTGCCCGGGGCGGTGATGGCGTGCTAGAAGTGGTGCCAGGGACATCAATTGCGGGCTTGGGTGTGCAAAATAATGAACGGGCTGGGTGATTGGCCTCGTTCGCTCGGCGCCCCTGCTGCCCCCGGGAAGCGGCCAGGCAAGGCCCTTCTCGCCACTCATCAAGTCAAGCCGTGTGAGGATAGAGGGATCATGACCGAACATGTGAAGAGTTACTACGCCGCCAGCGCCAACCAGCATGCGCCTTTCCCCACCCTGGATGAGCAGATCGAATGCGATGTCTGCGTCATAGGGGCGGGTTACACCGGCCTCTCCAGCGCCCTGCATCTGGTGGAGAAGGGGTACAAGGTGGTAGTGCTGGAGGCGGCCAGGGTCGGCTTTGGCGCCAGTGGCCGCAACGGCGGCCAGATAGTCAACTCCTACAGCCGCGACATCGACACCATAGAGGCGAGCTGCCCGCCGGATCAGGCCAGGCTGCTCGGCTCCATGCTGTTTGAGGGGGGCGACATCATCCGCGAGCGCATCCAGCGCTACAACATCCAGTGCGACCTGCAGCAGGGCGGGGTCTTCGCCGCCGAGACCGAGAAGCAGCTCCATGAGCTCAAGGCCCAATACGCCCGCTGGCAGCGGTGGGGCAACGACCAGCTGGAACTGCTCGATGCCAAGGGGGTGCGCGAGGTGGTGGCGAGCGATCGCTACGTCGGCGCCCTGCTCGACAAGCGCGGCGGTCATATCCATCCCCTCAACCTGGCGCTGGGGGAGGCGGAAGCCATCCGCATGCAGGGGGGCAAGATCTTCGAGCAATCCGCCGTCACCAGCATCACCCCGGGCCAGAGCGCCCTGGTGAAGACGGCCAAGGGGGCGGTGAAGGCGCGCTTCGTGGTGGTGGCCGGCAACGCCTATCTGGGCAACCTGGTGCCCGAGCTCGCCGGCAAGAGCATGCCCTGCGGCACCCAGGTGATCGCCACCGAGGTGCTGGGGGAGGAGCGGGCCCGCGCCCTGCTGCCGCAAAACTACTGCCTGGAGGATTGCAACTACCTGCTCGACTACTACCGCACCACCGGCGATCACCGTCTGCTCTATGGCGGCGGCGTCGTCTATGGGGCGCGGGATCCGGCGGACATAGCGCGGCTGATCATCCCCAAGATGCTGAAAACCTTCCCGCAACTGGCGGACGTCAAGGTGGAGTACACCTGGACCGGCAACTTCCTGCTCACCCTGTCGCGCCTGCCCCAGTTTGGCCGCATCGGCCACAACATCTACTACATGCAGGGCTACAGCGGCCACGGCGTGACCTGTACCCATCTGGCGGGCAAGCTGCTCTCCGAGGTGCTGAGCGGCCAGGCGGAGCGCTTCGATGCCTTTGCCAAACTCCCCCACTACCCCTTCCCCGGCGGCCGCCTGTTCCGTATCCCCTTCACCGCCGCCGGCGCCGCCTGGTACACCCTGCGCGATCGCCTGGGGGTATAAGCCGGTTCCCCTTCGGGTACCCAAACATCAAGGCCACCTCGGAGTGGCCTTGGTTTTTTGATGGTTTTCTCAAGGTGATTGCGGCGAATCGGGCTTGAACGCGGCACTCAAAAAGGTGGGTGTCCCAAGATGCCTCTTCACCGCCGCCGCCTGTTACACCCTGCGCGACCGCCTGGGGGTATAAGCCGGTTCCCCTTCGGGTACCCAAACACCAAGGCCACCTCGGAGTGGCCTTGGTTTTTTGCTGGTTTTCTCAAGGTGGTTGCGGCAAATCGGGCTTGAACGCGGCACTCAAAAAGGTGGGTGTCCCAAATTCTTATTGCTGTTTTTATGATCAGTTCAATTATTTCATTGCTGGCATCGCTTGGAAATGTAATCTGTTCACTGATAAGGCCATTGTTTTGAAGGTCTTTGAGCGCTTAAAAAGGTGGGTGTCCCAAGATGCTTGCAAAATGCCTCGCGGAACATGAGCTCGTGTTACTTTGGGTGTTATGTATACATAAAAACTTAAAAGGACTGTTATATGGCTGCAAGTGACGAATGGGAAATTCAATACTTAACCGAATCTGGGTGGGTTATTGGTGGCTACAAACTTGATTGTGGTGACCAAAAGAATGATGCACAACCTGAAGGGGCTGTAATGTGGGTACGCCGTCATGTCATCGTTGGTAAGTTAGGTGCTCCATCGTCAATGAGAGTTAATGACTCGCGAAGTAATCTTATCCAAGATGTCGAGACGATTAATGCTTTGCTATTAAAGTATGGCGAACCGCAGTTTGGTGTGTAGCTGTACATATGGAAAAAAACCGCCCGTTGGGCGGTGTTGTTGACTGCAAGAGCGGCGGTCTTATTGCGCGAGGGACTTGAGCTGTTGGCCGCTGGGGGGGTTGTGCCAGTCGATGGGGCCGTGGGTGAAGCGGTATTGCAGGCGGGGCAGCACGGTTTCCAGCCATTCGCGGCGAAAGTAGGCGTAACCTTCGTCCCAGTCCGGGTCGTTGGCCCAGCCGGTTTGCAGCAGATGGAGGCGGGTCCCCTGACCTTCGGGTACGAAGCGCAGGCTGACCTGGGTCTTCTGCTGACGCACATGGGGCAGGTGGGGGGGGAAGTTCCAGCTAAAACTGAGCAGGTCATGGGGCATGACGGCCATGACCCGGCACCCCTCGCTGCCACGCTCGCCAAGGGGGGCATCGGGGCGAAAATAGATCTCGAACGGGCCATTGGGCTCGGCCACCACCAGACACTCGGGGGCGAGGAAGCTGCGCAGCCCGCTCTCCGTGGTCCAGGCATGCCAGACATCGTCTAGGTGAGCCGGAATAAAGATGTTACCTTCAATCTGCTTGTTATCCATGGTCGGTCAACCTCACTTATCCGTAGGCGGGACCCGGGCAGTATAGCCCGCCCGTTGTTCAAATTAACAGCAGCGGATGCGGGGGAACCGGAACCTGTCACCTGGCTGGGGTAAGCTGATGGCTGGCGGCACGTTGCAGAGTGTGATGGAAGGGAGAGAGGCCGATGATCAGAGCCATGACACAGGCGGATGTGACACCCTTGTCCCATCTGTTTCAAAAGGGGCGTCGTCAGACGTTTCACTGGGTAGAGCCTTCGCAATTTGCGTTGGCGGATTTTGCCGAGCAGACCCGTGGCGAGCGGGTCTGGGTCGCGGAGCAGGGAGGCAGCCCCTGCGGCTTCATCGCCGTCTGGGCGCCGGAGCGCTTCGTTCATCACCTCTATGTCTCCGCCGACTGGCATGGCCAGGGGGTGGGACGCGCCCTGCTGGAGCGGGCGCTGGCCGAGCTGCCAAGGCCGGTCTCCCTCAAGGTGGCCGTTCATAACACCACGGCCATCGCCTTCTATCGCCGGCTCGGCTGGGAGCCGACCGAGGAGACGGGCCTGTGCGAGGTGACGGGCCCCTGGCGCAGGCTCTGCCTCTATTGAGGGGTTGCCTTGGGATGCAAACGAAAAGGGTTACCCTGGGGTAACCCTTTTGCATGCAGGGGCACGGCCTGGTCTCAGAGAGTCTCGCCGTTGCTGGCAATCACTGCCTTGTACCAGTGGAAGCTCTTCTTCTTGCTGCGGGCCTGGCTGCCGCTGCCATCGTCGTGCTTGTCCACATAGATGAAGCCGTAGCGCTTGCGATACTCCCCCGTGGTGAAGGAGACGCAATCGATGCAGCCCCAGGGGGTGTAGCCCATCAGCTCGACCCCATCCTCGATGACGGCTTTCTTCATCTGCTCTATGTGGGATCTGAGGTAGTCGATGCGATAGTCATCCTGCACCTCGCCCTCATCCCCCGGCTTATCCAGAGCGCCGAAGCCGTTCTCGACGATGAACAGGGGCTTGTTGTAGCGCTCGTAGAGGATGTTCAGGCTGTAGCGCAGGCCGACCGGATCTATCTGCCAGCCCCAGTCGGAGGCCTTGACGTGGGGATTGGGCACGCTGCCCTCAAAGCCCGATAGGGCGTTGCCGCTACCCTGGTGATGGGCGCGCACCGCGTTGCTCATGTAGTAGCTCAGGCCTATGTAGTCGACGCAGCCCTCCCGCAGTATCTGCTCGTCGCCGGGTTCCATCACTATCTGGTAACCCTTGCGTTCCCACTCCTTGCGGATGTAGGCGGGGTAGGCACCACGCACGTGGACGTCGCTGAACAGGAAGCGCTCGCGCATCGCCTCCTGGGCGAACAGGACATCATCCGGGTGGCAGGAGTAGGGATAGAGGGGCACCATGGCGATCATGCAGCCGATCTGGAAGTCGGGGTTGATCTCGTGGCCCAGCTTGACCACCTGGGCGCTGGCCACGAACTGGTGGTGCAGTACCTGGTACATGCACTCCTCCGGGTTCGGCTCCTGGGTGTAGACGACGCCGGAGCAACAGTAGCCGAACAGGGGAGAGCGCCAGTTGCGCTGGTTGTTGATCTCGTTGAAGGTCATCCAGTATTTGACCTTGTGTCGGTAGCGGCGCATCACCACCTCGCTAAAGCGCACGAAGCATTCGACCAGCTTGCGATGTTTCCAGCCGCCGTACTCCTTGACCAGGTGCCAGGGCATCTCGAAGTGGGAGAGGGTGATGACGGGCGCTATGCCGTGCTTGAGCAGCTCGTCGAACAGGTCGTCATAAAATTGCAGACCCTGCTCGTTGGGGGTGAGCTCGTCCCCCTTTGGGAAGATGCGCGACCAGGCGATGGAGGTGCGAAAACATTTGAAGCCCATTTCGGCCAGCAGGGCCACGTCCTGGGGGTAGTGGTGATAGAAATCCACCGCCTCGTGGTTGCCGTAGTGGTGGCCGGGCAGTATGCCGTCCGTGATGATACGGTCGACCCCGTGGGCGCCGCTGGTCAGCACGTCCACTATGCTGGGGCCCTTGCCCCCCTGATCCCAGGCGCCTTCCACCTGATGGGCCGCGACTGCGCCCCCCCACAGAAACTCTTTCGGTAACCCTTGCCGTGTCATTGGTTGCTCTCCTCAAAGGCGCCAATATGGCGTCGTCTGGCCATACCTCGCCGCGAGATACCGAGCCGGGCCCGGGCTGGGGACGAGGTGAGATGGCAAGAGGTTAGCAAAGCAAACAAGAAAGTCACGATATAACGAGACAGGCATTTCGTGACCTGTCACACCGAAAAAACAGCCTGTTTTCAAGGGATTGAATGGGCGGTCAGACGCCTGCCGATGGCCTCGAGAATATACAGGACCGGTACCTGGGTCGTTATATCGTGCTGCTGTCCCACCAATAACTGCGGCATATGGTAGGAGAGATTGAAATCGGCAATTTTGGCCAGGGAGCAGGTCTCGCTATTGGTGATGCTGATGAGTCTGCATTTATGAAAACTGAAGTTTTGCGCCAGTTTTAAAATATCCGGCGTCTCCCCCGAGACGGAAAGAATAATGGCGACCGCATTGTTGAAGGTGTCCGTACTGATGGGGTAATAGGGATCGTCGATATGATTGCTGAATTTGCCGACGTTGGAGAAGAAACGGGCCCCGTATTTGCCGAGGGAGCCAGAGGTGCCCGCCCCGACGAGCAAGACCCGGTCGGCATTGGCGACCAGGGCGGCGGCCTGGTCGATCAGGGCTTCGAATTCGGGGTTGTTGATGCTCTTGAAGAAGCTCATCAGCTCGTTGACCCCGAAGCGTGCGACCGACTGGGCCTCCTGCTCCAGGGAGAGCTTGAAGCGGATCCGAAACTCGGAGAAACCCTCGCAGCCCAGCTTCTTGCAAAAACGCAGCACTGTGGTGGTCGAGACCCCGGCCGCCTCTGCCAGCTCACGGATCCGCATGAAGGGGACCTGCTCCCTGTGCTTGATGACATAGTGGTAGACCATCAGCTCCAGCTCGTTGAAGGTGGAGAGGGAGAGGTGATTGAACATCATGGGTGCCGCTCGCTGGGGTGCCGGAAGGGGGCATGATGGCAATGATGTCTCCCCTTGTAAATTGGAACCTGGGGAGGGAGCTTGATCATTTCAACTGCTCTTGTATAGTTGAATCAATGAAATGATTGCAGAGGTTCCAGATGAACAAAGAGATCGCCACCAAGGTATTCGAGTCCCTCGCATCCGGCATTCGCCTCGATGTATGGCGTCTGCTGGTCAAGGCCGGACTGGAGGGCCAGGTTGCCGGCCAGCTGGCCAGCGAGCTGGACATTGCTCCCAACACCCTGTCGTTTCACCTCAAGGCCATGCTGCACGCGGGCCTGCTCTCGGTGGAGCAGGAGGGACGTTTCTTGCGCTATCGCGCCAACATTCCCCTGATGCTGGAGCTTATTGGTTACCTCACCGAGGAGTGCTGCGCCGGTCATCCGGAGGCCTGCGGTCTGGCGGAGATCCATCCCCAGGGCGCCAATGGTCAGCCGCGTTCGCCCTGTTGCGACGAGTCGTGCTGACGCCCGCCCGGCACCGCCGCATCGAGCCCCCATTCCCCCTCCCATCCTGACGAGACATGGAGCCACTGCTTATCATGCACCCCTTTGACATCCTGAACCTGGACAATGGCGCCCGCCTTGTCTTCACCCCCTGTCCCGGCACCAGGGAGGCTTCCCTGCAGGACTCCCTCAAGACCCTGCAAGCCGCCGGAGCGGATGCCGTGATCACCCTGATGCCGAATACCGAGCTGGCGCGGTTCAAGGCCGATGCCTTGCCCGCCGAGTGCGAGGCATTGGGACTGGCCTGGTTCCAGCTACCAGTGGAGGACGATTGCGCCCCCGAAGCACCGTTTGCCGAAGCCTTTGCCAACCACAAGGCGGATCTGCTGGCGCGTCTGGCGGCAGGTCAGACCCTGGCCATTCATTGCCGTGGCGGCTCGGGACGGACCGGACTGATGGCGGCCATCCTGCTGCTGGAGGCGGGTTACGCCCCCACCGCTGTCAAGACGCTGGTGCAAGGGCTGCGCCCCAAGGCACTGACATTGGCGCCCCACGTCGACTACCTCAACAACCACTACTCATTCGCCGATTAAGGAAAACAGCATGACCATCAAAGTGGGTATCAACGGCTTTGGCCGCATGGGCCGTCTCTCCTTTCGCGCCGCCTTCGACTGGGCGGATGTGGAGTTTGTCCGCATCAATGACCCGGCTGGCGATGCCGCCACCCTGGCACACCTCATCACCTTCGATTCGGTCCATGGCCGCTGGCACCATGAAGCCAGCAGCGAGGGGGACCAGATGGTGATCGGCAATCAGCGCATCCTCTGCACCCGCAACAAGGAGATAGGCCAGACCGACTGGTCTGGCTGTGATGTGGTGATCGAGGCCTCCGGCAAGATGAAAACCAAGGCGCTGCTGGGCGCCTATCTGGCGCAAGGGGTGAAGCGCGTCGTGGTCACCGCGCCGGTCAAGGAGGAGGGGGTCCTGAACGTGGTCATGGGGGTCAACCACCATCTTTATGACAAGGCGCAGCACCCCATAGTGACGGCGGCCTCCTGCACCACCAACTGTCTGGCGCCCGTGGTGAAGGTGATCCACGAGCAGCTCGGCATCAAGCACGGCTCCATGACCACCATTCATGACATCACCAACACCCAGACCATCCTGGATGCCCCCCATAGCGATCTGCGCCGTGCCCGCGCCTGCGGCCTGAGTCTCATCCCCACCACCACGGGGTCTGCCACCGCCATCACCCACATCTTCCCCGAGCTCAAGGGCAAGCTGAACGGTCATGCGGTGCGGGTGCCGCTCGCCAACGCCTCCCTCACCGACTGCGTGTTCGAGGTGAATCGCCCCACTACCGAAGCCGAGGTCAATGGCCTGCTCAAGGCTGCGGCCGAGAATGAGCTCAAGGGGATCATGGGCTATGAAGAGCGCCCCCTGGTGTCAGTGGATTACAAGACGGATCCGCGCTCCTGCACCATAGATGCACTCTCCACCATGGTGGTGAGCGGCACCCAGGTGAAGATCTACGCCTGGTATGACAACGAGTGGGGCTATGCCAACCGCACCGCCGAGCTGATGCACATGGTCGGTCAAATGGACAAGGCGCAAGGATAACCCGGCCATGGCACTGACCCGACTCTCCCCCGAGGCTCGCCAGTATCTACTGGTGACCGGCAACTACTGGGCCTTTACCCTGACCGATGGCGCTCTGCGCATGCTGGTGGTGCTCTACTTTCATGGGCTGGGTTACAGCCCATTGGCCATCGCCTCCCTGTTTCTCTTCTACGAGATCTTTGGGGTGGTGACCAATCTGGTGGGGGGCTGGCTCGGTGCTCGCCTCGGGCTCAACCGCACCATGAACATCGGCCTAGCCCTCCAGGTGCTGGCGCTGGGCATCTTGCTGGTGCCACCGCTCTGGCTGACGGTGCCCTGGGTGATGGGGGCGCAGGCACTCTCGGGAGTGGCCAAAGATCTCAACAAGATGAGTGCCAAGAGCTCCATCAAGTTGCTGGTGCCGGGAGAGGCGCAGGGTCAGCTCTACAAGTGGGTAGCACTTCTGACCGGTTCGAAGAATGCCCTGAAAGGGATGGGCTTCTTCCTTGGCGGCGCCCTGTTGAGCCTGCTCGGGTTTCAGGGGGCCGTGCTGGTCATGGCACTGGCGTTGGCGCTGGTGTGGTGCGTCAGCATGCTGACCCTGAAACGGGATCTCGGCAAAGCCAAGAACAAGCCCAAGTTCAGCGAGATCTTCTCCAAGAGCTGTGCCATCAATTACCTGTCAGCCGCCCGTCTGTTCCTGTTTGGTGCCCGCGATGTCTGGTTTGTGGTAGCACTGCCTGTCTACCTCGCCTCCAGCTTTGGCTGGGATCACTGGTATGTGGGGGGCTTTCTGGCGCTCTGGATCATTGCTTATGGCGTGGTTCAGACCCAGGCCCCCCGCTTTACCGGCAAGCGAGAGGGGCGGGTGCCCGATGGCAAGGCCGCCATGGGCTGGGCTCTGGTGCTGGCCCTGATCCCGGCTCTGATTGCCCTGGCGCTGCATGTCGATCTGCATCCGGCCATCAGCCTGGTAGGCGGCTTGATGGTGTTTGGCGCCCTGTTTGCCATCAACTCCTCCCTGCACAGCTACCTCATCGTCAGCTATGCAGGAGCTGATGGAGTATCGCTCGATGTGGGCTTCTACTACATGGCCAATGCCCTGGGGCGCCTGCTCGGCACCCTGCTCTCCGGGCTGGTATTCCAGCTCTATGGTCTGGAGGCCTGCCTCTGGATCTCCACCGGCTTCATCCTGTTGGCGGCGCTGATTTCAATCGGCTTGCCCCGCCAGCAGCCGCCCGTTTCATCCTCTCAGGGAGCCTCTTGATGAGTAGCAATGCCTGCTGCGATCTGCCCGTCAGCCAAAAAATGGGTTTTCTCGACCGTAACCTCACCCTCTGGATCTTCGTCGCCATGGCAATAGGGGTGGGCATTGGCTATCTGTTCCCCCAGGTGGCGCAGTGGAACGAGGCGATGTCGGTCGGCACCACCAATGTGCCGCTCGCCATCGGTCTCATCCTGATGATGTATCCGCCGCTCGCCAAGGTGAACTACGCCACCATGGGCGCCATGACCCGGGATCGCCGCGCCATCACCTTGTCCCTTGTGATGAACTGGCTGGTGGGCCCCATATTGATGTTCGTCATCGCCCTGGTGTTTTTGCATGACGAGCCGGGCTACATGGTGGGCCTCATCCTGATCGGCCTGGCGCGCTGCATCGCCATGGTGCTGGTGTGGAACGATCTCGGCGGCGGCAGCAAGGAGTACGGTGCTGGCCTGGTGGCCCTCAACAGCGCGTTTCAGATCCTCACCTACAGCTTCATGGCCTGGTTGTTCATCACCGTGCTGCCGCCGCTGTTCGGTTTGCAGGGCTTCGCGGTGGACATCACCATGCTGGATATCGCGCAGAGCGTGTTGATCTATCTCGGCATTCCCTTCCTGGCAGGCTTTTTGAGCCGTCACTATCTGGTCAAGGCCAAGGGGGAGAAGTGGTACAGCGAGCGCTTCATTCCGGCCATCTCCCCAATCACCCTGATTGCCCTCTTGGCCACCATCGTGCTGATGTTCAGCCTCAAGGGGGAGATGATCGTCGAGCTGCCCATGGATGTGCTGCGGGTTGCAGTACCTCTGGTGGTCTACTTTGTGCTGATGTTCTTCACCAGCTTCCTGGTGGGCAAGACGCTGGGTATTCCCTATGACAAGAATGCCTCCATCGCCTTTACCGCCACCGGCAACAACTTCGAGCTGGCCATTGCAGTCTCCATCGCCGTGTTTGGCTTGAGTTCGGATCAGGCCTTCGCCGGCGTCATAGGTCCGCTGGTGGAGGTGCCCGTGCTGATCGCCCTGGTCAACGTGGCCCTGCGCATGAAGCGCAGTTATGGCAAAGCGAAAGTGCACCCATGAGTGATGCCGCCGAGCCCCAGCGCGAGGCCTTCAGCAAGGAGGATGGGGAGCGGGTGGTGGATGCACAAGGGCGGCGCATCGGGTGACGGGGGAGTGAGCCCCGCATCATGAAGAAGGGGGGTGGCCATGGCCACCCCCCTTCTTCTTTATTTCAGCAAGAGCACGGCTGCGCTGGTGGTTGCCAGTATTGCCGTGGTGGTGCTGCCCACGATGAACTGCCTCAACCGTGAGTGGCCATAGGCTCCCATGACGATGAGAGTGATCCCCCCCTCGGCGGCATGCTGGCAGATCCTCGGGGCGACCTCCCCCTGCAGCAGGCGGTCGTTTACCTCGAAGCCCGCACTCTCCAACACCTGCCTGGCCTGCACCAGCTGGCGCTCGTGTTCGTCACTCGGCTCGCCGACCATCACCAGATCGCACGCCAGCCCCTTGAGCTGCGGGCTGTTGGCGACCAGCGCCAACACCTTGTTTGCACTCTGGCTGCCGTCATAGGCGAACAGGAAGCGGCTCGGCGCCTCAAAGCCCGGCTGCACCACCATGATGGGGTTGTCCAGGGTGCGAATGGCGCTCTCGATATGGCTGCCGAGGAGCGCATGGTCCCGGACGTGGGTGGTGCCCTGCTTGCCCAGGATCATCATGGGCATCCCGGGTGAGAGCGCCTGTATGGCCTCCACCAACTGCCCGCGGCGTTGCTGGGTCTCGACCTCTGTTACCCCCACGTCGGTCAGGTAGTCTTTGGCACTCTCGAGCAGCAGGCGACCCTGCTCCTGGGCCAAACGGCTGCGCTGATGATCCCGCTCGGCCAGCTCCTTGAGCAGGTGCTCACGGCTGCCCAGACCGATGGCGCCTGAGAGGTCGCTCTCCCCTTCAAACTCGTTTCTTTCCAAGACATGCAGCAGGGTGACCGGCAGCGCCGTGCCGGTCGAGGCCCAGGCGGCGGCGTCGCACACCGCCGCCTGGGCAGGTGAACCGTCGATACAGGCAACAATGTTTGTCATGTTGGACTCCTTGTCGTGATCAGTGGCCAGCCAGCAGCTTTTCCACCTCTTCCGGTTTGTCGTGTACCCCGAAGCGGTCGACTATGGTGGCACTGGCCTCGTTGAGACCGATGATCTCCACCTCGGTCCCCTCGCGGCGGAACTTGATGACCACCTTGTCCAGCGCGGTGACGGCGGTGATGTCCCAGAAGTGGGCATGGCTGAGATCGATCACCACCTTCTCCACCACCTCCTTGAAATCGAAGCCGGCGAAGAACTGCTCGGCGCTGGCAAAGAACACCTGGCCTCGCACCCGATAGGTGCGCACCGCGTCGCTGCGCTCGCTGTCGCTCTTGATCAGCATGAAGCGGGCGACCTTGTTGGCGAAGAACAGGGAGGCGAGCAGTACCCCGACAAATACCCCGAGCGCCAGGTTATGGGTAGCCACGACCACGGCGACTGTGGCCAGCATCACAATACTGGTGGAGAGGGGGTGGGTTTTCAGATTGCGCACCGACTCCCAGGAAAATGTTCCGATAGAGACCATGATCATCACAGCCACCAGGGCCGCCATGGGGATCTGGCGGATCCATTCATCCATGAACACCACCATCAGGATGAGCAGGGTGCCCGCGACAAAGGTGGAGAGGCGACCGCGACCGCCGGATTTGATGTTGATGATGGATTGGCCAATCATGGCGCACCCCGCCATGCCCCCCATCAGGCCGGCGCCTATGTTGGCGATCCCCTGGCCCTTGCACTCGCGGTTGCGATCGCTTTGGGTATCCGTCAGATCATCGACGATGGCCGCCGTCATCATGGATTCGAGCAGGCCCACCACGGCCAGACCCGCAGAGTAGGGGAAGATGATGGCCAGGGTCTCGAGATTCAGCGGCACCTCGGGCCAGAGGAAGATGGGCAGGGTATCGGGCAACTCGCCCATGTCGCCCACGGTGCGGATATCGATGCCCATGGTAATGGCCACTGCCGTGAGTATGACGATGCACAGCAGGGGGGAGGGCACCAGCTTGCCCACCACGGGGATGAGCGGGAACAGATAGATGATGCCAAGACCGGCCGCCGTCATGGCATAGACCTGCCAGGTGACGTTGGTGAGCTCGGGCAGCTGGGCCATGAAGATGAGGATGGCCAGGGCGTTGACGAAGCCGGTCACCACGGAGCGGGAGACAAACCGCATCAGGCTGCCGAGCTTCAGGTAACCCGCCGCTATCTGGAAGAGGCCGGTGAGCAGGGTCGCCGCCAGCAGATATTGCAGGCCATGCTCTTTCACCAGGGTCACCATCAGCAGCGCCATGGCGCCGGTGGCGGCCGAGATCATGCCCGGGCGGCCGCCGACGAAGGCGATGACCACGGCGATACAGAAGGAGGCATAGAGGCCGACCTTGGGGTCGACGCCGGCGATGATGGAGAAGGCGATGGCCTCCGGGATCAGCGCCAGGGCCACCACGGTACCGGCCAGCAGGTCACCGCGTATGTTGGAGAACCACTCTTGTCTTGCACGTTCCAGCATGGGGGGATTTTCTCGCTTGTTGAGGATCCATGACCACAAGTCCAGACTCGGGGTCAGGTGGCACTCGGGCAGGATCGCATAGTTGTATTGGTATATGACAGATGAACAAAAACGCTCCGGTTGTGACAACCAGAGTCAGGCGGCAGGCGCCGCGAAAGGCGGGGTCAGGGCGGCGTGACGGTCACGCCAGAGCGCAAAATAGACATAGGGGCGGCATGTTAACAGCAGTTGCCACCCCATGAAAGGGCAAATCAGTCAAGGCAGTGGTGCATGCCTGCAGGCGTGACCGGATTGGGGGTCATGGGGTTGTGCAAGATCAGCCAGGTTGTTTTGCTGTCGGGCGCAACGCATGTTGGCGTGCATGGGACATGGCATCAAGCAGCCGGGTGACATTGTCCACCCTGGCGCCGTTCCCCATCAATCCGACTCGCCAGACTTTGCCGGCTAATGCTCCGATCCCCCCGCCAATTTCAATGTGGTACTCGTCCATCAGGATGTCACGGAAGGCCTTGTCGTCCGTGTCATCTGGTATCTGTATGGTTGTCAGTTGCGGCAGTCGATGGGCCTTGTCCACCAGACAAGTCAAGCCAAGCGCCTCAAGGCCTGATACGAGGATATCGTTGCATTCAAGGTGTCGCATCATCAGCGCATTGCTGCCTTCATTCAGCGCATTGGATAATCCCTGGTGTAGCCCATAGAGCGCATTGACAGGGGCGGTATGGTGGTAAACCCGGGAAGATTCATTCCAGTAATTGCTGATCATTGACAAGTCCAGAAACCAACTTGGAATGGGGGACTTTCGCTGGGTGAGTTTATTGATGGCCCGTGTATTGAAACTGATTGGTGATAAGCCAGGTGGGCAGGAAAGGCACTTCTGGGAGCCCGAGAAAATGGCATCTATGCCCCATTCATCCACTTTTACCTCAACGCCGCCAAGGGAGGTTACCGCATCCACAATGGTCAAGGCGCCAAACTCATGGGCCACGGCACACAAGGCCTGGGCATCATTAAGCACCCCAGTTGAGGTTTCTCCATGCACAAAACAGACGGATTGGGTATCGGTATGCGGCTGCAATGCCTGCCGCAGTGCATTTGGAGAGATGGCACATCCCCAATCAGCGTTGACTTCGATGACGTGCCCCCCGACTTTTCTTGCGCTATCGGCCAGTCGTTGTCCAAAGGCGCCGTTGATGCATACCACCACCTTCTCACCGGGTTCGATCAGGTTGGCAATGCACGCCTCCATCCCCGCAGAGCCTGGGCCCGAGAGTGGGATGGTCAATGCATTTTGGGTCTGGAACAACTGCTGCAACATCTGCTTGATTTCATTCATCAGCGCAAAGCACTGCTTGTCCAGATGTCCGATCGTGGGTTGTGATATGGCAGACAAGACCGATTCGTGAACAGGAGAGGGACCTGGACCTAATAGCAGTGGTGGGATTGGGGTAAATGACGATTTCATGCGAGGCTCCTTTGATGAGTGAGAGGGTGAGAGTTGTCATGCTCAGTCATGAACTTCTCGATACTGTCGGCACACGCGTGCGCATGGCGGAGTATGATGTCCAGTGCACTGGTAAAGAGGAAGCGCCCACTCGTGAGTTCGCCAATAGCAAAGATGTTTGTATTCATTTTGCCTTCTTTACAGAACAGCCCGTAACTGTGCTTGCAAACATCAAGGCCACCAAATTTATTCTCAACACAAACACCGCTCTCTATCAAATGATGAACAAGTGGAGAATCAATCTGGTTGAGTGATTTTGGGCTTCCAGTTGCATAGATTACTTTGTCGACAGGAAGGCTGTCACCATTACAACATATGACTAGTTGACCGGCCTTGACTTCTATTTGTGAAGTGCCAGTGATGAATTTAAGCTGGCCGGAATGGAGGTAGCTCAGTATCTTCTCGGCATTTTCAGCAGGTATGGAGACCCGAAGTGACATGGCCGAGGAGAAATAATGTTTAATCAACAAATCCTGATCTGCTGAGGGCATGCGATCCCAGATATGTTCTATGCCTCGGTTGGTGTCGTACAAGATGGCCTGCCAGGCACGATTCTGCTTGGCCAGTACCAGCTCTCGCTCCAAGAAGTGCGCCAAGTTTGTGATGGGGCGATTCAAGGGAGGCATCTCTTCGAAATAGTCATCGCCAGATTGAGCGAGATACTCCTGGCATTCTTTCATGTAGAGGTGGCCCAGGGTTGCTATATCGATGCTGGCGTGATGGGCTGAGATATAATCAGGGTTGAGGTAGCTGTTTTTATAACGCCCCTGAGTACCACGGACAAAAGGAAAATATCCGCTGCGAGAATAGATAGTAACCTGGCCTGTGTGACCACCATCAATCAAGCCAATGGTTGCATCGATCGCACTGAGCCTGGCGCCTATGATGGCGACATTGTCGGAAGACCCGATTTTATTTTTTAGTTCTCGCGTGGGATACGGTGAGCGAATGATATCATCATGATGGGACTCTCGTAGCGCTATTTGCTGTTGAGTGCCACAGGCCAATAGCACTTTCTCGGCAATGATCACTCTGCCGCCTTGGGTGATGACATGGGTTTGGTGGCTTGATATTTGCTCTATCTTGATGGCTTCATCACATATTACCTTGATTTTAATCCCGCATCGACGGGCATCGGCACAAACAGAGGAGAAAGCATCCTTCATATACATGCCAAATAAAGATCTGGGTGCATACGTATCTTTGCTTATGTTGAGTTCTGGGAACTCAGGTTTCCATTTGTATTCATTGCATTCCAGCCAGTTGTAAAAATCACCTGGACTGTCCTTGAACACTGTGATGTTACCGGCCTTGGTATTCAAGAGATTACTCTTCAAGTCGCTCAGGTAGGCATTACCGGGACCAATTTCCTTGGATTTTTCTAGAACAATCAGAGATAAATGGCCCAGCTTGTTTTGAATGTTTTTTTTCAGCATGGCATCTATAAATGAAATGCAAGAGGCCCCGCCGCCAACCACAACGATATTGGTTTCCACGTTTGACATCCTTGTCTATATGTTGTTAGAAATATCTTGCGATATCAGGATAGGGAATGGTATGTGATTTACAACCATGTCAATGGTAATGCCCATGGTCAGCTCTTTTAACGTCAACTCGCCTTTATGAAGAGAGAAGACGGCGCGCTCAGTGATGATGATAATTTCTTTTGACCAAAACAGGGGCGTGTTCGTGGCTGCGGTGACTTGCTGAACCTTCTCCACGAACTTGCCTATCTCACCTTCCTGCGTTATCTCCATTGTGCCATTATTCTCGGTCAGCAGCAGAGACCTGGTTGTCATGGTGCCACAGAAAACAATCTTTTTTGCTGACGTGGCAATATTGATGAAACCACCGGCGCCTGTGTATTTATCACCAAAGGAACTGGCATTGACATTACCATCTCGATCTATTTCGGCAAAACCTAGAAATGCTACGTCGATCCCACCGCCATTATAGAAGCTAAAGAGATCTGCTTGCTGAAGTATGCTGCTGAATTCGGTCGCTTCACCAAAAGCCAACCCACTCTTAGGTTTACCATTGATAACGCCAGACTCTACAGATGTAATAATGTTTTTATTCATCCGGTCTAGTCGGGCTCCCACCAAAGCAGGAATGCCTATACCGAAATTAACAAAGGCACCATCAGGGAGTCGCTCCAGGCAAGCGCGGTGGATAATGAGTTTTTTGGCCAGTGATGGCGATACCTGTTCAATAGGCTGGTGTTGGGGAGCCGAACCATAACTGGGGTAATGTGAATTACCACTTTCAACCACGTAGTCAACCAAATGACCAGGAATATCTACTTGCTCGGCCGGCAAACGATGAACGACTCTTTCTACTTGAAAAGCAATCTTGCCCCCATTATTACGGGTGGCCATTGCCTGCCACAGGGCATCGTGTAAGGCAGCTTCACCCATCATGGAGATATTGCCGTGTTCATCGGCTAAGGTGCCCCGCAGCAAGGTAAAGTCGGCACCGGGGCTCGGGTAGTAGAGTAGCTCTTTCTTATGGAGAGAGATTTTTTCGACCAAAGGAAGCGTATCGGTATCGAGGACACCACCTTCTAGCTGTGGATCGACAAAGGTATGCAAGCCTACGTGGCTGAAGTGCCCATCCAGACCCGATGCCATATCGCGGAATAAGTGACTTATGACACCCATAGGCCAATTGTGGGCCTCAATTTCTCCCACCTTCCCTAATTTTGTCATTGCAGGACAAAATCCCCAGAATCCGCCTATGGCTCGCCTGACCAGCCTGGGATCGGCAAGTTTATCCAGTCCTTTACCCTGCTTGTCACCAGCACCTGAGGCAAAGAGCAGTGTCAATCCTGTCGGCTTTTGCTCACGATGAAACCGTTCCGAAATGGCCTCTGTCAGCAGATCCGGGTGGCCACAACAGCCAAATCCTCCCGGTATCACGGCCGTGTTACAAGCAATCAGCTCTGCAATTTCTCTTGCTGTCGTTCGCTTCATGATGTCAATCGACCAATTGCTTCACTGGTTGATAGCGGGATGCCAGGATCACGCATCCATTTTTTGACGCCATACTGTGACAGGTACCAGGAGCACGTACAATAAGCGAGCCTGGCATGAATGTCTGACCATTTTCAATGTAATCGCCTTGCAGCACTAATACGGACTCAAAGCCCATGTGAACGTGGCCTGGAACATAAGCTCCGGCCTCATATCGAAGAAATGCCATGTCTGCTCCCTTTGGATCATGGGTCGTTTCATCGAATAAAATGGCTATATCAACCCCCTCACGTAGGCCTCGCTGATATGGTTGAAACGCCAGCTCAGTGGGTAAACTGATATCATTGTCGAAGCCCAGTTTTAGTACGACATCTCTGGATTCCGGGGGGGCGATAAATTCCATTTATATATCTCCTTGGCTAGGTTGTATTATTGGTTGCTTTTAGACATCATTCTTGCCATTTGACTAACACCATTGTATCCCCAGCTGTTAGCATCGAGCTCATGGATGGATATGTAATTTGGTGTGTTAGTCATGCTCTCGCCCAGTATTTTATAAAGGTACTGATGGCTTTCTTTTATCCACTGCTGCTTTTGCGCGTCAGAACAGCTGCCTTTAGTAATATATATCCCAAGGTCAAAGGCGCTTTCATCTGTTATGGTAATGGCATTTATATAGCATAGATCCATATTTCTGTTGATATGTATTCTTGTGACCTCTGGTTTTTTGCATAATAAGTCACGGGTTAACTCTGTTAGCTTGATGGCGATATTGTCGATAACGGTCTTGTGTATATCGCCATGAATTGATAGCTCAATCTTGGGCATGTTTATTGTCTCTTTTTACGGCCAAGCCCATGCCAATAGACAGGCCAATTGCTCTCCTCCCCATAGTTATTCACTACGGAAGCCAACATGACGAGGGTAATACTGCCAATGAGTGTCGGGGTGACCAGATAATCAAAGCCTACCGCACTTTGGCCGGCAAGAATGATCACTATAGGGTTGGCGCCGGCAGGTGGGTGAACTGCCCGCAAATATTGCATCAGCATAATGGCAACACCGACAGACAATGCGATCACCCAGACTGAGTTGCCAAGCCCATACAGGGCTGCCAGACCTACGGCTGAAGTAATGAGGTGACCGGCAATGACATTACGTGGTTGTGCGAGTGGGGAACTTGGTGCTGCAAATAAAATCACGCAGGTTGCTCCGAAAGGAGCCATCAACCAGGGTACCCCCGTCGTTTGCCCCATGATGCCAAGTATCAAAATACCGAGTGTGCCGCCGACAAATCCTTTCATCAGTTGAATGGAAGTTGGTTTGGGCGGCAACTCGCCACCACCGCGTATTTTTTTCATTTCTTATCCTCGAAAATGATATGGGAATATCATGACCAAACTGTGATACACTGCGTGTACAGATCTGTACACGTTTGGGTATCGTACAGATCTGTACACTTCATGGCAATACTCTCATAATGAATTTTAACGGAAGCGAATAAGGCCCATGATCAGTAAAAAAGAGCACATCTTAAACGTCGCCGGAGAGCTGTTTAATGAGTTTGGTTATACCGCAGTGGGTGTCGATCTGATCCGGGATAAGGCAGAGGTGTCTAAGACATCCATGTACCGACACTTTGGCTCTAAAAGTGACCTGATTGAAGCTGTCCTGGTTCGTCGGCATCAAAGATTCGAGGATGAGTTAAACGCTGTGGTCGCAGGAGAGGCGGGTCGGGTCAGCCGGTTGAATGCCATTCTTGACTGGCATTTTGACTGGTTTCGAGCCGTCAACTTCAAGGGATGCATGTTCATGCACGCTATTGCCGAGTTCAAAGGTCATGACGAGAGCCTGGCGCGATTGGCCGTGCAGCATAAAATGTGGCTCAAGTCGCTGCTGCTCTCAATCTTCGAGCCTGGCGAAAGGGGAGTGGAGGCGAAAGGTGAGGCGATCATGACCTTCCTGGAAGGCATGATCATTCGAGCCGAATTTGGTGAGGTCACCGGGTACGAGGAGATCTATCGCTTGGGGGCTCAAGTCCTTGCTGCGACAGATTTTTCTAGCAATGGATCCAAGCCAGGTCTGTCGTTCATGCCTGAGGCATGAAGTCGGAGAACTCAATTCAATATTTTTATCAAGGAGATGGATATGAGCTTGCCGTTGACGCAAGGGGTGAATCACATTGGTTTGACCACCATGTGTCTGGAAGAGAGCGCGCATTTCTTCACTTCATTACTGGGTTGGCAGGAAGTCAGGCGAAGAGATGATTATCCGGCAATTTTTGTCAGTGACGGGTCGATCATGCTGACACTGTGGGCAGCCCAAACGGATGAGCCGACCCATTTTGATCGCAAGAGCAACGTAGGTCTTCATCATCTGGCCATCTCAGTCAACAGCAAGGCCGCGCTGTTTGAGATTCATGACAGGCTCTCGGTTCGTGACGTGAATATTGAGTTTGCCCCTTCGCTTATCCGGGAGGGGCCAGCTGTGCACATGATGTGCTACGAGCCAAGCGGGATCCGGATTGAGTTTTACTGGGCGGGTGAATGACGGCTGGCATGAAAGTGGGGCGGGGGGTCGTGCTGACCGTGTCAGCACGACCCGAACCATCCATTAAGGCTTTTCCCGCACCGCGTCTCCATCACGGGAGTGATGGATAGTTAATCAGGACATAGCGCGCAACAATAGAACGCTGGGCAATGGGTGGAAACTGGTGCCGATAAGGGGAATCGAACTCCTGACCTTCGCATTACGAATCCAGATTTTGCCAATTTCAGCCCGTGTCACCCCACTTCACAAAACAAAAATAAAATACATTAAATCAACCAGTTAAATACCATTCACTGTATCAGGTTGTGTCGTGAAATATCACCCTATACCATAGCAAAAGAGGGGTATGAGGAGGGGTACGGAATGGCGATTACAACCGATGCCGAGATTGCGGCAATCAAACCAGAATCCGGCGTTATTGTGCGCCGTATGGCTATCCAGTCAAAGCATGGTGGCGGGCTCAAGCTGGAAGTGCGCACCAGTGGAATCAAGCGCTTTGTCTATCGCTACAAGATAGCGGGCAAAGCTGGGGAAATGCTGCTTGGCGGCTATCCCGCCATGACCCTAGCAAAAGCCAGACAGGCCCACGGTAAAGCGGCTGAATTGGTAAAGCAGGGAATTGATCCGCTTACTGTCACCAAGCAAGCCAAGGCGAAAAACATCGAGATGCCAACCCTTGGCGAGATTTACCGCGATTGGCTGGTGATGCGAGCCAAATCGAAACCGATAGGCCCGCGCACCCTGCGCGATTATGAGGGGACGTTCACCCGCCACATTGAATCGGCCATTGGCAATACCCGAGTATGCGATCTCTCCCGTGCCGTACTGTATGAGCATTTCCGCCGAGTAGAGACAGCTGAGGGCGCACGAAAAGGGCTGATAGTCCTGAACCAGTGTCTTGATCATGCGGTATTACAAGGTCACATCGAGATCAACCCCGCCCGCTTGTTAAAGCCCGCCATGTTTGGCGCGTCTATGCCCCCACCCCGTGAACGCTGGTTGACCCGCGATGAATTGCGCCAGTTATGGGGAGCACTTGAACAAGCGACCGCTGGCGGCGGTTCTGTGGCGGCTGGTGGCCGTGGGATCGCGTCTAACGTAGTGCTATCGCTGGCGGTGGCAAACTGCTTGCGTTTAATAACCCTGACCGCTGTACGCCGTTCCGAGGCTGTAGGGATGCGCTGGGAGCAGATTAACGGCGACCGCTGGACAATCCCCGAAACCAAGAACGGACGCGCCCACGTTGTAACCCTGTGCCCGCTGGCGCTGGATATTATCGAGCAGCAAAAAGCGTTATCTAATGGCCCCTATGTATTCGAGTCCACCAGCAAGACCGGACACCCGATCACAGGGGATGCTGTCACCAAAGCGCTAGAGCGTGTTCGCATCAAGTACCTTGCCGAGCTTGCGCCATTCAGCCCGCACGACCTGCGCCGCAGTATGGCAACGGGGGCCGCTGAATATCTGGATGCCCCCGAGCGCCTGATCGAGCTGATGCTAAACCACGTCCCCAAAGACAGGCTGATCCGCACCTATCAAGTGGGCGGCATGGCAGAGAAGTTGCGAGCGCTGTTTCTGCGCTGGGGAGATTTCATGGCAACCATAACGCAACCGGAGCAGGCCAAGCCGGGCAACGTGGTGTCGGTCAACTTTGGGGGGCGTGGATGATGGTAACGGCAGAAGAAGAGATAGAATATCTGCGCCGATTGGCGGCCATACTGGAGAAGAACCAAGCAAGACGAACCCCGTCCAAGCGCGAGATATTCATCAAGATAGAAGAGGCTGCGGCTCCGCTTGGCGAATTTATGAGGATCGCCGGTCAAGTTAATGACCTTGTGAAGCATGGGGGTGAACGTTCATCTAGCGGAGAGATGTCCCTTGGGTATCATCCTTGGTCTTATCGACTAGCGACTCACATACGCCTAAGCAATAGGACGCAGAGCGAGCGAGCCAAGAGGCCCCGAACACAGAGGTATAACGCGTTGAAAGATACTGTCCGTGACATAGTGGAAGAACACCCTGGCTGGACGAGTGAAATGATCTTCGATGAACTGCGTAGCAATCATTCTGGCCAGGATCAATTGCTCGAAGAAATAGATGACGTTGATTACTTTGTGACCAATGAAGGCGGAAAGAGGACGAAAAAAAGCACGGTTCGAAATTGGATTACAAACTTTAAAAAAAAGATTTGATTGCATTCACTACTAGCCGGTTATTCGTGAAACCGGCTATCTAAAGTTCGCCACATGCCATCGTATCCCGCGCTGGTTCAATGTGGAGTACTAATCAATGTCACCCGTTCTCATTACCGAAAAGCAGTTGGTTGAGCTTACGTCCGTTTCCCGTTCAACCATTCGCCGCTGGATCAACGATCCACACGTCCACTTTCCCGCCTTTGTGAAAATTGGGCCAAATTCCATCCGTTGGAAACTGGCCGAGGTATTGGCGTTCATTGAGCGTCAAGGGAGGGAAATCTGATGGCCCATTACCCACTAACAAACGCGAAAGCAGATCTGCGAGCGGCAGCCAGTGCAGCCGCAGCAAAATTCGAGCGCATAACAGTGAGATTCTGGCGAAGCAAGCCCAAGTATGAGGGGGAAAACGAAAGGCTCGCGTATGAGCGAGCGCTGGCGGTTCAAGAGGCATTTCCCGAAGAGGTGGCTTTACTGCTGAAAGAAAACGCCCCGACTAGCAAGGCCGAGGCGTAGGTTTAGCCGCTGGTGGGCGAACTTTCGACGCCAGCCCGCCAGCTAATTGAAGGTATATCGAGATGATCAATTTTACCACTATTCCCAATGTTTCAAATAACGAAACGTTCGGAGTTATTACGTGGCAAGATCTGCAACAAGCAGCCTGTATCCCTCACCGAAACCGCGCTCACACGCCGGACGCCACAAAACGGACTGCCCCACTGGTGGCCGCCCACAATGGCAAGACTCGTCACAAGGCGCAAGCAGAGGCTAACGGACTGTTTGGAATGCTTCGCGCCGATTTGGACAACGCCAAGGGCCAGACGCCCAAGACCATAGCCGATGTTTTGCAGGAGCAAGGGCTGTGCTCGTTTATCATCTATTCAACCCTGAGCCACCAGCCCGACGCCCCCCGTTATCGGGTATTTGTGGAGCTGGCCGAGCCTGTGCCATTCACTATGTGGGCGGATCTGCAATTCGCGTTGGCCGAGTTGCTGGGATCTGATCCATGTGTTGGCCGCCCTGCTCAATTTATGATCCTGCCAACGGTTATAAAAAGCACTGCCGAGCATTATCAGCACATGATCGCCGAGGGGGCAGCGCTGAGCCCGTCCGCCCCGTTCTGGCTCAATGCTGCCGCGCTGGCGGAGCAGCACCAAGCAGCCGCAGCCAAAGTTAGCCAACGGTTTAAACAGGTAGCCCCCAAGCCATTCAATGAAAGATTGGTGGGTAGACAGGTGTCGATCATCGAGCGCGTGAATGCCAGCTACGAATGGACGGAGCTGCTCGCCCATTATGCCTATAAGCGAAAGGGGCGAAACGCATGGATGGCACCAGAATCAACCAGTGGCACCGCTGGGGTTCATATTCTGACCAGTTCGACGGATGGCAAAGAGCGCATTTTCTCGCACCACCAAAGCGATCCCGCTGGTAATAGGCTGTGCGACAAGTTCGACCTGATCACCATTCGCAATTTCAGCGGGGATAGCGTCAAAGCCGTTCAAGAGATTGCCAGAGAGCACTTCCCCGATATTCACGCGCACAACCGCCGCGAGTGGGCACGGGCACAGCGCGACGAGCAACGCCAGCAATTCGAGGCGATGCGAGAGGGCACCAAATCGTTAGCCGTTGCTAAGGGGCAAGCAAAGGCTATTAGCCAGCCCAAGGGGGTTATGTTTCCATTGCTGAGTGCTGCTCAAATGGCCGAGATCATGGAGGCCGCGCAATGAAGCCGCTGCCACCGCCAACAAACGTGATCCCGTTCGAGCCACCAGCTAGCCCCGAACAGAACGACCCACCGTTATTTCTGCCGGACACTGACGAGAAGGGAAAGCCGCTAAAAACGTCCGCTAACCTGTGGGCCGTGTTGGAGCATAGGGGGTGGGTTTACCGCTATAACACGATGACAGTAACCCCTGAGCTAATGACAGCCGAGGGACGCCGCCTTGGCAAAACTGATGAGGGGCAGCGTTCGGCTTTGGTGGACGCCTGCCAACGTGCCGAAGTTCCCGATGCCGCCATAGACGAGCACTTGATCGCGCTGTGCCAGTCGAACAGCTATCACCCTGTCAGAGAGTGGCTAGAGGCTGGCCCCAAATGGGATGAAGTGCGCCGAGTTGATGCTGTCTTGGCAACGCTCAACGCTGCTGAGCCCGATTATGCCGCCGCAGTCCTGCGCCCTTGGCTGGTGGGTTGTGTGGCAGCATTGTATGAACAGCAATGGCTGTCAAAGCTCGTGCCTGTATTGGTGGGGGGGCAGTCATTCAAAAAATCGGCATGGGTTAACAGACTGGCCGCAGTAGTGGCGGGCTCGACGTTGGATTGCTCGATTGACCCCAACAAATCGGACGATGTACGCCGTGCTGTTTCCGCTTGGATTGTGGAACTAGCCGAGTTGGAAACGACAACAAGGCACGAAGCCGGAGCATTGAAGGCGTTCATTACCCGCGATGTGGATCGGTTCCGCATACCCTACGCAAAATCATTCACGGAGAAACCCCGACAGACGGGCTTTATTGCGACGGTAAACGGCACTGACTTTCTCAAAGACCATACAGGGAACGCTCGTTTTGCTGTTATCGAGATGGCAGGTGCCGCAGACCTTGACCGCCTGAATGAATTATTGGGCTGGAGTTGGGATGCTGGCCGTCTAAGCCAAACCGCTCCCGAACTGTTGCGCCAGTTCTGGCTTGAAGTCAAAGCGGACTACGATGCGGGGGCGAGCTGGTATCTCGACGAGGCCACCAGCAAGCAAGCCGCCACGGCGAACGACACACACACCGACAAGGGGCCACATTACGAGACAATTGTTGACCGACACTTGGCCCGCCCGATGCAATCCGCCCGCTGGTTCACTGCTGCCGATCTTTGTGAACGTCACGGTGAAAAGCCCGCGATGGCGAGTAGATATGGGAGGGCGTTAACAATGCTGGAAAAGGAAGGGCGCATAGAATCACGCCCAGCGAGATCGGGGCGCAAGGAATACCGTTTGCCGGTGAACGATTTGCCGCAGCCCCAAGAATAGCCGTTGCTGGTGGCACCCCTTGAGCCCTGCCGATTTGGCGGGGCTTTTTTGTGGTGAAGCGGTGAGGTAGTGGTGAGGTAGAAAACGGGCTACCTCACCAGCCGCTAACCCTTGCTGCTGCTGGCTTTCATTCATATTTGGTGAAGTGGTGAAGTAGATCTCTTTATAAAGTAATTACACATAGACAAGGGGAAGGGATTGACACACTGGGAGCTGCTCACGAACACAAGCAACGGCTATTGCTGAGGGGGTTTATAGGAAACTTACCTCACCAACTTCACCACCAACAAAAAACGCACCTGTAAGCCTCGCCAGCACTGGGGTTTTGCATGGTGAGGTACTGGCAACTGCTACCCCACCAGCTACCCCACCGCATCCAAACGACGGTGATAAAACGGTGAGAGCCCAACGGTAATAAAACGGTAATATCTGGTTAGTGACTGGCTAGCAATTGGCTAGTATCTCGCGTGGGCACCAACCAAAGCGGCGTGATCGTTAACATGCAAGAAACAGATTCCCACGGCTCAAATTGACGCCTGTAAGCTGGTATCATAACGGCTAGGTTACGGCTAGGTTACGGCTAGGTCATAGCTAGACGAGCGACACAATAGCGGCATGTTCGCCAGAACAACGGGAGTTTGGGGAAGATGAAGAGATTGATTTTAGGGGCAGTGTTGATAATGTTGGTAGGCCATGCTTGGGCTAAAAATGTAGTTTCTATAATGACGTTGCCGGAAAGCGTGTTGGTTACAGGCTTTTATCCAAATCTGTCTGATGAAGCCGCGAAGGACCTCTGTCAAACTAATGCCATGTTAGCAAGTTCCAATATGGAGTTGCGTATAAAAGGCACACTAAATAATGAAGCAGAAGCGTTAGAAAACCAAAAACAAGGAAGAGGTTTTTGGGATAAATTGGGGGTTCCAAAGGAGTTTCATGATGTTAACGTATTTCTCTTGAAATTGATGTTCGAGCACCCACTTCCTAAAGATATGTCAAAAAAAGATGAGTTATTGAAGTCGATTAGTAGAGATACGTTTAAGCTTTGTTTTGGTCAAAGAGAAGTCGACGATGTATCGCTAGGCTAAAGCTGTCTGAGATGTACCCAAACGGCAGCGACTATCGCTTGGGTAATGCTCACGACTGCAATCGTGTCTCTGTAGTGGTCAACTAAATC
>NZ_CDBT01000009.1 GCF_000819765.1 Aeromonas bivalvium
GCCCCACAAAAAATGGACCCTGACGGTCCATTTTTTGTGGGGCGGGTGCCACTGGTTACTCCTCCAGGGGCTCGTCAAACAGCGGGTGGTAGAGCACCTCCCCCTGCAGGCCCGCCAGGCCCCCCGTTTGCAGCTCCATGGCCATGAAGTGCTCACTCGGCACCTCATAGCAGCAGTGCAGACCAAACTCGCTGGCGGGGCGAAAGCCGAAGCGGCCGTAGTAGGCGGGATCGCCGAGCACCACCACCGCCTTCCAGTCCATCTCCAGCGCCGTGTCCAGCCCCTCGCGGATAAGCTCAGAGCCTATGCCCTGGCCCTGCCAATCGGGGTGAACCGCGACCGGGGCCAGGCCAAGCCAGGGTCCCTCCTGTCCATTGATGGTGACGGGACTGAGCAGCAGGTGGCCCATGAACTCATAGTCCTCCTCCTCCACCTGGGTCACCACGGCGGCGCCACACTCGCGCAGGCGATTGACCAGTTCGGCCTCATCATGACGGCCAAAGGCGGCACTCACCAGTTCATAGACCGGCAGCATGTCGCCGGGGCGCTCGGTTCTCAGCATAAGACAGACTCCTGATACAACTTGCCGCCATTATTCCATATAACCGCCGCGGCGCCGGCACGGCTTTGTCGAGAAATGGGAGCCTCGCCCCAGGAAAACGATTGAGTGTCATGGGCGCCGCGCCTCATCTTTCGTCCCCGGGGGCGGCCAGCCGCCAGTGGCGCACCAGGCAATCGGGACGAGACGCCAGGGCGCTCACCCCCAGATCCACCATGCCCAGCTTGGCCATCACCCGGCCCGAGGCCAGATTGGCCGTCATGTGGCAGGCGTTGATCTCGGGCAAGTGGGCGCGCCCAAAGGCAAAGTCGCGCACCAGTCTGGCGGCCCGGGTCGCCAGACCCCTATTTTGCCAGGGCAGCCCCACCCACCAGGCCAGGCTGCCATCCCGGCCCAGGGAGAGGGTACCCACCGCCTCCTCTGCCCCTTCGTCATCTTGGGTGATGGCCCAGCTCCAGCCCTGCCCCAGGGCCTGCCTGCGCCAGCACAGGCGCAGCCAGTCCAGGGCCCCCTCATCCGGGTAGGGGTGGGGGATATTGAGGGTATAACGGCTCAGGGCGCCGTCCCGGCAGTAGCGGCGGATCCAGGTGTCGTCCCCGGGCTGCAGGGGGCGCAGCGTCAAGCAAGCTGACGAGGCAAGGCTCGGGGGTGACGGGGGCGAGGTGGTGACTTCATTCAAGGGCGGCGTGAGCGGAGCACTCACTTCGCTCAGGGCAGGGATGGTCAGGTGCTTGGCCAGCAGCCGGGTCAAGGCTGGCCCCAGGGGATCGCCAGGGGCCAGATCCTGATCCCCACCGCACGGCCCCAGGGTCAGCAACCCCAGTTCCCGGGCCAGCACCTGCAAGGAGAGAGAACCGCTCAGCAGGATCTGCCGATTCGGCAGCTCAGCCCCCAAAGAGTCGGGGGCCGGGGTCAACCAGTCGGCCAAGAGCTGGCTGGCCTCGAGCCAGCCATCTGGCTCACAGCCAGGGGGGATGGCGCCTTGGGCACCTGGACCCCCTCTGCCTGGGTGATCCAGCAGCCACCAGCCATGGCCAGCCTGACGCCAACGGGCCAGCACCGGCAACCAGTGGGGTGCAAGCAGCTCGCCATCGATCAGCAGACCCAGGGGAGAGCGCCTCGGCCAGGCGGCAGCCTTGTGAGCGGTCACTTGGCCTCAGGGCGCCAGTCTGTCTATCTGCCAGCCTGCCCCTTCCCGCCGATAGAGGAAGCGGTCATGGAGCCTGTGCTCGCCCCCCTGCCAGAACTCCACCGTGTCGATCACCACCCGGTAGCCGCCCCAGAAGCTCGGCAGCGGCACCTCGCCATTGGCAAACTTCTGCTTGAGCTCGAGAAACTTGGCCTCCAGCACGCCTCGGGCACTGATGCGGGAGGATTGCTGGGAGACCCAGGCCGCTATCTGGCTATCCTTGGGACGGCTGTGGAAATAGCGCATCACCTCGAGGGAGCCGAGCTTCTCCACCCGGCCCGTCACATGCACCTGTCTGTCGAGCATGTGCCAGGGGAAGAGCAGGCTGATGCGGGGATTGCCCGCCAGCTGGCTCGCCTTGCGGCTGCCCATGTTGGTGTAAAACAGCATGCCGGCATCGTCGAAGTGCTTGAGCAGCACGGTGCGCTGCCAGGGCTGCCCCTCGCCATCGACGGTCGCCACCACCATGGCGGTGGGATCGGAGAGCCTGGCCTCGCAGGCCTGCCCCAGCCACTTCTCGAACAGGACCAGAGGCTCGGCGGGCAGATCCGCCCGGTGCAGCCCCCCCTTGATGTATTCACGGCGCAGATCGGCAACATCCATCATCTTGTTTTTCCTTCTTTATTTTCCCATTCCCCGTCCCATGGCGACGGGCATGTTCTGGCTGGCATTGTGCGACGAGCCCGCCCTCGCCACAAGCCTCAACTGCGAGGGGAGGCCCATGGCCTCCCCTCTGCTGCTGCCTTGCCTGACGGCCTCCCTCATCGGGAGGACAAATACCTGGCCGCTGGCCTCTTTTCTCCAGCGGCGCGCCATGGCCGCCTTATTTCTCCTCATCGGAAGGACAGTGGCCGAGCATCTGACGATTGTACTCGGCGGCGAACTCGGTCAGCGCCTGTTGCCTGGCCTCTTCCCCAGGCCTGACCATGTCCACCAGCCCCGTCAGATAGCGTGTGCCGCAGCGGGCCTTGGCGGCCTGCTGCTGCTCGGCCGCGATGCCCGGCGCCATCTGGCCACGCCCGGCCCGTATGATGAGGCGGTGATCGCCCCGCGCCAGGTGCTCGTCCAGTGCCTGGGCCAGATCCGGTACCACTGTGCCAGGCAAAGCCGCATCGGGCTGGGGAACCCCCTGGGAGCTGGCATCGGCCTGGCAACCGGCGAGCAGGAGGAGCCCCAGGGGCCAGAGGGCCTTCATCGGGCCCCCCAACGCCGGCTGGCGCCCCCCAGGGCGAGCAGCAGCAACAGCCAGGGGCCGGGACTGCCGCCACCGCCACCTCCCTCCTCGCTCGAGTCGACGTCGGGCGCCGTCGGCGTGACCGGCTGGCTGACGCTGCCTATGGTGCTGCCGCTGCCCGCCAGCCTCAGTCTGGGGCTCATGGAGAAGAAGATGTTGTCGCTACAACTCAGCTTCAGTCGGCCCTGATCCGAGGCGGGCAGGGTCGGCAGCAGCAGAGTGGCGGCGCCGCTGTTGGCGATCCCGCTCGCCAGCAGGCTCCAGGATTGGCCATCGTTGGCGCTCAGCGCCACGTCCACCTTGCCGCAGGAGATGGGGGCAAGCTGGCTGCCCGCCACCTGCCAGGCGATGGCCAGGGACTGCTGCTCCGCCAGGGTGCCGTCCAGGGGGGCGGTCAGCCTGAAGCTGGAGCCTGTGTTGACCACCTGCACCTGCATCTCGTCGCTGACGACCCCACCCTTGCCGTCGCGGGCCGTCAGGCGAAAGTTCAACGTGCGGTTGGTGGTCGGCCAGGCTTCCCCCTTGGCCAGGGTGCCGCTTTGCAGGGAACTCAGGCTGGGCAGGATCCGCTGGCTCGAGGTGCCGGGCGCCACGAAGGGGAAGATGGGACGGCTGCCGTCATCGACCATGGTGGCCAGGCTGCTGGAGGCGGTGCCCAGATCGATCTGCTCCCAGTTGTAGTTCAGGCTGTCGCCATCGAGATCCGAGCCGCCGCCGCTGAGCAGGAAGGGGGTGTTGGCCGGGATCACGTAATCCTTGCCCGCCGCCACCTGGGGCGCATTGTTGCTCAGCGCCTCCCCCGTGCCGCAGTTGGGGTAACGGGCCATGTGGACCCGCATCTGCTCGATGGACTTGCTGTGGAAATAGGCCAGGCTGCGACTGCCCAGGTTTTCCTCCCCGCACAGGCCGGCATAGCCCATGATGGAGCTGCCGCTGCCCGGCTCCCAGGCCTGGCTGGCGCTGCGGCTGCCACTGCCGCAATCCGCCGTGGTGCCGTTGAAGGTGTGCTCTGCCCCCAGCTGATGGCCGAGCTCGTGGGAGACATAGTCGATGAAGAAGGCGTCCCCCACGGGAGCCGAGGACCCCGTCACCCCCTGGGATTTGAAGTTGGAGAGGCACAGGCTGCCCACCACGGCCAGGCCCCCTCCCCCTGTGTTGAGCACATGGCCGATATCGAACGCAGTGCCCCCCAGGGCCCCCGCCTGCACGCTCTGGTTCTTGGTCATGTCGCTGCTGTCATTGCTGAAGGGGTCGGTGGCGGGATCCGTATAGATGATGAGGTCGTTGTTGGGGATGAGCTGGAAGTTCACCCCCAGATCCCGCTGATAGACCTCGTTGACCCGATTGAGCAGGGTAGCGATGGCCGCCAGGGCGCCAGCCTTGGTGCCATTGTGATACTGGGTGTACTCCCCCGTGGCCGAGATGGCGATGGCATAGCGCCTGCGCTCGTTGCCGCTCACCAGCACGGCCCGGGCGGCGGCCAGGGGCTGGCCCAGCACCTCGTCGGCCTGCTGATCCAGCGGGGTCAGGGCATCGCGCTGATCGTACACCACATAGCCAGCTCCATCGGCCAGGGGGTCGACGAAGATGAGCCGGCCCTGGTGCCGGAACATGCCGTGAAAGCCGAGGGGGCCCAGCTCGAAGCGACCGGTATCGCGCCCATCCTGCAGGCTCTGGCCGCTGAAGGTGAGGATCTCGGGATACTTGGCCGCCAGCGCCGCCGGCAGCAGATCATTGGCCGTCAGGGTGAAACCGACCTCTCCCCCCTCCGGCAGAGGCAGCATCAGGGTGCGGACGCCATCGGCCAGCGCCGTCAGCTGACCGCCGATCTCGTCAACCTGGCGAAAGGCCCGGGCCCGTACCTGCACGCCGGCGTCCTCCTGACCTCTGGCCGCCAGGGTATTCCAATGGGGCGTCGACTGGGCCCAGGCCTGCCCACCGAGCAGGGGCATGCATAACAGAAGCATTCGCATCGACATCATCTGGATATCCTTATCGTCTGTGCCATGGGCGGTCGCAAAAGGCGGTTGCGCCGACAAATAACGGGATCATGGCCGTTTATCGGGGGGGCGGCAAGCACCGCGGTTGCGCCAATCTGGTCTAACCCCTATCATTGCGCGGATTTCTTCGGCCAAGGTTAATCTCATGCTCAAGTCCCCACTGTTGCCCCGTTTCGGGGATCTGGTTGATGCCATTCTTGACGACGTTCTGACTCAGGGACTCACCCTGGACAGAGCCTACGCCCGTCATTTTTCCGGCATCGAACTCAAACCCCAAGAACAGGCAAGGATTGCCCTGGTCACCGGCGATCTGCTGCGTCGCCTCAGCCTCTACTGCAACCTGTCCGGCATTCAGGTGCGGCAGGCGGCGAAGAACGTCTGGCCGCTGCTGCTGGCCTGGCATGCGTTTCACAAGATTAGTATGCCCAACCACCCCAGTCTGGATCGCTTCAATGAAGAGGCATTTCGTCGCCGTCTGACCGAGGCCAAGAAGAATCCTGTGCTGATGGATGGTTGCCCCAGCTGGCTGGAGAAGCTGGGCAGCGAGCAGCTGGGAGAGAGCTGGCCCGCCGAGCGCGCCGCCCTCGCCTGGATGCCCAAGCGCTACCTGAGGGTCAATACCCTCAAGTGCACCCGGGAGCAACTGCAAGCCGCCCTGGCCAAGGAGCAGGTCAGCACCATCCCGGTCGAGGGGGTAGCCTCCGCCCTGCAGGTCACCTCTGACGCCGCCCTGTTTCGTACCAAGGCCTTCGCCGATGGCTGGTTCGAGCAGCAGGATGCCGGCTCCCAGCTGGTGGCCGCGGCCCTCGACGTCAAGCCCGGGATGCGGGTCATCGACGCCTGCGCCGGTGCCGGCGGCAAGACGCTGCACATCAGCGCCCTGATGGAGGGCAAGGGTCGCCTGCTCGCCATGGACGTGGAAGAGTGGAAACTGGAGAACCTCAAGCAGCGCGCCCGCCGCGCCGGTGCCCACAACGTGGAGACCCGGGTCATCACCAGCAGCAAGACGGTCAAGCGCCTGAAAGAGAGTGCGGATCGGGTGCTGCTGGACGTGCCCTGCTCAGGCCTGGGCGTGCTCAAGCGCAACCCGGACGCCAAGTGGCGCGACACCGCCGAGCGTCTGCCCGTGCTGATGGCGCTGCAAGAAGAGATTCTGCAACGCTACAGCCAGATGACCAAGGTCGGCGGCATGCTGGTCTATGCCACCTGCTCCATACTGCCGGCGGAAAACCGTCAGCAGGTAGACAAGTTCCTGGCCGCCAACGAGCACTTCCGCCTGCTGGATGACCATAACGTCAGCCCGAGCCAGACCGGCTTCGACGGCTTCTATATGGCCCGCCTGGAGCGCATCGCCTGAGGCTGAGCCCAGGGCGCAGCAACAGCCGCAAAAAAGGAGGGGAGCCACTGGCTCCCCTCCTTTTTTATGCTGGCAAACTGCGCCGCCTGACGGCCGCGCCAGGGAGCGTCTCCCTTATTCGGCCGCGTCGTCCTGCTTGTGCTTCGCCGCCACTTCCTTGATCAGGGTCTGCAGCTCGCCCGCCTGGAACATCTCGATCATGATGTCACAGCCGCCGACCAGCTCGCCTTCGACCCACAGCTGGGGGAAGGTGGGCCAATTGGCAAACTTGGGCAGCTCGGCGCGGATGTCCGGGTTCTGCAAGATGTCCACATAGGCGAACGGCTCGCCGCAGGACATCATGGCCTGGGAGGCCTGGGCAGAGAAACCGCAGCTCGGAAGCTTGGGGGACCCTTTCATGTAGAGAATGATGGGGTTCTCGGCCAGCTGCTGTTTAATCTTTTCAATAGTTTCCATAGGTGCCTCACTAGAGCGATTTCGGCGCTCATTCTACTGCAAAGTCCGCCGACCACAAACCGGCAAACCGCAAAGCCGCTGTTTATCTCTCCCTCAATACCAGGCGATTTGATCTCGATCATGGCAAGAATCAAGAGTTGTGACGCCATCTTTGATGCTGTTACAATCGTTCGGCCCATTGGGCGCCCGTCCTGGCCATGCGAGGACGCTTGCCCAATTACGTAAAATGATGCTTTTCGCCTGAGAAAAGCCGATGCAATGTCTTGCAACCGTCGCTTTCGCACGGCCAGCCAATGGAGAGTAGAAAATGGCTTTCGAACTTCCCGCTCTGCCCTACGCAATCAATGCTCTGGAACCGCACATCTCCCAGGAAACCCTGGAATACCACCACGGCAAGCACCACAACACCTATGTGGTCAACCTGAACAACCTGGTGCCGGGTACCGAGTTTGAAGGCAAGTCTCTGGAAGAGATCATCAAGACCTCCACTGGCGGCATCTTCAACAACGCCGCCCAGATCTGGAACCACACCTTCTACTGGCACTGCCTCTCCCCGAACGGTGGCAACGAGCCGACTGGCGCCCTGGCCGACGCCATCGCCAAGCAATTCGGCTCCTTCGCCGAATTCAAGGATGCGTTCACCAAGTCTGCCATCGGCAACTTCGGTTCCAGCTGGACCTGGTTGGTGAAGAAAGCCGACGGCTCCCTGGCCATCGTCAACACCTCCAACGCCGGCTGCCCGCTGACCGAAGCCGGTACCACGCCGCTGCTGACCGTCGACCTGTGGGAGCACGCCTACTACATCGATTTCCGCAACCTGCGTCCCAAGTACATGGAAACCTTCTGGGCCCTGGTCAACTGGGAATTCGTGGCCAAGAACCTGGCTGCCTGAGTCGCCGAGTCTTGCTGACAACACCCCGCACTGCGGGGTGTTTTGTTATGGCAGGCCGGCACCCTAAGCTGAAAGAGGCGCCCACGGGCGCCTCTTTCTATTTCAGGATGAAGGGGATAATCACTGGTCGATCTCGTCCAGATACTCATCCAGATTGCCCTCGTCCTGACGGCCGGTCTGGGGTCTGGCACCATCGCCAAACGGCACGTTACGCCCCTCGATCTTGCTCTGATCGTATTGCAGATAGAGGCCCTTGGTGAAGGCGTAGGGGTCGAGGGAGTTGTCCACCACCCGCTCCTGATCGATGAGCTTGGAGCGAGTCCCCACTCCGTCCAGGGCCCAGTGCACCACCTTCATCGGGAAGGTCAGCAGGGCATAGGGGAAGTAGAGGGTGTCGATGGTGTCACCAATCAAGTCACGGGTGGTGGTGGGACCATAGACGGGGAACATCAGATAGCCCCCCTCCCCGATGTCGGCACGGCCGATAAGGGTGCTCATCTCCAGCATGTTGCGCTCCAGCCCCAGGTGCTTTGCCACGTCGAAGATGCCGAGCAGACCCAGGGTGGTGTTGAGAGTGAAACGGCCCAGGTTGTTGCCGGCACCGGACAGATCGCCACTGATCAGGTGGTTGACCATGCTGCTCGGCTCATCGAAGTTGTTGACGAAGTTGTCTACCCCCTCCTTGACGCTGTCCGGCACATAGTCCGCATAGCTGTGGATCACGGGACGGGCGACATAGGGCTCCAGCACGTCGAAGTTGACCGCCCACATGGCGCGGTTGACGCCCTGGAAGGGATCCTGGGGATCATCGGCCGTGCTGGTTGCCCCGGGGGCGCTGTGGTTGCTGAGCCCCAGATCCAGGCTCTTCGGACCCGGTTTGGGAGGGCCGCCGGCACAGCCACCGAGCAGCAGTGCCAGGATCCAGGCTCCAAATCGTATTGGCATACTGATTTACCTTGAGAAAATCACTTTGGACAGTGTGATGATTATAAGCGGCTCGGCCCCATGGGGGCCGAGCAAAGATGACTATTAGAGGGCGCGATCGATACGGATGTCAATCGGCACTGTCGGAATTGTCGCTGTTGATACCGGGGTCGATAAGCCTTCGAAGGCCCCCTCCCGGTTCATGACATTGCCCCCCTCGGAGAGCCGCGCCTTGAACTGCAGCTCAGGATTGGCCCCCAGCTTGCTGCCTTCGATCATGGCATCCCCATCCCCGAGGGAGAGGGTGAGCGGCAGCCTAGGATCCTGAATGCGTTTGACCGCGATCGGCATGGGTGAGCCATTGGGCACCACGGCAAACACGAACAGATAGGGATCCTTGGGCATCTGGATGCCGGGCGCCAGTGTGATATGGAGGGGAAACTCCCCCGGTTTCACCGCCGGTGCCGCTTCATCCTGAGCGCGAGTCGCACTCGGCGCACGCTTGGCCAGCTGCTGCTGCGCATACTCGATGGAGCGCTGGATCATCACCTCGCGGTTCGATCCCTTCTCCATCAGAGGCAGCATGGCCTGCCAGCGGGCGATGGCCGTCTCGAAGTCCTCTTTTTGCAGCGCCATGAAGGCATAGGTGGAGCGCGCCTCCAGATCCTGGGGGTCGCTGGCGATGGCCTGCTGCAACAGGGTATCGGCCTTGGCCTCGTCGCCGCTCATCATCAGCGCCTGGGCATAGGGTACCGTCACCAGGTGTTTGTCCGGCGCCATCTTGTAGGCGCGCTCGAGGGCACTGAGGGCCGTGTCGGGATCATTGCCATCCAGGGCCAGACGCCCCAGCAACAGCCAGCCGCGGTAGTCACCCGGCTCCTCGGCCAGCCGGGTACGCAGCCCCAGCATGAACTCCTGCAGATCCTGCTCGGTCACCTCGCTGTCCCGCTCGATCAGGATGCGGTTGCTGAGCTCGGGCAGGCGGGCACTGACCGACTGCCAGTGCTGCACCTCCTGCCAGGCGCCGAGCTTGGCGTAGAGCCCGAGGCTCACCACCACCAATACCAGAACGCCGGGGATCCAGAGCAGGCTGCGCCCGGCGCGGGCGGTCTGCTCCACATCCGGGATGTCGTCGAGCAGGCTGCGCTGCAGCTCCACCAGGGATTCTCCCTCCTCGGCCAGGATCCCCTGCTCCCGCTCCTCGCCAATTTCCAGCACCCGCTGGCGATAGAGCGCCTTGTTGAGGTCGGAGCGGCTGATGGTGTGATGGCTGCTCGTTTGCAGCAGCGGCAGGGCCAGGGTCAGGCTCACCAGTGCCAGCAGGGCAATGATGGCAATCCAGAATGCGATCATGGTTTCTCTTCCTCTTTGAGCAGCGCCGCCAGACGGTTGCGCTCCTCCTCATTCAATCCTTGCGGGGCGGCCTGTCTGGCCCTGGGCACCTTGCGGGCCCGTGCCAGCATCACCCCGAGGCCGATCACTATCACGCCGAGCGGACCCAGCCAGAGGATCAGGGTGGAGGCCATCATGGGCGGGTCATAGAGGATGAAGTTGCCGTAGCGCGCCACCATGTAATCGATGACCTCCTGCTTCTCCTTGCCCTGATGCACCATCTGGTAGGTCTTGTCCCGCAGATCCTTGGCCAGCCCCGCATTGGAGTCGGCGATGTCCTGATTCTGACACTTGGGGCAGCGCAGCTCGCGGGTCAGCTCGCGAAAGGTCTGCTCCTGCTGTTCATTGTCGAACTGGTAGACGTCGATGGCCGCCAGGCTCAAGGCAGGGGTGAGCAGCGCCAGGGTCAGCAGCAGGCGAGTAAGGGTGGATCGTCGCATCATTTCATCGCCTCATAGATGGGCTTGAGGGTGGACTGCCACACCTGGGCGTTCACGTCCCCCACGTGGCGATAGCGAATGATGCCCCGGGAGTCGATGAAGAAGGTCTCGGGGGCGCCGTAGACCCCGAGATCCAGCCCCAGCATGCCGTCCGGATCGTAGAGGTTGACCTGATAGGGGTCCCCCAGCTCGGCGAGCCATTTCAGGGCCTTGTCGCGCTCGTCCTTGTAGTTCATGCCGACGATGGCCACCCCCTGCCCCGCCAGCTCCTTGAGATAGGTGTGCTCGGCGTAACAGGTGGGACACCAGGTGGCCCAGACGTTGAGCAGCATGGGGCGCCCCTTGAACAGCTTGCTGTCATGCTGCTTGTTGAGATCCTGCAGGTCCTGCAGGGTGAACAGGGGGACCTCCTTGCCGACCATCACCGACTCGAGCTTGCGGGGGTCGGAATAGAGACCCTTGAACAGAAACAGGGCACCCAGCATGAAGATGATGAAGGGGATCAGAAACAACCAGGTCTTCTTGCTCATGGCTTGGCCTCCTCCTCGCGACGGCCGAAACGATAGCGCTTGTCCAGCATGGCGAGCACGCCGCCGATGGCCATGAAGACGCCGCCAAACCAGATCCAGCGCACGAACGGCTTGTAGTAGATGCGGACCGCCCAGGCTCCGTTATCCAGGGGTTCCCCCAGCGCCGCATAGAGATCCCGGGTGAAGCCGGCATCGATGGCCGCCTCCGTCATCGGCATGCGACTGACGATATAGTTGCGCTTCTCCGGCTTGAGCAGGGCCACCTGCTTGCCGCCGCGATGGACCTCCAATATGCCCTTGAAGCCTTCGTAGTTGGGGCCGTTCTTCTCCTGGATGCCGGCGAAGACGAACTCGTAATCGGCGAAGTGCACCCGATCGCCGGCCTGCATGCGCAGGTCCTTCTCGATGCTGTAGTTCTGGGTGCAGGCGATGCCTATGATGCTGACCGCCAGCCCCACGTGCCCCAGGATCATGGCCCAGTGGCTGTTGCCAAGGCGGCGCACCCCGGTGGCGAAGCCGTGCTTGTGGGTGGCCCGCACCCAGGTCTCCTGCAGGCTGGTGATGATGATCCAGGTGCCAAGACCGATACCGAGCGCGGCCCAGGGCTTGAACGCCTCGGCGAAGAGCCAGGGCAGCAGCAGGGCGGTGGCCAGACTCAGCACCAGGGCGAGGATCACCTTGCCCTTGAGCTCCCCCAGGGCCTGACGGCGCCAGCGGAACAGGGGCCCCAGCCCCAGCAGGGCGGCAAACGGGATGATGAGCCAGCTGTAGATGTGGTTGAAGAAGGGGGTACCGATGGAGATGCTGCCAAGCCCCAGCTCCTTGTGCACCAGGGGCAGCAGGGTGCCCAGCAGCACGGCGAGCAGGCCCGCCACCAGCAGGACGTTGTTGCCAAGGAGCAGGGTCTCCCTGCTCCACAGCTCGTGCTTGCCGTGGCTCTTGACCTGGGAACCCTTGAAGGCAAACAGCAGCAAGGAGCTGCCTATCACCGCCAGCAGGAAGCCCAGGATGAAGAGGCCCCGGGTCGGGTCCGAGGCAAACGCATGGACCGAGACCAGCACCCCGGAGCGCACCAGGAAGGTACCGAGCAGGCTCAGGGAAAATGCCGAGAGCGCCAGCAGCACTGTCCAGGCCTTGAAGGTGGCCCGCTTCTCGCTGACCGCGAGCGAATGCAGCAGGGCTGTGCCCGCCAGCCAGGGCATGAAGGAGGCATTTTCCACCGGATCCCAGAACCACCAGCCACCCCAGCCGAGCTCGTAATAGGCCCACCAGGAGCCGAGCACGATTCCCAGGGTCAGGAAGACCCAGGCCGCCATGGTCCAGGGGCGGGACCAGCGCGCCCAGGTGGCGTCCAGACGCCCCGTCATCAGAGAGGCGATGGCAAAGGCGAAGGCCACCGAGAAGCCCACATAGCCCATGTAGAGCATGGGGGGATGGAAGATGAGACCCGGATCCTGCAACAGGGGGTTGAGGTCACGGCCATCCACCGGGAAGTACGGCAGGGTGCGGGTGAAGGGATCCGAAGTGAACAGCACGAAGGCGGTGAAGCCCACCGCGATGAGACCGAGCACCCCCAGCACCCGCGCCACCGCATCGAGCGGCAGGCTACGGCTGAACAGGGCCACCGCCGCGGTCCAGCCCCCCAGGGTTAGCACCCAGAGCAGCAATGAGCCCTCATGGGCACCCCACACCGCCGAAATCCGGTATTGCAGCGGCAGCAGGCTGTTGGAGTTGGTGGCCACATACTGCACTGTGAAGTCGTTGTCGATGAAGGCCCAGGTCAGGCAGAGGAAGGAGAGCAGCAGCAGCAGGAACTGGGCATAGGCGAGCGGACGGGCCGCCTGCATCATGCCAATGCGTCCCCACTTGGCGCCGATCAAGGGGTAGCTGCCGAGCAGCAGCGAGGTGGCGAAGGCCAGGATCAGGGAGAACTGACCCAGTTCCGGGATCATTGACTATTTCCTTTCGATGGCAGGGTGAAACGAGGTGAACACTGGGCCGACGGGATCATGACTTGCTCCCCTGCAACTGCGCCTCTGTGTATTCCGGCTTGTAGTGCTGCATCCCCTTGAGGGCATCGGCCACTTCCGGCGGCATATAGTTCTCGTCGTGCTTGGCGAGCACCTCAAACGCCGCCACCGTCCTGGCATCCTCCAGGGTGCCCTGGGCCACTATGCCCTGCCCCTCGCGAAACAGATCCGGCAGTATGCCGTCATAGGTGACGGTGACCCGCTCGCCGCTGGCGTCGATGAGATCGAAGGCGACCCGCAGGCTCTGGGCGTCCCGCTTGACCGAGCCCGGCACCACCATGCCGCCGATGCGCAGCCGCTGGCCCTCCTCGGGTTTGACCTTGTCGGGCCCCTTGCCCTGCACCAGCTCCCCCGGGGTGTAGAAGAGGTCTATGTTCTGGCTCAGGGCATAGAGCATCAGGCCGATGGCGGCGGCAACGCCGGTGCTGATGGCCAGTATGATGGTCAGACGCTTCTTGCGGCGCGGGTTCATATCAGGATCTCCGTCGAAGATGAGGCGGGGAAAGAGGCCGGGAGGCTCACAGGGTATTCTCCATCTGCCGGGCCGCCTGACGGCGGGACTCGCGAGCCTGCTTGTTGCGCAGCTCCTCCAGCAGGCTGCGCCGCTTGAGGCGCGTGCTCACTATGATGCCGATGAGGCTGAGCCAGGAGAGGCCGAAGGAGAGCCAGACATAGAAGCCGTAACCGCCCATGGCCAGAAAATCGCTCAAAGAAGAGAAGTGCATGTCATTGCTCCCGCTCGGCCAGGGCCTTGACCCAGGGTCTGTGCCACTCGCGCATGATCAATTCGTTGCGAAAACGCATCAGGGTCAGGGCGCCGAGGAAGGTGGCGAACGCCACTATCATCACCAGCAGGGGCCAGAGCATGCTGGGGGCGATGGAGGGCTTGGCCAGCTTGGTGATGCTGGCGCCCTGATGCAGGGTGTTCCACCACTCCACCGAGTAGTGGATGATGGGCAGATTGATGACGCCGACCAGGGCCAGGATACCGGCGGCGCGGCCCGCCACCACCTTGTCGCTGAAGGCGTTGTAGAGGGCGATGACCCCCAGGTAGAGAAACAGCAGAATGAGCTCGGAGGTGAGCCTGGCATCCCATACCCACCAGGCGCCCCACATGGGCTTGCCCCAGGCGGCGCCGGTGAGCAGGGCGATGAAGGTGAACACGGCGCCGACCGGGGCGATGGCGGCCACCGTCATGTCCGCCATGCGCAGTTGCCACACCATGCCGATGAAGGCGGCGATGGCCATGGTGGAGTAGGCCCCCATGGAGAGAATGGCGGCGGGCACATGGAGATAGATGATCCGGAAGGAGTCACCCTGCTGGTAGTCGGCGGGGGCGAAGGCCAGCCCCCAGACGGTGCCTATGATGAAGGCGAGCAGGCTGATCACGGCAAACCAGGGCAGTAGCCGGCCCGCCAGGCGATAGGCCTGCTCCGGTTTGGCATAGGGGTGCAACCATTTCCACATAGCTCACAAAACCTTTCTGTTATTGATATCGTCGGCGCCGCCTACCTTACTCACTGCTCCCGGCGTGCAAATACCCCGAAAGAAATAAGCGGCACTCTCCTTGATCCATCGCAACCTATTGGCCCGCAAAGGGCGGCGTCGGGCCGGGCAGGCGCGCGCATTATCCCCGACCAATGCCAACCCAGGGTGAACAGGGTCGGTGAAGGCGGTCAATATTTCCTCACCCTCGTCAGTTCACACTCACCCGCAGCGCCGCCGAGACCGCGAACGGGGTCATGGTCAGAGCCCCCGCCAGCATGGCCCCCAGGATGGCGAGCTGGCCGCTGTAGGGCAATCCCATGCTCGCCGCCTCGATGGCCGAGGTGGCGAAGATGAGCACAGGGATATAGAGCGGCAGTATGAGCAGGCTGAGCAGCACGCCCCCCTTGCGCAGGGCCACCGTCAGGGCCACGCCAATCGACCCCAGCAGGCTGAGGATGGGGGTGCCCAGGGCCAGGGTCGCCGCCATGGCGAGCCAGGTGTTCAGGTCCAGGGAGAGCAGCACGGCGATGAGGGGCGAGATGAGCAGCAAGGGCAGCCCGGTCAGCAGCCAGTGGGCCGTCACCTTGGCCAGGGCCAGTAGGCCCAGGGGATGGGGCATCAGCATCATCTGCTCCAGGGCGCCGTCGGCAAAATCATCCCGAAACAGCCGCTCCAGGGAGAGCATGGCCGCCAGCAGGGCCGCCACCCAGATGATGCCGGGGGCGATGCGCGCCAGCAGCTGGGGCTCTGGGCCTATCCCCAGGGGGAAGAGGGTGATGACGATGAGGAAGAACCAGAGCGGATTGAGGATGTCGGCCCGCTGGCGAAACGCCATCAGCAGCTCGCGCCGGATCAGGGTCAGCACGGCGTTCAGCATGCGGCCTCCATGGGGCGAGACGCGAGGGAGAGGCTCTTGATCCGCCCCTGCATCAGGCTCATCTCCTGGTGGGTGGTGAGCACCACCATGCCGCCGCGATCGGCATGGTCCAGCATCAGCCGCTCCAGCACCTTGACCCCCTGCTTGTCGATGGCGGTGAAGGGTTCATCGAGCACCCAGAGTGCCGGACGCTCGCTCAGCCAGAGCCGGGCCAGGGCCACGCGCCGCTGCTGCCCCGCCGAGAGCTGGGCGCTGGGGTAATCCTCGAAGCCGGCCAGCCCGACCCGGGCCAGGATCTGCCACAGATCCGCGCCATCGGCATCGCTCTGATGCAGCTTCTGGTAGAAACCGAGGTTCTCGAGGGGGGTGAGTCCCCCCTTGACCCCGGGCTGATGGCCCAGGTAGAGCAACTGGTCATGGTAGTCGTCGCGGCAATGGCGAATGTTCTCGCCATTCCAGCGTACCTCGCCGGCAAAGGGCTGGGAGAGGCCGATGAGCAGACGCAGCAGGCTGGTCTTGCCCACCCCGTTCGGGCCCTCGATTTGCAGCAGATCGCCGGGGGAGACGGAGAAGGAGAGGTGCTCAAACAGGGTGCGATCTTCACGCACGCAGCTCAGATTGTGAACGTCAAGCAGCATGGGGACGGGTTCAGATGAAAAAGGAGCGGCCTGCATCTTAACACAGTATTGGAATGGGTCTTTTCAAAGATGGGCAGCCGGCGTCGGTTTTGTGGGAGAGATCCCGCTGCGGGCTCGTCCGTTGCCGGCAAGCGCCGGCCAAGGGGTCATGGGAGGGAAATGCAACGGGAAGGCCGCAGCCTTCCCGGGGATCAGGGTCGACCCTTTCGCAATGAGATCAACAACTCGGCTTCCGCCTTCGGCAGTTCGCACTCGTTCATCACCTCGTCCAGATCCGCTCCCAGCTCCACCATCTTGGCGGCGCGGCTGTAGAGCCGGCGATCCGGATCCTGCAGGGTCAGCTCCTGCTGGCGATCCCCCAGCTGCTGCGCCAGGGTCTCGACCCCTTGCAGTCGCTGGCCCATGCCGATGGCCCCGCTGTGCAGCTCCATCATCTGCTTGCGCAGACTCTCGAGCTGCCCCTGCAGGGCCGCCGCCTTCGCCTCGGACTCCTGCCCGGCCCGGCGCGCCTGGCGCCATCCGGCCAGTGCCACCCCCAGCGCCAGCAGGGACAACCCCAAGGCAATCGCTTCAACTATCAATCTGTCATCCTCGTCTGCTCGCGCCAGGTTCAACCCGGCGCACGGGCCGGCATCGCCCCGGCAAAGGGGCAAACCCGGCCTCATCCATTGGCCGCAGCCTTAGAGGGAGCCGATATCGTCCCACTCTTCGTCTGACAGCAGCTTGTTGAGATCCACCAGGATCAGCAGTTGGCCATCGCGATTGCTGACCCCCTGAATGAACTTGGCGCTCTCCTCTGTGCCCACGGCGGGCGCCGCGTCTATCTCGGAGGAACGAAGGTAAACCACCTCGGCCACGCTGTCGACCATGATGCCGATCACCTGCTTCTCCGCCTCTATGATGACGATGCGGGAGTTTTCGCTCACCTCACCGCCGGGCAGGCCGAAACGGGAGCGGGTGTCGATGACGGTCACCACGTTGCCGCGCAGGTTGATGATGCCGAGCACATAGTCGGGCGCGCCGGGCACAGGGGCTATCTCGGTGTAGCGCAACACCTCCTGCACCTGCATCACATTGATGCCATATGTCTCGTTCTCGAGCTGGAAGGTGACCCACTGCAACACTTCGTCTTCCGCCAGGTTCTGGGCAATATTGCGCTTTTCTGTCATGTCTTGTTCCTTGTATGAAAACGTCTCGTTCCGGCGAAGGGTGGCGATCAGCGCCCCGTGATATTGACGCCCCGCGCCAGCAGTACCAGCAACTCCCTGACGTGAAGCAGGGCACACATCTTCTCTTTGACCATGCCGGCGAGCCAGGGGCGCTTGCCCTCCTGGTGGCGCCACTTGACCTGATCCCGATGCAACAGCTCGGTCCCTTTCAGGTGGTGGCAGGCCAGTCCCCAGTTGGACTCACCCAGCATGATCAGATATTGATAATCGGTCACCTCGAGCTCCTGATCCGGCATCACCCAGAGGGCGGTGTCCACCACGCTCATCTGCTGCTCCCGCTGGGTCATGATGCCACGATACCACTTGGGCTGACCAAACAGGGCGCTGACCTCCCCCAGTTGATGAATGCCGCCAAGCTCCATCAGGGGCACGGCGAAGGTGACCCCGGCCACCTCGAAGAAGAGGGCCTGAAACTCGTTGCCCACCTCGATATTCTGCCAGGCCTCCGGCGCCGGGGCGACGACGGCGGCCTCAAGGTTGGCGGTCTGCACCTCGGGAGGCGCGAGCGGCACCGCCACCTCGACCTGCGCCTGGGGGAGCACAGTCTCGGTCTCGATCTCCACCCTGGGTTCGGGCTCGGCCGCCAACGCACTCGGCACTGGGCTGACCTCGCTCGCCAGGGCGAAGGCGTCGCGCTGCGGCTCCTGGCCCAGGGCATCCATGTCGACCCGCACCTTGCTCACCTGGGCCAGCAACTCGCTCAGCTGGGCCCTGCGCTCGGGCTCCACCTCCGCATAGGGGACAGAACGCTGGCGGATCGCCAGGGGCTGACGGGCCGGGACCAGGGGCGGCGCCTCCTCTTGCAGCAGCTCATCTTGCAACAAATCATCGATCAGCAGGGAATGGAAATAGTCATCCATCGCCCGGGTCTGGGTGATCTCACTCATACCACCACCTCCTGCACCCGTTTACGCTCCAGGGCGTCCAGGTGGGTCAATAACGTCTGATAGGCATAACAACCCCGGCTGCCGGGGGCAAAGATCGAGGGCGGCATGTGTTGCAGGCTGGCATCCCGAAACTTGGTGTCGATGGGGATGACGGCATTCCACACCGCCTCGCCATACTGCTCCTTGATGGACTGCAACGTCATCAGGGAGGCCCGGGTCCGCTTGTCAAACATGGTCGGGATCACGGTGAAGCGGAACTTGTCCCGCTTGGAACGCTGCATGATCTCGAAGGTCTTCATCATCCGCTCCAGCCCCTTCAGGGCCAGGAATTCGGTCTGCACCGGCACCAGGATGCGATCGCAGGCGGCCAGGGCGTTGACCATCATGACCCCGAGCACGGGAGGACAATCGATCAGCACATAATCATAGCTGTCCTGGATGCGCAGCAGCGCCCGTTTGAGCACCAATCCCATCCCCTCCCGGTTGCCCATGACCCTGTCCAGGGTGGCGAGGGTGATGGAGGCCGGCAGCAGGCTGATGTTGTCGAACCGGGTCTTGAGGGTCACCTTGTTGACCAGCTCGGCGCTGGGCTTGACCGCCTGGAACAGCTCGTAGAGGGTCCCCTCGAGCCGATCCGAGTCATAGTCGAAATAGGAGGTGAGGGAGGCATGGGGATCCGTGTCGATCAGCAACACCCTTTGCCCCTTCTGGGCGAGGATCCCGGCCAGTGAGACGACTGTGGTGGTTTTACCTACCCCACCCTTTTGATTGGCAACCGCCCAGACAATCACAGTGTTAATCCTGTCTCGTGGTAATTCGTATGCCGCCGCCCGGTAAGGCAATGACGTTGATGTCCTGTGCGTCCGGCCGAGGCGCCGCCGCTTCGCGCCTGGCCATGACGGGCTCGGGGGCCGGTGTGACCGGGGCCACCCAGCGCAGGCGGGAGATGGCGACCACCACCTGACGATTCTTGGCCCTGCCGGCCTCGGTTTCATTGCTGGCGAAGGGGGAAAACTCGCCATACGCCTCGAAAGCCAGCCGCTCCGGCCGCACGCCCTCGACAATGAGGGCGCCGAGCACCGCCTCTGCCCTGGCCGCAGACAGCGCCCAGTTGGAGCTGAAAATCTCATTATGGATCTGCTGGTTATCGGTATAGCCCCTCACCCTCACATAGTTATCGACCGGTTTGAGAATACTTGAGAGGCTATTGAGCAGGGGCGAGGCATTGGGCCCCATGAAGGCGCTGCCGCTCGAGAACAGCAGCGCCGAATCCAGGGCGATATTGAGCCACTCCTCGTCCCGCTTGATGTCGATGAGACCGGCATCCTGCAAGGGGGCCAGCGCCTTGCGCAATCGATCGTCCAGCTCGGCCAGGGGCTCTCCCTCCTGGGCGATGGGAACCCCAGAGATGGGGGCCAGGGCGCTCGCCTGGGCCTGGGCGGCCTCGGCGAGCAGGGGCTTGCCCGAGGCCCCTGCCGGGGGCAGGATGGCGGGGCCTTCCCGCTCCAGCAGCCCCTCCCCTTGCAGGGGACGCCCCTCGAACGCCTGGGTCATCCCCTCGATCACCGCCCGGTACTTGTCCTTGTCGACCATGGCCACCGAATAGAGCACCACGAACAGGGCGAAGATCAGGGTCATGTAATCGGCATAGGAGACCAGCCAGCGGTCCAGCTGTTCATGGCCCCTCAGGTGAAGACGATAGCGCCTGCGCATGCTCACTCCCCCTTGAGGTAACTCTTGAGCCGCCGCTCCAGCTGCAGACTGTTGTCGCCATGGGCGATGGCCAGCAGCCCCTCCAGGGTCATCTCCTGATAGAGGCCATAGTGGTAATGAAAGGCGCGCAGCCTGTTGCCCAGGGGCAGGTAGATCAGGTTGGCAAAGCCCACCCCGTAGATGGTCGCCACGAAGGCCACCGCGATGCCGGCGCCGAGCGCCGCCGGATCCTCCAGGTGGAACATGGCCTGGATAAGGCCCAGCACCGCCCCTATGATGCCGATGGTCGGGCTATAGCCCCCCATGGCCTCGAACACCCTGGCCGCGTGCTCGTTGCGCTCCTGACTGAGGTCGATGTCGGACTCGAGCAGCTGGCGGATCTGTTCCACCGGCACCCCGTCCACCAGCATGGCCAGCCCCTGGCGGGTGAAGGGATCCGTCTCCTCGTCCGCCGACTCCTCCAGGGCCAGCAGCCCCTGCTGGCGAGCCAGCTGGGCCCAGCGTTGCAGCCGCTCCCCCTGGCGGGCCAGATCCCAGGCCGGGGGATTGAACACCCAGCCGAGCTGGGCACAGGCCTGCAACAGGTATTGGCGCGGGGTCTGCAATATGACGGCCCCCAGGGTCCCCCCCACCACGATGAGGAAGGCGGGACCGTCGAGCAGGGTCTGCAAGCTGCCCCCATGCCACCACTGGGCGAGGGCGATGGCCACCAGGGCCAGCAGGAGACCGAGCCATCCCATCTAGCGGCCCAACTCGACCAGAATGCGCTGGGCGACCCTGTCCAGAGGCAGGGATTCGGAGGCGATCCCCGCCTTGGCGACCGCCTGGGGCATGCCGTAGACCACGCAGGAGGCCTCGTCCTGAGCCCAGATGGTGGCCCCCTGCTCCTTGAGCAGGCGAGCCCCGTCACGGCCATCGGCCCCCATGCCGGTCAGCACGATGGCCAGCACCTTGTCGCCATAGGTCTTGGCGGCAGAGGCGAAGGTGATGTCGACACAGGGCTTGTAGTTGACCTTGTCGTTGCCGTCGATGATGCGAAGACGGGCGCCGGCGCCGCGTCCCTCCAGCAGCATCTGCTTGCCCCCCGGCGCCAGATAGGCGTGACCGGGCTTGAGCACGTCGCCATCCTGCGCCTCCTTGACCCCGATCTGGCACAGGCCATTGAGGCGAGCCGCAAAGGCGGCGGTGAAGGTGGCCGGCATGTGCTGGATCAGCAGGATCGGATGGGGGAAATCCAGGGGCAGCTTGGTCAGCACGTTTTGCAGCGCCACCGGGCCGCCGGTGGAGGTGCCGATGGCCACCAGCTGATAGCTCTTGCCGCTGCGCTTGAAGCTGGCGGCAGGTTGAGGCCGCTCCGCCAGCGCGGGTCGTTCGGCCAGCAGGGGGCGCTCGCGCAGGGAGGCGGCCCCGGACGCCGCCTTGGCGACGGGGGCGCTCGCCACCGGTTGCGGGCGGGCGGACATCAGGAAGCGCTTGCGGGCTATCTCCTTGACCCGCTGCTGCAACAGGCGCACCGCCTCATCCTTGTCACGGGCGATGTCTTCGAATTTCTTGGGTAAAAAGTCCAGGGCCCCGGCGTCCAGGGCATCCAGGGTGGAGCGGGCTCCCTCATGGGTCAGGGAGGAGAACATCAGTATGGGGGTGGGGCACTTGGCCATGATCTCCCGCACCGCACTGATGCCATCGAGCACGGGCATCTCTATGTCCATGGTGATGACATCGGGGCGCAGGGCGATGGCCTTGTCCACCGCCTCACGGCCGTTCTGGGCCGTGTCGATGACGGTCAGCTGGGGATCCTGATTGATGATCTCGCTGACCCGGCGGCGGAAGAAGCTCGAATCGTCGACGACTAATACCTTGACTGCCATTGTTATTTTTCTAACTCCTTGGACCCGAAGGATTATTGTCTGCGCGCATAGGCCTTGAGCAGACTGGGAACATCGAGAATGAGCGCGATGCCGCCATCACTGGTGATGGTGGCGCCCGCCATGCCCGGCGTGCCCTGGAGCAGGTTATCCAGCGGCTTGATCACCACCTCTTCCTGCCCGATGAGATTGTCGACCACGAAGCCGACCTGCTGGGTCCCGATCTGGACGATGACCACGTGACCCGACTCCTGATTGCCCTGGCGTCTGGCGCCGCGCATCAGCCACTTGTGCAGGTAGAACAGGGGGATCGCCTTATCCCGCACTATGATGGTGAGCTGGCCGTCCACCACATTGGCCTTTTTCAGGTCCAGGTGGAAGATCTCGTTGACGCAGCCGAGCGGCAGCGCGAAGGTCTGCTCCCCCACTTCGACCATCAGGGTCGGCAAGATGGCCAGGGTCAGCGGCACCTTGATCTCGAGGCGGGTGCCCTTGCCGAAGGTGGAATCGATGTGCACCGAGCCATTGAGGCTGACGATGCTGGTCTTGACCACGTCCATGCCGACGCCGCGGCCCGAGATGTCGGAGATCTCGGCCTTGGTGGAGAAGCCGGGGGCGAAGATCAGGTTGTAGGCATCGGTGTCGCTCATGCGCGCGGCGCTGTCGGCATCGAGTACGCCACGGCTGATGGCGATGGACTTGAGCTTCTCCGGATCCATGCCGGCGCCGTCATCCTCGATGCAGAGCAGTATGTGATCCCCCTGCTGGGAGGCACTCAGGGTGATGGTGCCCTGACGGGGCTTGCCCGCCTTCTCCCGCACGTCCGGCATCTCGACGCCGTGGTCGCAGGAGTTGCGCACCAGGTGAACCAGGGGGTCGGCCAGGGCCTCCACCAGGTTCTTGTCAAGGTCGGTCTCCTCCCCCACCATGACCAGTTCAATCTCTTTTTTCAGGCTGCGGGCGAGGTCGCGCACCACCCGGGGGAAGCGGCCAAACACCTTCTTGATGGGCTGCATCCGGGTCTTCATGACCGCCCCTTGCAGATCCGCCGTCACCACATCCAGGTTGGCGACCGCCTTGGACATCTCTTCGTCGTTGCTGGCGATGCCGAGGCTCACCAGGCGGTTACGCACCAGCACCAGCTCGCCCACCATGTTCATGATGACGTCCAGGGTCTTGGTGTCGACCCGCACCGTGCTGTCGCTCTGGACGGCGGCGGCGTTCTCGGGCGCCGCGGGCTTGGGTGCGGCCTTGCCGGCCACGGGAGCCGAAGCGGCAGGAGACGAGGGCTGGGCAGCAGTCTTGCCAGCCAGAGGGGCCGGGGCGGCGGGAGACGATGGCTGCGCCGCAGCCTTGGCGACCACCGGCTCGGCTGGCGTCGGAGTCGGGGCCGATGCCGGGGTGGCCGGCGCCGCCGACTTCATGGTGACGGCGGGGCCCTGGCCACGGCCATGGAGCTCGTCGAGCAGGCGCTCGAACTCGTCATCATCGATGAGGGCATCCACTTCGCTTTGCACCGACTGCAGCGGATTGGGCGCCGGAGCCCCCAGATGCTGGCCCTGGCCATGGAGCTGGTCGAGCAGGGCTTCGAATTCGTCGTCCGTGATGTCGCCACTGGCGGCGGGGGCCGGGGCGGGAGAAGGCGCGGCCTGGGTCGGCGCGCCGCCGGCCCCGTGCAGTTCGTCGAGCAGGCGCTCGAACTCGTCGTCGGAGATCTCGTCTATGGTGCCGCCATTGCCGGCCAGGGGCGCAGGGGCGCTCTCGGGCTCAGGCTCGGGTTCGGGGGCGACCACGGGCTCCGGACTGGTGCTGGAAACGCTCAGCAGCTGCTCCTCCCCCTGGGGCTTGCACAGCTCATGGAGATCGTGCAGCAGCTCGGGGGCGGCGGCGCTGATCGGCTCACGGTTCTGGACCTGGGCGAACATGACATTGATGGCATCGAGGGCCTGCAGGATCACGTCCATCAGCTCGGCGCTGAGGGTTCGCTTGCCGTTGCGCAACATGTCGAACAGGTTCTCGGCCCCATGGCAGACGTCCACCAGCTCGGTCAGCGACAGGAAGCCGGCGCCCCCCTTGACGGTGTGAAAACCGCGAAAGATGGCATTGAGCAGGTTCTTGTCGTCGGGGCGCTTCTCGAGTTCGACCAGTTGTTCAGACAACTGTTCCAAAATTTCGGATGCTTCGACCAGAAAGTCTTGCAGTATGTCTTCATCAACTTCGAAGGCCATTCGTCACTCCATTAGAATCCGGGGTTGAACAACTGATCCGTCCCTGTCACAGGGGCCCTGGGCAGAGGCACTCTGCCCGTCTCGCATCGGGCGCGGCGGCACGACGGAACCACTTATCTCATCGAGCGCGAGCCCGGGCGGCAGACCGTTAAAATCCGAGGCTGGACAGCAGATCGTCCACATCATCCTGACCGTTGACCACGTCGCTGCGGGTATGCGGATTCATGATGGGGCCTTCCGCTTCAATACCCTTGATGGCGGCCTTGGTGGCACTCGGTTCGGCCGAGGCGTCCCCGAACATGGTCAGCATCTCGATCAGCTTGGTCTCGACCTCCTGCACCAGGGTGATCACCCGGCGGATCATTTGGCCGGTCAAATCCTGGAAATCCTGAGCCATCAGGATATCGGTCAGCAGTTGTCGTAATTTATCGGCATCGGATTCGGAAGCCTTAATAAAATCATCCAGTTGATGGCAGAGCGCCTTGAACTGCCCCAGGCCGAGTTCCCGCGACATCAGGGCCTGCCAGTTCGGCAGTACCAACTGGATATTGTCATTGAGGCGATCGGCGATGGGCAGGCTGGCCTCGACGGCATCCATGGTGCGATTGGCCGCCTTGTCCGTCATGTCGATGACATAGTTGAGCCGCTCGCGGGCATCGGGGATCTCCTCATTGGCGAGGGAGGGCAGCCTGGGGTCGAGCTGGAAGTCACGCAGGGAGTCATGCAACTGACGGGTCAGCTGGCCGACCTTGTCGAACAGGGCCGCCGCATTGGGGGCGCAGATGTCGGCGAGCAGATCGTCGGCCGACTCGAACTCGCCCTGTTCCAGGTGGGCGACCAGCCTTCTCGCCTGCTCGAGGGAGATAATGGCACTCGTTTTGGCCGTCATGGCGGGCCCCTTAGCCGATCCGCTCGAAGATCTTGTCGAGTTTCTCTTTGAGGGTGGCGGCGGTGAACGGCTTGACGATGTAACCGTTGACGCCGGCCTGGGCCGCTTCGATGATCTGCTCGCGCTTGGCTTCGGCGGTGACCATCAGCACCGGCAGGTGCTTGAGCTTGTCGTCGAGGCGGATCGCCTTGAGCAGGTCGATGCCCTGCATGCCGGGCATGTTCCAGTCGGTGACCACGAACTGGTAGTCGCCATTCTTGAGCATGGGCAGCGCCGTGTTGCCATCGTCCGCCTCATGGGTGTTATTGAAGCCGAGATCGCGCAGCAAGTTCTTGATAATCCGGCGCATTGTCGAGAAGTCATCGACGATGAGGATTTTCATGTTCTTGTCCAAATTTTCCTCCTAGATAGCCGCCAGGGCGGCTCACTCATATGATGCGTTAGCGCAGGTTGCAGGGTGCGGATTATGCCTGAGAGTCGGGGGCCAGTGTAGCCATGACTCGCTTATGCGTGCCAATCTCGCAGGCGAGCACGCAATCTGTGCATCGCCTGGCTGTGGATCTGGCTCACCCGAGACTCACTTACGTTCAATACTTCACCAATCTCGCGCAGGTTCAACTCTTCGTCGTAGTAGAGGGAGAGCACCAGGGCTTCCCGCTCCGGCAGCCGGCCTATGTTCTCGGCCAGGGCCGCCTGGAAGCGTTCCGCCGCCAGCTCGTCGAAACCGAGGTTGTTGCCCGCCTCGGGCCCGCCGATGACGTCTTCACTCACCCCCAGATCCTCGATGCCGATGATCTTGCCGCAGGAGACATCCTGCAGCATGGCGTGATACTCGCCAAGGCCCACCCCCATGTAGGCGGCCACCTCGGTGTCGCGGGCATCGCGGCCATGGGCCTGCTCCACGTTCTCGATGGCATCCGCTATGGTGCGGCTGTTGCGGTGAACCGAACGGGGCACCCAGTCGCCACGGCGGATCTCGTCGAGCATGGCACCGCGAATGCGGATGCCGGCATAGGTCTCGAAACTGGCCCCCTTGCTGCCATCGAAGTTGCGAGAGGCCTCGAGCAGCCCAATCATACCTGCCTGGATCAGGTCATCCAGCAAGACACTGCTCGGCAAACGAGCCAACAGATGCTGGGCGATCCGTTTCACCAGCGGAGCGTGGCGCTCCACCAGCACATAGGCATCCTGATGACGCAGGTAGGCTTGGGCTTTATTCACGAGATCCTTCCTCTGTGATGGCCGGTTTTTGCAGCAGATTTTCCAGGAAGAACTCCAGGTGACCGCCCGGCTGGTGCGGGATGGGCCAGCTGGCCGCCTTGTTGGCCAGGGCGCGGAACGCCAGGGCGGCAGGCGACTTGGGGAAGGCCTCGACGATCAGTTTCTGCTTGCGCACCGCGGCACGCAAGTTGGTGTCATAGGGAATGCAGGCGACCAGCTCGAGGGAGGTATCGAGGAAACGGTCGGTCACCCGGGTCAGCTTGGCATAGAGCTCCTGCCCTTCTCGCAGGGAACGCACCATGTTCGCCACCACCTTGAAGCGGAACACGCCGTGATCCTTGGAGAGGATCTTGATGAGGGCGTAGGCATCCGTGATGGAGGTGGGCTCGTCGCACACCACCACCATGATGTCCTGGGCGGCGCGGGTAAAGCTCAGCACCATGTCGGAGATGCCGGCGGCCGTGTCCACCAGCAGGATGTCGACCTGGGTCTTCATCTCGCTGAAGGCGCGGATCAGCCCCACGTGCTGGGCCGGCGACAGCTCGACCATGGACTGGGTGCCCGAGGTGGCCGGCACTATCATCATGCCGTAGGGTCCCTCGACGATGATGTCGTCCAGGGTGCACTCCCCCGCCAGCACATGGGAGAGGTTGCGGTGCACCCTCAGTCCCAGCATGACGTCGACGTTGGCCAGCCCCAGGTCGGCATCCAGCACCATCACCCGCTTGCCCTGGGCCGCCATGGCACCGGCCACGTTCAGGGTGACGTTGGTCTTGCCGACGCCCCCCTTGCCACCGGAGACGGCGATCACTTTCACTCGGTTATTTGAACGCATTTTGCGCAGACCACTCGCCTGATCCATAGGTATGTTACTCATAAGAATCTAAATCCTCGCCCTCACCAAACCCAGCGCCCCAGAAGTAGGGCTCTTCGCTCTCCCGGTCCAGCGACCCCATGGCCGCGCCGACGAGCTGGGCTGCGTTGGCTATCTGAATATCTTCCGGAACCCGCTGACCATCTGTGATGTAGCTGATGGGCAACGCATTCTGGATGCACACATTGATCACTTCCCCCAGATTGATGCTCTCGTCCAGCTTGGTGAGGATGCAGCCGGAGAGGGGAATGCGACGAAAGTGATCCATGGCCTCCTGCATGACCCGGCGCTGGGATGTCGCCGACATCACCAGGTAGCTGCGGATCTGCACCTTGGCACTCTTGACCAGGGTGTCGAGCTGCTCGGTCAGCCTGACATCCCGCTGCCCCATGCCGGCAGTATCGATCAATACCAGGCGGCGGTGGCGGAATTGATAGAGGGCACTGGCCAGCTCTTCGGCATCGCGCACCTGGCGCACCGGGCAACCCATGATGCGCCCATAGGTTTGCAGCTGTTCGTGGGCGCCGATCCGGTAGTTGTCCGTGGTGATGAGCGCCACCTGCTCGGCGCCATATTTCATGGCAAAACGGGCCGCCAGCTTGGCGATGGTGGTGGTCTTGCCCACCCCGGTCGGCCCGAGCAGTGCCACCGCGCCCCCCTGGCGCAGGATCTCGTCCTCGCTCACCTTGAGCTGGGCGGTCAGCACCTCGGCCAGCTGGGCCAGGGCCTGATGAATGGACATCTCTTCCGGGATGAGACCCGCCAGCTGATCGGCGAAGGCGTCATCGAACCCTATCTTCTTGAGCTCCTTGATGAGCAGGGCCCGCATCGGCTCGCGACGTTCCACCTCCTGCCACATCAGGCCGGAGATCTGGTGCTCCAGCAGCTTGCGGATGGAGGCCATCTCCTGGCGCATCCCTTCCATCTCCTGGTCGCGCTGGGGTTGGGGTGCCCGCGCCGGCGCGGGTCTGGCCCTCGGCTTGGCCGGCTGCGGGGCGGCCCAGTTACCCTGTTCCGCCAGGGTACGGGGCGCCTCGGCCGCCTGGGGCGCCGGGCGACCTGCCCCCAGTCCGCTCGACTGGTTCGGAGCCAGCTGCTGCTGACGGGCCAGCAGGGCGGCCAGGGTATCGGCATACTGCTCATTGCGGCTCTGGCCGCCGGTGGGCGCCTCGCCGCGTCCACTTGCCGGTCGCGCCACCTGACGCGCCGCAGACGAAATATTGACGCTCTCTTCGTTCAACTGGCGGCGAACCGGCACATCCCTCGGCACCGTGACCTGGGATTGGTAGTCGATGGCGGCGACGATCTCGACCCCGCCCGTGACCTTTTTGTTGGACATGATGACGGCGTCCGGCCCGAGAGTCTCTTTGACCTCGGCCAGGGCCGTGCGCATATCCTTGGCAAAAAACCGCTTAATCTTCACCCGTCATCTCCGCTAACTAGTGCTGCCCTACCGCGCTGACAATACGGATCTGCTTGTCATCCGGTACTTCCTGATAGGACAAGACGCGCAATCCTGGAATGGCATTCTTGACAAACTTGGCCAGGGTATTTCTCAGGATCCCCGATGTCAGAAGCACCGCCGGTTGACCTTCCAATTCTTGCCGCTGGGTGGCCTCGAGCAGGGAGCGTTGCATCCGCTCCGCCAGGCCCGGTTCTATGCCGGCCCCTTCGCCCCCACCCGCCTGCAAGGATTGATGCAATATACGTTCCAACTCTGGCGCCAAGGTGATGACGGGCAACTCGGGATCCGGACCCGCTATCTCCTGCACGATGAGGCGACGCAGGGCGATGCGGCAGGCCGCAGTCAACACCTCGGGATCCGGGCTGCGGGGCCCGTATTCCACCAGGGTCTGCAGTATGGTGCGCATGTCGCGGATAGGCACGCCCTCGTTGAGGAGATTCTGCAATACCTTCACCAGGTTGCCCATGCTGATCACCTCGGGAACCAGCCCTTCCACCAGCTTGCTCTGATGTTTTCCTATCATGTCCAGCAACTGCTGCACCTCGTCATGGCCGAGCAGCAGGGCCGCCTGGTTGGAGAGGATCTGGCTCAGGTGAGTGGCGACCACGGTGGCGGCATCCACCACCGTATAGCCCAGGGTCTGGGCCTGGGAGACCTGATCCTTGCCGACCCAGACCGCCTCCAGCCCGAAGGCGGGGTCCTGGGTGGGGATGCCCTGGATCTGGCCGAACACCTGGCCCGGGTTGATGGCCATCTCCTTGTCGTGGTAGACGTTCGCCTCCCCCGTGCTCACCCCCATCAGGGTGATGCGGTACTGGTTGGGGGCCAGATCCAGGTTGTCGCGGATATGCACCGCCGGCACCAGGAAACCCAGCTCCTGGGAGAGCTTCTTGCGCACCCCCTTGATCCGGTTGAGCAGCTCCCCGCCCTGGCTCTTGTCCACCAGGGGAATGAGCTGATAGCCGACCTCGAGGCCTATGATGTCCACCGGCATGACGTCGTCCCAGCTCAAGTCCTTCTGCTCCACGGACGCATCCCCGCTGGCCGGCAAGAGTTCACCGCTGGCCGCCTTGGCCTGGTTCTGCTTCTCCCGGCGCAGCAGCCACCAGGCCCCGGCCGCGGCCACACCGCCCAGGCTCAGGAAGGCCAGGTGCGGCATGCCGGGCACCAGCCCCATCATCAGCAGGATGCTGGCGGAGATGACCAGGGCCTTGGGATTGTCGAACAGCTGGCCCAGCATGGCGGTGCCCATGTCCTGATCCGTGTTCTGGCGGGTCACTATGATGGCGGCGGCGATGGAGAGCAGCAGCGAGGGGATCTGGGCCACCAGGCCGTCACCGATGGCGAGCAGGGTATAGACCTCTGCCGCCTCGCCGAAGCTGAGCTGGTGCTGCATCATGCCGATGATGAAGCCGCCGATGATGTTGATGAAGAGGATCATGATACCGGCGATGGCATCCCCCTTGACGAACTTGGAGGCACCGTCCATGGAGCCGTAGAAATCCGCCTCCTGGGTCACATCGGCGCGGCGCTTGCGCGCCTCCTCCTGGTTGATGAGGCCGGCGTTCAGGTCCGCATCGATGGCCATCTGCTTGCCGGGCATGGCGTCCAGGGTGAAGCGGGCGCTGACTTCAGAAATCCGCCCGGCCCCCTTGGTGACCACCACGAAGTTGATGATGACCAGGATGAGGAAGACGATGATGCCCACCGCATAGTTGCCACCGATCACCACGTTGCCGAACGCCTCGATCACATGGCCGGCGGCGTCGCCGCCGTTGTGGCCTTCCAGCAGCACCACCCGGGTCGAGGCGACGTTGAGGGCCAGACGCAGCAGGGTCGCAATCAGCAGCACGGTCGGGAAGGCGGCGAACTCCAGGGGACGGCGGGTATAGACGGCCACCAGCAGCACCACGATGGAGAGGGCGATATTGAAGGAGAAGAGGGTATCGAGCATCAGGGGCGGGATGGGCAGCACCACCATGCCGAGGGAGGCCAACACCAGCAGCGGTGTGCCGAGCCCCTTGCCCACTATCCCGCGGTACGCTTTCAATCGGCCCAATGATGCCCGCACTGTCATGTCGATTCTCAGTTCTTGATCCCAGATGAGAGGGATTAAAGCAAACATCGAGCCAATAAAGCAATTTGCTGATTTATAATGCTTTTATTTTGACTGTGTCAGAAGTTTGTCAGCTGCGGCCTGATGGGGCGCTTGCGGGGGATGCCAAGAGGCTGCGGGCAGCGGCCCCGGCGTGACTTGCGGTATGCCGGCGCAATGAGCAGGTCCCTGCCCAGGGGCTGCGGACCACAGCCAAGGCGTTACTTGCGGTATTCCGGAGGAGAGGTGAGCAGGTCCTTGCCAAGAGGCTGCGGGCTGCGGCCCTGGCGTTACTTGCGGTATTCAGGAGGTATGGGCAGGTCCTTGCCCAGGGGCTGCGGGCGACGACCCCGGCCACGGCGGAACTTCTTGAGCTGATAGACATAGGCCAGCACCTGGGCCACGGCGGCAAACAGCCCCTCGGGGATCTCCTGGCCAATCTCGGCGCTGTGGTAGATGGCGCGGGTCAGCGCCGGGGACGGCAGTATGGGGATCTCGTACTCCCGGCCTATCTCGCGGATCTTGAGCGCGACCTCGTCCACCCCCTTGGCCAGCACCTTGGGCGCCGCCCCGGGCTTGCCCTGATCGTATTGCAGGGCCACCGAATAGTGGGTCGGGTTGGTGATGATGACATCGGCCTTGGGCACGTCCCCCATCATGCGGCGCGCCGCCATCTCCATCTGCAGGCGCCGGATGCGCCCCTTCACCTCGGGCTTGCCCTCGGAGTCCTTGTACTCGTCCTTGACCTCCTGCTTGGTCATCTTGAGCTGGCGGGCATGGTTCCAGCTCTGGAAGGGGACATCGATGGCGACGATGGGCAGCAGGGCGCAGCAGAGGATGATCAGCATCCACAGAAACAGCTCGAGGGCATCTATGATGCCGCCGGGGAAGGCCTCCAGGGAGAGGTTGAGCAGGTGATCGAACTGGCTCGACAACATCCACCAGGCAAACAAGGTGATGAACAGGACCTTGGCGATGGACTTGACCAGCTCCACCAGGGACTGCACCCCGAACATCCGCTTGAGACCGGCGAGGGGGCTGAGCTTGCTCCACTTGGGCATCATGGCCTGACTGGAGAAGTTGAGGCCCCCGAGCAGGGTATTGCCGATGAAGGCCGCCAGGGCCACCAGGGCGAACAGCAGCCCGAGGGGAAACACCACCTCGCCGACCAGGGTCGGCACCATGGTCCACATGGCGCTGGGGTCGAACGCCTGCTCCCGCTCCAGGGTAAAGCCCATGGTCATCACCTTGAGCATGGCGGTGGCCAGGGACTCCTTGACCATCAGCAGCCCGAACACGGCGGCCAGCAACACGCTGGCGGTGCCCAGCTCCTTGGATCGGGCGATCTGCCCCTTCTCCCGGGCCTGCTGTAATCGCTTGCCCGTCGCCTGTTCGGTACGTTCCTGATCGGAATCAGCCATGGTGGCCTGCCTCCCGTGAGCAGGGGGCCGTCAGGGCCAAGGTCAATGCCCGCCCTTCAACCATGGGTCCCTCCCAGGCACTGGGTCTCGATGAGCTGGCAGCTGGTCTCCTGCACCCGCTGCCAGAGGGCATCGAAGTGGCCGAGGAAGCCGCCTATGGTCAGCCAGAGGATGAAGAGCCCCGAGATCATGCTGACCGCAAAGCCGATGCTGAAGATGTTGAGCTGGGGGGCGGCCCGGGTCATGACCCCGAAGGCGAAGTTGATGAGCAGCAGGGCGACGATGGCAGAGAGAGACATCACCAGGGCCGCCTGGAACATGACGCCGAGAAAACCCGCCAGGGTGCGCAAGGAGGCGACCGAGAGGCCACCGTCGCCCACCGGCAAGGTATCGAAGCTCAGGATCACCATGCGCAGCATGATGAGGTGACCGTCCAGGGCGAGGAACACCAGGGTCGCCAGCATCAGGTAGAACTGGCCCACCACGGGGGCGGACTGGCCGTTCATGGGGTCCACCAGGGAGGCGAACCCCAGGCTGGTCTGCATGGAGATCACCTGGCCCGCCATCACGAAGCTCTCCATCAGGAACTGGGTCATCAGGCCGAGGGCCACGCCGATCAGGATCTGCTGGCCGAGGATCAGGAAACTGCCCAGGGAGAAGAGCGCCACCTGGGGCATGGGGGGCAACAGGGGGGCGACCAGGAAGCTGAGGGCAAGCGAGAGCCCCATGCGCACATGCATGGGGGCCAGCTTGCTGCCAAACACCGCCATCACCATCAGCAGGCTGCTGATGCGGGCCAGGGGCCAGAGCACGGAGGCGAGCCACTCCAGGATGAGCTGGCTGGAGAAGGTCACGACCCCTGCCCCGCGCCGCTCATCCCACCACCTCGGGGATCTGGCTCACCATGAGCACGAAGAAGTCCATCAGGCTCTGCAAACCCCAGTGGGCCCCGGCCCCCAGGGCCAGCAAGGTCACCACCAGCCGGGGCAGGAAGCTCAGGGTCTGCTCGTTGATGGAGGTGGCCGCCTGGAAGATGGCGACCACCAGCCCCACCATCAGGCTGGGCAGGATCACGGCACACACCATGATGGTGACCAGCCAGAGCGCCTCTCGAAACACATCGACGAAGGTTTCCGGTGACATGGCGCCTCCCTTATCCCGCACCCAGGCCGAAGCTGTTGGCCAGGGATCCCAGAATGAGGTTCCAGCCATCCACCATGACGAACAGCATCAGCTTGAACGGCAGGGAGACCAGCATGGGGGAGAGCATCATCATGCCCATGGCCATCAGGATACTGGCCACCACCAGGTCGATGACCAGGAAGGGCAGAAACAGCATGAAGCCTATCTGGAAGGCGGTCTTGAGCTCGCTGGTGACAAACGCCGGGATCAGCACCCGCAGCGGCACCTCGGCAGGGGTCTCCACCTGCACGTCGGCTATCTCCATGAAGGTGTTGAGATCCTTGACCCGGGTCTGGGCCAGCATGAACTGATGGAGGGGGAGCTGGGCCTTGGCCAGCGCCTCCTGGGTGCTGATGGTCTCGGCCAGATAGGGTTGCAGCGCCTCCTCGTTGATGCGATCCAGCACGGGGGACATGATGAAGAACGACATGAACAACGCGATGCCAATCAGCACCTGGTTGGAGGGGCTCTGCTGCAGGCCGATGGCCTGTCTGAGGATCCCGAGCACCACTATGATGCGGGTGAAGGAGGTCATCATGATGACCACGGCCGGCAGGAAGGAGAGGGCCGTCATCAGCGCCAGCACCTGCAGGGTCAGGCTGTACTCCTGACTGCCGTCGGCCAGGGTGGTGACGGTCACCGCCGACATGCCATCCTGGGCCAGGGCCAGGGGCGAGAGCAGCAGCAACAGCCAGGGCCAGCGTCTCGTCCCGGAGAGGAAGTGGGTCCCGTTACTCTTTGTCATGGCGTGCCATCAGCTTGCCCAGTTGCTGGGCGAAGGCCTGAGGCTGACGCTCATCGAGCGGCTCCTCCAGGCGATAGAGGAAATTGACCTGCTGGGGAGTGACGCCGATCAGCAGCTGCTGCTCCCCCACCTTGACCACCAGCAGCTTCTCCTTGTAACCGAGGGGCAGGCTGGCGATCACCTTCATCTGGCCACCACCGAGCTGGGCGGTCAGCTTGCTCTTCTTGAGCAAAAAACCCAGCACCAGGATGAGGCCGATGACCATCAGGCTCGACAGCAGCCAGGAGGTGAGGCTCGGCGCCGCGGCACTGGCCTGCGCCAGCGCGGGCAGCGGCAACATCAGCAGGATAGCGACCCGGATCATTTGAGTTTCTTGATCCTTTCAATCTGGCTGATGACATCGGTCAGCCGGATCCCGAACTTGTCGTTGACCACCACCACCTCGCCGTGGGCGATCAGGGTGCCGTTGACCAGCACGTCCAGGGGCTCGCCCGCCACCCTGTCCAGCTCCACCACGGAGCCCTGGTTCAGCTGCAGCAGGTTGCGGATGCTGATCTGGCTGCGGCCCACTTCCATGGCGATGGTCACAGGGATGTCGAGTATGGTGTCGAGCTTGCGGCGCTCCTCGGCACTGATGGGGGCATCGTCCCTCAGCTCCTCGAGGGGAGCCGGCTTGACCTCGGCAGTGACCTGCTCTTCCAGGGCCGCGGCCCAGGCATCGGCCATCAGATCCTGCTCGTCTTCGGGTGTGCTCATCTTACTTCCTTACTGTTCATGATTGGACGGGCCCCTGGCCTGTCATCGGTTTGGATCATCGATGCTGCGCTCGAGCTCTTCGAGCTCGGCCTCGCCATCGATGCGCACGCCGCCACGGGTGACCAGGTGCATCTCGGTCTTGACCCCGTCCGGTCGCTTGAGTTTGTCGACAATCTTGAGCGCCACATTCTCCTTGGTGCGCCCCATCTTGGCGTGGAACGTAGGCAGGTCTTCCACGTAGACCAGCAGGTTCTCGGGCATCTCCACCGGAATGATGTCGCCGGGTTGCAGCTCCATCAGCTCCCGCAGGGAGAGCTCTGTCTCCAGCAGCTTGGCCTTGAGCTCCACCTTGACGTCCATGATCTCGTCGCGCAGGGCCTTGCTCCAGCGCACGTCCGTGTCCCCCTTGTCGCTCTGCACCCCGGCATCGAGCAGCTCGCGGATGGGTTCGAGCATGGAGTAGGGCATGGCCACGTGGAAGTCGCCGCCGCCGCCGTCCAGTTCGATGTGGAAGGAGCTCACCACGATCACCTCGGTGGGGCTGACGATGTTGGCCATGGCCGGGTTCACCTCGGAGTCGAGATACTCGAAGCCCACATCCATCACAGGCGCCCAGGCATCCTTGTAATCCTCGAACACCAGCTTGAGCAGCATCTGTATGATGCGCCGCTCGGTGGGGGTGAACTCGCGCCCCTCTATCTTGGCGTGGTAGCGGCCGTCGCCGCCGAAGAAGTTCTCCACCAGGATGAAGACGAGACGGGCCTCCATGGTGATGAGGGCCGTCCCCTTGAGGGGGCGAAAGCGCACCATGTTCAGGCTGGTGGGCACGAACAGGGTGTGGACGTACTCGCCGAATTTCAGCATCTGCACGCCGTTGATCGACACCTCGGCGGTGCGCCGCATCATGTTGAACAGGCTGATGCGCATGTGGCGGGCGAAACGCTCGTTCACCAGCTCCAGGGTGGGCATGCGGCCCCGGACGATGCGATCCTGGGAAGAGAAGTCGAACTGGGTGATGCCAGGATCCCCGGCCGCCCCTATCTCCTCCTCTTCGACATCGTCGACCCCGTGCAACAGGGCATCAATTTCGTCCTGACTTAACAGATCGCTCACGCTTCACCTACTGCATTACAAAGCCGGTAAACAGCACTTGTTCGATTACGGGGGAAGAGGTCAGGTCCTTGAGGACCCGACGGCACTCTTCCAATGAGTCATTGCGCAATTTTTCCTTGCCCTCGAAGGTGATCAGCTGCTCGGCGCTGGCGGCGCTGAACACCCGCAGCAGGGTCCCCTCGATCAGGGGCACATGCTGCTTGGCGAGGGCTTCGCTCGGGGCGCCACGCACCATCAACTGCACCTTGATCTGCACCAGCCGATCCCGGCTATGGCCCGTCACGTTGAACACGAAGGGGCGCGGCATCCCCACATAGAGGGCGGGCTGGGTGGCCGGATCCTGGGGCTGGCCGTCGGTCTGGGCGCTGGTCTGGGCCTTGGCGGCCTCGTCACCGCCCGAGAGCAGCAACCAGGCGGCCACACCGCCGCCGATGAGCAGCACCACCAGGATGGCGGCCAGGATGATCATCTTCTTTTTCCTGGCCGCCGCCGGATCCTGGAGCGTCAGTTCGCTATCGTCTGCCATCTCTTGTCCACCCTCAATCAAACTTGTTCGATATCATAAACTTAACTTGGGGCGCATCAAGCATAGAAATCAATTCCGCTCTCGTTTGCCGCATCCATGGACAAAGTGAGCCGGGTGACACCGGTTTCCCCCTCATGCCGGCCTGGCTGGCGACCCTCGCCCCCCTGGCCCTGGCCTCCCTGTTCGGAGAAGCCTCCCCCCTGGGCCTGCTGCTGTGATCCCGGCTGGGAGTGCTGCTGGGACTGCTGTTGCACCGAGGTCTGACCGAGGGAGAGCCCCTGCCCCGCCAGCATCTCCCTGAGCCTGGGCATGGCCTGCTCCAGCATCTCCCGGGTCTGGCCATGTTGTACCACGAAGTTGACGCTGGCCTGGTTGTCCTGACCAAGCTGGATCTGGATCTTCATCTTGCCAAGGCCGAGGGGATCGAGCTGGATCTCAGCCTGCTGCAACTTGTCGGCCAGCATGACGTTGACCCTCTGCTGCAGCTCGGCCGGGGCATCCTGGCTCGCCAGCTTCAGATGGGGCAAGGAGGTCGCCTCGGCCCTGGGTTGGCCGGTGGCCACAATGCCAGTGCGCGCGTCGCCCACCGCAGCCTGGGTCGGCTGCTGGCCGGCGCCCTGGGCCTCCTCTTCCCGCTTCGGATCGGCGGCGGCCTGGGCCTCGCCCCGGGTCAGGCTCGCCAACCGGCCTCTGGCCCCCAGGGGGGACCCCTTCTGAATCTGGGTGGCAGCGCCATCGATGGCCGCGGCCGCGCCGCCCTGGGGCAGGCTGGCCAGGGGGGCCTGGCTACCCTGGGACTGAGCCTGGGCCAGCACCTGCTGGGGCGCCACCAGGGTCGGCGCCACCGCCGGCTGCGTCCCGGAGGCCGCCGGAGCCTGGGCTGCCATCTGGGGCGCGGCCCGCTCCTTGCCTGCCGTCTCCTGGCGAGGGGCCGTCTCGGTCTGGGTCAGGGCCTGCTCACCGTCGGCGGCAGGCTGCCCCTGGTCCGACTGCCGGGCGAGGCGATTGCCGGCGGCATAGGCATCGGCCGGGGTGCTCACCGCCCCATCAGGGCCCGCTTTGGGCCCCATACCGGGAAGCGGATCCCGGGGATTGCTCTGCTCGGCCCCCTTTTCTGTCACGGGTGCTGTGGTCATGGCGCCGCCCGGCCGGGTGGCAGGATCCGCGTCAACGGTCTCGTCCCCTTCGCCGGCCAGGGCCTCATGGTCCCCTGCTGCCGCGAGCAGGGCAGAGGCCAGGGTCTCCTTGGCGCCCTGGCGCTCCTTGCCCCCCTGGGTCTGTTTGACCGCCTCATCGGCGCCCTCGTCCTGGCCATGGGATTTGGGCTCATTGGACACGCCAACAGCCTGGGCAGCCCCCTTGGCTGCAGGGATCTCTGCGCCGGGCGGCAAGGAATTGCCATCCCCCGAGCTCGCGGACTCGCCCGGGGCGACCAGACGGGTGTCCTGCTTGAGAGAGTCGTGCAGGTGAACCAGGAAGGGATTGCCAGCCATGATGGCAGAGGCGTCGTCCCCGGGCAGGCCCGGGGTGGGCCCGTCATCGTCGTCGGCCTGGCCCTCGGGCACCACCTGCGCGGCGTCAGTCTCTTGACGCCCGGCCACTGCCGGCAAACTGCCCGGCTCCCCTTGGGTGTCCGCTGCGGCCTGGGGGATCTCGCCCTCCCTGGCGTGCGTCTTGACCGGGGCGGCGTCGCCCCCGTGCCGATACTGACTCATCAGCTCGGCAAAGTCGGCCTTGTCACCGTCCAGCACGGCGCCGTCAGCGGGCCCCGCCAGCCCTGGCGCGGTACGCTTGTCACCGCCGATCGGCGGGGG
>NZ_CDBT01000010.1:0-239 GCF_000819765.1 Aeromonas bivalvium
AGGCCCAGGCCGAGGGGATCCCCACGGACGCCATCATCCAGCGCCTGCTGGAGTGGGTGCCATGCCCCTGAGAGGCGCCACGCCCGGGGGCACGACCACAGGGGAGCCGGTCAACCCCTGGCCCCCCGAGCTGCATCTGCCCCTCGCCGACCTCATCGCCACCCGGCTGCTGGCCTCCCTGCCGCGACCTCGCCGCCACGGCACCGCCGAGGGCGGCGCCCGTCGCCGCCAGCCTGGCC
>NZ_CDBT01000010.1:591-5949 GCF_000819765.1 Aeromonas bivalvium
CCCCGCCTCTACGAAGAAGAGCAGGAGCAGCACCACTGGCTGCTGCTCGATCTCTCCCCGGCCCTCTATTTCGGTTCGGGCGACAGGCTCAAGGCCAGGCTCGCCTGCGAGCTGGCCGCCGCCCTGCTCTGGCAAGGGGCGCGCCACCCCCAGACCCTGCAGATCCATGGTCTCACGCCGCAGATCCTGAACCAGAAGGGGCCCCCCTTGCCCCTGCTGCACCAGATCTGCCGGCACTACCACGCCGGGCTGGCCCGTGCCCCCCTGCACGGGACCCTGACCGAGGCCGTGACCCTGCTGCGCGCCCGCCTCCCGGCCGGCGCCCGGCTCACCCTGATTGGCGATCATCAGGTCCCGCCGGATCCCCTCTGCCAGGCCCTCACCGCCCTCGCCGGGGCGCACCCCATCGACTACTGGCAGATCCGCGATCCCCTGGAAGCCGGGATCTGGGGTCAGGAGCGGTTGCCGGTGACGAGCCAGCAGGGCCCCGGCTGGCTCGATGCCATGAGCCCCTCCTTTAACCGTCGCTACCGGGAGGCGGCCGCCCGGCAGCACGCCCTCTGCCAGGCCCGGCTGCTGCCCCTGGTGCGGCGCCTGACCCTGCTCGATGGCAGCCAGTCCCTGCAGACCCAGTGGGAGGCGTCATGAGTCAGGCCGCCACCCTCGCCCGCCAGATCCGCGACATCCACCCCGGCCCCCCGCTGCTGGACGACTGGCTGGATCCCCGCCTCCAGGCCCTGCTGCTATTGGCCTTGGCCCTGACGGCCCTCATCCTCGTCGCCTGGCTGGGGCGACGGCTGTGGCGCTACGGTTGCTGGTGCCGGGCCCTGAGCCCGCCGGATAGAGGGGATCCGGCCCTCTGGCTGGATCGGCTGCACGATCGGCTGCGCCAGGAGAGCCTGGCCCGCTGGCCCCACTGCCGCTCCCTGCGAGGAGAACCCTGGCTCGGCTGGCTCGACCAGCAGGGCCAGACCAATTTTCGCCGCTGGCACCCCCAATGGGATGGCTGGCTCTATGGCGGCCAGCAACCGACCCTGACCCAGCGCCGCGCCCTCTATGCCGATTACCTGCGCCTGGGACGCCGCCTGCTGCTCGGTCGCCTCCTGGCGGGCAAGGCGACCCCATGAGCCTGGCCTGGCCCTGGTTCGCCCTCGCCCTGGTGTTGCCCCTGTTGGTGCGCTCCCTGCCGCCCCTGCGCCGTCACCGCCTGCACCACGATGGCTTCCCCCTGCTGGGGCCCCAGGGGGGCCTGCCCCTCTGGTACGGGATCCTGCTGTGGTGCACCCTGATCCTGGCCCTGTGTCGCCCCCAGCTGGTGGGCGAGCCCATCACCCAGTACCAGGGCAGCCGGGACCTGCTGCTGGCGGTGGATCTCTCCGACAGCATGCGCACCCCGGACATGTTCGATGGCAGCCAGCAGCAAGACAGGCTGACGGCGGTGCGCCAGCAAGTGAAGGCGCTCATTCTTGCCCGTCGGGGGGACAGGATTGGCCTCATCGTCTTTGCCGATCACGCCTACCTGCTCGCCCCCTTGAGCGAAGAGACCCAGGCGCTGCTGACCCTGGCCAACGAGCTGGATTTCGACCTGGTCGGGCGCACCACGGCGCTTGGCGAGGCCATCGCCCTGGCCCGCCGCCACCGGGATCCGGACCGCGAGACGGCCCTGCTGCTCATCACCGATGGTCGCAACACGGCCGGCAGCGCCGATCCCCTCACCCAGGCCAGGGCCGCCCGGGCCGAAGGCATCACCCTGTTTACCCTGGGGGTCGGCGCCGACCCCGGCAGCCAGGTGCTGACCCCGGCCCGGCCCGATCCCAGCGCCGAACTCGACGAGCCCCTGCTCACCCAGTTGGCGGCCATCGGCCAGGGGCGCTATTTTCGCGCCCGCACCCAGCGCGATCTCGTCGCCATGAACCGGGCCCTCGATACCCTGGCGCCGGGAGCCAGGCCGCTGCACAGTTACCGGCCCGTGACCGAGCTCTACCCCTGGCCCCTGGCCCTCTCGCTCCTGCTGCTCCTGCTGCCTGGGCTGATGGCGGCGGCAAGCCCATGGCGGCGACCCTGATGGAGCTCATGCTGCTGCGCCCCTGGTGGCTGCTCGCCCTGCTCCCCTGGCTCTGGCTCGGCTGGCGACAGCGCCGGCAAGCCCCCCTGCTCAGCCCCCTGATGCGCCGCTATCTGCTGCCGCGAAAGGGGACCACAGTGCCCTGGCGCTGGTGGGCGGCCCTGCCCGCCATCCTGGCTCTCTGCGGCCCCGTGCTGGAGCAGGGACAAGGGAGCCGGGTCGCCCCGCCTCTGGATATCTGGCTGCTGGATCTCTCCCGCTCCATGGCGGCGCCGGATCTGGCGCCGGATCGCGCCACCCGGGCACGCCTGCTGCTCCAGGATCTGCTGACCCAGAGCCAGGGGCGGCGCATCGCCCTCATCCTGTTTGCCGCGGATGCCTATCTCGCCATGCCCGCCACCCGCGACCGGGAGGCGATTGCCCGCCTGCTGCCGGACGTACGTCCCGATATCATGCCGCTGCAAGGTTCCAACCCTGTCCGCGCCCTGGCCCTGGGGCTGGCCCAGATCCCGCCGGGCCAGCGGGCGCGCCTGCTGCTGGTAAGCGACGGCCTGACGGCGCGCCAGGCCGAGGACATCGCCGCGCTCTGGCCCTGTCAGGGACGCTGGCAATGTCTGCGCCAACCCGGGGCACCTCGCCTCGATATCCTGCTCGCCGCGACCCAGGCCCAGGTTCCCCTCGGCGGCGAGCTGGCGCTGGCTCTGGGACGAGCCAGCCTGCCACCGCCGGATCTTGCCCTGATGGCCGGGCTCGCCCATCGCCTCGGTGGTCAGTTGCAGCCCCTGGGCGAGGGCCTGCCCACCTTTGCTCCCCTGCCCACGGATCTGGCGCCGGATCCCGCCGGGCGCCAGGAGCTCGGTCCCTGGCTGCTGCTGCCCCTGCTGCTGCTCTGCCTGCTGGCCCGGCGCGGCGCCCTCTGGCTGGCGCTGCTGCTCTGCCTGCCGCCCCAGATGCCGCTCCAGGCCGCCCAATACGATCCGGCCGCGGCGCTGCAGGCCTATGGCGATGGCGACTACCTCAAGGCGGCGCGGCTGTTTCAAGACCCGATCTGGCGCGGCAATGCCTGGTACCGGGCCGGTGACTTCGAGCGGGCCCTGGCCGCCTATGGGGAGCAGTCAGGACCCACCGCTCACTACAATCGCGGCAATGCCCTGGTACAGCTGGGGCGCATCGAGGAGGCCAGACTCGCCTACCTCGCCTGCCTGGCCCAGGATCCGGCCCATCAGGACGCCCGCTACAACCTGGCCCTGCTCGAACAAAGCGCCCCGCCTCCCCCCATGGGCGGGGCCCCCTCCCCGGACGAGACCAAGGTCAGCCCCCAGGGCACGGCGGATCCGGCCCCCCCCGTCATCCTGCTCAAGGAGCGCCTGCGCAAGGAGGCGCTGCGCCGGGGTCTGCTGGCCCGCCCGGAGGATCCGGGATGAGCCGGCGTCATCGCCAGCTGACCCCCCCCTGGCTGCCGTGGTTGCTGGTGACGCTGACCGCAGCCGGTTCGGTCCTGGGGACCGAGCCTTCCCTCCCCCGGCAGAAGGGGGGGCTGGGGGACGGGGCCATGACCTCTTCGCACCAGGCATCCCCGCCCCCCAAGGTCGAGATCCTGGCCGCGGAGCGGCCCGATGAGTGGCGCCTGATCATAGAGGCGCCGGGGCGCTGGCCCGCCGGGGCCCTGATCATCACCCCCTTGCTGCGCCAGTTCGCGGTGGGGCGGGTCTCCCTGCAGCAGGGCATGGGCGAGGATGGCCTCTCGACTCGCTGGCTGATCCCGCTTCACGGTCAGCCCGCCCCCCTGCCCCCCCTGCGCCTCGCCAACTGGTCCATCCCCCTGCCCCCCTTTCCCGCGAGGGAGGCGGACACGGCGCCACCTCCCCCCAGGGTGACGCAGCGGGCCAGCCTCGCCCATGAAGGGCCCCTCTACCCGGGCCAACCCTTCGTCTATGCCCTGCACATCACGCTGCCAGACCCAGTCCGCCAGCCAGGGCTGGAGGAGCCCGCGCACCCGGACTTCACCATACGTCGCCTCGGGGAGGATGAGTGGCGCCCCGGTGCCCGCGCCGGCGAGCCCGGGGTGCTGATCCGCCGCTGGCTGTTCCAGGCCAGGAGGGCCGGGGATTTCACCCTGACCGCCCCCAGGTTGCAGGCCAGCTATCTGCTGGGGGACAGGCCCCAGCCTCTGGCCGGGCGGGCGGGGCCCCTCTCCTTGCATGTGGATGAGGCCCCAGTGCCCCTGGTGGCGCGCCGCCTCACCCTCAGCCAGCAGTTCACCAGCCGCCAGGCCACCCTGGGCGAGCCCATCATCCGCACCCTTCGCCTGCGTCTGGAGGATGGGGATGGCAGCCAGGTGAGCCTGCCCGAGGTACACGTGGCCGGGCTCAGGGTGCAGGGCGACGGCAGCCAGCGCCGCGAGCGCTTCCTCGCCAATGGCCGGCTGCTGTACGAGCAGGAGTGGCGCCAGGCCCTGCGTGCCACCCAGCCCGGCGACTATCTGCTGCCCGAGATCCGCCTGCCCTGGCTCAACACCCGAAACGGGCGCATCGAGCAGCTGATCCTGCCCGGCCAGCGAGTGAGCTTCGCCCCCGATCTCGCAAGCCCGTCGGCCTCGGCGGCCCCCTCCGGCCCCCGCGTCCCTCTGCTCATCTGGGCCCTGCTGCCTCTCCTGCTGGTGCCCTGCCGCCCTCGCCTGGGTCGCTGGCTCGCCTTCTATCGCCTGCAACAGGCCCTGCGGCGGGGCGATGCCGAGGACAGTCGCCACGCCCTGCTGCACTGGCGACGCCGGCGCTGGCCCGGCCCCCTCTCCCCTGCCATCCTTTGGCCAGGGGAGATCCCCGTTTCGGCACCAATGGCGGCCGCCCTCGATACCCTGCAGGCGGCCTGCTTTGGTACACTGACTCACTTTGACGGCGCTCCCCTCGCCCTTGCCCTGTGCGCCTATGAGACGAGGGGGATCGCCGGCTTGCTCAGACGAGTCGCCTGGTTGGACGGCACTTATCGCCACAAGGATCACCACAAGGAGACTCAGTGATGGGGTTTTCGCTGTTTCGCAAGAAAACGGGAAAGGAACCTGTGCCATCCCCGGTCAATGAGGGTATGGCAGATAAACAGAAAAAATATGAAGCCCTGGTCCATGCCCTGCATGGGGACATCTATCGCTACGCCTACTGGTTGTGCCGGGATCCCCATGTGGCAGAGGATCTGGTGCAGGAGACCTACCTGCGCGCCTGGCGGGCCATCGACAGCCTGGTCGACGACAAGGCGGCCAAGCCCTGGCTCATCACCATACTGCGGCGGGAAAATGC
>NZ_CDBT01000010.1:6260-6640 GCF_000819765.1 Aeromonas bivalvium
CCCGCCGCTTCGAGCGCAAGCGCTTCGATCTCATCGATCTGGACGAGTTTCCCCAAAGCGATGACGAGGCGCTGCACAGCGAGCAGGAGATGGAGCACGAGTGGCTGCGCCGCCATATCGCCAGATTGCCGGAGGAGTACCAGGAGCCCCTGCTGCTGCAAGTCATCGGTGGCTTCAGCGGCGAAGAGATAGCCCAGCAGCTGGGCCTGAACAAGAACACTGTGATGACCCGGCTGTTTCGGGCACGCAACCAGATCCGAGAGGCCATGGCGTCAACCGCACAACAGAGAGGACACGGGAATGGATGAGCTGGAGTTTCGCCGCCGGGCTGTCATCGATCCTCATGATACCCAGGACGCCTTCACCGACATGGCCAAGGC
>NZ_CDBT01000010.1:6973-35571 GCF_000819765.1 Aeromonas bivalvium
CACCGACATGGCCAAGGCGTCCCCCGCCAACCGCAAGTGGCTCGAGGAGATGAAGCAGTTCGATCACAGGCTCAGCCAGGGGATGAAAGTGGACGTCCCCCCCGGACTCGCCGAGCGGCTGCTGCTCAGGCAGGCCATCGGCGCCGAATCGCCGCCGAGCCGCCCCCCGGCGTCCCGGGCATCGGGCTGGAAGCCTCTGGCCATCGCCGCCTCGGTCGCCTTCCTGATCGGGGTCAGCACCCGCTGGCTGCCCTGGCCGAGCAGCCCGCCAGCGCAGGCCTCTCTGGCCCAGGTGGCGCTGGCTCACGTCTATGGAGAAGAGCCCTTCATCGCCGGGGTCGACGAGCAGGTGTCGCTTCAGACCATCAACGCCAAGATGGAGAAGTACGGCGCCACCCTGATGAACATGCAGGACATGGCCAAGATCACCTATGTCAATCACTGTGCCTTCTATCAGGGCCCTGCACTGCACATGGTGCTGCAAGGCAAGATGGGGCCCGTCACCCTCTTCATGGTGCCCAAGCATGTGCCCCTGCGCCTGGACCCACGATTCGATGATGGCCGGCTCAAGGGGGAGGTGATCCCGCTCAAGGGGGCCAACCTGGTGTTGATCGGCGAGATGGACGAACCGCTTGCTCCCCTCTCCAGGCAAATTGAGTCCCGCTTGCACTGGTCCATCTAGACCCCTTTTTAACGACGCCCCCACCCAGAGCTTGTCATGCTCTGTGTGGGGCTTCCCCCATTTTTCCGCCCGTTTCTCGCCCATTCCCGGCCGTTTCTCGTCAGCACACCAAAAAACTTCTCTGTCGCTTCAAGCCCTCAATGGCTGATTAATTAAACAATAAAGCCCGAATGCGCTCATTTTTGCGCCGACATCAAACAAACCATTAACACAATAGAAACTTTTATGTATTCTGCTCTCACTGGTCTGATTTCTTACCTCCTACCAGATCCATAGAATCACGCCAGAAATCATTGGGAAGATGCGAACATAACAACAGATCTTGTCAGCTTTTGCGGCGATTACGCCGGGATAGCGCGGCAAAAAATCTGCCAAATAAAGAGAGAACACCATGACGACTGCCTTTTTCAAGAAGAGCCTGATTGCCGCTGCCATCACCCTGGCCAGCACCCAAACCTTCGCTGCAGCTTTCCAGCTCAACGAACATTCTGCCTCAGGCCTGGGCCGCGCCTTCGCCGGTGAAGCCGCCATTGCCGACAACGCCTCCGTGCTGGCCCGCAACCCGGCCGCCATGACTCGCTTTGACAAGATGGCGATCTCGGTCGCTGGCAGCTACATCCACCCGAGCGTGGACGTGGACGGCAAGATTGCCGGCGCCTATGACTCCAGCGAGAACAACATAGCCCCGGACGCCTTCGTGCCTGCCGCCTACTTCATCCAGCCCATCAACGAGCAGTGGGCCTGGGGCCTGGCCATGTTCTCCAACTACGGCCTCTCCACCGAATACTCGGACAACTTCTCCGGCGGCGCCGTCGCGGGCAACACCGAGTTGATGACCATCAACCTCAACCCCAACATCGCCTACCGCATCGACTCCCAGTGGAGCCTGGGCGCCGGTCTGAACCTGGTCTACGCCAAGGCGGAACTGAACCGCCGCGCCGGTGTCCTGGCCCCTGCGGTCAGCCAGCAGCTCGGCACCCAGGTCAGCCCGGACACCAAGCTCGCCCACCTGAAAGGGGATGACTGGGGCTGGGGCTGGAACCTGGGCGCCATGTATGAAGTGAACGAAGATCACCGCTTCGCCCTGACCTATCGCTCCCAGGTCGACATCACCTTCGAGGGGGACTATCAAGGGACCTCGTCGCGCATGCAGAAGGTGGATGGCAAGCTCCCCCTCGACCTGCCGGCCCAGGCCGAGTTCGCCGGTTACCACCGCCTGAACCCGCAATTCGCCGTGCACTACTCGGTCAACTGGACCGACTGGAGCGCCTTCAAGGAGCTCAACGCCACCAGCGACAGCTGTGTCAGCGCCGACGGTGCCGGGGTCTGCCTCTACAAACCCGAGGAGTTCAAGGACTCGATGCGCTATGCCATCGGCGGCACCTGGTACGTCAATCCGTCCTGGGAAGCCCGCGTCGGCCTCGCCTATGACAACACCCCCATCGAGGCGGAATACCGCAGCCTGAGCATCCCTGACTCCGACCGTGTCTGGTACAGCGCCGGTGCCACCTACCACATCAATCCGGACATGAGCGTCGACTTCGGCATGACCTATATCGATGGCAAGTCCGTCGATGTCAACGAAGGCCTGACCGGCCACGACAGCCAGCTGCGCTGGAAGGGCACCTCCCACGGCGATGCCTTCCTGGCCGCTGCCCAGTTCAACATGATGTTCTGATCACCGCCTCAATGTGAGGGCGCCTGCGGGCGCCCTTTTTTTATACGACCAGCCAACTCCGCGTACAGCTGTAGCACACAGCTGTACGCTTTTCTTTCTTTATCAATCTGTTAGCCCACCCTTTGCCAGCATATCCTCCTCTTTTGCCTCCCCGCCGCCGCCATGGATTGCATTGCTGGTCGTACCATATAAAATCCCGCTCCCACTACAAAACCAAATAAAAATGCTGACATGAGTGTAAAAAATAGCGTGCGCCCCCACTTTTCCCTCGGACTGCTGCCCCTGCTGCTCTGCCCCACCCTGGTACAGGCGGCCGGCTTCCAGCTGGCGGAACAATCTGCCACCGGCATGGGCCGTGCCTTCGCGGGGGAGGCGGCCATCGCCGACAACGCCAGCGTGCTGTCACGCAACGCCGCCGCCATGACGCGCTTCGACGAGATCGCCCTCTCTGCCGGCGTCATCTATGTGCGCCCCGACGTCAACATAGAGGGGGAGACCCAGGTGCCGACCGCCCGTGGTCCCGTCACCCTGGATGCCAGTGCCCACGACATTGCCGACGCCGCCTGGGTACCCAACCTAGCCCTCATCATGCCCCTGGGGGAGGAGTGGCGTCTGGGCCTGTCGGCCGGATCCTACTTTGGCCTGGGGGTCGAGATGCCGGGCCGCTACAACGCCGGCCAGTTTGGCAATGTCTCCGACATCCGCACCCTGGATCTGGGGCTCTCCCTGGCGTATCGGCTCAACCGACACTGGTCGTTCGGCGCCGGCGTCAATGCCATCCAGGGCGAGGGGGAAGTGGGGGGCACCTTCCCCGCCAACGACATGGTCGCCAAGCATCTCAAGGGGGATGGCTGGGCCTTCGGCTGGAACCTGGGGACCCTGTATGAGCATTCAGAACAGACCCGGGTCGGCCTCGCCTACCGTCACGACGTGACCCTCACCCTGGCGGGAGATGCCATCGGCATCGACGAGCAGGGGCGCCCCTTCCAGGATAAGGGCGAACTGGACTTGATCCTGCCCGCCAGCGCCGAGCTGGCCCTGTTCCACCAGCTCACCCCGGCCCTTGCCCTCCATTCGAGCATCAACTGGACCAACTGGAGTCGCTTCACCCAGCTCGAGGCTCAACTGGACAAGCACGGCACCATGCACATCAAGGATGAGCAGTGGCGAGACAGCTGGCGCTATGCCCTGGGGCTCACCTACCGGCTCAGCCCGGACTGGCAGCTGAGATCCGGCATGGCCTACGACAAGAGCCCGGTGCCGACAGAGCGGCGCACCATCTCCATCCCTGACTCGGATCGCATCTGGTACAGTCTGGGCACGGGTTATCGCATCAGCCAGGCCCTGAGCCTGGATCTGGGGCTCACCTTCATCGACGGCAAGCAGGCGGCGGTGCACGAGACCATGGAGCTCAGACCCGGCGTTGCGGCGACCCGCTCCACCTTCACGGGCAGCTCGGAAGGGGATGCCTGGCTCGCGGGGATGCAGCTCAACTACCTGTTCTGATGTGCCCACCAGAGCACGCAAGATTTACCACGACGGCCCCTGACCGGGGCCGTTTCAGCCCACGACGCCCGTAAACCAGCCAGATATTGACCATTCGGTCCCGATGACGGCCGCTTATTGTCCCCACCCACCCGGGTGAACTGGCATAGTGGCTCCCTTCGCCATACTATCAAGCCAATCTTCATCACGGAGCACGACATGTATTCCTACGTGGCCAGGCAACCCATACTCGACAGCAGCCTGCAAACTCATGCCTATGAGCTGCTGTTTCGCGATAGCCTGGAGAATGTCTTCCCCTCCATCTCGTCCCGGCAGGCCACCTCCCGCCTGGTGGTCGAACAGTTCTTGCAGCAGAACATCGACCAGTTGCTGGGCGGTCGCCCCTGCTTCATCAACTTTCCCCACGATGTGCTGCTGGAGGGGCTGGCGGAGTGCCTGCCTCCCAAGCAGGTGGTGATCGAGATCCTCGAGGATGCCCTTCCGGACGATGCCCTGCTGGCCAAGGTCCAGGAACTGCACCAGCTCGGCTATCGCCTGGCCCTTGACGATTTCACCATGTCCTCGGCCTGGGAGCGGTTCCTGCCCTGGATCCACATCATCAAGTTCGACCTGCGCCTGAGCCCCCTGCCCAAGATAGCCTCCTTCATCCAGCGCCATCGCCACCTGCGCCTCACCTATCTGGCCGAGAAGGTGGAGAGCAAGCAGGAGTTCGAGCAGACCCAGGCCCTGGGCATCAGCCTGTTTCAGGGCTTTTTCTTCAGTCGCCCCGAGATGGTCAAGCGCGCCACCATGCAGCCGGCCCAGATGGTGGTGATCCAGCTGCTCAACGAGGTGAACCAGTCCGAGCCCAACCTGGTGCGCATCGAGCAGCTGCTCGGCCAGGATGTCTCCCTCTCCCTCAAGCTGTTGCGCTATGTCAACAACCTCAAGGGGCGCAGCAAGCCCATCTCCTCCTTTCGCCAGGCAGCGATCTACCTGGGCCACACCCAGCTCAGGCGCTTCGTCACCCTGATCGCCACCAGCGGCGCCGGCCAGGGCAAAAGCGCCGAGCTCTACCAGATGTCCCTGATCCGGGCACGCTTCTGCGAGCTGCTGGCCCTGGCCCATGCCTCCACCGCCCAGAGCCAGCAAGCCTTCATCGTCGGCCTCTTCTCCTTGCTCGATGTCTTGATGGAGCAACCCATGGCGACCCTGCTCGGCAGCGTGCCCATCACGGACGAGATCCGCCGGGCCCTGCTGGCGAAAGAGGGCAAACTCGGCTTCTATCTGACATTTTGTGAGGATTACGAGGCGGCGAACTGGCCCAGGGTGGCGATGCACACCGCCCGCCTGGGCCTGAATGAAGAGAAGGTCAGTCAGCTCTACCTGAGCGCCACCGCCTGGGTGAGCGAGCAGCTCAACGCCATGGATCAGCCCTAGATCAGCTCCAGCGCCAGGGCCGTGGCCTCCCCGCCCCCGATGCACAGGGCTGCCACTCCCCGCTTCAAGCCGTGGGCCCGCAAGGCATGGACCAGGGTCACCAGGATCCGGGCCCCGCTCGCGCCGAGGGGGTGTCCCAATGCGCAGGCCCCCCCATGGACGTTGAGCCGCTCCGCCGGAATGGCACACCCCGTCATCGCCAGCATGCTCACCATGGCGAACGCCTCGTTCACCTCATAGAGATCCACCTGGTCGCTGCGCCAGCCCAGGCTCGCCAGCAGGCGGTTGATGGCGGCCACCGGGGCCGAGACAAATTCGGCGGGCACGCCGGCATGGCTCACATAGCCCCGGATCCGGGCCAGCGGCACCAGGCCTTCGGCCAGGGCCGTCTCTTCACGCATCAGCAGCAGGGCCGCGGCGCCGTCCGAGATGGAGCTGCTGTTGGCCGCCGTGATGGTGCCATCGGGGCGAAAGGCGGGCCTGAGGGTGGGGATCTTCTCCATGCGGGCCTTGCCGGGTTGCTCATCCTCGGCCAGCAGCACCCTGTCGCCCTGGCGCACCTCGGTCAGCTCCGCGGCGAAGCGCCCCTCTCGCTGCGCCCGCAAGGCCCGCTCCAGCGATCCCATGGCAAATGCATCCATCCCGGCCCGGCTGATCTGGGCCCTGTCGGCACTCGCCTGGGCATGGACTCCCATCAGCTGGCCATCGTAGGCATCTTGCAGACCATCGAGAAAGAGGCTGTCCTGGATCTGCTGGTGGCCCATGCGATAGCCGCCCCGCGCCTTGTCCAGCAGATAGGGGGCCCGGCTCATGCTCTCCATTCCCCCCGCCAGTATCATCTCCCCCTGCCCCAGGCGCAGGCTGTCGGCGGCCAGCATCACCGCCTTCATGCCCGAGCCACACACCTTGTTGACCGTGGTGCAAGGCACGCTCACCGGCAAGCCGGCCCCCAGCGCCGCCTGACGCGCCGGCGCCTGTCCCATGCCCGCCGCCAGCACGTTGCCCATCAGCACCTCCTGGATCCTGTCCGGGCTTACCCCGACCTCATCGAGGGTGGCGGCCAGGGCGCATGCCCCCAGCTCGGCGGCGTTCAAGGTGACGAGGGCCCCCTGAAAGGCCCCCATGGGGGTGCGTTTGGCCGCAACTATGACGATATCCATCTCTTTGCCTCTCCTGGTTACATATCGGTAACATAAGGTGCCAGGCCTTGAAGGACAAGCACTTGCGAGCAGGCAACGCTTTGGGTAAGGTGCCAGCCAGGATTGACAGCCAAGATGACAACCAGATGCCCTCCAAGGACGACACCCGCAGCTACAGCATCAGTGAGCTGGCCAAAGAGTTTGACGTGACCACCCGCAGCATCCGTTTCTATGAAGATCAGGGGCTGCTCACCCCCACCCGCCAGGGACAGACCCGCATCTACAGTCGCCAGGACAGGGTGCGCCTCAAGCTGACCCTGCGCGGCAAACGGCTGGGGTTCAGCCTGGCGGACATTCGCGAGCTATTTGACCTCTATGATGCCGACAAGAGCAGCCGTACCCAGCTGAGCAGCATGCTCTCCCTCATCGAGGAGAAGCGCGAAACCCTGCATCAGCAGCTCGAAGACATAGAGATGGTGCTGCTGGAGCTGGACGCCGCCAAGCAGCGCTGCCAGCAGGCGCTGCACCAGTTGGCGGACGGTCGCACTACCCGGGAAGCGTAATGCCCCCGGAAAAACCCATGAATAAAAAGAGGGGCCATATCGGCCCCTCTTGCTTGGCTGGGTGAGCAGGGCGCTATGCCTTGCCCCCTCCCCGCTTATTTCTGCCAGCGGGCAGCATCGTAGTCCGGGCTGAACCTGTCCACTATGATGGCGCAGGCCGCATCCCCGGTGATGTTGAGGGCGGTACGGATCATGTCGAACAGACGATCCAGGGCGAACAGCAAAGGCAGCCCCTCGATGGGGATCCCGGCTGCCAGCAGCACGGCCACCACCAGGAAGCTCGGCCCCGGCACCCCGGCCTGGCCGATGGCGCCCAGGGTGGAGGTCAGTATGATGGCGACCCAGGCACCCAGGGAGAGATCGATGTTGAACACCTGGGCGAAGAAGATGGCGACCAGACCGTAATAGATGGCGTTGCCGCTCATGTTGATGGTCGCCCCCAGGGGCAGCACGAAGGCGGCGGTGCTGTTGCTGACTTTCAGCTCCTTCTCGCACACTTCCATGGTGACCGGCAGGGTCGCCATGGAGGAGGCGGTGGAGAAGGCGACGACCTGGGCCTTCTTCATGGCGGACAGGTACTTGAGCACTGGGGTATTGGAGAAGACGGCGATCAGCAGCGGATAGACGATGAAGCCGAACACCAGGATGGCGGCCACGTACACGGCAAACAGGTTGAACACCAGGGAGAGCACATCGAAGCCGTAGGTACCGATGGCATCGGCCATCAGACCAAAGACACCGAACGGCGCCACCAGCATCACCTTGTTGATCATCCAGACGAAGGCGTCGACCAGGGTGTTGAGACCATCCACCAGCGGCTTGGCACGGGCGGCCGGCTGCTTGGCCAAGGCGATGCCGAGGAACAGGCAGAACACCAGGATCTGCAGAATGTTCGCCTCGTTGAGGGACTGGAAGACGTTGGTCGGGATCATGCCAAGCAGGGTGGCGATGGCATCGGGCAGTTCACCCTTGTCGGCATACTCGCCGGAGAAGAGGGATTTCATCGAGCTGAGATCGACGCCGGCGCCCGGCTGGAACACCTGCCCCATCACCAGGGCCAGGAAGACGGCCAGGGCGGAGGTGCCGAGGAAGAACAGCAGGGTGCTGCCCCCTATCTTGCCCGCCGCCGGGCTGGCACCCAGGTTGGCGGCGCCCGAGATGATGGCCACCGCCACCAGGGGGATCACCAGCATCTTGATGAGCTGGATAAACAGACTGCCGAGGGGGGCAAACATGGCGGCTTGCTCGCCCATGAGCACACCAACCAGCGCCCCCAGCAGCATGGCAACCACGACCTGGAAGCCAATGTTCTTAATGAGTCCTTTAGTTAACACAAAATGTTCCTTTCGCGAATAAATGTCACACTTTCCCAGTGCAATTAGCCAGACAGGGGAATGAACGCCTGCTCATTCCCCTGCCGGGCGGATTTATCTCATATTTATCTGCTGTTTTGAATCGCTAATTCATGACGCTGATATATTGATAAGTTTGCAATAAAGTTAAGATTCAAAAGAAACACGCCTAAAAAACACCATTTTGCTATGCACATAGACTGAATTCTGTGCTAGCTTGACCCGGTAACCGCATAAACAGGGATAGAAAGATGCTGAAAGTAAACGAGTATTTTGACGGAAATGTAAAATCCATCGGCTTTGATCAAAATGGTGAGCAATCCACAGTGGGGGTCATGGCCGCCGGGGATTACCTGTTCAACACCGGCGCCCCCGAGCGCATGACGGTGGTCAAGGGCAGCCTGACTATACAACTGGCCGGATCCAGCGACTGGCAACGCTATGATCAGGGGCAATCCTTCGAGGTGCCCGGCAACTCCTCCTTCTCCCTCAAGGTGAGCAGCCCCAGCGCCTATCTGTGCGAATTCCTCGGCTGAGCCGGCGCACCAGCACCCTAATATCGCGAGGGGCCAAGGCCCCTCCTGTCATGACAAGCTCCCTGCCCCTTCTCTTTGCACCCTGCCTTGGTTAAGCTGTCAGGCCGACACAAGGATTCAAACGAACGTCATGAGCATCCAGATCCGTTCCATCTCGCCACAGGATTGGCCCCAGATCATGGCCATTCAGGCCGAGTGCTATCACCAGCTGACCCCCGAGCCCCTCAGTGTCATGAGCAACAAGGCCGAGCTGGCCCCAGACTGCTGCTGGGTTGCTGAGTACCAGGGCCGGGTGCGCGGCTACCTGCTCTGCCACCCCTGGCGCGCCAACCAGCCGCCGCCACTCTCCGTCACCATGACGGCGCTGGCCGGGGCACAGGAGTTCTATCTGCACGATCTCGCCGTCTCGGCCGAGGTGCGCGGCATGGGAGTGGGCCAGCGGCTGCTCGCCACCGCCCTCACCTTTGCCAGCAACAAGGGGTACCAGCATGCCGGTCTGGTGGCGGTGCAGGATGCCCCGACCTTCTGGCGCAAGCAGGGCTTTGTCCCCTCTGCCACCGCAAAATCCCTGGCGGAGTATGGGGAGGGCGCCGTCTACATGCGCCTGTCCCTGACCGAGCCGGCCTGATCACGCCCCGGTACCGGGAGTCATCAGCAGAGCCCAATAAAAAAGGCGCCTTTCGGCGCCTTTTTCTATGCCAATCCGGTGAGCATCAAGCCTTGAACTTGCTGAACACCAGGGAAGCGTTGGTACCGCCAAAGCCGAAGCTGTTGGACATGACGGTATTGAGGTCGGCGGCTTCGTACTCGCGCACGATGGGCAGGCCCACGGCTTTTTCGTCCAGGTTCTCGATGTTGATGCTGGGGGCGATGAAGCCGTGTTCCATCATCAGCAGGGAGTAGACGGCCTCGTGCACGCCGGCAGCGCCCAGTGCATGACCGGTCATGGCCTTGGTGGCGGAGAGCTTGGGTGCCTTGCTACCAAACAGGGTCTGGATCGCTTCCAGCTCCTTGGTATCGCCGACCGGGGTGGAGGTGCCATGGGTGTTGATGTAGTCCACGGAGCCGACACCCTGCATCGCCATCTTCATGCAACGCACCGCGCCTTCACCGCTCGGGGCGACCATGTCGTAGCCATCGGAGGTGGCACCGTAACCTGTGATCTCGGCGTAGATGTGGGCGCCGCGGGCCAGGGCATGTTCCAGCTCCTCGACCACCAGGATGCCGCCGCCACCTGAGATGACGAAGCCGTCGCGATCCGCATCATAGGTGCGGGAGGCTTTTTCCGGGTTGTCGTTGTACTTGGTGGAGAGGGCGCCCATGGCATCGAACTGGATGGTGGAAGACCAGTCCAGCTCCTCGCCGCCGCCAGCGAAGACGATGTCCTGCTTGCCCAGCTGGATCAGTTCCAGGGCGTGACCGATGCAGTGGGCAGAGGTGGCACAGGCGGAGCTGATGGTGTAGTTGACACCCTTGATCTTGAACGGGGTGGCCAGGCAGGCGGAGGTGGTGGAGGACATGGTGCGCGGCACCATGTAGGGACCCACGCGCTTGACCCCTTTCTCGCGGGCGATGTCCGCAGACTCGGAGGTGTTCTTGCCGGAGGCGCCGCCGGAGCCAACCACGATGCCGGTACGCTCGTTGGAGACCTGATCTTCGGGCAGGCCGGCGTCGGCGATGGCCTGCTCCATGGAGAGATAGGCGTAGGCCGCGGCGTCACCCATGAAGCGCATGACCTTGCGGTCGATCAGTTCGGACGGATCGAGTTTGATGTTACCCCAGACACGGCTGCGCAGGTTGTATTGTTCAAACTGCTCGGAATAGGTGATGCCGGATTTACCTGCTTTCAGGGAGGCCAGCACTTCTTCCTTGTTGTTGCCGATACTGGAGATGACGCCGATACCGGTGATCACTGCTCTTCTCATTAATTCATCTCGTCTGGAAAAACTGGCGCCAAGTCTACCCGCTTTCGGCTGCCAAACTGGTCTGCTTTCACGTAGAATGCCCGCGATTTGGTGACGCGAGCAGAGGAAAACGTGAGTCAAACATCCTTACATCATGCCCGATTGGACTGGAATGAAGCGGGAACTCCGGTTTCCAGCGACTTCGGGGATGTCTACTTTTCCAATGATAACGGTCTAAGTGAAAGCCGCTACGTCTTTTTACTGCAAAATGGGCTACCGGCACGATTCTGCCACCACGACAGTGACAGTTTTGTGGTGGGTGAAACAGGTTTTGGCACCGGCCTTAACTTTCTCGCCACAATGGCTGCGTTTCTGGAACATGCCCCCCAACACGGCGACGGTTCCCGCCTGCACTTCATCAGCGTCGAAAAATTCCCCCTCACCCAAGCAGACCTTGGCAAGGCCCTGGCGGCCTGGCCCGAGCTGGCCCCCTTGAGCGCCGAGCTCATCGCCCAGTGGCCGCTGGCGGTCGCCGGCTGCCATCGGCTGCTGTTCGCCGCGGGCCGGGTGCGGCTCGATCTCTGGCTCGGCGACATCGAAGATGCCTTGCCCCAGTGGCCCTGCCCCGCCGAGGGCCTGGTCGACGCCTGGTATCTGGATGGCTTCTCCCCCGCCAAGAACCCCGAGATGTGGACCCAGGGGCTGTTTGACCACCTGGCCCGTCTCGCCCGCCCCAGCGCCAGCGTCGCCACCTTTACCTGTGCCGGCTTCGTGCGCCGGGGCCTCATCGCCGCCGGTTTCAGCATGGCCAAGGTGAAAGGCCACGGCAGCAAGCGGGAGATGCTGGCGGGCCATCGCCAGGACAAGCAGGCGGATGCCAGCCTGGCGCCCGCCTATCCACGCCCGGCGGGGCGTCCCGGCGAAGTGCTCATCATAGGCGGGGGCATCGCCTCGGCCATGACGGCCCTCTCCCTGGTGGAGCGGGGCCGCCGGGTTCGGCTGCTGTGCGAGGAAGGCGAGCCTGCCTGCGGCGCCTCGGGCAATCGCCAGGGGGCCCTCTATCCCCTGCTCAATGGCGAGCACGATGCCCTGTCGCGCTTCTATTCCCTCGCCTTCGGCTTTGCCCGCCAGCGGCTGCTGCACCTGGCCAAGCGACACCCCGTCGCCTTCGACTTGTGCGGCGTCACCCAGCTCGGCTACGACCACAAATCGGCGCAAAAACTGGAGAAGATGGCCCAGGGCCCCTTCCCCCCCGCGTTGATGCACCCACTCTCTGCCTCGGACGTTGAGCAGGTGGTCGGCCTGCCCTGCGGCCATGGTGGCGTCAGCTACCCCCTGGGGGGCTGGCTCTGCCCGGCGGATCTCACTCGCGCCGCCTTCGACGAGGCCCAGGCCAGCGGCCTGTTGCAGCTTGAGTACCACGCGCCGGTGAGCACCATCAGCGAGCTGGCGGACGGCTGGCGGGTGGAGAGCCAGGATGGCCGCCACTGGCAGGCCCCCAACCTGGTGGTGGCCGCCGGTCACCAGCTACCCGCCCTGATCCCCTTTGCGGAACTCCCCCTCTACCCGGTACGCGGTCAGGTGAGCCATGTACCGACCACGGCGCGGTTAAGCCAGCTCAGGACTGTGCTCTGTTACGACGGCTACCTCACCCCGGCCCACGACGGAGCGCACTGCATCGGTGCCAGCTATGGCCGCAACCAGAGCACCCTAGCGTATAGTGCCGAGGAGCAGGTTCAGAACCAGGCGCGGCTGCAAGCCTGCCTGCAGGAGCAGTCCTGGCCTGCCGAGGTGGATGTGAGCGGCGACCAGGCCCGTGTCGGCGTGCGCTGCGCCAGCCGGGACCATCTGCCCGTGGTGGGGCCCATCGTCCGGCTCGACGCCCTGCGCGCGCTGGATCAGCTGCCCCTCAAGGCGCGTCCGGCGCAGCCCCTGGCCACCTATCCCGGCCTCTTTGTGTTGGGGGCCCTGGGCTCCAGGGGGCTCTGCTCGGCGCCCCTGTGCGGCGAGCTGCTCGCCAGCGAGATAGTGGGCGATCCCCTGCCTCTGGCCTGGGATCTGCTGGCTGCCCTGCATCCCGCCCGCTACTGGGTGCGCAAATGGCTCAAGGGCAAGCCGGTCAGCTGAGCCGCGGAAGGCCAGGGCCCATAACGAGACGCCGCCAGTGGCTTGCCCCTGGCGGCGTCTCGCATTCATTGCCTCACGTCGGCCGACGGAGGACCCTGCTCAAGGGGAGAGCGGCCAGCTCAACCCCAGTTTGCGGCCATGATCCGTCTGTTCGGCGAGGCGGGCGAAGCGGGATTTGGCTTGCGCCAGCAGGGCACGCCCCTGCAGATCCCCCTGATGGCGCAAGGCGGCGCAGTCATTGCTTGGGGGAAGCTGGGCGAGCTTGTAGCCGATGGCGCTGGCGGTCTCCTGCACTATGTCCTTGTGGCGGCTCTCATAGTCGAGCATGGCGCCGAGCATGATGTTCCAGTTCTGCTGCTCCGCCACGCTCGCCCCTGACTTGTTGACCCACTCGGGCACCATCACCTTGATCCGGGTCCTGACCCTGACCTCCTTGAGGTCGCAGCGCCCCGCCAGGGGATAGGCCAGCATGGTCCAGTCGAGCCGGTAGCTGGCCATGCCGAGCCCCTGCTGACCGACGCTCCCCTTGGGACCGAGCCGCGCGGCCTGGGCCAGGGCGGCCTGCATGCTGGTCCCCTTCACCTTGTAGAACTGGAAGTCGACCCGGATATCCGGCTCTATCTTGACCCCGACGTAATGGGTCGGAGCGGCGCCGACCGCGGCGGCCCACAGCAGACTCACTCCCCAACCCAGGTTACCCAACTTGCCCATGGTGCTCTACGCCGCCTTATCGTTGTCATCTGACCGGTGAATGTCATGAATAATCAATATATTAATTAACTGACGCCCTGCGCAAGTCTCATCATGATACCCGGCGCGCATCTGCGCAAGTCGCCATGGCCCGGCGCGCAACCAGCATGGTCAGGGCCGGGGGGCCAGGGGCCTGCTTCTGGCCAGTCAGTCCCGCGCCTTCGCCTCGCCACCCCATGATTTGCTGACCTTAATCAAATCAACAGACCAATTTGCTGGTTACATTAGCATCCATCGCATAAATGGCTGCCGCAGCGCGAGCCAGCCCCACCGACTCTCCCTTGACCCACAGGATCCTGAATATGGTTGAACTCACGATTGGCACCCTGGTTACCCTCATAGTGGGTCGCTGCATCTTCAAGGGCTATTCGGCCACCGGCATACTGCTCAGCGGCGGCCTGCTGCTGCTGGCCATCACGGCACTGCTCGGCAAGCCGGTGCTGCCAGAGAGCGTCCCCACCACGGGCAACGTGGTGACCGACATCTTCGAATACGTGCGCTTCCTGCTCAACAGCCGGGGCGGCGGTCTGGGCATGCTGATCATGGTGCTGTGCGGATTCGCCGGCTACATGAGCCACATCGGCGCCAACACCATGCTGGTCAAGCTCGCCAGCAAGCCCCTTGGCGTCATCAAGTCTCCCTACGTGCTGCTGGTGGCCGCCTATCTGGTAGCCTGCGCCATGTCGCTGGCGGTGAGCTCGGCCACGGGCCTCGGGGTCTTACTGATGGCGACCCTGTTCCCCCTCATGGTCAACATGGGGATCTCCCGCGGGGCCGCAGCGGCGGTGTGCGCCTCCCCGGCCGCCATCATCCTCTCTCCCACCTCCGGGGACGTGGTGATGGCCGCCCAGGCCGCCAACATGGAGCTCATCGACTTTGCCTTCAAGCTGACCCTGCCCATCTCCTTGACCGCCATCGCCGCCATGGCCGTCACCCACTTCTTCTGGCAGCGTTATCTGGACAAGCGCTCCAGCGAGGTGAACGAGCGGGTCGCGGCAGGAGATCTCATCACCACTGCCCCCGCCTATTACGCCATACTGCCGTTTACCCCCATCATCGGGGTGCTGATCTTCGACGGCAAGCTGGGCCCCCAGCTCGATATCGTCACCATCATCGTCATGTGCCTGACCCTGAGCGCCCTGCTGGAGCTGGCCCGTCATCGGGATGGCAAGGGGCTGCTCGACGGTCTGCAGGTGTGCTGGCGCAACATGGCCGACGCCTTCGCCGGCGTGGTCATGCTGCTGGTAGGCGCCGGCGTGTTCGCCCAGGGGCTGATGACCATCGGCTTCATCGATACCCTGCTCGCCCACGCCCAGGATCTTGGCAGCGGCGGCGCCATCATGATGCTCTCCCTGGTGGTGATCACCACATTGGCCGCCTTCACCACGGGCTCGGGCAATGCCCCCTTCTACGCCTTCGTGGAGCTGATCCCCAACCTGGCCAGCTCCCTGGGCATCAACCCCGCCTATCTGGTGATCCCCATGTTGCAGGCCTCGAACCTCGGCCGCACCATCTCCCCGGTCTCCGGGGTGGTGGTTGCCTGCTCCGGCATGGCCAACCTCTCGCCGTTCGAGGTGGTCAAGCGCACCTCGCTGCCGGTGGCCGTCGGCCTGCTGGTGGTGATCCTGGCCACCCAGATCCTGGTGCCTGCCTGAGTACCGTCTGACTCTTTTCCAGCCCGGCGTCTGCCGGGCTGGCATCCCCCCCACCCCTTGCAGTAGACTCGGTGCTCTTTTTCCCTAAGGAGGACCGAGCCTTGAGTATTACGGTTCAACTTGCCCACTTCAGTGACTGCCACTCCCATTTCGATGGCGCCCCCATGCGCTTCTCCCCTGAGGGTGAGTCCGAGTGGCGCACCCAATGTGGCGGCTACGGCCGCATCCTGACCCGGCTGACCGCCCTGCGCCAACAGGCCGCCGCCGCGGGCCAGACCTGCCTGCTGCTGCACGGGGGTGACACCTTCCAGGGGTCGCTCTATTTCAACCGCTTCAAGGGACGGGCCAACGCCGACTTGCTCGGCCTGCTGCGACCGGATGCCATGGTGATCGGCAACCATGAATTCGATCTCGGCAACGGCCCGCTGGTGGAGTTTCTGCGCCAGCTCGACTATCCGGTGCTGGCCGCCAACCTCGACAGCAGCCAGGAGCCGGCCGATGCCCCGCTGCGACTGCACGGCTTGCCTCACCTGTTTGATGCCAGCCGCCCCTGGCACAGGCGCGTCATCGACGGCGTCCCCTTCGCCCTGCTCGGCATCACCTTGCCGCAGATGGCCGCCATCGCGAGCCCGGATCCCCACACCCGCTTCCACGGCATAGAGGAGACCCTGAGCGCCGCCCTCGGCGAGATCAAGGCCGAAGGAATAGCGCACATCATATTGCTCAGTCACCTGGGGCTGGAGCAGGACAAGCGGCTGGCGGCCCGCTTCCCCGAACTCAGCCTGATTGTCGGCGGCCACACCCACAGCCAGCTGGGGGATCTGGCCCCGCTCGGACTGACAAGCGAGGGGAGCTATCCCCTGATGGTCAATCGGGTCGCCATTCTCCACGCGGGTCACAGCGCCCAGAGCCTGGGGGTGTGCGAGCTCGACTTCGATGAACAGGGCCGGGTCAGTCAGGGCCGGGGCCGCATCGAGTGGTTCCCCTGGCAACCCTGGCCCTATGCCAGCCCCGCCCCCGCCAACCTCCATTTCTGCGCGCCGGATCCCCTCATCGAGGATCACATGGCGCGCCGTTATCGCCCCGCCCTCGAGGAGATGGCCGCCAGGACGGTGACCCGGCTGCCCGAGCCGCTGCTGCACCAGCGGATCCCGGACGCCAGGTTGCCCCACGGCAGCCAGGTGGCGCCCCTGGTCGCGGCCGCCATGCTGGCCGGGGCCCGCGAGCAGGTGGGGCGGGTCGATTTCGCCCTGCACAATGGCGGCGGCGTGCGCTGCTCCCTCGAGCCCGGCCCCCTCACCGAGGCGGACATCGCCGGGCAGCTGCTCCCCTTCGCCATTCCCCTCACCCTCTATCGGGTGCATGGTCATGAGCTGGCAGAGGCCCTGGAAGGCGCCATCGACAACGCCACCGACAACGGGGTGACAGGCAATGGCAGCGGCAGCTTCCCCTACACCGCCGGGGTGCGCTTTCACTATCTGGCCGAACTCCCCAAGGGGCAGCGCATCCGCCAGCTGGAGTGGGAGGCCAGCCCGGGTCACTGGCAGCCGGTGGAGAAGGAGGGGGTCTATCGCGGCGTCTCCAGCGCCTATACCGCCTCCGGCAAGGAGGGATACACCGCCCTCACCCGCACCCTGACCCAGCACAACCAGGAGCTCGGCATCACCCTGGCCGATGCCTTCATCCGCTGGGCGCGCCAGCACCCGACCCTGCCGGCCCCCGCGCCCCTGATCCACTACCGGCCTCATCCCGGAGCTTGAATCGGCAAGCCTGGGGATGGCCGCCCCGTCGGGGGAGCGGCACTGCTTCGCGACAGGGGCGATAAGTGGCTGTTTTCAGTCCGGGAATAGCCCTGTGAGGCGCGCAGGGCGGGAATATTTGCGTCCCGCCCTGCGCCCCCATTGCATCAAAGGCCCAGGCTCGGCAAGATAGGCCCGCTTTCGCATGCTCAGGCACAGGATCAGGCTTCATGAATCACTCCATCCGTTTCTCCTCTTCGCGCAACAATCCGCCGCTGCGTCCCCTCGCCATCCTGTTGACCGGCCTCATCGCCTGCCTGTTTTGCCTGCGCAATCCGCTCTTCTACGGCATGGCTCCCGGCTTCGATGCCTCCCTGTTCGCCGTCATGGGCAAGATGTGGTACGAGGGGGGGGTGCTCTATCGCGACATGATCGACATCAAGGGCCCCATGATCTTCGCCCTCGATGCCCTGGGTTACTGGCTGGACGGTTTTCGCGGCATCTGGCTGCTGGAGCTGCTGCTGTGCTGGCTCGGCCTGCTGGCGAGCTGGCAGGCCTTCAATCAGCTCGCCCTCTCCTTTCGCGCCCGCCTCGGCGCCATGCTGGCGGTGCTGGCCCTGTACGGCACCCGTTACTACTACGGCAACATGACGGAGGATTGGACGTTTCATCTGGCCCTGATCGCCCAGTGGGCCTTCATCACCCTGCTGCTGGACAAGGAGTTTCGCTGGTGGCCGGCCCTGGTGGCCGGGCTCGGCTTCGCCATCGTCGCCTGGATGCGCACCAACAACGGCGCCCTCTGGGGGGCCTGGTATCTGGTGCTCTTCTGCCAGTGGTGCCTGCGCGAGCAGTGGCGCGATGCCCTGCTGCTGCTGCTCTCCAGCCTGCTGGGTCTGGCCCTGATTGGCGTCCCCCTCTATGGCTATTTCCAGCACCATGGGCTGCTGGCCGAATTCAAGTACTACGCCTTCGACATCTTCTTCGAGGGGAGCTATGGCAATGGCTTCTCCGTCTATGTGGGGGCGGTCGGCCTGCTGCGCACCGGCCTCGTCATGCTGCTCCCCCCTTTCATCCTCCTGATGCTGAGCCGACGCCAGGAGTGGTATCTGCCCGCCCTGATCGCCACCCTGCTGGCGGTGCTGTTCACCCTGATTGCCAACTCGGTGTCGGGCCATGTGTTCGATCACTATGATGTGCTCTACCTGCCGTTGGGGCTGCTGCCGCTGGCCTGCCTGCTCGATCGCAGCGAGCGCCAGAGCGATCTCATGGGCCTGTTTTGCATCTCCCTGGTGGTGCTCACCGCCAGCTGGCTGCTGGCCCAGCAGCTGATCTTTGGCTGGAGCAACAAGGAGTGGAGCCTGGAGCGGGTAAGCGAGGTGCTGGGGACCAGCCTGCTGTGGGCCTTGCCCGTGCTGATCCTGCTCCCCCTGTGGCGGGCCTGGGATGTGCGATCCGCCACCCCCTGGCTCGCCACCTTGGCCATGCTGGCCCTGATGATCAACAACGCCTGGGATGGCACCCAGAAGGGACGCCCTTTCAATGCCGCCGCCCAGGTGCGCGTCGATCGCATCCTGGCCGAGACCACCCCGAGCGACAGGATCTGGGTCGATGCCATCCAGCCCCAATATTATCTGTGGACCGATCGCCAGCCCGCCTCGGCCTATCTGTTCTTCGCCAACGTCAATCCCCCCTATGACGTGCGCGAGCGGGTGCTGCAGGATCTGCAGCGCCAGCCCCCCAAATTCATCATCGCCAAGGCGGAGAAGGTCGCCCTGGGACGCCAGCCGTCCGCCCCCCCCTCCACCCAGGCCTTCTACCGCTACCTGGAGACCCACTATCGGGAGGTCGAGCCCGGTCTCTACCGCCGGCAGTGATCCCGCCGTGGCCGCGAGCCCCGGCAAGACCCGGATATAAATCAGGCCCCTCATTGGCTACAATGAGGGGCCTCTTCGTTTCATCCCTTTTCATCCGGCAGGAGTCCCATGACGGCATTGACCTATCTCGGCGGCTATCCCGAGCCCCTCAAGGCCCAGGTGTTGCAGCTGATCGCCCACGGCAAACTCGGTGAATTTCTCGCCAAACGCTACCCGGACAGCCACCTCATTCAGAGCGACAAGGCCCTGCTCGCCTACACCCAGGAGCTCAAGAGCCGCTACCTCAAGAGCTCGGCCCCCCTCTCCAAGGTGATCTTTGATGGCAAGATCAACGTGATCAAGGATGCCCTTGGCCTGCACACCTATGTCAGCCGGGTGCAGGGCAACAAGCTCAAGGCCAAGAACGAGATCCGCATCGCCGCCCTGTTCAAGGCCGCTCCCCCGGCGTTTCTCAGGATGATAGTGGTCCATGAACTGGCCCATATCCGGGAGAAGGAGCATAACAAGGCCTTCTATCAGCTCTGCCAGCACATGGAGCCGGATTACCACCAGCTGGAGTTCGATCTGCGGCTCTGGCTCACCTGGCGAGATCTGGAGAAGAGCGCGGGGTGAGGCTGCTCGCCTGTCTGCTGCTCCTGCCCGCCATGGCCGCCCAGGCCCGGGCGCACTGGCAGCAGGATGCCTATCTGATGGAAAGCTTCCAGCGGGTGGCCCTCGGGCGGGAATACAGGGATGCCGGACCGGTCCGTTTCAACCGCTGGCGCGACCCCGTCAGGATCCACCTCGTCAACGAGGTGGGGGACAAGCCGCTGCAGGCCGAGGTGGTGCAGATCCAGGCGGCCCACCTGACCCGGATCACCGGCCACCCGGTCACCCTGGCCAAGGGCGCGGCGGGGGCCAACCTCACCCTGGTGATGACCCGCCGTGCCAAGGTGGCGCAATGGGCCGAGCGATTGATGGGCAAGAGCCCGAGTGTGAGCGCCGCCCTGGCCGATGGACTCTGCCTGGCCAATTTTGGCACAGACAGGGAGGGGGTCATTCGCCGGGCCAGCATCATCATCCCGGTGGACGCCAGCCGGGACAAGGGCCGCTTTCTCGATTGCGTGGTGGAGGAGCTGACCCAGGTGATGGGGTTGCCCAACGACTCGGATGCCGTCTTTCCCTCCGTGTTCAATGATCGCAGCACGGACAGCTTCCTGACCGGGCTCGACTACCTGCTGCTCAAGATGGCCTACCACCCGGCCCTGCATCCGGGCATGAGCCAGGCCGAGGTGGCCGCCGCCCTGCCCAGTGTGCTGCGGGATCTCAAGGCCGATGACGAGATCCGCGCCGCCAGTCGCCGGGTCCAGACCCTCAGCCTCAAATCCTGGGCTGGGCTCTGAGCCGGCGAGATGACGCAAGGGCAAGCGGGCCCACCTCCCCTGACTCTGCGTGGGGGCATGGCCGCCCAAGGGGATGTTGGCGCCCATGCTGGCGCAGCCAACCCTTGTCAGGCGACGTTCGACTCCGGCATCCAGCTCTCGGCGTTCTCCCACACCTCCTGCACCAGCTCCTCCAGCAGCTCTTTTTCCTCCTTGCTGGCCCGGGTGATGTTCAGGGCCATGTTGCTGCCCCCCGCCACCCGTACCTGGATATCGGGGAAATGGCGACCCAGCTGCTTGAGCAGCTCCTGCTCCAGGGCCGCCATGATGTCGGGGGAGACCTGTTTTTTCCTGTCGATGATGATTTCCAGACGCATACGCACCTCCGCTGTTGACACTGTAATTTTATACAGTATTTTTATTCCCTGTAAAGGGGGCGAGCGGAAAAGTCAGCGCAGGGGCTGGACGCTGTTGCACAACCACTCATGGACCCTGTGTACCCCGGCTCGCTGACTGTCGGGGCGCATCAAGAGGGCATATTCGTGATCCGTGCTGAGTACGGGGGCGAAGGGGGCCACCAGCACGCCGCTCTCCAGCTCTTCGGCCACTATGGTGGGATCCCCGAGGGAGATGCCAAACCCCTGCAAGGCGGCATTCATCGCGAGATCCAGGGTATCGAACAGCTGGCCCCCCCTGGGGAGCCAAGGGGTTTCGACGAAGGCGGCGAACCAGTTGCGCCAGTCCCGACGATCCGCACTGGCATGGAGCAGCGGCAGCGTCAGCAGATCCGTGATGGGGCGCTCGAACAGTGCGTGTCTGGCGGCAAAGGCGGGGGCGCAGATGGGGGTGAGGCGCTCGCGAAACAGGGGCTGACTGTGGGGGGCTCGCCCCTGGCAGGGCTGGTAGACGATGGCGAGATCGAAGGGCTCCCGGGAAAAATCGATGCCGTGGCTGTGGCTGCCGCGCACCTCAACCGCCTCTCCCTCGCACGCCTGCAGCTGGCGCAGCAGCCAACGGCTGGCGCAGGAGGGCACCTTGATGCTGATGGCCTGCTGCTGGGGCAGGGCTTGCAGGGCACTGAGCCCCTCCCCCATGCGGGCCAGTCCTTCGCTGACATAGGGCAACAGTTGCTCGGCGGCCGGGGTCAGGGCAAGGCAGCGGGTACCGCGCAAGAAGAGGGGGTGACCGAGGCGCGCCTCCAGCTGGGCGATCTGCTTGCTCACCGCGCCAGGGCTCACGCACAGCTCATCGGCCGCCAGGGTGAAGCTCAGGTGGCGGGCGGCGCACTCGAATACTTGCAGGCCGTACAGGGGCAATTGACTGCGAGGGGGGGACCATATCATGCAAGCCTCCATGCTTGAGATAAACTCACGCATACCATGCCGAATAATCCGTTGTCCGGCAAGGGCGCGAGGACTAAAAAGGGACATCATTCACACACATAGGTGATGGCCCCATGTCTTCCCCCCGCATCGTCAGCAAACTGCCCCAGGTGGGCACCACCATCTTCAGCGTGATCGGGGATCTGGCCGCCCGCCATCCCAGCATCAACCTCTCCCAGGGGGCGCCGAGCTTCCCCTGCGATCCCGAGCTCATCCGGGTGACCCACGAGGCCATGCTGGCGGGGGAGAACCAGTATGCCCCCATGACGGGGCTGCCCGCCCTGCGCGAACAACTGGCGGCCAAGATAGCGACCAGCTACGGCCATCACTATGACGCGGGCGAAGAGGTCACCATCACCGCCAGCGCCAGCGAAGCCCTGTTCTGCGCCATCACCGCCCTGGTTCACCCCGGGGACGAGGTGATCATGTTCGAGCCGGCGTTCGACAGCTACCGCCCCATGATCCAGCTGCAGGGAGCCACTCCTGTGGTGATCGCCCTCAAGGCGCCGGATTTTGCCATCCCCTGGGAGGAGGTGGCCGCCCGCATCACCCCCCGCACCCGCATGATAGTGCTCAACACCCCCCACAACCCCACCGGCACCGTCTGGCAGGCAGGGGATCAGGAGCGCCTCGCCCGCCTGGTGCGCGGCACCGATATCCTGATCCTCTCGGACGAGGTGTACGAACACGTGGTATTCGACGGCGCCCTGCACCAGAGCGTCATCCGCTATCCGGAGCTGGTGGAGCGCTCCGTCGCCGTCTTCTCCTTCGGCAAGACCTTCCACGTCACCGGCTGGCGGGTGGGTTACTGCGTGGCGCCCCGCCCCCTGATGGAGGAGATCCGCAAGGTGCACCAGTTCGCCATGTTCGCCGCCGACACCCCCATGCAGTACGGCTTCGCCCACCTGTTGCAGCAACCGGCCCACTATCAGGGGCTGGCGGCCTTCTACCAGCGCAAGCGCGACCTGCTGACCTCGGCCCTGGCGGATTCGCGCCTCACCCTGCTCCCCTCGGCGGGCAGCTTCTTCATGCTGGCGAGCTACGAGCGGGTAAGCGACGAGCCGGACAGCCTCTTCGTGCAGCGGCTCATTCGCGATCACGGGGTTGCCACCATTCCGGTCTCCGCCTTCTATCACGACGGCACGGATCAGCGGGTCATCCGCCTCTCCTTCTCCAAGGATGACGACACCCTGCTGGCGGGCGCCGAGCGCCTGTGCGGCGTCTAGGAGGCACCATGGATTCACTGCGCGTTGCCGTCCTCCAGATGGTCTCCGGGGATGATCTCGACCACAACCTGGCCCAGGCCGAGGCGCTGCTGCGCCAGGCCGCGGCCGAGGGGGCCGAGCTGGCCCTGCTGCCCGAATACTTCTACCTGATGCCGGAAAATGAGCGGGCGCGAGTGGCCCTGGCCGCTCCCGTGAACAGTCATCCCCTGCTGGCCTGGGCCCGGAAGCTGGCCCGGGAGCTCGGAGTCTGGCTGCTGGCCGGCACACTGCCCCTTGAGAGCGACGAACCCGGCAAGATGCACAACAGCAGCCTGCTCATCGACCCCAACGGGGAGCTGGCGAGCCGCTACGACAAGCTGCACCTGTTTGGCTTTTGCACCGGACAGGAGCAGTATGACGAGGCCGCGACCATGAGCCCGGGCCGGGAGGTGGTGAGCCATCCCCTGCCCTGGGGCATGCTGCGCGTCGGGATCTGCTACGACCTGCGCTTCCCCGAGCTGTTTCGACTCGATCCAACCCCCGACTTCATCGCCCTGCCCGCGGCCTTCACCCACACCACGGGGCTCGCGCACTGGGAGCTGCTGCTGCGGGCCCGGGCGGTGGAGAATCTGGCCTTCGTGTTCGCCAGTGCCCAGGGGGGGCACCACCCCGGCGGGCGGCGCACCTTCGGCCACAGCATGATCATCGATCCCTGGGGCCGGGTGCTGGCACAGGTAGAGGAGGGTCAGGGACTGGCCATCGCCACCCTGGATCTGGCGGCCCAGCGCAGGGTGCGCAGCCAGCTGCCGGCCCTCGCCCATCGCAAGATAGCCGTCGGCCCTTGAGGCCGGCACCCTTTAGCACGCTAGGAATGACACCACACTTCAAGGGACTGACCATGAAACTCAACACACTGATGATGCTGGTGGCCCTGGCCACCGCCGGCCAGGCCGCCGCCAAACCCCTGGTGATCGCCACCGACGCCACCTATCCCCCGTTCGAGATGGTCGACAGCAGCGGCAAGCTCGGCGGCTTCGAGGTCGATCTCGCCTATGCCCTGTGCGCGGCCATGAAGGCCGAGTGCGAGGTGATCAACCAGCCCTGGGATGCCCTGCTGCCCGGTCTGCAGGTGCGCAAGTACGACGCCATCATGTCCTCCATGAACATCACGGACGAGCGGCGCCAGAAGGTCGCCTTCAGCCAGGTCTACTACATGATGCAGAACCGCTTCGTGGGGCGCAGCGACAAGGCGGGCGACTTTGCCGACACCCCCGAGCACTTCAAGGGCAAGGTGATCGCGGTGCAGGAGGGCACCCCCCAGGACAACTTCATCACCGCCCGCTACGGCGACGTGGCCAAGATCAAGCGCTACGTCAACGCCCAGTCCCCCATGCTGGATCTGCAGTCCAGCCGCGCCGACTACACCTTCGGCAACATGGTGCAGCTGAAGGTGGGCTTCCTCGACAAGGAGATGGGCAAGCAGTTCGCCTTCGTCGGTCCCCAGTTCAACGGCACCCAGGACAAGATCCTGGGAGAAGGGGTGGCGGTGGCCCTGCGCAAGAACGATGACAAGCTCAAGAGCCGGTTCGATGCCGCCATCGAGAGCGTCAAGGCCGACGGTACCTTCGACACCCTGCTCAAGAAGTACCAGCTCGAAGACCTGCTCTGAGTCGGGACGGAGCAACCATCATAGAAGAGGGGGCGATCGGATCGCCCCCTCTTCATGTATCCAGAACAGGTTACCCCTGGCGCGCCTTGAAACGCGGGTTGCTCTTGCAGATGACGAACAGCTTGCCGCGCCGACGCACCAGCTGACAGTCTGGATGGCGTGTCTTGGCGGATTTGAGAGAGGCGAGTACCTTCATGCCGCCCCCTGCTTGCCGAGAAACGCGCCGAAACGCTGACCAAAGCGGGCCACCTGACCTTCACTGCCCACCTGCTTCTGCTTGCCGGTATAGAAGGGATGGGAGGCACTGGAAACATCCAGGGTCAGATAGGGGTACTCCTTGCCGTCCTGCTCCCACACCTGGGTGCGATCCGTCTTGAGGGTGGATCCCACCAGGAAATAGGTATTGGCCGTCACATCGTGGAACAGCACCTGACGGTAATCGGGATGGAGATCGGGTTTCATCATAGCCTCTATTGTTATGTTATAACAAAGCCTAGGTTATCCCAATCAAGAACCATTATCAATAGCAGAACCGAAGTGGCGACAAGGGCACCGGCATGGGCCCTGCTCGCCCACGGATACGCGCACCAGATGGGCAACGCGTCGGCGTGAGGATTCGGCATGGCGAGAACAGTGGACATGGTGGGCAAGCAGTCAAGTGGAGGGCACCACAGGGGCAATAGATGCAAAAAGGCCCGTCATGGACGGGCCTTTTTGTGCCGGAGACTCCGGCTTGTCATCAGACATGGTGCGGAAGGAGAGACTCGAACTCTCACGCCTGGGCGCCAGAACCTAAATCTGGTGCGTCTACCAATTTCGCCACTTCCGCAAAGAGGTTCACTGCTCGCCACCGGCCAGCGGACCAGGCAAACAGAAAGAGATAATGGGGTGGCTGATGGGGCTCGAACCCACGACAACCGGAATCACAATCCGGGACTCTACCAACTGAGCTACAGCCACCACTGAAAAACACGAGTACCATGCTTGGCAAAGCAAGATGGCGCGCCCTGCAGGATTCGAACCTGCGACCCACGGCTTAGAAGGCCGTTGCTCTATCCAACTGAGCTAAGGGCGCATTTATCCAAAGCTTTCATATCCACCGGGCTTGCCCTGGTGCCATGAAATGCATCGGTAAAATGGTCGGTGATAAAGGATTCGAACCTTTGACCCTCTGGTCCCAAACCAGATGCGCTACCGGGCTGCGCTAATCACCGAAATACATGTGCAAGGTTGCCAACAGCTTATCCGCGATAGGGCGGATGGGCAACGGGCGGGCATCATACCCAAGCGCCAAAGCCAGCGTCAACGAATTTTTCCGCCAATAAATTCAAGTGCCTACTTCTTGCCCGCCCGTGTCACGCCGCTAACACCCTGGCTAAAAAAATGCGACAATACGCACAGTTGAACCCATGGTGAGTGAAGAACGATGTCTGCCAAAATCATTGACGGAAAACAGGTTGCGCAAACGATTCGCAGCCAGGTGGCGAAAGAAGTCCAGCAGCGACTGGCCGCAGGAGAGCGTGCCCCCGGGCTCGCGGTGATCCTGGTGGGCGCGGATCCCGCGTCCCAGGTCTATGTCGGCAGCAAGCGCCGCGCCTGTGAGGAGGTGGGATTTGTCTCCCGCTCCTATGATCTCAGCGCCGAGGCGAGCCAGGCTGAGTTGCTGGCCCTGATCGACCAGCTGAACCAGGATGGGGACGTCGACGGCATTCTGGTACAACTGCCCCTGCCCGCCCACTTCGACACCACCCAGGTGCTGGAGCGGATCCGTCCCGACAAGGACGTCGATGGCTTCCACCCCTACAACGTCGGCCGTCTGGCCCAGCGTATCCCAGCCCTGCGCCCCTGCACTCCCAAGGGGATCATGACCCTGATCGAGGCCACCGGCGTCAAGACCCACGGCCTGCACGCCGTCGTGGTCGGCGCCTCCAACATCGTCGGTCGTCCCATGACCCTGGAGCTGCTGCTGGCCGGCTGCACCACCACCACCTGTCACCGTTTCACCCAGGATCTGGAAGCCCAGGTGCGCCGTGCCGATCTGCTGGTGGTCGCGGTGGGCAAGCCCAACTTCATCCCGGGCGAGTGGGTCAAGCCTGGTGCCCTGGTGATCGATGTCGGCATCAATCGCCTCGCCGATGGCTCCCTGGTGGGGGATGTGGAGTTCGAAACCGCCCGCAGCCATGCCGCCTTCATCACCCCGGTACCGGGTGGCGTCGGCCCCATGACGGTCGCCAGCCTGATGGAAAATACCCTGATCGCCTGTCGCGATTACCACGGCTGATCCCGTCTGCCGCCATCAACCCACAAGGCAGGCTCAGGCCTGCCTTCTCGTTCTATCTCCTCCCCCTTTCCATGTCCGCCCCGAAGCACCGCTCATCCCGGCCGTGACTGACGCCCACGGCCTCCCTGACCAAAATAGTCCTGCAACGCCGTCAACACCCGACGTACTTTCTGGGAAACCTCTCGCTCCGGGGTGATGGCATGGATAGCCATGGGGGCCATCCGGTAGGCGGGCAGCACCTCCTGCAAGCGCCCCAGGGCCAGATCCTCGCTCACCTCCGCCTCCGACAGCAGGGCTATCCCCTGCCCTGCCAGGGCAAACTGGCGCAGGGGCAGCACATTGTTGCAGATGACCCGCCCCACGAGCGTCAGCCCGTGGGGCTCTCCCTTCTCGTCCCTCAGCCACAGGGCGCCATCGAGGGAATCGGTCAGCAACCAGTCATGGTCCGGCAATTCGGCCAGCTGCCTGGGTATCCCTCGCCTGGCCAGATAGGCGGGAGAGGCGCACAGCAGCATGGAGACCTCCCCGAGCCGGCGCGCCACCAGGCTGGAGTCAGCCAGGGTGCCGACCCGCAGCGCCACATCGATCCGCTCCTTGAGCAGATCCCGCTTGCCGTCATCGGCGATGATGGCGAAATGCAGCCCGGGGTGGGCCGAGAGCAAGGGGGCGAGCGCCTGGGCCAGCGGCAGCCCCGCCATGCCCACCGGCGCCGTGATCCGCACCTCCCCCACCAGGCTGTCGCGCAGCTCACCGAGGCGCAGATCGATCTGATCCAGGGTCTGGCGCAATGTTTGGCATCCCTGCCAGACCAGCTCCCCCGCCTCGGTCAGGCTGAGGCGACGGGTAGAGCGATGCAGCAAGGTCAGGCCGAGCAGCTCTTCCAGCTGGCCGATATGCTGACTGACGGCGGAAGGGGTCATGCCAAGGGCCTTGGCGGCCCCCGTCATGGTGCCCGCCTCCACCACGGCGGCGAAGATGGCGTAACGCCTGAGCGGTTCCATTATTAAATCCAGCTTACAAGTGAATGTATTTTATGATGGATTATTAAATCACATCCGGGGGCGTAGGATGGCCCCATTCCCACAGTGAAGGAGAAGTCCCCATGAAAATAGCCCTGATCGGTGCCAGCGGTTTCGTCGGATCCGCCATCCTGAGCGAGGCCATCGGCCGTGGCCATCACGTCACCGCCATCGTCCGCGACGTCAGCAAGCTGGCCCCTCACCCGCAGGTCACCGCCGTCGCCGTGGATGCGCAGGATCCCCAGGCCCTGGCCGCCGTGCTCAAGGGGCACGACCGGGTGATCAGCGCCTACAACCCGGGCTGGAGTGCGCCGGACATCTACGACCAGTACCTCAAAGGGGCAAAAGCCATAGTCGCGGCGGCCGTGACCGCCCACAGCTGGTTGCTGGTGGTCGGTGGTGCCGGCAGTCTGGAAATCGCCCCCGGCGTGCAGCTGGTGGATACCCCGGACTTCCCGGTCGAATGGAAGCAGGGCGCCCTGGCCGCCCGCGACGGCCTGACGGCCCTTCGCCGTGAAACCGGCCTGGACTGGCGATTCGTCTCTCCCCCCGTGTTTCTGGAGCCCGGCGAGAAGCGCGGCGGTTATCGTCTCGGTGGGGATCAGGTGCTGTTCCATGGCGACAAGCCCGCCGGGATCCGGGTCGGCGATCTGGCGGACGGGATACTCGCCGAGGTGGAACACCCGACCCACCTGCGCCAGCGTTTCACCCTGGGTTACTGATCCCCCCACAGCAAGCAGGGAGGCCATGGCCTCCC
>NZ_CDBT01000010.1:35624-190452 GCF_000819765.1 Aeromonas bivalvium
CAGCTCGCTCAGGGTCTGCGCGCCCTGGGCCCGCCTCAAGCCACCGCTGACCGTGATCCTCATCCCCTCCATCAGATGGGGCTCCGCCACCCCCTGGATCAGGCGTTCGGCCTGGGCCTGCAGCGCCTGCGGCTCCCCCGTCGGCAGCCAGACGGCAAACTCCTCTCCCCCCATGCGGCCGAGCAGGGCCCGGGGCGGCAACAGGGTCTCCAGTCGTCGGCAGAGCCGTATCAGCACCGTATCCCCGGTTGGGTGGCCGAACTCATCATTGATCTTCTTGAAATGATCCACGTCGATCAACAGCAGGGCTCCACCATGGCGGGCCATCCGTTGCTCGGCCTGCTCGCAGAAGGCACCACGATTGAGCACCCCGGTCAGGTAGTCATGGCTCGCCACCTGTTGCAGGCGCGCGAACAGCTGATCCCGCTCGGCCACGGCGCAGGCGGTGGTGATGGCGCTTAGCGCCAATATGGTGATGCCGGCCCGAAACGAATAGACGGTGGCCGCATCCTTGCTCCATTGGTGCAGCAGCTGATCATCGAGCACGGTGAACATGTAGAGAGAAGCGGCACTGGTCGCCAGACAGGTGAAGAAGCGGTTGCCGGAGAGCGCCAGCCAGATGAGGGCGGGTACCGGCAGCACCAGCAGGCCCGGGCCACTCAGATACTGATGGAGCAGCGGCACCAGCAGGAGCAAGACCAGGGCAGGACCCAGATAATGGCGATCTCGCCACAGCGACTGGCGGCACTGGCGCCAGGAGTCCGGCAGGGTCAGCAGGGAGGGCAGCAAGACGGAGAAGTTAATCAGCTCGGCCAGATACCACATGATGGTGCTCTTCAGGCCGCTCGCGCCCCCCAGCCAGACCACGGCGGCACCGCCGCACAGGGCGCCGGCCAGAAGGGCGGGCTGGCAGCGCAGCATGAGCTTGGGAATGGCGGTGGCACTGATCAGCCCCTCTGGCCCCAGGCCCTGACGGCGCAGACTGAGCCAGGCGATGGCGACCGTGAGGATATTGGCACCATTGAGCAGCAGACTCTTGCGCCAGGGGGTGCCGTAACAGGCATCCACCAGCAGGAAACCCAGCAGGGCGATCAGCAGATGAAGCAGACCCGCCCTCGGGTAGAAACGCAGCAGTATCCCCACCAGGGCGGCGTTGGCGGGCCAGAGCAGAGAGAAGCTGGCACCGCTGCGCGCCACCACCCCGAGCCAGGTGAGCAAGACGCTGACAAGCAGCAGGCAGGCCAGAGAGGCGAGGAGCGGACCCGCGCCCGGGTCGGTCTGGGATGAGGGGCCAGTGGCCCCAGGATCGAGAGTCAAAACAGTCTCCATGCGCAACAAATGAGCCTCGATAGTAAGGGAGTGACTCCCCCACTCCAAGTCCGGCGTGCCCCAATCTGGCTGACAGACAGAAAATTGACACAAAAATCGAACACTATTTCGATATTTATCTATAAGTAAGAATTATTTGTTGTTTTGATATCTTTTTCCGAATGAATACTATTGCAGCCCATTCAGATGGCGGCCAACGGCGCCCCGGTGCCAGGAGGCGTCCCGCCGTGAGCCCCCTGGCGGCGAGCGCGTCCTCCCTGTGCCCTCTACCGGGCAAGGGAGCGCCCCCAGTGTCCCCCGGCGCATCCCGCCCCAGGGGCATCCCCCATAACGATGAAGGGCCTATCGAATGGCCATGATGGAGACACGATGAAATTCAAGACCATGAGCGTACACAGCGGCCAACGGATCGATCCCCAGACCGGCGCCCTCACCACCCCACTCTACCAGAGCAGCACCTTCAGCTACGTCAATGCCCAGGCGGGCAAGGAGCGCTTCGCAGGCCAGGCCCCTGGCTTTATCTACAGCCGCTTTGGCAACCCCACCACCGCCGAGCTTGAGCAGAAGCTGGCGGCGCTGGAAGGCGCCGACGAGGCGCTGGTGGTGGCAAGCGGCATGGCGGCGGTGAGCGCCATCCTGTATGCCCTGGCGGACAGCGGCGATGAAGTGGCCTATGTCGGCCCCCTCTACGGCGGTACCGATGCGTTCTTGAAGCAGACCTTCAGCCGCGCCGGCATCCGAGTCACCGGCTACCAGAGCGACCAGGATCTGCTGGCCAACATCAACCCGGCCACCAAGGTGGTGCTGTTCGAGACGCTGACCAACCCCACCCTCAAGGTGGTGGATCCGCGGGTGGTGGTGGAGGCGGCCCGCAAGGTGGGCGCCATCAGCGTGTGTGACAACACCTTCCTCACCCCCTATCTGCTGCGCCCCCTGGAGCTCGGGGTCGATCTGGTGATGCACAGCGGCACCAAGTATCTCGGCGGTCACGGCGACATCATCGCCGGGGTGGTGGCGGGTCGTCATGAGCTGATGAAAACGGTGCGCACCGTGGCCCTCAAGCACATCGGCTCCCCCATAGGCCCCCAGGAGGCCTACCTGCTGCAGCGCGGGGTCAAGACATTGCCCCTGCGCATGGATGCCCACCTGCACAACGCCCAGAAGGTGGCCGAGTTCCTGGCGGCCCATCCGGCGGTGAAGCAGGTGATCTACCCGGGCCTTGCCAGCCATCCGGGCCATGATGCCCTCGGCGCCTTCGCCAGCGGCTTTGGCGCCATGGTGAGCATAGAGCTGGAAGGGGGCTTTGCGCGCTGCGCCACCCTGCTCGACAACCTGCAACTGTTCGTGCAGGCGGTGAGCCTCGGCGATCTCGAGAGCCTGGCCTGCCACCCGGCCAGCACCACCCACGCCGCCATGGATGAGGCGAGCCGCCTCGCCGCTGGGGTCAATGACAGTCTCATCCGCCTCAGCATAGGGGTGGAAGACGCCGACGATCTCATCGCCGATCTGGCGGCGGCCCTGGCCCTGATCTGAGGGCCAGCCTCCCGGCGCAGACGGCCTGGGCAGCAAAAAGGGAAGGCAGATGCCTTCCCTTTTTCGTTATCCGCCCCGTGCTCCGTTGATCGCAAGGGGCACGATAGAGGCACCAGGCCCCAGTGTCGACGAGCCCCCTGGCTCAACCCCGGGCCAGCAGGATGCGCAGCATGCGGCGCAGCGGCTCGGCGGCGCCCCACAGCAGCTGGTCACCCACGGTGAAGGCCGCCAGGTACTCGGGGCCCATGTTCAGCTTGCGCAGGCGACCCACGGGGATATTGAGGGTGCCGGTCACCGCGGCCGGGGTCAGTTCCCGGGCGCTGATGTCGCGCTCGTTGGGGATCACCTTGACCCAATCGTTGTGGGCGGCCAGCAGGGCTTCGATCTCCGCCAGCGGCACGTCTTTTTTCAGCTTGATGGTGAAGGCCTGGCTGTGGCAGCGCAGGGCGCCGATGCGCACGCACAGGCCATCCACCGGAATGGCGGCACCGTCGATCCCCAGGATCTTGTTGGTCTCCGCCTGACCCTTCCACTCTTCCCGGCTCTGGCCATTGTCGAGCCGGGTGTCAATCCAGGGGATCAGGCTGCCGGCGAGCGGCACGCCGAAGTTGTCCACCGGCAGGGTGCCGGAGCGGGTCTTCTCGGTCACCTTGCGCTCGATATCCAGGATGGCGGAGGCGGGATCCGCCAGCTCCACCGCCACCTCATCGCGCAACATGCCCATTTGGGTCACCAATTCCCGCATGTGACGAGCGCCGCCGCCGGAGGCCGCCTGATAGGTGGCCACGCTCACCCACTCCACCAGCTCGGCCTTGAACAGGCCGCCCAGGGCCAGCAACATCAGGCTGACGGTGCAGTTGCCGCCGACGAAGGTCTTGACCCCCTCGTTCAGGGCCTGCTCGATCACCTCGCCATTGACCGGATCCAGGATGATGACGGCGTCCTGCTCCATGCGCAGGGAGGAGGCGGCATCGATCCAGTACCCCTGCCAGCCGGCGGCTTTCAGGCGTGGATAGACATCCTTGGTGTAATCGCCCCCCTGGGCGGTGATGATGATCTCCTGCTCGGCCAGGGCCTCGATATTGAAGGCATCCTTGAGCAGACCGGCATCGACACCGAAGTTGGGGGCGGCCTCACCGGCCTGGGAGGTGGTGAAGAAGGTGGGCTGAATGTGCGCAAAATCCTGCTCTTCCTGCATCCGGCTCATCAGCACGGAACCCACCATGCCACGCCAACCGACCAAACCTACTTTTTTCATAATGTCCTACCCTGGATAGCTGCTAAATAGTGCGGATCCTCTACCCATCCGGCCCGGGAGGGCCACCGCCACATGGCGAAGCCCGGGGGCCTGACGGGTAAAATTCTGCTGCGAAAAATGTGTCTATCCACATTACGGATTGTGGCGAATGGCGCAAGTCGATTTATGCAATATTCTCTGCCAGTTGCTGCAATACCCGCCAACGGGGCCGGACAGACCCCCTGGCAGGGCCAATCCCGTTCTGGCAAGATGGCGCGACACGGCCCTTGGCCCGGCGGGGACGACCCCGTTGCCCACCACCTCGCAGGGACGACCCTGCCCCGTCTGGATGCACATCATGTCCTGGATCCTGCTGCTCGTCGCCGGCCTGTTCGAGGTCGCCTGGGCCATTGGCCTCAAATATACCGAGGGTTTCAGCCGTCCCCTCCCCACCCTGCTGACCCTGGGCGCCATGGGGGTAAGCGTGCTGCTGCTCGCCATGGCGGTGAAGCAGCTGCCCCTTGGCACCGCCTACGCGGTCTGGACCGGCATAGGCGCGGTCGGCACAGTGCTGATGGGGATCTGGCTGTTCAACGAACCGGCCACCCTGGCCCGTGTGCTCTGCCTGCTGCTGATCATCGGCGGTATCCTGGGGCTCAAGTTGATCGGCTGATAGTGATGGGGAGTGCCGCCCCGGCACTCCCCATCACTGCGTATAAAAGCGGCCACCCAAGGTGGCCGCTGCGTCGTCTCATGAGCCCCCTGGGCTGGCTAGCAGTGCGCTCTCTATCCGGGCTGCCGGCATCATCTGCCTTAAGCCGTCCATCAGCCTATCCCCGGCCTCCTGCAGCGCCGCCAGCGGCATTTCAGGCAAGCTTTCCAGGATGAACCACATCTGCCCGGACTCGGCGCTGAGCCGGGTTCGGATCCCCTGGCGCCAATTCCAGCGCCGACAGGTCACGCCTCTGTCATCACACCAGACCACCTCGCCGGGCTCCGGGCGCTCCTGGCCAGGCACCCCTTCCTTCATGGTGTCAAACAGCTCGGTGCCATCGGCGATGATGAGGCGCGGCGCCCCCTCATAGGCGGCAAGATCCTCGCCACCGACCGGGATGGCGTATTCGACGCTGATGGCGTTGTAGAGATCGACGACGGGATCGATGCTGGGCAGGCTTCCCTCCCGCAGCACCCGCTTGCGCAGCGCCTGTGCCGAGCAGGGGGTGCGCGATGGTTTGGCCCCGAAGCGCTTGAACACCTGATCCCAGGCGGACAGATGCGCCTGCGCCCAGGGGGCCCCGCCCGCCGCCACGGACTGGCAGGCCCGGGCCAACGCTTGCGTGCCGACCCTGCGATCGACGATGGCGGCCCCCTCGACCCGGATGCTCAGGGCCCGGAACCCCGGGGCCAGGGCGACCACCCTGGGGTCAATCTGTGGTGTCATGAAGGGCATGGTCGCTCCTTGTGGGTGAATCGTGGCGACGGCGGAGGCGAGCAGGTGGCCATGGCTGACATGCGGGCATGGGCGCCTGCTCGCCCCGCAGCCATCAGAGGGGCCCATGATGGGCGATGGCCTGAGATAAAAAAATCTACTTTTTCTTAAGTCTGTTAAGAAAAACTGATGCTCCACTCCCTCCACGCCCGCTGGCCGCCCCCTGACCCGCCCCAGGAGCGGGATTGTCCTGGCCGCTTTCCCCGCCACTCATGCTATTATCTGCGGCCGAACATGAGCCAATAAACATCAGGACATTGTGATGACCGACCACACTTTTATTCCCGGCAAGGACGCGGCGCTGGAAGACTCCATCGAGCGGTTCCAGACCAAGTTGCAGGCCCTGGGCTTTGACATCGAGGAGGCCTCCTGGCTCAACCCGGTGCCCAACGTCTGGTCCGTGCACATCCGGGACAAGGAGTGCGCCCTCTGCTTCACCAACGGCAAGGGCGCCAGCAAGAAGGCGGCTCTGGCGTCCGCCCTGGGGGAGTATTTCGAGCGTCTCTCCACCAACTACTTCTTCGCCGACTTCTATCTGGGTGAACAGGTGGCGAACGGCGACTTCGTCCACTACCCGAACGAGAAGTGGTTCCCCATCGAGGGAGATCAGCTGCCGGCCGGTCTGCTCGACTCCTTCACCCGCAAGTTCTACAACCCGGACGGTGAAGTGACCGCCGACATGCTGGTGGATCTGCAGTCCGGCAACGAGGAGCGCGGCATCGTCGCCCTGCCCTTCGAGCGCCAGTCCGACCATCAGACCGTCTACATCCCGATGAACATCATCGGCAACCTTTATGTCTCCAACGGCATGAGCGCCGGCAACACCAAGACAGAGGCCCGCACCCAGGCGCTGTCCGAGGTGTTCGAGCGCCACGTGAAGAACAAGATCATCGCCGAGGCCATCAGCCTGCCCGAGATCCCGAGCGAGGTCATCGCCCGCTACCCCGGCATTGCCGCCTCCATCGCCGCGCTGGAGGCCGAAGGCTTCCCCATCTACAGCTTCGATGCCTCCCTCGGCGGCCGCTATCCGGTCATCTGCGTGGTGCTGCTCAATCCGAACAACGGCACCTGCTTTGCCTCCTTCGGCGCCCACCCGCGCTTCGAGGTCGCCTTCGAGCGCACCGTCACCGAGCTGCTGCAGGGCCGTGGCCTCAAGGATTTGGATGTGTTCGTGCCGCCGTCATTCGACAACGAGCAGGTGGCGGATCACCACAACCTGGAGACCCACTTCATCGACTCGTCCGGCCTCATCAGCTGGGATCTGTTCAAGCAGGAGTCCGACTTCGAATTTGCCGACTGGGATTTTCGTGGCACCTCCCAGCAGGAGTTCGACCACCTGCTCGGCATCTTCCACGAGCTGGAGCAACCGGTCTACATCGCCGACTACGAGCACCTGGGCGTCTACGCCTGCCGCATCCTGGTGCCGGGCATGTCCGACATCTACCCGGCCGAGGATCTGCTGCTGGCCAACAACACCATGGGCGCCCACCTGAGGGAAACCATACTGGCCCTGCCCTCCCTGGAGTGGGACTCAGAGCAGTACATGGCCTTCTATGACCAGCTGGAAGAGGAAGGGCACGACGAGCGTACCCGGGTGCGCGAGCTGCTCGGCATAGCCGCCGCCAAGGGCACCGCCCTGCACACCCTGCGGATCGGCGAGCTGAAAGCCATGCTGGCCCTGGCCGCTGGCGAGCTGGAAACGGCGCTGGATCTCATCAACTGGACCATGGAGTACAACCAGTCGGTGTTCCCGGCCGATCGCGCCAACTACTATCGCGCCCTCAAGAGCTGTGTCGAGCTGTTCCTGGACACGGATCGCGATCCCGAGCAGTACCGCGCCGTCTTCACCCGCATGTATGGCGAGCAGACCCTGGCGCAGGCGTGGGCCCACGCCAGCGGCGAGGCCCGCTTCCACGGGCTGTCGAGCGCGGATCAATCCCTCAGCCAGTTCCCGCTGCACCAGAAGCTGCTGGCCGCCTACCAGAAGCTGCAAGTGGCCAAGGGTGCCGCCAACTGGCAGTAACCCTGAGGCAAACAAAAACCGGACCCACTATGGGTCCGGTTTTTTTATGGCCGGAGGATGGGCCGCGCTATTTCGACCTGGTCTGCTGCGCGATGGCCTGGCGCACCTTGGCCGGCAGGCAGGACTCCCACCCCCAGATGAGCCAGGCGAACAGGGTCAGATCGTCGAGCCAGCCGAACAGGGGGATGACGTCCGGCACCAGATCCAGGGGGCTGATGCCGTAGACCAGCACCAGCAGCGCCAGTCCCTTGGCCCAGAGGGGCGTATCCGGGTGACGAAAGCCCAGATAGAGGCGGCGCAGTCTGGGCCCAATCCCCAGCAGAGTGCGCAACGGCCTCAACTCTCGATCAACTCGTGGCGCAGTCGCTGGATGCTGTCGCGCAGGGCGGCGGCCTGCTCGAACTCCAGATCCCGGGCATGTTGGAACATCTGCTCTTCCATGCGTTTGATCTCCTTGGTGATCTCGCTGGTGGTACGGGCATGGTACTCCCCTTGCGGTTCGGCGGCCTTGCGACTCCCTTTGCCAGCCTTGCCCGAGATGCGGCTGCCCCCCATGTCCATCATGTCCCCCACCGCCTTGTTGAGGCCCTTGGGGGTGATGCCGTGCTCGAGGTTATGGGCATGCTGCAGGGCGCGGCGCCGCTCCGTCTCCTCGATGGCTACTTTCATGGAGTTGGTGATGCGATCCCCATAGAGGATAACCCTGCCGTTGAGGTTGCGAGCGGCCCGGCCAATGGTCTGGATCAGTGAACGGGTGGAGCGCAGGAAGCCCTCTTTATCGGCATCCAGTATGGCCACCAGGGAGACCTCCGGCATGTCGAGTCCTTCGCGCAGCAGGTTGATGCCCACCAGCACATCGAACTTGCCGAGCCGCAGATCGCGGATGATCTCGACCCGCTCGACCGTCTCGATGTCCGAATGCAAATAGCGCACCCGCACGTCGTGATCCGCCAGGTATTCGGTGAGATCCTCCGCCATCCGCTTGGTCAGGGTGGTGACCAGCACCCGCTCGTCCACCGCCACCCGCAGCCGGATCTCGGAGAGCAGGTCGTCCACCTGGGTGCCGACCGGACGCACTTCAATCACGGGATCGAGCAGGCCGGTGGGGCGCACCACCTGTTGCACCACATCACCACCGGATTTCTCCAGCTCATAGGGGCTGGGGGTGGCCGAGACAAACACCGTCTGTGGCATCAGGGCCTCAAATTCGTCGAACTTGAGCGGCCTGTTGTCCAGGGCAGAGGGCAAGCGGAAGCCGTACTCCACCAGGGTCTCCTTGCGGGATCTGTCCCCCTTGAACATGGCGCCTATCTGCGGCACGGTCACATGGGACTCATCGATGATGAGCAGACCATCCCCCGGCAGGTAGTCGAACAGGGTGGGGGGCGGCTCGCCGGGGGCGCGCCCCGACAGGTAGCGGCTGTAGTTCTCGATGCCCGAGCAGTAGCCCAGCTCCTGCATCATCTCGATGTCGAACTGGGTGCGCTGGCTGATGCGCTGCTCCTCCACCAGTTTGTTGAGGGAGATCAGCTGTTCGCGCCGCCCCTTGAGCTCCTCCTTGATGTGATCGATGGCACCGAGGATGGTTTCGCGGGGGGTGGCGTAGTGGGTCTTGGGATAGATGGTATGACGCACCACCGTCTGCTCGATGGCGCCGGTCAGGGGGTCAAACAGGGAGAGTCGCTCTATCTCTTCGTCAAACAGCTCGACCCGCAGCGCCAGCTTGTCCGATTCCGCCGGATAGATGTCGATCACCTCCCCCCGCACCCGGAAGGTGCCGCGCTGGAAGGCCAGGTCGTTGCGGCTGTATTGCAGCTCGGCGAGGCGACGCAGTATGTCTCGCTGGTTGATGATGTCGCCGAGTTTGAGGTGCAGCATCATGCTCAGGTAGGCCTGGGGGTCCCCCAGGCCATAGATGGCTGACACCGAGGCGACGATGATCACGTCCCGCCGCTCCAGCAGTGCCTTGGTGGCCGACAGCCGCATCTGCTCGATGTGATCGTTGATGGAGGCATCCTTCTCGATGAAGGTGTCCGTGGTCGGCACATAGGCTTCCGGCTGGTAGTAGTCGTAGTAGGAGACGAAGTACTCCACCGAGTTCTCGGGGAAGAACTCCTTCATCTCCCCATAGAGCTGGGCGGCCAGGGTCTTGTTGGGCGCCAGTATCATGGTGGGTCTGTTCAGGGTCGCTATCACGTTCGCCATGGTGAAGGTCTTGCCCGAGCCGGTTACCCCAAGCAGGGTCTGGTGGGCGAGTCCGGATTCTATCCCCTCAAGCAGTTGGCTGATGGCGGCCGGCTGATCCCCCGCAGGGGAGAACTGGCTGACGAGTTGAAACGACTTGCTCATGAAGACTCCGGACAAGAAAAGCAAAGCGCAAGTGTACCCCGACTTTCCCCGTGACGGGTATCGCTCTCCACCCCCGGGCGGCTATTGACCCGACGTGGCGCTATCTGTATAGTGCTCCTCCTTGCCTGATGTTCCCCCGTAGTTCAGTCGGTAGAACGGCGGACTGTTAATCCGTATGTCACTGGTTCGAGTCCAGTCGGGGGAGCCAATTCCTCACCATCTCGGTGCAAGTTATCCACTTTAGTGCCCCCCTCTGCCAAATTTAATGCACAAGTCATCTTGACTCGCGTTTCACTCCCCTTGCATCCCTTGCTCCCCCGTCAGTATTTTGTGCTGCCGCCATTAACTATTTGATTTTTATAGAAACATATTTTAGCCGGTATTTTTTGAACAGGGCTTCCAGGCCAGTAGCAGCAAGGGCTGGCGCCCCTTTTTCAATTTTCACGCACAGGGTTATCCACAGAATCTGTGGGTAAGTGCCCCAAGCCCAGACGGCGCCTGCGTTTGGCCCATTCAGGCCCTGCTTCCCCTCCCCCTCCCGGGTCAACCCGATTTTCTGCTGTTTTGCAGCCAGAGGCTGCGCGAGCAGAATGGCCTGGCTGCGCCACTTTTTTTGATGCCTGATTGGCAAGCCCAGATGCCATGGGTCAGCGGGGCATGGGACCAGGTGGCCAAGCCGCCCAAGGGGCGCTCCCCTGTGCCAATCCGGCAGCATCATGCTCTGTTATGGGGACGAAATCGCGCCCCGGGCAGCATTCTCTAAACGCCGCCTCGACCTGCGTCTCGCCGGGGGCCAGACAGCACGAATCACTCATTGACAGCGGCTCTGACAGACGGAAAAACTCGCTCTCTCACCCGAGAGGGTGAAAACCCCATGCCCCCGAACGGGGCACCCGCCCGAGATGCCGATTTGTCCCATCCGGCGCTTCTTTATTGGCGAGGGATCCGGCACAATACCGGCCCCACTTTTTTCCTCGGTTATTCCGGGCATGACCATAGATTTCGTGACACTGCTACACCAAAGCGACTCCCTGCTGCTGTTCGTGGTACTGGCCTTCGGCCTGCTGCTGGGCAAGGTGCGGGTCGGCAACTTCCAGATAGGCAACACCATAGGCGTGTTGTTCACCGCCCTGCTGTTCGGCCAGATGGGTTTCCAGTTCTCCGCCACCACGGAAAACCTCGGCTTCATGCTGTTCATCTTCTGCGTCGGCATCGAGGCGGGACCGCACTTTTTTAGCGTCTTCCTGCGCGACGGCATCCACTACATCACCCTGACCCTGGTGATCCTGCTGACCGCCCTGCTGCTCACCGTGGGGCTGGCCAAGTTCTTCAACCTGGGGCCCGGCATGGCCGCCGGCATCCTGGCGGGATCCCTCACCTCCACACCGGCGCTGGTGGGGGCCCAGGATGCCCTGCGCAGCGGATTGCTCAACCTGCCCCATGAGACCGACATGCGCGCCGTGCTCGACAACATGGGTATCGGCTATGCGCTGACCTATCTGGTGGGGCTGGTGGGGCTGATGCTGGTGGTACGCTACCTCCCCGCCATGGCACGGCTCGATCTCAGCACCGAGGCCCAGAAGATCGCCCGCGAGCGGGGCCTGTCGGACAGCGAGAATCGCAAGACCTACCTGCCCATCATCCGCGCCTATCGGGTCGGTCCCGAGCTCGCCGCCTGGATAGGTGGCCGTACCCTGCGGGAAACCGGCATCTATCCCCACACCGGCTGCTATGTGGAGCGCATTCGCCGCAACGGCATACTGGCCAGCCCCGATGGGGACGCCGTCATTCAGGAAGGGGACGAGATCGCCCTGGTGGGCTATCCCGAGAGTCACGAGAAGCTGGACGTCAACTACCGCAACGGCAAGGAGGTGTTCGATCGCAACCTGCTTGACCTGCAGATCGTCACCGAAGAGATCGTGGTGAAGAACGATGCCGTGGTGGGCCGCCATCTGGTGGAGCTCAATCTCACCGAGAAGGGGTGCTTCCTCAACCGGGTGGTGCGCTCCCAGATAGAGATGCCGTTCGATCGCAACATCATGCTGCAAAAGGGCGACGTGCTGCAGATCAGCGGCGAGAAGCAGAGGGTCAAGCAGCTGGCCAACAAGATAGGCTTCATCAGCATCCACAGCCAGACCACGGATCTGGTGGCCTTCGCCACCTTCTTCGTGCTTGGCCTGCTCATCGGCTCCGTCTCCCTGGTGTTCGGCCAGATTGAATTTGGTCTGGGCAACGCCGTCGGCCTGCTGCTGGCGGGGATCCTGATGGGCTACCTGCGCGCCAACCACCCCACGGTCGGCTATGTGCCGCCGGGCGCCCTGCGCCTGGCCAAGGATCTGGGCCTCGCCGTCTTCATGGTGAGCACGGGCTTGAAGGCGGGAAGCGGCATCCTGGATCATCTGAGCCAGGTGGGGGCCGTGGTGCTCTTCTCCGGCATGCTGGTGACCACCTTGCCGGTGCTGGTGGGTTACCTGTTTGGGGTCTGGGTGCTCAAGATGAACCCGGCCCTGCTGCTGGGGGCCATCACGGGGGCCCGCACCTGCGCCCCGGCCATGGACGTGGTCAACGAGGCGGCCAACAGCTCGATCCCGGCGCTCGGCTATGCGGGCACCTATGCGGTGGCCAACGTCATGCTGACCCTGGCGGGCTCCTTTATCATCGGCTTCTGGTTCTAGCGCCCCCTGCCATCACGTCTCCCCAGGGAGACGTGTTCCTCTGCGGCGTCTCCTTGCGCACCATGACAACAAAAAGGCCGCCCACGGGCGGCCTGTTGCCAGCTGGCGACTCAGCACATCTGCCATGCGACCCGCCCGGTCAACCGGGTCACCAGCTCGTAGGGAATGGTGCCTATGTGCTCGGCTACCCGCTCGACCGGCAACCCCTCCCCCCACAGTACCACCTCATCCCCCACCCGATCGGTCGCCGCCGGGCCGAGATCCACGGTCAGCATGTCCATCGAGACCCGCCCGACGATCGGCACCTCGCGACCATTGATGAGCATGGGCGTCCCGGTCGGCGCCAGCCTGGGATAACCGTCCCCGTAGCCGGTTGCCACCACCCCGAGCCGGGTGACCTGGGGGGCGTGCCAGTGGGCACCATAGCCAACAGGGGCCCCGGCCGGACAGTCGCGCACCGCCATCAGCCGGCTCTTGAGGGTCATGACGGGACGCAGCCCGCGATCCCGTCCGCTCTCACCGGCGAAGGGGGAGATGCCATAGAGCGCGAGCCCGGGCCGCACCCAGTCCCCCAGCGCATCGGCCCAGCCCAGTAGCCCGGCCGAGTTGGCCAGGGCCTTCTCCCCCGGCAGGTGGCGGGTCAGGGCATGAAAACGGGTGATCTGCTCGGCCGTCGCCTCGCAGTCAAGCTCGTCGGCGCGGCCAAAATGGGTCATCTGCCGCACCGGCTGCGTCACCCCAGGGCAGCGCGCGAGGCGCGCCAGCACAGCGGCCAGCTCCTCACCCCGGATCCCGAGCCGGTTCATCCCCGTGTCTATCTTGAGCCAGAGGGTGACGGGGCGGCTCGGCGCCGCCTGCTCCAGCAGCGTCACCTGTTCGTGGCAGTGCAGGGTCGTCTGCAATTCCCACTCGGCCATCTGGGCCAGCTGCTGCCCATCATGGAAACCGCCCAGCACCAGGATGGGCTGCCTGATGCCATGGCGGCGCAGCTGGATCCCCTCATCGACACGGGCCACGGCAAACGCCGGGGCCTCGGCCAGCGCCTGCGCCATCTGCACCATGCCATGCCCATAGGCGTTGGCCTTGAGCACCGCCATGATCCGGCGATCCCCCGCCTGGGCCTGCAATACCTTCACGTTGTGCCGTAGCGCCGCGACGCTGATCTCCGCTCTCACTGGAACCTCCTGTTCACTCGCCGCTACCCGCGGCGATATCGGGCAAAACAACGCCGTTTCGCGATCCCTGTGGTTCGCAAAATTGGGAGACGGCTGATGATGGATCCCCGGCCTGCCAGGCTGGACGAAGGTTCGCCAGTGGGCCGGTTCACGATGGAGGCAGTATACGATAGGGGTTACAGCTTTTTGCGCTCTTTTAACAAGAAAAACACATAATCAACAAAATAACAAACCACAAAAATGACATGTGATAGATATCATTACTGGTCATTCCATGCATATGTAAAACAATACCCCACAAACAGCGCCACTACGCAGTCCATCGCGCTGCCATTGTGCTCCCCACCTGTCTTCCGCCATGAAAAAACCCCGCATGGCGGGGCTTTCGGAGAATAACGCGGCGGGAGGGATCAGGATTCCCACACCACGTTGCGATCGGCCGGCCACTGCTCCCCCAGCTCGGCATATTTCTGTTCCAGCAGATGACGGCGGATCTTCATGGTCGGCGTCAGCACCCCGTTTTCTATGTTCCAGGGGGTCTTGACCACCAGGATGCCCCTCAGCCTGGCATGGGCCTCCAGCTGGCCGTTGACCCGTTGCCGCGCCGCCTCCAGCTGAGCCTCTATCTCGGCATGCTCTCCCTGCATGGCCCGCTCGGCCAGCTGCACCAGAGCGATGGGCTGGGGCATGCCGTAACCGATGACACACAGCTGCTCTATGATGGGATCCTGTCCGAGCAGCCCCTCGATGGGCACCGGAGCCACGTACTTTCCCTTGGCGGTCTTGAACACATCCTTCATCCGCCCCGTGATGGTGAGATAGCCCTCGCTGTCGAGCTTGCCCATGTCCCCCGTGTGCAGCCAGCCTTCGGTGTCGATGGCTTCACTGCTGTGCTCGGGATCCTTGTAGTAGCCCAGCATCATGCCCTCGCAGCGACAGAGGATCTCTCCTTCCGGGGAGATCTGGATGCGCACCCCGGGCCCCGCCTTGCCGACCGTGCCTATCTTGTCGGCCCGGAACGGGTAGTTGAGGGTGGCATAGGCATGGTTCTCCGTCATGCCCCAGGCCTCTGTGATGTTGAGGCCTATGCTGTGGTACCAGGCCAGCAGTGCCGGGGCCACCGGAGCCGAGCCGCAGCCCAGCACCCTGGCCTGATCCAGCCCCAGTCCCTGTTGCAGCTTGCGCTTGATGAGGCCGGAAACGAGGGGGATCTTGAGCAGCAACGCCAGCTTCTTCTGGGGCAGCTTCTCGTGGATCTTGATGCGGAACATGGCCCACAGACGAGGCACAGAGATGAAGACGGTGGGACGACAGCGTTTGACGTCGTCGATGAAGGTGTCGAGGGACTCGGGGAAGCTGATTTCGGCGCCGCTGAACAGGCTGCCGCCATAGATGTAGACCCGCTCCGTGATGTGGGCCAGGGGCAGGTAGGAGAAGCCGCGATCCTGCTCCCTCAGCCCCACCGCCTCCACCAGTTTCTCGCAGGACCAGGCGTAACGCTCGACGCTGAGCATGGCGCCCTTGGGCTTGCCGGTACTGCCGGAGGTGTAGACCAGGCTCAGCAGATCCTCGCCACGCTGGGCAGGCAGATCCCGGGCCGGCTCGTGACTGGCCAGCAGGGCCTCCCACTGATGCTGGGCCGGCATGGTGTCATAGGGCATGGCGATGCGCGGCAGATCCGCTGGCAGACCCGGCTCCTGGCTGCGCCAGTCGTCCAGCTTGCCGACGAACACGGCCCTGGCCTCGCTGTGACGCAGCACATATTCGATGGTATCGACGTTGGCGGTGGGATAGATGGGCACGCTGACATACTGGCCCATCTGCATCGCCAGATCGGCGATGAACCACTGGGCACAGTTCTTGGAGAGCAGGGCAATCTTGTCCCCCGGCTCGAACCCCATGGCGCGCAGGGCCGTCACCAGGCGACGGGCCTCATCGGCCACCCTGGCCCAGCTGAAGTCGTGGTACTGACGGTTGATGGTCTGACGAAGGTAGATCCGATCCGGACAGTGCTGCTCCCAGTGATAGAGCATGTCGAGGGGCAATCGCTGGGCGATGGTGGAGGCGCTGGTCATGGTGCTTTCCCTGAAACAGATGAGGTTATTTATTATTAACCTTTTGTTAACTTTCGGGAAAGCACCAATCTTAAACTTGTGTTTGAATTGTGTCTGGGATCAAGCTTCTGCCTGCAGTTGCAGCCGTTTCCACATACCCTGCACCAGGGTCTCATCCTGCTCCGACAGCTCCCCCTGCAGGATCGCCTCGTTGAGGCTGCGCAGCACATAGCTCTTCACATCCCGCACCAGGGTCTTGCCCTCCAGCTCGGCCCGGGCCACCGCCAGCGAAATATGGCCTCGCAGATAGCCCCCGGCAAACAGCTCGTCATCGGTCGCCGTGGCCACCATGCTGTCTATCAGTTCCAACAACTTGTGCTCAAAATCATGAATCGTCATTTAACGCAGCCTCATTCGCCGGGGTGGCCGGCAAGATAACGTTGGGGTGGAGCCCAGGTCCGGTTGACCGGGCGCCACAGGGTCAGCCGCATCCTTGCAGTGCTATTGCGGGTTGGCCACCGGATAGATGACCTGATCCCGATATCCTGTGATGATGCGCCGATAACCACACAGCGCCCGATCCAGCACCTCGTCACCGGTATCCACCAGCAGGGGGCGTCCGTCGAGCAGGGCCAGCTTGCGTTTGCTCGCCACTATCTGGATGTTGTCCAGACCGACCGCCCGGATCACCTCCGGGCTGAGCTGCTGATTACCGCGGCCAAACAGGTGTCCCTGACCGCCGATCAGGGTCACGATCAGCTGGCAGCGACGGCCCTGGATCCGGGTCAGGATCTCGCGGGCGCCCAGATCCTGCCCGATCAGCCGGCCATTTTCCACCAGATCCACACCGAGCAAGCTATTTTCCAGGCCAAGGTGCGCCATGCAGGCGGCAACCGTGCCCCCCGAGCCCATCAGGTAGAGGGTATCGGGTGCCATCTGCTCCACTATCTCGGCGGCGATCTCCTCGAGCACCAGCTCCTCGCTCTCCCGGCCCCCCTGCTTGACCGCCTGCACGTAGCGCAGATCCCCCGGCACCTTGAGCTGGCCATAGTGGCGGGCACGCACCCTCCCCTCGCGAAAGGCCGCCTCGTCGATGTCCATCACTTCCCCCTCCATGAGGCTGAGCAACTCCCCCTCTATCATGCGGGCAGCCACCCGGCCGCTGGCCTGGGGGGTCACGCCGTAGACACCGGAGTGGATCTTGCAACCGGCGGGGATGCCGAGCACATGGAGCCGCTCCCCCACCTCGGCGCAGATGTCCCGCGCCGTGCCATCCCCACCGGCGAACAGCAGCAGATCCACACCGGCCTCCAGCATGCGCCGCGCCGCCGCCCGCGTATCCTCCGGGGTGGTCTGGGGGGCCGCTGGCCGATAGATGATGCTGTGGCTCAGGCCAAGCTCGGTCACCAGGCGCTCCCCCATCTCCCCGGCCACGGTCACCACCTCGAACGGGCGCGACAGTGCCAGCAGGGGTTGCAGTGCCAGGCGGGCCCGTTCATTGGCCCTCGGCACGGCCCCCCGGGCCAGGGCCTCGGCCAGCATGCCGTCGCTCCCCTTGAGGGCAACCTGACCCCCTATGCCGGCGACCGGGTTGATGATCACTCCTAGCCGAAACATGGCTCTTCTCCCTGCATCCTGTCCGATAGTGGCCGCTATTCTAACCAGCGCCCGCCCGGGCACAAGGGGCAAAAACGCAGGCTCCCCCTGCTCGTCAACGACAAGAGGGGCGCTCCTGGGCACCCCTCTCTTGCATCACACACCGGCGCCCGGGCGCCACGGCCCCCGGTTACTGGCTGGGGACGACGATGGAGACTCGCCGGTTCTGGGCACGCCCCTCCCGGGTCTTGTTGTCGGCGATGGGCTCGACCTCTCCCCGCCCCTGGATGATCAGATCCCCGGGCTTCATGCCGGCGGCCACCATGACATCCGCCACCGACTGGGCCCGGGTGAGGGAGAGCCGCTGGTTATAATCCGCCGGACCATTGGTATCGGTATGGCCCTCGATCCGCACCCGGTTCAGCCCCACCAGCTGCAGGCTGTCGGCCAGCTTCTCGACCGTGCCCCTGGTCTGGTCGCTGAGCCGGCCCACGTCATTGGCAAACAGGACACGATTGGAGAGATCCAGGGTCCAGCCCTCCTCAGTCAATCGAAACCCCTGCTCCTTGAGCATGGCGATCTGCTCGGCGCTCAGCCCTGTCTGGGCCGCGCAGCCACCAAGCAGCGCCAGCAGGATCCCGGCCAGGGCGGTGCGAATAACCATCTTCATTGCTTCTTTTCCTCTGTGGGTGTGTGAACCTTCTGTTGTCGGGCACGCCGTGCCTTGTCCTGACGCTTGGCCAGGTACATGGCGTGATCCGCATGTTGCAGCAGGGCCTCGGCCGTCTGGCCATCGGCAGGAAAATAGGCCGCCCCTATGCTGAGGGTGCAATCGAGGCGGTGACCATCGCTCAGGGCGACGGGTTCGGCCATGGCCTGGCGGATCCGCATCATGATGTCGCTGACCTCCTGATCCGCCGAGATGGCGCTCAGCAGCACCACGAACTCGTCGCCCCCCAGGCGCGCCACCAGATCCTGGGGCCTGAGCTGGTGTTGCACCCGACGGGCAATGGCCACCAGCACCTCATCCCCTGCGCCATGACCCAGGGTATCGTTGATCGGTTTGAAGTTGTCGCAATCGAGGTAGAGCAAGGCGAAGCGCTCGTCATGGCGCAGCCCCGCCAGCACCGCCTGCTGCAAACGGGCCTCGAACAGTGCCCGATTGGGCAACTCGGTCAGCTTGTCGTGGGTCGCCTGGTGCAGCAGGCTGGCGTTCTCCCGCTGCTGATGGGCCTGCCAGGCCTCCAGCTCGTCGAGCAGGGAGTTGAAGTCCTGACCCAGGGTATCGAGCTCGGTGATGCTCGCCGCCGGCACCCGCAGGGCGAGGGAGCGCTCCCGGCTCACCCCGTGCGCCACCCGCGCCAGGGAGCGCAAGGGGCTGGTGATGGAGCGCTGCATCAGGCGGGCGATGTAGAGGGCGCCCAGGGTACTGAGCAGCATGCAGATCAGCATGGCCGCCAGCACCTGGACCAGAAAGCTGAGCAGATACTGGCCATGGCCCACCAGCTTGATGGTGGCTATCTCGCGGCCGTTGTGGGCCATGGGCAAGATGATGGGACCGGGCAGCACCAGTTCCGCCAGTTGCCGCTCCAGGGCAAACCAGGGCTGGGAGGCGTGTCGGGTCCAGGTCGCCAGCACCTCTCCCGAGCTGAGCACTATGCTCACCTCGGCGACATCTTCCCGGGAGGCGATGTTCTGCAGCGCTTCGCGCGCCGCCTCGCCATCTTCGAACACCACGGCGGCTTCCGTGGTGTAACTGATGGCGCGGGCCACCAGGTCCAGATTGTGATCCGTGTAGAAACGCAGGGAGAGCAGGGCCACGCAGGTGAGCAGGCCGCCGACCAGGCAGACCCCGGTCAGGGAAACCATCAGATGGGTACGGTCCAGGCTCTGACGCAGGGAGAGCCGCTGCTTGCCGAGCCGAAAGAAGGCGATCATGGCAGGCCCCCGGACCGGCCCAGCTTGAGCACGGCAGGATGAACCTTGACCCCGCTCAGGGCCAGGGCATCCAGATTGACGTTGAAGCGCACCCGATCGTCACTCACCCGCAGGCAGAAGACGCTGTTGGCAGCGTTGGCACCGCCCTGCTCGCTGACGCTGAGGATGGCGTACTCCCGCAGGCGGGCGAACAGGGTCAGGCGCTCCTCCTCGGTCAGGGTGCCCAGGTAGAGCACATCGCACTGGGCCGGGATCAGGGGATCCCCGGCGCTGTAACGGCGCACGCTCACCACACGGCCATTGGCCTGGTGGCTGATCTGAAACAGGCCGTCGGCATATTCGGTGGGGCCCACCACACACATGCGCAAGACCGCAGGCTCCACCGGCCAGCGGGTATAGCTGAGGATATCGAGCACCGTCTGGCGCACATGGTCAACCCGCAGCTCGGCCTGGTTGGCGATGCGATGGGGGGGCTGGGTGTCGGCCAGTGCCAGCGAACTCGCCAGCAGACAGAGGCCCCCCAGCAGCTGGAGCAGATAGGATAGATGCATAAAGTTGTTCATGTTAATAGCCGAACAGATCCTAACACGGCCCCGCAAGAGAGAGTTAGCCTGACGAAACCGCAGCCGGTCACCTTCTGTCAAATTTTCACCGCTTCCGCCGGCAAAAATGGGGGCGTCGCGGCTCCCGAGACTCTCCCGACCCAGGCCGGAGCAGACAAGACAAGGGGCCCTGACGGCCCCTCTTCCTGTTTCCTGTCCACCTGGCGACGCGGCGCTATTTCTTGCCGATGCCGTACTCCCGCAGCTTGTTGGCAATGGCGGTATGGGAAACCCCGAGCCGCTTGGCCAGCTGGCGGGTCGAGGGGAAGGCCGGGTAGAGACGTGCCAGCAAGCGGCTCTCGAAGCGCTTGACCGCCTCGTCCAAGTCTCCCTCGAACCACTCGTCGATGAGCGGCATGGCCTCCTGGGCCACCGGCAGATCGATCTGCTCCGGGCCAATCTCGTCCCCTTCCAGCAGGGTCATGGCACGATAGAGGCAGTTGCGCAGCTGGCGCACGTTGCCGGGCCAGCGGTAGGCGGTGAGATACTCGGCCATGTTGCGGGTGAAACGCGGCTTGGGACGCTGCAACTCGCTGGCGAAGCGGGCCACGAACTGCTGGGCCAGGGCCATGATGTCGGCCTTGCGCTCGCGCAGGGGCGGCAACCCCAGGCTCAGCACGTTGAGGCGATAGTAGAGATCTTCGCGAAACCTGCCTTCCGCCACCAGATCCAGCAGCTGCTTCTGGGTGGTGCAGATGAAACGCACATTGACCTTCACCTCCTGCTCGTCGCCGACCCGGCGAAACACCCCGTCTTGCAGCACCCGCAGGAACTTGGTCTGCAGATGGGGGGACATGTCGCCAATCTCGTCGAGCATCAGGGTGCCGCCACTGGCGAGCTCCAGCACGCCGCGCTTGCCCTCGGTGTTGTTGCCAAAGGCGCCGGGGGCATAGCCGAACAGCTCGCTCTCGGCCACGTTATCGGGCATGGCGGCGCAGTTGAGGGCCATGAAGGGGTGGCTGGATCTCAGGCTGGCGCCGTGGCAGGCGCGGGCCAGCAGCTCCTTGCCGGTGCCGGTCTCGCCGACGATGAGCAAGGGGGCATCCTGCATCGCCAGCTTGCTGGCCTGGGCCAGCACCTGCTTCATCTTGGGGCTCTCGGCCTGAAGATGTTCGAAGCCCCCCACCTCGATGGCATGGAGGGCACTGAAATGCAGGCCGACCCGGCGGGCGGATTTCAGCACCACCACGGCGCCGGCCAGGGCCTGTCTGCCCTTCTCCTCGGCCACAAACAGCGGCATCAGATCCGCCAGGTACTCCTCTCCCCCCAGGCTCAGCTTGCAGGTCTGGGGCTTGATGTCCGCCGATTCCAGCCAGCGGGTGAAGGCAAACCCCTTGAGCAGGGAGCCCAGCGGCTGTCCCTTGACCTCCGCCAGCGGCAGATTGAGGGTGGTCAGGGCCGACTGGTTCACCTGGGTGATGCGGCCACGGCTGTCGAGGGAGAACACCAGATCCGGCAACGCCTTGAGCAGGGCGCGGATCTCGTGATGCTCCCGCTCCGAGGGCAGATAGGGGATGGTCTTGACGTCGTGCACCCCGGGGATGCGACGGATCTCCGGCATCAGATGCTGGAAGTCGCGAAACTCCAGCTCGGGGAAGTTGAGGTAGATGATGCCTGTGGTATCGATTTCGATGCCGCGCAGATCGATGTTGTGCTCCACCAGACGATCGAGCAATTCCCGGGTCAACCCCAGGCGGTCTTCACAGCTGACTTCAAGACGCATTCGAGACACACTTCCTGGCTAACTTCATGATGGGCGTGATAATAACGTCTCGCCCCCGCCAGCGCGAGACTTGCCCGGCAAAAATGCGGGCCCGCCCCGATTTGCTCCGGGCGGGCCCGCCGTCATGACGCCGCGGCACCGGGGCACGGCCCCGGCGACCTGGCCCTAGTCAAGCAGCGCGTCGGTGCGTGCCGCCATGATGAAGTCGTTGCGATGCAGGCCATGGATCTTGTGGGTCCACCAGCTCACCGTCACCTTGCCCCATTCGGTCAGTATGCCGGGGTGGTGAAATTCCGCTTCGGCCAGCTCGCCGACCCGGTTGGTGAAGGCCAGCGCCTCCTTGAAGTTGCCGAAGGTGAACTCCCGGCGCAGTTGCAGCGCCCCTTGCTCGCTCACCGGCTGCCAGTCGGGCAGGGCGCGCATCAACTCAGCCAGCTCCTCCTCGCTCACCCTGGGGGCATCGGCGCGGCATGCCTCGCAGTGCTGGTTTGCCAATTGGGACATCTTTCTCTCCTGTTTGCTATGACGAATACGACGTGACGGGGCGGCCCTAGCCGGCGGCCCTGCTCGGTTTGGGAGGATAGGCGGGGGCGAACAGCCCCAGCGCCCTCGCCTGCACCAGATTGGCCAGTATCTCCTCCCGGGTCAGCTGGTAGAGGCTGTCCAGGCTCGGCAGCACATAATAGATCGGCTGCATGATGTCGATGCGATAGGGGGTGCGCAGCACGTCCAGCAGCCGGAAGGGTGCGAGGCGCGGCGCGCCCGACAGGGCATAGCTGGTCTCGCCGATGGAGGAGAGGATGCCGCCCCCATAGATGCGCAGTCCCTCCGGGCTCTGGAGCAGACCGAACTCCACGGTGAACCAGTAGAGCCGCGCCAGGAAGACCCGCTCCTCCTTGCTAGCCGCCAGTCCCAGCTGGCCATAGGTGTGGGTGAAGTCGGCGAAAGCGGGGTTGGTCAGCATGGCGCAGTGGCCGAAGATCTCGTGGAAGATGTCCGGCTCTTGCAGGTAGTCCAGCTCCTCCCGGCGCCGGATGAAGGTGGCCACCGGAAACTGGCGATGGGCGAGCAGTTCGAAGAAGCGGTCAAACGAGATGAGCGCAGGCACCGCCACCACGGACCAGCCGGTGCAGGGGGTGAGCACGGCATTGATCTCGCCGAGCTGGGGAATGCGATCCCGGGGCAAGTCGAGCAGGCTCAGTCCGTCCTGGTACTCGGCGCAGGCGCGCCCGGCGAGACAGGGCAGCTGGCGCTCGATCAGGGTCTGCCAGGTGGCATGCTCCTCCTGGCTGTAATCGATAAACCCCCGGCCATCCGGCTGGTGGGCGCGGTAGTGAGTTCCCATGCTGGCATCCTGCTGCATCTGTGGCCATGGTGCCTCTCCCCCCCTGCCTTCCTTGGCGCCGACTGGGTTATAGCGAGGGGGCGAAAGCGACACCTCATGGGATCACTGTAACGATTTGCCTCCTGAAAAAGCAGCCGACCCCGGGTCGACTGACCGCACCTGAATGTAAAGAAAATGTGACAAGGCGGTTTGTCAGGGGGCGGAGCGCTCGCCGTTGAGGTAACCCGCCAGCTTGCGCACCAGCCCCTTGCGCATCTCGGAGAGCCTGGGCTTCTCGTCCGCGCACCAGGGCAGCGGGCGGCAGGCCTCCATGGTGCGCAGGCCGAGCCTTGCCGTCAGCAGACCCGCCCCCACCCCCTGCGCAGCCCGGGCGGAGAGCTTGGCGGTGAGCTCGGCCCCCAGCAGATCCATGCCCACTTCGGTCACCAGCTCGGTGGCGCCGGCATAGAGCATGTTGCGAAATACCTGACGGATGAGGCGAATGCGGCTCCAGTAGCCCAGCTCGATGGCGTAGACATCGGCGATGTCCTCGATCATCCGCAGGTTGCGCCACAGCATCAGCATCATGTCGACGGTGGCGAGCGGGCTCAGGGCCACCAGCACGGCGGCCTCCCCCGACCATTTGGCCACCCGCGCCTGGGCCAGCTTGTCGCGCTCGGTCAGCACCAGCTGGCTGTAGAGGGTCAGCACCTCCCGATCGCTGTGGCTCTCGTCCTGCTGGGCCAGCCAGGTCTGATAGCCCTCCCGCCCCTTGTCGCCACTCTTTGCGGCCAGGGCCTCGCAGAAGGCCAGCCCCTGCCCCACCCCCTGATGGGCCAGCAGATCCTCGGCCCTGGAGCGCACATCCTGGCGCCGCTTGAGCTTGCGCAGCCGCAGCCACTCGCGCCCCGCCACGGTGGCGGTGCCCGCCAGCACCAGACCGGAGGCCAGCAGCCAGGCCCCGCCCCAGAAGGGGGAACTCAGGAAGCTGTCGTAGAGAAAGCGGCCAAACTGACCCAAGGACAACAGGCCGACCGCCCCCAGCCCCCAGGCCAGCAAGCGGTGACGACGGCGGGGCCGCACCGTCAGCGCGGGTGCCACTTCGGTCAGGGGATCCAGGGCTTCCAGGGCCTCGAAACTCTCCTCTTCCAGCAGGCGAGCCCGGGCCAGGGGCGCAGGCTCGGGGGAGGAGAGGCTCTCCTCCAGCACGACCCTGCCCTGCAATCCGGGCTTGTGGCTAGGTTCACTCATGATGATTCTCCTCGTGCCGCCTGGGACTCAGGGGCATGGATCCGGGGCGTCTTGCCCTGTCTATTCCAGCTTGTCGCCAAGCAGAAACTCCAGGGCGGCATCCAGTCGAATGTGGGGCATGGCCTGATGGGGGCTCATCGCCAGGGGGCGAAAGGCCTGAAAGTCGAACTGCTGTCCCTGCCACCAGCCTGCGGACGGGATCTGGGCCGGCACCTCGCCCGGGAAGAGCAGCAGCGGCTCACCGGCCAGGCTGGTGCCCTTGATGGCGGGAAACTCGCGCCCGCCCGCCATGCCCCTGCCCACCTCGGTCGCCTTGATGGACGCCAGGGCCAGACACTCGGTCGTGATCCCTTCGAAGCGGGCCTGGCCGCGCCCCTGCTGCACCAGGTGCTGCAACAGGGAGACCAGGGGGCCATGCTGCTCGGGGGTGACATGATCGGCCTTGCTCGCCACGAACAGCAGCTTATCGATGCGCGGGGCGAACAGGCGCCGCCACCAGTTGCTCTTGCCGTAGGCGAAGCTCTCCATGATGCGGGCGATGGACTGCTGCATGTCGGCGAAGCTCTCGGCCCCGGCGTTGAGGGGCGCCAGGCAATCCACCAGCACGATCTGGCGATCGAAGCCGGCAAAATGCTGCTCATAAAACCCCTGCACCAGATGCTGCTTGTACTGCTCGAAGCGGCGGCCCAGGGTGGCATAGAGGCTATCCTCGGCCGGGGTGCCCACGGGGGGATCCCAGACCCAGGGCACGAACTGGAGCATGGGCGCCCCCTGGTATTCGCCGGGCAGCACGAAGCGCCCCGGCTGAATGAGGTGCAGGCCAAGTTCGTCCTTGCAGGCATGAAGATAGGCGGTATAGCGCTCGGCCAGACGCGCCACCTCCCCCTCGTCGAAGGGGCGATCCGGGCGCCAGGGCTCCCCCTGCTCGGTCAGCTGCCAGGGGGCTGCCAGCGCCGCCAGGGCGGGACGCGTGAGCTGCTCGCGCACCTGCTGGCTCCACTGGTGATAGTTCAGCGCCAGCAGGGGCAGGTCCAGCAGCCATTCGCCGGGGTAATCCACCAGATCCAGGTAGAGGGTCGACACCTCGCCCAGGTGGCGACGCAGGGGATGGCGGGTGCGATAACGCAGCTCGAGACGCACCTCGGCCACGCCGCGGGTTGCCTCTGGCCAGGCCGGCGGCTCGGCGAACAGGGCGCCCAGGCCCCGTTCATAGGCAAAGGTGGGGATCTGGGGATTTTGCTGGGGAACCCGGCGGGCCCCCAGCAGCCGCCCCTGGCGGGCGGCATCCCACAGGGGCAGGCGGCCATCGATGGCGGCCCGCTCCAGCTGATGGACCAGGGCCGTGATGAAGGCGGTCTTGCCGCTGCGCGACAGCCCGGTCACCGCGAGTCGCAGGTGGCGGTCGCGTACCCGGTTGACCGCATCCTCGGCCTTGTGCTGCAAGGCCGAGAGCTTTCTCTCCAGTGTGCGTATCAAAGTTTGTTGAATTCTCGCTGCAGGGTGAACTCCTTGGAGGTCACCAGTTTCTCGATCTGCTGGACCCTGGGTTCGAGGGCGGCCAGCTCGCGACTCACCTTCTCCATGGCCTGGAGCGGCGTCATCCCCGCCTCCCAGCTATGGGATTTCATCCGGCTCTCCATGGGCGCCGGCTCCTGGGTCAGCAGCACAGGTTTCTTGTCGAGCAGGAACCAGGCCGCGATGTAGGCGGTGAAGGTGATGAAACCGGCGAAGATGAGGCCGCTGATGGCGAGCAGCCGCACTATCCAGATCTCGACCCCGAAATAGTCGGCAAGGCCGGCACAGATCCCGGCGATCCGCCCCTTCTGGGGGTCACGATAGAGGTTGCGGCGCTGTTCCTGTCCGAACGAATGGCTCATACCCGATTCCTCCAGCCGGGCACTTCGGCATCCAGAATGGACTCCAGTGCACCGACCCGCTCCTGCATCTTGTCTGCCGTTTGCAGCAGACCCTGCAACTGCTCGCGCTCGTTATCGGCAAGGCCGACCCCGATCCGCCCCTTGGCCCGGTAGTGCAGCACCAGCCAGATGGGCGCCACCACCACCATGAAGACGATGATGGGCGTCACGAATACCCCTAGAATGTCTTCCATCCATTACTCTCCCTGCTTGCCGTCACTGCCCTGGCCCATCTTCTGGCGCAGGGCTTCCAGTTCACGGCTGATCTGATCGTCCACTTCCAGCTCGGCAAACTGGCTGGCCAGGGTCTTGTCGGACTGGCCCAGATCGGCCCGCGCCTCCATCTCGTCGATGCGGCGCTCCATGCGCTCGAACTTGTCGACCACTCCCTGGCTGCCGCCCCGGGCGACCTGGCTCTGCACGTTCAACCGGCTGCTGGCCGCCTCGCCACGGATCGCCATGGCTTTCTGACGGGCGCGGGCATCTTCGAGCTTGGCCTCGAGCTGGCGGATCTCCTCCCCCAGTTTCTCGATGCCGGCATCCACGGCCTCGCGCTCGCGATCCAGGTTGTCGCCAAGCTCTGCCTGCTTTTTCTTCTCGATGAGGGCGGCGCGAGCCAAATCTTCACGCCCCTTGGAGAGGGCCAGTTCGGCCTTGCCCTGCCACTCGTCGACCCGCTCCTGATGGCGGGCGACCTGGCGACCTATCTCTTTCTGCTCGGCCAGGAAGCGGGCCAGGTTGGAGCGCTCCTTGACCAGTTCGTCTTCCATCTCCTGGATGATGAGGCGCACCATCTTCTGGGGATCTTCCGCCTTGTCCAGCAGTGCCGTCAGGTTGGAGTTGATGATGTCGGCCAACCGGGAAAAAATGCTCATGATGAGACTCCTGTGATTGCATGAATGAGTGACGCTGGGAATGCAGCAACCATCATGCCAATCTTTTGAATCAAGTTAACTATATGATTTATATCGGCATACTATGTTACACCGACTCGAATGCAAACGGATAGGTGATAAAAATAGCCAACTCTTGGTAAGATTGACCAGCTTTTATCAATCACAGGGATCATCATGACCACGGCCACGGAAAGCCTGCTCGGCGTGTCGAACGCCTTCCTCGAGATCATCGAACAGACCTCGCGCCTGGCGCCCCTGCGCAAGCCCGTGCTCATCATAGGGGAGCGGGGCACCGGCAAGGAGCTGATCGCGCACCGCCTACATTATCTCTCGGCGCGTTGGGATCAAAGTTTTGTCACCATCAACTGCGCCACCTTGAGCGAGAGCCTGCTGGAAACCGAGCTGTTCGGCCACGAGGCGGGCTCCTTCACCGGCGCCGCCAAGCGCCATCAGGGCCGTTTCGAGCGTGCCGATGGCGGCACCCTCTTCCTCGACGAGCTGGCCACCACCAGCGCCCGGGTGCAGGAGAAGCTGCTGCGGGTCATCGAGTATGGCGAGTTCGAGCGGGTGGGCGGCGCCAAGGCGCTCAAGGTGGACGTGCGGCTGGTGTGCGCCACCAACGAGGATCTGCCCGCCCTGGCCGAGCGCGGCGATTTTCGCCATGACCTGCTCGATCGGCTGGCCTTCGACGTCATCACCCTGCCCCCCCTGCGCGAGCGGCAGGATGACATACTGCTGCTGGCGGAACATTTTGCCCACGGTATGACCCGGGAGCTCGGCTACGAGCTGTTTGCCGGTTTCTCCCGGGAAGTGAAGGCCCTGCTGCACGACTACCCCTGGCCCGGCAACGTGCGGGAGCTCAAGAACGTGATCGAGCGCAGCATCTATCGTCAGGGCAACCCCAGGCTGGCCCTGGCCGAGCTGGTGCTCAACCCCTTCGACTCCCCCTGGCGTCCCGGGCGCGATCGCAAGCCCGCCGCCACCCAGGCAAGCCCGGGATGGGAGACGGGTGAAGCGGAGACAAAAGAGCCCCATGATGCCGGGCTGCCGACCCTGCCTTGCGATCTGAAAACCCAGGTGGCGCGGGTCGAGATGGATTTACTCAAGCAAGCGATGCGACAATCCCAGTATAATCAGCGCAAAGCCGCCCAACTGCTGGCCCTGAGTTACCACCAGTTTCGCGGCATGCTGCGCAAATACCAGCTGCTGGACGGGGACAATGACCCCGCCTGAGAGGCCGATGATCCCGGATCATCCGCTTCACTAACCTGCTAACGACATGGTTTCATAATGAGAATGCTCACACCACTGCTGCTCGCCAGTCTCGTGCTGCTTGGCGGGTGCCAGAAACAGACGGAGGCCTCCAGGACGGGGCTCATCTACTGTAGCGAAGGGGCCCCCCAGACCTTCAACCCCCAGCTGGCCAATTCCGGGGCAACCCTGGATGCCAGCGCCCGCCCCCTCTACGATCGGCTGCTGGAGTCGGATCCCGCGACCCTGACCCTGCGCGGTGGCCTGGCGCTCGACTGGGCCGTGAGCGAGGATGGGCTCACCTATACCCTGAACCTGCGCCAGGATGTCTTGTTCCATCACACCGCCTGGTTCTCCCCCAGCCGCCCCTTCAATGCCGACGATGTGGTCTTCACCTGGCAGCGACTGCTTGACAACCTGCACCCCTATCACCACGTCTCCGGCGGCCAGTATCCCTATTTTTCCAGCCTCGGGCTGGATCAGCTGCTGCGGCAGGTTCGCGCCAATGGCTCCCATCAGGTGGTATTCGAGCTCAACCGCCCCGATGCCTCCTTCCTCGCCACCCTGGCGAGCGACTACGCCGTGGTGCTCTCCGCCGAATATGGCCAGGCCATGCTGGCCGCCGGGACCCCGGCCCTGCTCGACAGTCGCCCCATCGGCACGGGACCGTTTCGCTTCAAGGCCTATCGCCACAACGAATTCATCCGCTTCGAGCGCCATCCCGGCTACTGGCGGGGCCCGGCGCCCCTCGAGCAGCTGGTCTACGACATCACCCCCAAATCCTCCAAGCGCCTCGCCAAGCTGCTCACCGGCGAGTGCGACGTGATGAGCTACCCCTCCGCCAGCCAGCTGTCGGTGATCCAGCAGCATGATGATCTCACCCTGGCGGTGCAGCCCGGCATGAACGTGGCCTTCCTGGCCCTCAACACCCGCAAGCCCCCCTTCAACAAGGTGCAGGTGCGCCAGGCCATCGCCAGTGCCATCAATGTGCCCAACCTGTTGCAGGCGGTCTATTTCGGCACGGGCCAGGGCGCCAACAGCTTGCTGCCGCCGCGCTCCTGGGGATACGATCCCAGCTCCCCTGTCCGCAAGCAGGATCTGGCCCGCGCCCGCGCCCTGCTGGAGGAGGCAGGCCTGCCGCAAGGCTTCGAGATGCAGGTGCTGGTGGGGCCGGGCTCGCGCCCCTACAACCCGGATGCCTTGAAGACGGCCCAGCTTATCCGCAACGATCTGGCGGAGGTAGGCATACGGCTGCGCATCGTGCAGCAGGAGGATCCCGTGATCGAGCAACGCCTGCGCCGGGGAAACTACGACAGCCTGCTGTCGGGCTGGATGGCCGACAACGCCGACCCGGACAACTTCTTTCGCCAGCTGCTCAGCTGCAACGCCGTGGCCCAGGGCAACAACGACAGCCGCTGGTGCAACCCCGCCTTCGATCAGCTGCTCGATGACGCGGTAGGCAGCGGTCAGCTCTCGTTTCGGCTGCGCAACTACTATTACGCCCAGCGCATGCTCAACGAGCAGTTGCCGCTCATCCCCCTGGCCCACGCCCTGCGTATCCAGGCCAGCCGCAAGGATGTGCTGGGGCTGGAGTTGATGCCCTTTGGCGGCACCTCGTTCAACCAGGTGCACAGGAAATGACCATGGCCCTCTCTTGCCGCGCGCCGGGCTCGCCGCCCCGGTTCGCATGCTCCATCATCATCCACAGGCGCAGGAACTCTACTTCGCGTTCCCCATCATCATGCACAGATGGAGAAACTGGCATGCTGCCCGACTTCCCGTTCCCCATCATCATCCACAGGCGGAGGGTCTAGCATGCTGCTCTACATAGTGCGCCGCATCAATCTGCTGCTCATCACCCTGCTGGCGCTGACCCTGGTCGCCTACCTGCTCGACTATCGCCTGCTCGGTCAGCAGCCCGGTTTCTGGGGGGGCTACCCCGACTTCCTGCGCCACATCTTCGCCGGGGATCTGGGGGTCTCCAGCGTCTCTGGGCGCCCCGTGCTCGACGAGATCTACCACTACTTCCCGGCCACCCTGAGCCTGTGCGTCGCCGCGTTCGCCATCTCCCTGCTGGTGGGCATTCCCCTCGGCACCCTGGCCGCCCTCTATCAGGGCCGCGGGCTGGATCTCTCCATCATGACCGCCGGCCTCATCGGTTATGCGGTTCCCGTGTTCTGGCTGGCCCTGCTGATGGTGATGTTCTTCTCCCTGGATCTGGGCTGGCTGCCCGCCTCCGGTCAGCTCAGCCTGCTCTATGACGTGCCGTCTATCACCGGGGTGGCCCTGGTCGATGTGCTGCTGAGCCAGGCGCCCTGGCGCGAGGCGGCGCTGCACGACGCCCTGCGCCACATGATACTGCCCTCCCTGGTGCTGGCCGTGGTGCCCACCACAGAGGTGATCCGCCACGTGCGCAGCTCCCTCATCGACGTGATGAAGCAGAACTACATCAAGGCCGCCGCCAGCCGCGGCCTCTCCCGCCGTCAGATCGTCTGGCGCCACGGCCTGAAAAACGCCCTGCCCCCCGTGCTGCCCCTGCTCGGACTGCAGCTGGGCAGCGTGCTCACCTCCGCCATGATCACCGAGGTGGTGTTCGACTGGCACGGGATCGGCCGCTGGCTCATCAACAGCATCGCCCTGCAGGATTATGCCGCCATCCGGGGAGCCACCCTGGTGGTCGCCGGTTTCGTCATCTTCATCAGCGTCAGCACAGATCTGCTGACCACGCTCATCTACCCGGCGCGGCGCAAGGAACTCTATGCAAAACAAGACTGAACGCGATCATGGCATGAGCTGGAGCGCCCTATCCCATGCAAGATAAAGCCAACCTCTACCCCGAGCTCAGGATCCTCTCGCCCCTGGCGCAGACCTGGGTCTCCTATCGGCGCAACCCCCTGGCCATGGCCGGGCTCTGGTGTTTCGCCGCCCTGCTGCTGCTCACCCTGATAGGGCCCCTGCTGGTGCCCTACGGCATGGATGAGCAACACAGCGAGCACCTGCTGCTGGCCCCCTCCTGGGCCAGCAGCGGCAATATCGACTATTTCCTCGGCACCGACGATCTGGGGCGCGACATACTGTCACGGCTGGTGATTGGCGCCCGACTCACCTTCGGCTATGCCCTGGGGGTGGTGGTGATCGCCATGGTGGTCGGCACCCTGATCGGCATGCTGGCTGGCATGAGCAAGGGGCTCAAATCGAGCGTGCTCCATCATCTGCTCGATACCCTGCTCTCCATTCCCTCCCTGCTGCTGGCCATCATCATGGTGGCCATCCTGGGGCCCGGCCTCGGCAACACCCTGATCGCCATCACGCTCGCCTTGATACCGCCTTTCATCCGTGCCACCTACAACGCGGTGCACACCGAGATGCAGAAGGAGTACATCATCGCCAGCCGCCTCGACGGCTCGCCCCCCTGGCGCATCATGCGTCTGGCGGTGCTGCCCAACATAGTCGAGACCCTGGTGGCCCAGACCACCCGTACCCTCTCCGCCGCCATTCTGGACATCTCGGCAGTGGGCTTTCTCGGGCTGGGCGCCCAGTCGCCCCAGCCGGAATGGGGGGCCATGCTGGCCGATTCCAGCGATCTCATCTATCTCGCCCCCTGGACAGTGACCCTGCCTGGCATGGCCATCCTGTTCAGCGTGCTCATCACCAACCTGGTGGGGGAAGGGATCCGCGAAGCGCTCAAAGAGGGGAATGACTGATGATGTCCCTGCTCGATACCCACCCGTGCCTGGCGGCGAGCCGCCATGAGGAGCACCACTGATGCCCCTGCTCGATATTCGCAACCTCACCATCGAGATAGACACCCCCCAGGGCAAGGTGAGGGCGGTGGACAAGGTGAGCCTCACCCTGAGCGAGGGGGAGATCCGCGGCCTGGTGGGGGAATCGGGTTCTGGCAAGAGCCTGGTGGCCAAGGTGATCGTCGGCATCCAGAAGGACAACTGGGTGGTGCGCGCCGATCGGATGCGCTTCAATGACATGGATCTGCTGACCATGGAGCCGAGGGAGCGGCGGCGCATCATGGGCCGCGAGATCGCCATGATCTTCCAGGATCCCACCAGCTGCCTCGACCCGTCCGAAGTGATCGGCACCCAGCTGGAGGAGGCCATCCCCACCAGCGCCTTCAAGGGCAAGTTCTGGCAGCGCTTCCAGTGGCGCAAGAAGCAGGCCATCGCCCTGCTGCACCGGGTCGGCGTCAAGGATCACCGCAAGGTGATGCGCGCCTACCCCCACGAGCTGTCCGACGGCATGTGCCAGAAGGTGATGATCGCCATGGCGATTGCCAACCAGCCACGTCTGCTGGTGGCGGACGAGCCCACCAGTGCCATGGAGTCCACCACCCAGTCCCAGATCCTGCGGCTGCTGGACAAGATGAACAAGCTGGGCAACACCACCATCCTCATCATCAGCAATGACATCGCCGCCATCGCCAACCTGACGGACAACATCAACGTCATGTATTGCGGTCAGATGGTGGAAGTGGGGACCCGGGAGCAGATCCTCACCTCCCCCCACCACCCCTATACCCATGCCCTGCTGCAATCGATCCCCGATTTTGACAAGCTGGTGCACCACAAGTCGCGGCTCGAGACATTGCCTGGGGTCATTCCCCCCTTGCAGCATCTGCCCATCGGTTGCCGGCTGGGCCCGCGCTGCCCCCATGCCCAGAAGCTGTGCGTGCAGACCCCCTTGATGAGCAAGGTCAAGGGCCATCAGTTCAGCTGTCACTTCCCCCTCAACATGGAAGAGCCGAAGAAATGACGGGCCATCATGATCTGACTACCCCCGGGTTGCCCCCCTTCACTCCTGGGTGGGGAACCTGTCCCCGCCCTTATTGCCGACTTCGGAGCCATCGCCGTGCTGACTGAGCCCACTCATCCCCCTTCACTGCTCCAGGTCAGGTCGCTGAGCAAGACCTACCAGAACCGGACCGGCCTGTTTCGCTCCCGCGCCGTGCAGGCCGTCAAGCCGCTGTCGTTCGATCTCGAGGTCGGCCAGACCCTGGCCATCGTCGGCGAGGCCGGCTCGGGCAAGAGCACCCTAGCGCGGATCCTGGCGGGCATGATTGAACCCTCCAGTGGCGAGATCCACATCGAGGGCCAGCTGATGCGCCACGGGGATTACCAGACGCGCTGCAAGCTGCTGCGCATGATTTTCCAGGACCCCAACTCCTCCCTCAACCGCAAGATACGGGTGGGCCAGATCCTGGAGACACCGCTGCGGCTGAACACCGAGATGAGCGAGGAGGAGCGCCAGGAGAAGGTGATGCAGACCCTGCGCATGGTGGGCATGCTGGCGGATCACGCCTTCTTCTATCCGCAGATGTTGTCGGCGGGGCAGCAGCAGCGGGTCGCCCTGGCCCGGGCGCTGATCCTCAATCCCAAAATCGTGGTGGCCGATGAGGCCCTCTCGACCCTGGACATCTCGGTGCGCTCCCAGATCATCAACCTGCTGCTGGAGATGCAGGAGACCATGGGTCTCAGCTATGTGCTGGTGGCCAACGATCTCGGGGTGGTGAGCCACATCAGCGACGAGGTGCTGGTGATGCACGACGGCCAGGTGGTGGAGCGGGGCAAGACCCTCAAGGTCTTTGCCGATCCCCAGCACGAGGTGACCAAGAAGCTTATCCAGAACTACAACAACGAATATCGCCGCTGATCCCTGCCGCCCACCGCGGGCGGCGAACCCTTCCAAGTTTTTCCCCAAAAAAATCCCGGCACAGTGGCCGGGAATTGCGCTCAAAACTGCATGTGTCGCTCGTCGTAAGGAACCTTTGCAAGCATAGAGGGGCCTAGCAGGCAGCACCACTGTCAAGTCTGACAGGCAGGCCGCTGTGAAAGCGGAACTGCGAGTCGGGAGAGCGGATGAGATCCGCCTCCAGGGCGCCGAAGAAGGCGATGCGCTCATCTATGTTCTCCCCCGCGTATTGCTCGGCCAGGGCCAGATAATCCTGATAGTGACGGGCCTCGGAGCGCAGCAGCGAGGTATAGAAGCGGCCAAGCTCCTCGTCCAGGTGAGGGGCCAGCTTGGCGAAACGCTCGCAGGAGCGCGCCTCGATGAAGGCCCCTATGATGAGCTTGTCGACCACGGCGGCAGGCTCGTGGTGGCGCACATGCTGCATCAGGCCCCGTGCGTAGCGGGAAGCGGTGACAGGGCCATAATGAATGCCCCGCGCCGCCATCAGCTCGAGCACCTGCTCGAAATGGTGTAGCTCCTCCTGGATGAGACGCACCATCTTCACCAGCAAGTCGTTGCGCTCGAGCTCCTCGAACACTGTCCGCTCTTCCTCCCCCATGGTGCGCTTGCCCAGGATCTGCGCCTTCTCCGGCAAGGCATCGAGCTCGCGATAGAAATCGAGCTTGGGCAGCAGGTGGCGCTTGCCCTTGGGCAGGCAGTAACGACGCACCAGGCTGTGGGCCGTCAGGGCGGCCTTGTTCTCGCAGTTGGCATGGTCGATGAGCAGGGTCGGCAGATGAGCGGGATCCCGTGCCACGGCAATCCACTCATCCGGGGTTTCACAGTGCAGAAATTGGCGAACTGGCGCGAGCAGGGCGTCCATCAAATGGCCTCGAAACGGGATGGGGGCGCCATGTTACCGGATCTTGGCGGCGAACTCGAGTCCGGCCCCCGCCTTGACGATTAACCGATCATTAACAATAACTAATGGCAAGGCAAACCAGCCGGGGTTCGCCATATTTAGGGGTAAATACCATGATCCTGAACCACATATGGGGGCTCTACGCCCACCCGAAAGATGAGTGGCACGACATAGACGACCACCAGGAAACCGTTAGTCACAGCCTCACCCATGTCGCCCTGATGGCGCTGATCCCCGCCCTCTGCTGCTACTTCTCGGCCGTGCATCTGGGCTGGCAGGTGGGGAACGGCGAGCCCATCATGCTGACCATGCGCAGCGGCATCTGGATGGCGAGCGCCATGTACCTGGCCCTCATCGTCGCCGTCGTCCTGCTGGCGGTGCTGGCCCTGTGGATGGCTCGCACCTTCGGCGCCGACCCCAACATGTCCCAGACCCTGGAGCTGGCGGCCTACACCGCCACCCCCCTGTTCATGACCGGCTTCGCCGCCCTCTATCCCGTGATGTGGTTCATCATGCTGGTGGGGCTGCTCGGCCTCGCCTGGTCCATCTATCTGCTCTACACCGGCATCCCCATACTGATGCACATCCCGGAGGAGCAAGGCTTCATCTACGCCAGCTCCATGGTGACCTGCGGTCTGGTGCTGCTGGTCTGCCTGATGGCAGGCACGGTACTGGTCTGGGATTGGGGGCTGGGGCCCGTCTTCACCAGCTAGTGTGACGGGACAGCCATAAAAAAACGGAGGCCATCGGCCTCCGTTCTCATTCATGCGCCGGGCGCGACCGGTAAAACGTTTAACTGCCTTCGTTAAAAATTTCCAGGTTGTTGGTCTCTTCATTCCACTCACGCACCGCCTTGCTGTCGTCGTTACGCAGGGAATTGAGGTGATCCAGGTAGACCTGATCCACATCGGCGGTCACATAGTTGCCATTGAAGACCGAGGTCTCGAAGTGGCGCAGTTCGGGGTTGAGCTCGCGCACCGCCTCTTCCAGATCTTCCAGATCCTGGAAAATCAGGCCATCGGCGCCGATGAGCTTGCACACCTCTTCCACTTCACGGCCATGAGCGATCAGCTCGTTGGCGGTGGGCATGTCGATGCCGTAGACGTTGGGGAAGCGGATCTCGGGGGCGGCGGAGGCGAAGTAGACCTTGGCGGCGCCGGCTTCCCGTGCCATCTGGATGATCTGCTCCGAGGTGGTGCCACGGACGATGGAGTCATCCACCAGCAACACCTTCTTGCCCTTGAATTCCGAGCTGATGGCGTTGAGCTTGCGGCGGACCGACTTCTTGCGCTGGGTCTGGCCCGGCATGATGAAGGTGCGACCTATGTAGCGGTTCTTCACGAAGCCCTGACGGTACGGCAACCCCAGGGTGTGGGCGATTTCCAGCGCCACGTCGCAGGAGGTTTCCGGAATGGGGATGACCACATCCACGTCCAGATCGTCCCATTCCCGGGCAATCTTCTTGCCCAGCTTGCGACCCATGTTGAGGCGGGCGGCATAGACGGAGACCTTGTCGATGCAAGAGTCCGGGCGGGCGAAGTAGACATACTCGAAGATGCAGGGGTTGATCTGGGGGGCATCGCTGCACTGTTCGGAGAAGAGCTGGCCCTGCTCCGTGATGTAGATGGCCTCACCCGGGGCGACGTCGCGCACCGTCTCGAACCCGATGGCGTCAAGGGCCACGCTCTCGGAGGCGAGCATGTACTCCAGCTGGCCCTGCTCGTCGACCCGGCGACCCAGGATCAGCGGGCGAATGCCGTTGGGGTCACGAAAGCCGATGAGGCCGTGGCCAATCACCAGGGAGACCACGGCGTAGGCACCACGGACCTGCTGATGGGTCTTGCGCACCGCGGCGAAGATGTCTTCCGGCCCCAGCGCCATCTTGTCGCACAGGTCCAGCTCGTGGGCCAGCACGTTCAGCAGCACTTCGGAGTCCGAGGTGGTGTTGATGTGGCGGCGGGCCACCTTGAACTGCTGCTCTTTCAGATCCTTGGCGTTGGTGAGGTTGCCGTTGTGGGCCAGCACCATGCCGTAAGGGGAGTTGACGTAAAAAGGCTGGGCTTCCGCGGCACTGGAGCTGCCTGCGGTGGGATATCTGACATGACCTATGCCGATATGCCCTTTCAGTCGCTGCATGTGACGCACTTCAAACACGTCCTTCACCAGGCCGTTGGCCTTGCGTTGCCGGAAGTTCCCACTGTCAATGGTCACGATCCCGGCGGCGTCCTGGCCCCTGTGCTGCAACACCGTCAAGGCGTCGTAGAGGGCCTGATTGACGGGGGTGGTGCCAACTATACCGACAATACCACACATGTCCTTGCTACCTCGAAGTCACTGTACCTGTTTAAGAAAACTCGATGAGTTCTGCATGAAATCAAAGAACCACTGGATGACCAACCCGAATTCGGGGATCAACCGGGACCCGGTCCACCAGTCCGCCTGGGGCAGGCTGGTGAAGGTATCCATAAAAAACAGCAGGGCGCTGACGATGAGCGCCCCGCGCAGGGCGCCGAAACAGACGCCGAGCACCCGATCCGTGCCGGAGAGCCCCGTCTTGCTGACCAGCTCCCCCACCACATAGTTGACGATGGCCCCCAGGATCAGGGTCGCCACGAACAAGGCGGCGATGGCCAGGCCATTGCGCAGCAGTTGATCCGTGATGGAGGTGAAGAAGACGGCGAGATCGGAGTAGAAGTTGCTGGCGATGAAGAAGGCAACAAACCAGGTAACGAGGGACATGGCTTCCTTGACGAAACCACGCACCAGGCTTATCAGTGCGGAGAGGGCCACTATGCCCAGAATTGCATAATCAATCCAAACCATGAGTCGTTCGTGTGTCCTGCAAAATTGCGGCGAAGTCTAACAAAAACGATTGCGAATTGCTTGGGAAACTTCTCGCCTCCCCCGTCAAAAGACGAAGGGGCGCCCAGTTGGCGCCCCTTCTTCCTTAACCTCCCACCGGGTAGAGGGTGGCCGCCCCCGGGCCCACCGGCAGGCCCAGCACGAACACCCAGCAGTAGAACAGCAGGCTCCAGCCCACCAGGAACACCAGGGTATAGGGCAGCATGGTGGCGATCAGCGTCCCTATGCCGAGGGACTTCTGATAGCGCACCGCCACCGCCAGGATCAGGCCGAAGTAGCTCATCATGGGGGTGATGATGTTGGTCACGGAATCACCGATGCGGTACGCCGCCTGGATCACCTCGGGAGAGTAGCCAATCAGCATCAGCATGGGCACGAAGATAGGCGCCGTGACGGCCCACTGAGCCGAGGCCGACCCTATCATCAGGTTGATGACGGCGCACATCAAGATGAAGCCGAAGAAGAGACCCGGGCCGGTCAGGCCCAGGGCCTGCAGGGCCCCTGCCCCCTTGACTGCAAACACGGTGCCGAAGTTGGTCCAGGAGAAATAGGCCACGAACTGGGCGGCGAAGAACACCAGCACTATGTACATGCCCATGGTGCTCATGCTGCTGGACATCGCCTGGATCACCTCCTTGTCGCTCTTCATGGTGCCCACCACCTTGCCGTAGACGAAGCCCGGCACGGCGAAGAAGACGAAGATGAAGGCGACGATGCCATGCAGGAAGGGAGAGCCCGCGATGGCCCCCGTCTCGGGATGACGCAGGATGCCATCCTCCGGTACCACCGTCAGGGCCAGCAGGCCGCTCACCACCAGCACGGCCACCAGGGCCGACCAGAGTCCGCGCTTCTCCCGGGCACTCAGGGCTTCGGCCTGCTGATCCAGCACCACGCTCGCCTCGCTGGGATCATATTTGCCGAGCTTGGGTTCGACGATCTTCTCGGTGACCCAGGCGCCGAGACCCGTGATGAGGAAGGTGCTGACAAACATGAAGTACCAGTTCACCTCGGGGCCGACCACATAGCCGGGATCTATGATGCGGGCGGCAATCTGGGTGATGCCCGCGAGCAAAGGATCCACGGTACCGAGCAGCAGGTTGGCGGAGTAGCCGCCGGACACGCCGGCAAAGGCTGCCGCCAGCCCCGCCAGAGGGTGGCGTCCCAGGGAGTGGAAGATCATGGCCGCCAGCGGGATCAACACCACGTAGCCGAGCTCGGCCGCCGTGTTGGACATGATCCCTGCAAAGACGATGGTCAGCGTGACCATGCGGCGGGAGGCGCTCATCACCAGGCCACGCATGGCGGCGCTGAGCAGACCCGAGTGTTCGGCAATGCCGACCCCGAGCAGGGCCACCAGCACGGTCCCCAGGGGGGCGAAGCCGGTGAAGTTGGTCACCAGGTTGGAGACGATCCGTTGCAAGCCTTCGGCGCTGAGCAGGCTGACCACAGTGATCATGCCGTCCGCGCTGCGACCGGGCGCCCCTTCCGGGCGCGGATCCACCACGCTGACGCCGAACCAGGCGGCGATGCCGGAGGCCAGGATCAGGGTGAGGGAGAACAGGGCAAACAGGGTGATGGGGTGCGGCAGCAGGTTCCCGAGCCACTCAACACCGCTGAGAAAGCGGTTGAACAGACCTGGGCGTGCGGGTGCCAGCTGTGTCGTCCTCGACGTCATTCATTACTCCTTATCCATTTGAAACATGCTGTCGGCCGGTGCAGCCGATGCGCCTGCGTTTCTGATGAACTTGAGCAAGGACGGAGTGCACACCCTGATCACCGGACCGAGCCAATCCCTGATGAATTGACCGCGAGCCTTTTACCGTCAGTTAACTGAATGGAATATGAATGGGAATAGGAATAACAAAAAAGCCATGGCGAGCCATGGCTTTTAACATTCAATTGAGGCCAATCAGCCGATATGGGTCAGACCGCCCATGTAGGAGTGCAGCGCCTTGGGGATGGCGATGCGGCCATCGGCCTGCTGGTAGTTCTCGATGACCGCCACCAGGGTTCGCCCCACTGCCAGGCCAGAGCCGTTGAGGGTGTGGATCAGCTGGGGCTTGCCGTCTATGCGCACCCGCGCCTGCATGCGGCGGGCCTGGAAGTCGGTGCAGTTGGAGACGGACGAAATCTCGCGGTAGGTATCCTGGGCCGGCAGCCACACTTCCAGATCGTAGGTCTTGGCGGCGGCAAAGCCCATGTCACCGGTGCACAGTGCCATCACGCGATAGGGCAGTTCCAGCAGCTGCAGCACCTTCTCGGCGTGGCCCACCATCTCTTCCAGGGCATCCCAGGATTTCTCGGGGTGAACCAGCTGCACCATCTCGACCTTGTCGAACTGGTGCATGCGGATGAGGCCCTTCGTATCGCGACCATAGGAGCCCGCCTCGGAGCGGAAGCAGGGGCTGTGGGCCGTCATCTTGATGGGCAGTTCCTGCTCGTCGAAGATCTCGTCGCGGGCCATGTTGGTGAGCGGCACTTCCGAGGTCGGGATCAGGGAGAGCTTGCGCTCCTTGCTGCCCTCTTCGGCGTCGGAGACGATGCCGGTGTTGAACAGATCCTCGGAGAACTTCGGCAGCTGGGTGGTGCCATAGAGGCTATCCGGGTTCACCAGATAGGGCACATAGCACTCGGTGTAACCGTGCTGCTGGGTGTGCAGATCCAGCATGAACTGCGCCAGGGCGCGGTGCAGGCGGGCAATCTGGCCCTTCATCACCACGAAGCGCGAACCGGACAGCTTGACGCCATTCTTGAAATCCAGCCCCTTGATGGCTTCACCCAGATCCACATGATCGCGCACCTGGAAGTCAAACCCGCGCGGCGTGCCCCAGCGGCGCACTTCGACGTTGTCGTTCTCGTCACGGCCCACCGGGGTGGTGTCGCTCGGCAGGTTCGGCATGCCGTCGGCGATCTCCTTGATATCCCGCAACAGCGTCTCGAGCGCGACCTTGCTGGTTTCCAGCTCGTCGTTGATCTTGGTCACCTCGGCCTTGAGCGGCGCCACGTCTTCACCCCGACGCGCAGCCTCGCCGATGGACTTGGAGCGGGCGTTGCGCTCGGCCTGCAGCTCCTGGGTACGGGACTGCAGATCCTTGCGCTTCTCTTCCAGAGCATTGACCGCCGCTACGTCCAGGACGTAGCCACGTGTCGCCAGACGAGCGGCAGCGTCGTCAATCTCGCCGCGCAGATATTTGGGATCCAGCATGGTTTACCTACTTTTTTAAAATGGGATCTGGGCCCGGGTCATCATGATGGGGCAAAAACACAGATCCGGGAGTGAACATCGGTTGGCGCACCCCTATCGTCTTCACCATCGGGCATCGACATCGGCCCAAGAAATCAAGAAGATGGCGCAAGACCGAGACAAGCGGGGCCAGGGAGGCAGTGTATCAGACCGCCCCCCCGCCCGAACAGGGACTATTTGTGCCGTTTACGGGGGCTCTGTCGATCCAGCCCCTGCAAATACGCGAGTTTTTGCGCTATCTGCTTCTCGAGGCCACGCTCGGTCGGCTGGTAGTAACGCCTCCCGGCCAGCTCGGTGGGGAAATACTCCTCCCCGGCGGCATAAGCCCCCTCCTCGTCGTGGGCGTAACGGTACTCGGCGCCGTAACCCAGCTCGCTCATCAGCCTGGTGGGAGCATTGCGCAGGTGCGGCGGCACCTCGAAGTCCGGCAGGTTTTTGGCGTCCGCCAGCGCCGCCTTCCAGGCGGTGTAGACCGCATTGCTCTTGGGGGCGCAGGCGAGGTAGACGATGGCCTGGGCGATGGCCCGCTCCCCTTCCGCCGGGCCGACGCGGTGGAAACAGTCCCAGGCCGAGAGCGCTACCTGCATGGCACGGGGATCGGCGTTGCCCACGTCTTCCGAGGCAATGGCCAGCAGGCGGCGGGCGATGTAGAGGGGATCGCAACCGGCACTCACCATGCGGGCATACCAGTAGAGGGCCGCATCCGGCGCCGAGCCACGGATGGACTTGTGCACCGCCGAGATGAGGTCGTAGAAGTGATCCCCGCCCTTGTCGAAGCGCGCCACGTGCTCCCCCACCACGGCGGCGAGCAGGGCGCTGTCGATCACCTTCTCCCCTGCCCCATTGGCCTCGGCCATGTCGGCCAGCAGCTCCAGGTAGTTGAGGGATTTGCGCCCGTCCCCATCCACGGCTTTGGCCAGCGCCTCCTTCACCCCGGGGGCAAAGGTGAGGCTGGGGTCATTGAGACCGCGGGGGTCGGTCATCGCCTGATCGATCATGGCGAGGATGTCGCTCTCCTCCAGCCGCTTGAGCAGATAGACCCGGGCCCGGGAGAGCAGTGCGTTGTTGAGCTCGAACGAGGGATTCTCTGTGGTGGCGCCGATGAAGGTGATGGTGCCGTCTTCGATATGGGGCAGAAACACGTCCTGCTGGCTCTTGTTGAAGCGGTGCACCTCATCGACGAAGAGGATGGTGCGCACCCCGCGCCAGCTGTTCTCTTTGGCCTTGTCGATGGCGGCACGGATCTCCTTGATGCCGGAGGTGACCGCCGAGAGTCGCTCCACCTCTGCCTGACAGTAGTGGGCCATCAGCTCGGCCAGCGTGGTCTTGCCGGTGCCGGGCGGCCCCCACAGGATCATGGAGTGGCAGTGCCCCGCCAGGACAGCCTTGCGCAGGGGTTTGTCAGGCCCCAGGATATGCTGCTGGCCTATGTACTGCTCCAGGGTTTGCGGCCGCATCCGGGCCGCCAGCGGACGAAAGTCCGACGAGAAATCCAGGGACAAGTTGCTCATCTGCATCGACCGCTCTGGGATATGGCGACCACCCACCCGGGGCGGCCTGACGAGGAATCCGCAGCCAGGCGACCCATCAGCGTTGGTCGTCCAGCTGGGCCCCCTTGGGCATCTTGAACACGAACTCGCTCCCCTTGAGCGCCGGCTTGCGGTTGAAGCTGGTGAGGGTGAATTCGCTCCACTGCCCCTGGGCCTCTTTCACGTCGAAGCGATCTATGTTGTCCTGCCGATCGAAGCTGACCCGAAAGGAGGCGATCAGCTCATCCTGGTTGCGGCTGGTGACGGTGAACACATTGCCCTGGCGCACCACGTCGTAGTGCTTCCAGTACTTGTCATCGCCGCTGGCGATCAGGATGAAGGGGGTATTGACCACGGCGTCCTGCAGCTTGAGGGCGGTGACCTGCTCGACGAAGGGATCATAGATCCAGACGTCCTTGCCGTCCGCCACGATCAGGCTCTCGTCCGGGCGCTGGGTATGCCAGTTGAAACGATTGGGCCGGGACACCAGCAGATCGCCGCTCGCTTTTTGCAGCTCCTTGCCCTTGCTGTCATAGACGGTCTGCTGGAATCGGGCGGAAAAAAGATTGACCGCCGCCAGCTTCTGCTTGAGATCGCTGGCCGCATCGGCCCAGGCCTGGCCACTGGCGATGAGCAGCACAGTGCCCATCAGTAAGGTTTTTTTCATAGGGTCTCTCGCTAAAAGGCCACGCCCCGAGGGCATGGCCAGAATACCACTGCGGTTAATCGCGCACCGGGGGCGGTGCCAGCACGTCGCGCTGGCCGTTGCCGCCCGGGCTGCTGACGATGCCCTGGTTCTCCATCTGCTCGATGAGACGGGCCGCCCGGTTGTAACCTATCTTGAACTTGCGCTGCACGCTGGAGGTGGAGCCACGGCGGGATTCCACCACGAAGGCCACCGCCTCGTCGAACAGGGGATCCAGCTCCTCGTCGCCGCCGCCGTAGTCGCCGCCACCGCTGCCCCCCTCTTCCGACTCGCCGGAGAGGATCTCGTCGATGTAGTTCGGCTCGCCCCGCAGTTTCCAGTCCGCCACCACCTTGTGCACCTCGTGGTCATCGACGAAGGCGCCGTGGACCCGGGTCGGGTTGGAGGTACCGGCGGGCATGTAGAGCATGTCACCCATGCCGAGCAGGGATTCGGCGCCGCCCTGATCCAATATGGTGCGGGAATCTATCTTGCTCGACACCTGGAACGAGATCCGGGTCGGGATGTTGGCCTTGATGAGGCCGGTGATCACATCCACCGATGGACGCTGGGTGGCGAGGATGAGGTGAATGCCGGCGGCCCGTGCCTTCTGGGCAATGCGGGCAATCAGCTCTTCCACCTTCTTGCCGACGATCATCATCATGTCGGCAAACTCGTCCACCACCACCACTATGTGGGGCAGTTTTTCCAGCTCCGGCGGCATCTGATCCATGGAGTCGCCCGGACGCCACAGCGGATCGAGCAGGGGATCCCCCGCCTCGATGGCGGCCAGCACCTTGTCGTTGTACCCCTTGAGGTTGCGCACCCCGACCGCCGACATCAGCTTGTAGCGGCGCTCCATCTCGCCTACGCACCAGCGCAGGGCGTTGGCGGCATCCTTCATGTCGGTGACCACCTCGGTCAGCAGATGAGGGATCCCTTCGTAGACCGAGAGTTCCAGCATCTTGGGGTCGATCATGATGAAGCGCAGATCCTCGGGGGAGGATTTGTAGAGCATGGAGATGATCATGGTGTTCACCCCCACCGACTTGCCCGAGCCCGTGGTACCGGCCACCAGCAGGTGCGGCATCTTGGCCAGGTTAACCACCACGGGTTCCCCGGCGATGTCCTGGCCCAGCCCCATGGTGAGCGGATTGTGGCTGGCCGAGAAGGCCTCGCAATCCAGGGTCTCCCGCAGGTAGACGGTCTGGCGCACCCGGTTGGGCAGCTCGATGCCGACATAGGTCTTGCCCGGGATCACCTCTACCACCCGCACACTGCTGGCGGAAAGGGAGCGGGCGAGATCCCGGGAGAGGTTGGTGATCTTGCTCGCCTTCATGCCAGGAGCCAGATCCAGCTCGAAGCGGGTGATGACCGGGCCCGGATAGACACCGACCACCTTGGCCTGCACGTTGTAGTCCGCCAGCTTGGCCTCCACCAGGCGCGCCATGCGCTCCAGCTCATCCGGGCTCATGGACTGGGTCTTGACCGGGGGACGATCGAGCAGTTCCAGGCTCGGCAATGGCGCCATGCCAGCCATGGCGGTGCGCCGGGAGACGGGGCGGGCTGCGGGGGCAGGACTCGGCGCCTCGTCCCCATTGTCCGCCCAGGGCAGATCCATCTCCTCTTCCCTGGCCATGACCACGGGCTGACGGGCACGTGGGGCGCGCCTGGGCGGGGCCGGCTGATCGTCCTCGTCATCGAAATCGGGATCGAACTGGAAGGTATCCTCGTCGAGCTCGGGGAGCCAGTCATCGGACTTGGCCGCCTTGCTCCCCTTCGCCGGTTGGGACGCCTTGGTACGGCGCACCCAGCCGCCATGGGGCTCATCCTCCTCATCCTCCAGCGCCAGGGCGCCGGCGCTGCCTTCCAGCAGGGGGTCCGGCCCCTCAAAACGGGGCTGACGCCAGCCACCGTTCAGCCAGTTTCCAAGGGTGGTGGGCAGGTGATAGAGCGCGGAAACAGCGCCGGTACAGGCACTGCCGAGCCGCTCGACGATGGTGAGCCAGGACCAGCCGGTAAACAGGGTGATGCCGGTGGCCACGAAGCAGAGCAGCATCAGGTTGGCCCCCACGCCGCCAAACAGCGGGATCACCGCGGAGGCGATCACATCGCCGACCAGGCCGCCGGCGGAGAAGTTCTGCATGTCGTTGAAATTCATGCTGGCAATGGCCGACATGCCAAGTACGGTCAGCAGGAAGCCGACGATGCGCACCGACAGGGTCAGGTAGTCCACGTCCAGCAGCCGGCTCGGCCGCCAGAACAGGCTCCAGCCCAGTAGCACCATCAGGGGGGGCACCAGATAGGAGAAAGCTCCGAAGGTGAACATGGTGATATCGGCAATCCAGGCGCCGGCGCTGCCCGCCAGATTCTTCACCTCCCCTTGCCAGGAGGTCTGGGACCAACCGGGATCGGCAGGGTGATAGGTTAGCAGGGCAAGCAAGAGGTAGGCGGCCAACAGCGTGATGGCGATCAAGACGGCTTCGAAGATCCGTTGGGTGCCTGATAATGGAGTAAACAGCTTTTTCTCGGCCAAACTCCGGCTCCTTTCTGAAAACATGGTAACGCATGGGACAAGGGGGCCCAGTATCCCTGAAAATCCTATCGCTTGTCAGCCTGCGTGCCCATTGACGCGACAAGTCCGACAAGCAGAAACGAGCGGACCTGCCGCTCGTTTCTGACGTTTATGATGCATCAATCGCTCGCTACATCACAGCACAAAATACTCTATCGGGTGCTGATCACCAGACGACTACTCTGTTTCACTTCCTCCATCACCACATAGGTGCGGGTATCGTTGACACCCGGCAGGCGCAGCAGGGTTTCCCCCAGCAGGCGGCGATAGGCGGACATGTCGCTGACGCGGGTCTTTAGCAGATAGTCGAAATCGCCGGAGACCAGATGGCACTCCTGGATCTCCTCGAGCACCTGAACAGCCTTGTTGAACTGCTCAAACACATCGGGGGCGCCACGATTGAGGGTAATTTCCACAAACACCAGCAGAGACGCGTCCAGATAATGAGGGTTCAGAATGGCGGCATACCCTTCGATATACCCTTGCCGCTCGAGGCGACGAACCCGTTCCAGACACGGTGTGGGACTCAGGCCAACTCGTTTGGACAACTCAACGTTCGAAATCCTGCCATCCTTTTGCAGTTCATTCAGAATGTTGCGGTCAATCCTGTCCAAATCCTTTAGCCGACTCTTAGCTTCCATCATTTAATTCCATCCTTTGGCTATTTTTTGGTAAGAATCACCAGTCATTTTATAATTATGGTCACAAATCCTGTCAATGCCTGAATAAAGAAGGTGCAAATGCCGCACTACATCAGGGCGACATGAAACACCGATCAATAGACGAGGGATAGCATGATTATCGGTGTACCTGAAGAAATAAAAAACCATGAATATCGCGTAGGCATGGTTGTGGCCAGTGTACGTGAACTGACAGCATGAAACCATACCGTTTTCGCCCAAAGCGGGTCGGGAAGCCCTGCAGGCTTCATCGGCGCAGATTATCACGCTGTCGCTGGCGCGATCCCGGCCTTCCCTGCCTATGTTTTCGCCATCCTTAGGGGCAACCAAGATCGGGCAATGGAAGGCACCATGCCGCACCGTTTCGCCCACGCGACCTTGGGCCCCAGAGGCCGGCGGCGGCGCCATCATCCTCGGGTCAGAGGCAGGGATCTGTCATCGGGGTGGCCTCGCCCTGGGGGCCTCCCTCACCCGGAGCGCCGCGCGCATGTCTATGCAAATGGCCATCCATCAGTCAGCCCCTCATCAAAGAGCAATATGCTGGCTGGCACGCCCCAGGCCCCATGGCCTGAGTATCGAGACCCCACAGACCGTCTCTGGCCACTGTGTCGGCAGGCGCCTTGCCAGCCCGGGCAGCACTGCGCCAGGAGTTGTCATCCGTGCCCGGATCAGCGCCAGGGTACAATCCCATGACCCAGCTCAGGGCGGCCAAGGAAAGCCCCTATGAGTGCACCGCCATATGGTCACGCTTCATTCCCCTCGCACGGCGCAGGCCATGGCAATACCGCCAAGCAGGGACACAGACGAGCGGTCCCCATCCGTTGACAGGCGGCCCCATTTCCATTGCGCCATAAGAGGGGCGACTCCCTGACCTTGAACCCGCCCCTCCCCTCTTCCCGGCAGTGCGAGAGCCCGAGGGCAACCGAGTCGGTAAAGATGCCGTCCGGGCGATTGGGACAATCGGCACGCCGCCCTTTGACCCCGGATCACGAATTCCCTACAATCGCGCAAACTCATTACCTCTCGGAAATCACACCATGAGCGAAGTCATTCACAGCAAATTGCTGATCCTGGGTTCAGGCCCCGCGGGCTACACGGCCGCCGTCTACGCCGCCCGTGCCAACCTCAATCCACTGCTCATCACCGGCATGCAACAGGGTGGCCAGCTGACCACCACCACGGAAGTGGAGAACTGGCCGGGTGATCCGGAAGGGCTGACCGGTCCGGCACTGATGGAGCGCATGAAGGAGCACGCGGAGAAGTTCGAGACCCGCATCCTGTTCGATCACATCAATGAGGTCTCCCTGACCCAGCGTCCGTTCCGCCTCAAGGGTGACAGTGGTGAATACAGCTGCGATGCCCTGATCATCGCCACCGGCGCTTCCGCCAAGTACCTGGGGCTGCCCTCGGAAGAGGCGTTCAAGGGCCGCGGCGTCTCCGCCTGCGCCACCTGCGACGGCTTCTTCTATCGCAACCAGGAAGTGGCCGTGGTCGGCGGCGGCAACACCGCCGTGGAAGAGGCGCTCTACCTGGCCAACATCGCCAAGAAGGTACATCTGATCCACCGCCGCGACGAGTTCCGCGCCGAGAAGATCCTGATCAAGCGCCTCAACGACAAGGTTGAGAGCGGCAATATCGTGCTGCACACCCACCAGATCCTGGACGAAGTGCTGGGTGACGACATGGGTGTCACCGGGGTTCGCCTGCGCAGCACCCGGGACGAGAGTACCTCTGAACTGCCGCTGATGGGGGTCTTCATCGCCATCGGCCATCAGCCGAACACCCAGATCTTCGAAGGCCAGCTGGCCATGGAGAACGGTTATCTCCAGGTGCGTGGCGGCCTGCAAGGCTTCGCCACCCAGACCAGCATCGAGGGGGTCTTTGCCGCCGGCGACGTGGCCGACCATGTCTACCGTCAGGCCATCACCTCGGCCGGCACAGGCTGCATGGCCGCTCTGGATGCCGAACGTTTCCTCGACGCCCAATAAGCGCGAGGTGATAAAGGGCATGCCAATTGGCATGCCCTTTTTCTTGCAAGTCCGATAAAGCGAAGAGAAGCAGGTGGCCTGGCTGGAGGTCGGGTGATGGACTATGTGATGCAGGTCCCACGCCCTGCAAGATACCGTCGCTCCGGCGCATCGCCTCTACCTCAACCAGGGGATCGAAGTGCTGGCACGGGATGATCCGCGCACCTCGCGACCGCAAGCAGCAGCTCGCCATCATCGTCATCTCGGTATCGAACAAGCACGGCCTCTCTAGCCTGCCTCAAACAGCGGGGGCAATCACTTTTTCAACCAGCCCTTTGAAACAGAAAAGCTGCTGTGCAGAACCAGCCACCATCTGAAGACCCTTCCCACAGCCATGTCGTGTAGCGCAGCCCGTCACCCCTTGCGGCGGCAGCCGGGTAATTCTTCCCTCACTGCCTGTCTCTGCTTGCCCCGTCAGTAGGTCTTGTCGACCCGCACCCCGTCATCAAAATAGAGGATCCGCACCTTGTCCCCCTGGGCGAAGACCATGGCCGAGTCAAAATCCTGGATCACATTGACCAGCGCCCCCTGATCGCTGCGAATGAGCAACTCCACCAGCTTGTTTTCAACCACTTCGCCGCCGGACTGGTAATATTGCGCGGCCCCGGCACCCGCCAACGCCCCCACTGCGGTGGCAATCTCCCGGCCATGACCGCCGCCAAACTGGTTGCCAATCAGGCCGCCGATCAAGGCACCGCCCAATGTCTTCCAGCCCGACTGCGCCGACTCGATCACCTGGCGCTGAGTGATGTTGCGCATCGTATCCACCTGGCCAAATACCACCTGGTTGACCGGCCGCGCCGTATTGCGCTGGTACACCTCGGCACCGGCCTGCGCCGTGACAAAGCACAGCAGGCTGGATACTATCAGGATAATGGCCTTCATCTACGAAACCCCTCGATGCTATGTCTTGCTACCTGACCCAACTGGATGATGAGCCGAACCGGTTCCCCCACCCCAAACACGCGCTGGATGAGCCCAACGGCCTGCTGGCGATCGGGGGGGATCTGTCTGCTCCCCGTCTGCTCGCAGCTTATCACAACGGGATCTTCCCTTGGAATGAACCCCATCAGGCCCTGCTCTGGTGGTCACCGGATCCCCGCGGGGTCCTGATCCCATCACGCCTGCATGTCGGTCGCAGTCTGCAGAAATTTTTACGCCGCCACACCTTCGATATTTCCATCAATCGTGCCTTTAATGAGGTGATCACGGCCTGCGCCGCCCCCAGGCCCGGCGCCAGTGGCACCTGGATAAGCGATGAGATGATCGCCGCCTATCAGACACTCCACCGCCTGGGCCACGCCCACTCGGTGGAGGTGTGGCAAGATGGTCAGCTGCAAGCCGGCCTCTACGGCATCGCCGTCGGGCGTCTCTTCTGCGGTGAATCCATGTTCAGCCGGATCGACAACGGCGCCAAAGTCGCCATGTGGGCACTGTGTCGTCATTTCGAGTGCCATGATGGCGCCCTCATCGACTGCCAGATGCAAAACCACTTCCTGGCCACGCTGGGCATTGAGGAGTGGCCTCGCAGCCACTTCCTCTCGGCACTGGCGACGCTGCGACAACAAGTGCTCCGTGAGGGGTGCTGGCAAGCGAGGTTCATCAACCTATGACAGAAGAAGTGATCCTCAAGGTCGGCCTGACCCCCAAGCATGCCTGCAGCTATCTCGAACATCAGCAGGAGCAGTTGCTGGTGCTGATGGATAATGAACTGCTCAACGCCAATGGCTACGAGCGCCTGCTCACCGCCGGTTTTCGGCGCAGCGGCAACGACATCTATCGCCCCCATTGCCCCAGTTGCAGTGCCTGCCAGTCGCTACGCATCCACAGCGAGCAGTTTGTCCCCAGCCGCAGCCAGAAACGAATCTCGCAACAGAATCAGGATCTCAACCTGGTGCTGAGCTATGACGACAAGCCCGAGTATTACCAGCTGTACGAGCGCTATATCCGCCAGCGTCACCGGGATGGCAGCATGTATCCTCCCAGCCGCAGCCAATACAAGGGGTTCCTGCATTGCGACTGGATGCCACCCCTCTACCTGGAGATTCGTCTGGACAACCGCCTGATCGGGGTCGCCGTCACCGATCTCCTGCCCCACTCCCTGAGCGCCATGTACACCTTCTTCGATCCCGAATTTGCCGATCGCTCCCTCGGTACTTTTGCCATCCTGAGTCAACTGGATCTGGGGCGTAGAACCGGGCGCCACTGGCTCTACCTGGGGTACCAGGTGGAAAAATGCCGCAAGATGAAATACAAGAGCCGCTTCCTTCCCCATGAGCGTCTCATCCAGGGTGAATGGAAAAATATCGTCACCAGGCCCGAGTAAACTTTACACATTGGCTTAAATCCGGCATGATCCAGCGGATTTTTGTTGTGGCTTATCAAGAGGATTCAATGGCTAAAGAAGACAGTATTGAGATGCAGGGCACTATCTTGGAAACCCTGCCCAATACCATGTTCCGTGTGGAACTGGAGAATGGTCACGTGGTTATCGCTCATATTTCCGGCAAGATGCGCAAAAACTACATTCGTATCCTGACTGGAGACAAGGTGACAGTCGCTCTGACTCCCTACGATCTCTCCAAGGGTCGTATTGTTTTCCGCTCTCGCTAAGCCAGGAATTCAGCAAAAAACCCCAACCTGATGGTTGGGGTTTTTTGTCGTTTCATGGCGTTTGATCAGTGGGACACGGCTTCAACATCGACCTGAAAATCGAAGCTGAGGCTATCATTTACCCTCTCAACCTTGACGATACCCCCATCGACCAGTGAGCCAAACAGGATCTCATTGGCCAGGGGTTTCTTGAGGTGTTCCTGAATCACCCGGCCCATGGGTCTGGCTCCCATCGCCCTGTCATAGCCCTTCTCGGCCAGCCAGTGACGGGCTCCCTCCGAAATCTCCAGAGACACGCCCTTGGCATCCAGCTGGACCTGCAATTCAACAATGAACTTGTCGACGACCTGGTAGATCACCGCCATATCCAGGTGATTGAACCAGATGGTATGGTCGAGTCGATTGCGAAACTCGGGGCTGAAGGTCTTGTTGATCACCTCCATGGCATCATGACTGAGATCCTGCTGTTGGAAGCCGATGGACTTGCGCTGGGTCTCCTGTACGCCGGCATTGGTGGTCATCACCAGAATGATGTTGCGAAAATCGGCTTTTCGACCGTTGTTATCGGTCAGGGTCCCGTTGTCCATCACCTGCAGCAGCAGATTAAACACATCCGGGTGCGCCTTCTCTATCTCATCAAGCAGCAAGACCGCATGGGGATGCTTGATCACAGCGTCGGTCAGCAGCCCCCCCTGCTCAAAACCAACGTAACCGGGAGGAGCCCCGATCAGGCGTGACACCGTGTGCCGCTCCATGTATTCGGACATATCGAAACGCAACATCTCTACCCCGAGCGCCTTGCCCAGCTGCTGGGTCACTTCCGTCTTGCCCACACCGGTCGGGCCGGCAAACAGGAAACAGCCAACAGGGCGGTGTTCATTGCCCAGGCCGGAGCGAGCGAGGCGAATGGAGTCCGTCAACACAGAGATAGCCTTGTCCTGGCCGAACACCACCATCTTGAGGTTACGTTCCAGATTCTTGAGCACCTCTTTATCGGAAGAGGAGACCGATTTCTCCGGGATCCGCGCAATTTTTGCCACGATAGCCTCAATTTCGGCCACATTGATCACTTTTTTACGCTTGCTCGCCGGCAGCAGCCGCTGACCCGCCCCCGCTTCGTCGATCACGTCGATGGCTTTGTCAGGCAAGTGACGATCGTTGATATATTTCGCCGAAAGCTCGGCCGCCGCGCGAATGGCCTTGGCGGTATAACGGACGCTATGATGCGCCTCATAGCGACTCTTGAGCCCCATCAAGATGCGGGTGGTGTCATCTATCGTGGGCTCGACGATATCGATCTTCTGGAAGCGGCGCGCCAGTGCGCGATCCTTTTCAAATATCTGGGCATATTCCTGATAGGTGGTCGACCCCACGCAGCGCAACAAACCATTGGATAGCAAGGGCTTGATGAGGTTGGCCGCGTCCAGCTGGCCACCGGAGGCAGCTCCCGCACCTATGATGGTGTGGATCTCGTCGATAAACAGGATGGCCCCTTCCTGGCGCTCGATCTGCTTGAGCAATACCTTGAGGCGCTTCTCGAAATCACCGCGATACTTGGTACCTGCCAGCAAAGAGCCCATGTCCAGGGAATAGATGGTGCTGTCGGCAATGACCTCGGGCACATCTCCCTTGACGATACGATAGGCCAAGCCTTCGGCTATGGCCGTCTTGCCGACACCCGCCTCTCCGACCAGCAGGGGATTGTTCTTGCGACGACGGCACAATACCTGGATGGTGCGGCTCAGTTCCTGATCCCGACCAATGAGAGGATCGATCCTCCCCTCCAGTACCAGCTGGTTGAGATTGGTGGCAAAACTTTCAATCTGGGCGGCAGAGACCTCGTCGTCCGACTCGGCACTATTGGGCGGAGAGTCAGGCTTGCTGTCCTTACGGACCCCATGGGAGAGAAAGTTGACGACATCCAGCCGGCTGATGTCGGCTTTCTTCAGGAAATAAGCGGCTTGGGATTCCTGCTCGCTGAAGATGGCGACCAATACGTTGGCACCACTGACCTCGGTATGGCCCGAGGATTGCACATGGAATACAGCACGTTGCAGTACACGTTGGAAGCCCAGGGTGGGTTGGGTCTCCCGATCCTCGTCATCGGCAGCGATCAGCGGGGTCGTCTGGCTGATAAAGGCACCGATCTCCTTGCGCATCTGTTCCACATCCGCACCACATGAACTCAAGGCCTCATGGGCTGAGCTGTTATCCAGCAGGGCTAACAACAGGTGCTCGACGGTCATGAATTCGTGACGCTCATCTCGAGCGAGCTTGAAAGCCTCGTTCAGCGTCTTCTCTAACTCTTTGTTCAACATAGGCACCTCCCCTCAGTACAGCAACAATGTGGTGTCGTCTTGTCATCACGTCATGTCGTTTAGGCCTTTTCCATCGTACATAGCAGTGGATGTTCGTTATTACGTGAATAGGTGTTGACCTGGACCACCTTGGTCTCCGCTATCTCGGCGGTGAAGGTGCCACAGATCCCTTTACCACTATAATGCACACTTAACATGATCTGGGTTGCCTTCTCCAGATCCATCCGGAAGAACCGCTGCAACACCTCGACCACAAACTCCATCGGGGTGTAATCGTCGTTATTGAGCAGCACCTTGTACATGGGCGGTGGCTGCAACTTGGTCTTCTCAGACTCGGCAATCTCTTCATTAACAAAGAGTTCTTTTTGCTTACTCATGGCTGTGCTTGGGTACCTCTAGATTACTACCGTCCGCCGTCATGCTGTCAATAGAGTTGTTAACTGGATCACAGGGCTTGTTAACAACTTCTTGACTCGACTCTCAGTTGGACTAAATTGGTTACTTGCTAATCGGCGCCCCACCATTATTGGGTAGATATAGCTAGTTATAATGGGCTGGCGCAGGTTACTCAACGACTTCAGGGTAATCAATAAAAGGATGTAGAAGTATGGCAACCGGAACAGTCAAGTGGTTCAACAACGCAAAAGGATTTGGGTTTATCTGTCCGGAAGGGGGCGGTGACGATATCTTCGCCCACTACTCCACCATTCAAATGGAAGGTTATAAGACGTTGAAGGCGGGCCAGGCCGTGCAGTTTGAACTGCAGCAGGGTCCGAAGGGGAATCATGCCGCTGTTATTGTGCCAAACGAAGCGCAAAACATCTGAGTCAGGATGGATAAATAAAAAATCCGGCCTGATATCAGGCCGGATTTTTTATTTATTGCCAGAAAGGGTCTCAAAGGGGCCTTATGTGCTGGGGACATCCCTCTTGCAGCCTGTCTTGGGTCTATGGCTGTTGCCACTGCGCACACAAGTGCTGCAGATAGCAAAAAACCGACCCTGAGGTCGGTTTTTTTCAATTTGGCGGTGAGGGAGGGATTCGAACCCTCGATACGTTGCCGTATACACACTTTCCAGGCGTGCTCCTTCAGCCACTCGGACACCTCACCAAATTTTGGCCTGTGGTTTAACGTGTTCAGCCAACACGGTATTCACTGCGCTGTTGCGCTGGAACGGGGCGTAATTTAGGGGAAAGCCGCGCGCCCGTCAACGGCTTTCTGCCCACCTGACGACTGACCGCCCGATTAATGTACAGAGCCAGGTTCAACCACCATCTCCGGCAGATTGAGGAAGCCCAGGCGCTCGCACTCGGCAACCACTTCATGGGTGGCGGCGATGGTGCTCTGGACAAACAGGATGAACTGCTCGACGGTGAGACCCGCCTTGGTAAACACGGTATGCCCCACCACCAGGCGCGGCAGGTTGTCATCTATGATGTCGAGAAACACCTTGAGGGACGGGTACTGCATGTTGAGCCGACCGAGTTCGGCCACCAGAGGCAACAGGGCCGAGGGGCGAACTTCCAGCTCGGAGGAGAACAGCAGCCCCTCCTCCTCGACGAAGACGCGGCTCTCCTGAATGCCCTCCACGGACTGCAGGGAGACGATGTGGATGCCATGGCATTGATCGCAGACATAATGTTCGATGCGAGCCTGCTGCAACCAACGCATTATCATTTCGGAGCTGGGTGTATTCATCATGACGTTTCGAAACTCTGGATAGCGAGGGGCGCAGTCTAAACCAATTTGTGGCCAACCTGAAGCAGAGGCCCTCCCCTGCTGTGTTTGCGCTTCTTTTTGACACGAACAGTACCTTATACTCAGCCCACCCAAACGCCCGCCCTCCACCGAGTCACCATGACCATCCAAGAGAAATATCGCCTGCACCTCAAGTCGCTCTCCGACGAGCTGCTGGTGCTGCAAAAGCCGATCCGCATCTTGGACGCGATCAAGTGGCCTCATCGCATTGGCCATGACTTCCTGGCCAAGGGAGGGAAAACCCTGCCCGCCATTGACGCCGACTTCTATCAGCGGCTGGCCCTCGGTTTCGATCCGCGCAACAAGTACCTGGAGCTCAAGGAGCTCAGAGACAGGATCCGCAGGAAACTCGGCCCCAATGACGAGCTTGGCCGCATCCTCCAGGCCAACGTCGATCAATACATGGTGGTGATAGAGATGCTGCGCCAGCGCGGCCAACCTGACTTTTTGCGCTACAGCCAGCACCTCTATGGCTCGGCCCGGGACCACCTTCGCGGCGATCGCAAGACCCTGCGCGAGCTGGGGGAGCGATTGTGCGACATCTTCTCCCTGCCCGGCGCACGCCACCTGGTGCGCCCCTATCCCAAGGAGTTCGAGGGGCAAGCCGCCGTCGATCGGCTGCAGGAGAAACTGTCCGGTTATTTTCGCGACGGCCAGGTGCAGGTCAAGCTGAGCGATGGCATCGTCTCGGACGCCGCCGCCGGGGGTGATTACATCAAGCTCAGCAGCCATGCCCGCTTCTCCGAGCTGGACTTGCAGGTGCTCGAGGTCCACGAGGGCTGGGTGCATGTCGGCACCACCCTCAATGGCCGCCAGCAACCCTATGCTACCTGGCTGAGCGCCGGCTCGCCGCGCATCACCGCCTGTCAGGAAGGGTTGGCTGTGCTGATCGAGACGCTCACCTTCAGCTCTTTCCCGGATCGGGCCAAACGCATCTCGGATCGGGTCATGGCCATCGACATGGCCGAGAATGGCGCCGATTTCATCGAACTCTATCGCCACTTCTTGGACAAGGGAGCGAGCGAGCATGATGCCTACAAGATCACCCAGCGAGTGTTTCGAGGCGGCATGGTGGCTGGTGGCGCCTGCTTCACCAAGGATCTCTCCTACGTGAAGGGCTATGTGGAAACGGTCAACTTCATCCGCAGCGCCGTGTTGGAAGGGGTCCCCGAGATACTGCCCATGCTGTTTGTGGGCAAGGTGACCCTGGACGACATCCCTGTGCTCTATCAGCACTATCTGGAGGGACTGATCGCCGCCCCCCGATACCTGCCTCCCATGTTTCGCGATCTGACCGGTCTCTACGTCTGGTTCGGCTTCGCCTCCGGCATGTCGCTGGTCGACATCGGCCGGGTCCAGCAACACTTTCGGCAGCTGTTCCACCGCCTGCCGGTGGCGGATCCCATCATCACCCCGGTCGATTGCGAATTTGATTGAGCCAAGCTGGCCAAATCATCGGGCGCCCGCGCAATAAAAAAGGCCCAATAGGGCCTTCTTTACCTCGTCGCGTCGAGCGCCTCAGCGAAACGCCTGGCCAATCAGATAATGCTTGCGGCACAGGGAGACATAGCGGGCATTGCCCCCAATTTCCACCTGGGCGCCGTCCCGCGCCACCTGGCCATCGGCATTGACCCTGGCATTCATGTGCGCCTTGTTGCCGCACCAGCAGATGCTCTTGAGCTCCTCCACCTTGTCCGCCAGACAGAGCAGATGGTACGAACCGGGAAACAGCTCGGCACGAAAATCTGTCTTGAGCCCGTAGGCGATGACGGGGATGTCCGCCTCGTCCACCACCCGCGCCAGCTGATAGACCTGCTCCTTGGTGAGAAACTGCGCCTCGTCGACGATGAACACATCGATGGGCTGTTCGGCATGACGTGCCTTGACCATCTCGAACAGATCGCAGCTGTCGCTGAACACTTCTACCTTCAACTCCAGACCGACCCGGGCGCTGATCACCCCGAGCCCGAACCTGTCATCGATGGCCGGCGTCATGGCGAGCGGGTGCATGCCGCGTTCGAGATAGTTGAAGTGCGCCTGGATCAGCTGGGTGGACTTGCCCGAGTTCATCGCGGCGAATTTGTAGTGTAATGAGGCCATGCTTGCTCCGATGCCAATTGATGGCGCGCATGCTAACGCAGGGAAGGGTCAAAAACAAAGGGGCCCGCAGGCCCCTCGTCATGCATCAGACGGTGACAGCCGTCTTCTGGTTTGCTCTGAGATAGAACAGGGTCACCCCGATGAACCAGGCGCAGCTGACCACCAGGCCGACGCCAACAGATTCAGTCATCCCCAGCGCCAGATAACCGGCGGCAGCCCCGACGGCGATGGTCAGCGCATAAGGCAGCTGGGTCATCACGTGATCGATGTGATGGCAACCGGCGCCGGTGGAGGAGAGGATGGTGGTGTCCGAGATAGGGGAGCAGTGATCCCCAAACACGGCACCGGCCAATACCGCAGAGAGCATGGGCAGCATCATGCCGATCTCGCTGGCGGCGGCCATGTCACCGGCCAGGGGCAACATGATACCGAAGGTACCCCAGCTGGTGCCGGTGGCGAACGCCATGGCGCCGGAGAGGCAGAACATCACCACGGGCAGCAAAGAGATGGGCAGGCCGCTCTGGGCCAGTGAGGCAAGATACTTGCCCGTCTCCACATCGCGGATCACGGCGCCAATGGCCCAGGCAAACACCAGAATGTAGATGGCGGGCAGCATGGCCATGACGCCGTGCTTGATGACCTCGAGCCAGGTGCGCAGGGCCAGGCCCATGCGCAGGGTCAGCACCACGGCCACCCCGAGGCCACACAGGCCGCCATTGACCAACGACGCCCCGACATCGGTATTTTCAAACGCGCCCAGCACCCCGAATGGCAGCCCCTTTTCTGCCAGGGCGGCGGCGCCGGAGGCCATCATGAAATAGACGGTCGACGCGGTCAGGGTCAGGATGGGCAGCACCAGATCGAGCACCCGACCACGGCTGGAGACGGGCAAGTCCCCGCTGCTGCCAGGAGGCACGCCCTTGGCCGGATCCCACAGCTGCCCCTCGAGCGCCCGTTGCTCATGACGACGCATGGGGCCAATGTCGAGCTGGAACGCGATCACCACCAGCACCATGGCCAGGGTGAACAGGGCATAGAAGTTCATCGGTATCATCTGCACGAAGGCGGAAATGGGGCTCTGATCCTGGATGCCATGGGCCGTCAGAATGCCGCCGATGAGGGCGATGATATAAGCCCCCCAGGACGAGATGGGCATCAGCACGCAGACGGGAGCCGCCGTGGAGTCCAGCAGATAAGCCAGCTTAGCGCGGGAAATATTGAAGCGATCGGTCAAGGGGCGGCAGATGGTCCCCACCGACAGGCTGTGGAAATAGTCATCGATGAAAAACAGGAATACCAGCAGCCCGGTCAGCAGCTTGGCGCCCCGCCGGTCTTTGATGCGTGCGGCGGCCCATTCGGCGAACGCCAGGGTCGCCCCCGAGACCGTCAGCAGGCTGATGATGCCTCCCAGCAATAGCAGGAACAGCAGTATGTTGACGTTCCAGCCATTGAGTGCGCCGTCAGACCAGACGATCCCCTTGGCAACCTGACCCAGGTACTGGGCGCTGGCCAGGGGGGCAAACTGGTTGACCAACAGGCAGCCCAGCACGATACCCACTCCGAGGGAGAGCAGCACCTTGCGGGTGGTCACGGCCAGCGCGACGGCCGCCAGGGGGGGAATGAGGGACCACGCCGAATCGGCGTAATGGGTAATGTCCATGATCTCTTGGCACCTATAACGAATAAGGTGGAGATCTACCGAGAGGATAAAGAAGAAAACGAGCCCGTGAGGGGTGACTCCTCCGCCCCTTCAGTAGCGCTCCATAGTGATTGACTATGGCAGTACTGCACCTGTTCGATGCAATCCCAGCGACCCTGCATGATGGCGTGATCACTTCGGCGCTGACTCCTTTCTCCATGCGTCGCAGGCATCACCCTCGGCATGAATAGTTATAGGCAGCGCGCCTCTACTTAAAAGGTATTCGGCGGGTATTTTATCGTGCCGCTATTTTATATCAAGTTTTTTGATTGAATACTCATTCGAATCGATATCTCCCCAGAAAAACCAGTACAAGACTTCATCCTGGTGGCGAGTGGCGAGATTTTAGTCTGATGACTCCTCCTTCAGGCCCCTGTAGCCAATTAACACAGCGACAGAGAGAGAAAATAATGTTCCAGAACCTTATGACTTGATTATTAATTATCGCAGCTTGACTTAATGACACCCTGACGTATAAATTACCTGAAAATAGCTATTCATATTTATCCCTTTTCTTGCTCGCATGGTAACCACTATGACTGAATTTTTGAAAGTATTGCTGAATATCCGTAGCCTGCGTGCCGCTTGCCGTGAGCTGACTCTGGAACAACTGGAAGAAGGGTTGGAGAAATTCTCCGCCATCGTTGCCGAACGTCAGGAAGATGAGGCTGCAGATCGTCAGGCTCGCGAAGAGCGTCAGCGTAAAATCAATGAATATACCGAAATGCTGAAAGCCGCAGGCATAGACCCGGCGGAATTGGTCAGCGCGGCCCCCAGCGCAGAGCCGGCAAAAGGCAGCAAGCGTGCGCCGCGCCCTCCCAAGTATCGTTATGATGACAACGGGGTTGAAAAAACCTGGACCGGTCAGGGCCGTATGCCTTCCGCCATCGCCAAAGCCATCGAAGAAGGTAAATCCCTGACGGATTTCGCCATCTGATAGGGTCAGGCCAAGTCATTAAAAAAACCCTCGCGATGCGAGGGTTTTTTATTGGTCACGGCAGCAACATATCCCTACCCTATTACCTGTCCGCAGCCTTGACCCAGCACACTTCGGCCCTGCCCTCCTGGCGCAGCACGAAGCGTGCCAGGGTAAAGAACCAGTCACTGAGCCGGTTGACATATGGGATGACGGCAGGGTTTATCTGCTCCTGTTCGCTCAAGGTCAGCAATTGCCGCTCGCAGCGGCGGGTGAGGGTTCGCACCACATGAGCCTGGGCCGCCGCCTCCGAGCCGCCGGGTAAAATAAACTGGCGCAAGGGAGGCAACTGCGCACTGTAATGGTCTATCTGGGATTCCAGCCGCGCGGTCCAGCCCTCATTGACTTGCCAAATAGCGCTCGACTGCGCCTCGCTCGAAAATGCCAGTTCTCCCCCAAGATCAAATAACTCCTGCTGAATAAGGGTCAGATCGGCTAATAGTTCAGGATGTGAATCGGCTATTTTTGCAGCGAGCAGACCTATATGAGAATTTAATTCATCTATATCGCCATAACTGGCCACGCGCTGATGATTTTTGGCGATGCGGGTCGCGTCAGCCAGACGGGTCATCCCCTTGTCCCCTTGCCGGGTATATATTCTCATCCTGATATCCTGTCGATGATGGGCACTATCATGGTTTCGAGCCCATTTAATTTGATTTCATAGGCCAATGCCAGGGATTGGCCCAGTGAACCGGCCGGGAACCCGCTCCTGGCCATCCATACCAGATAGGGCTCGGGTAAATCGATGATCCGCCTGCCACGATATTTCCCGTAGGGCATGGAATTGGCAAGGGTCAGCAATATCTGCTCGTCGGCCAGGGGGGTCATTTAATCGATATCCAGATATTTATGAGTCTGAATAGAGAGGCGCCAATTACGCTCGATGCAGACCGCCATGGCCAGCTCGGTTGCCCTGGGTTTCTGGCTGATGGGTTGCAGGGCAATGACCACATCTTCCCGCAAGCTGGCACTGGCCAGCAAGGCGTCCAGCTCCTCCACATGGCGCATCATGGCCACAGGATGCTTGATTTCGTTGGCCCGTGCCAGGGCGCCAGGCAAGACACTCAGGCCACCCTGCATGCCGATCTTGGGCGAAACGGTCACCCAGGTGGCCGGATGGGTCAGCACCTCGCTGGTGCCGCTGGTCTCGATCTGGAGCTGATATCCGGCCTGATGCAGGGTCTCGCTCAGCTCGGTGAGATCATAAAGACAGGGCTCCCCTCCCGTGATCACCACGTGTCTGGCCTTGTAGCCAAGCTCGGCAAAGCTGGCCACTATCTGGGCACTGCTCATTCCACTCCAACCATCGGACTCATTAGAACAATTGAGTACCTGGCTGATGGGCACCTCTCGCGCCGGATCGACCACCCAGGTGTGACGTGTATCGCACCAGGGACAGCCAACCGGGCAGCCTTGCAGCCGCACGAAGATGGCGGGCAGGCCGGTGAAGACCCCCTCCCCCTGGATGGTTTGAAAAATCTCGTTTATCGGGTAGTGCATCATAAAACGACGGTTACCAATGGCTGTGACCCCGTTCGGGGTGAGAGGGGCTCAACGCCCCCGTTTGTGCTCGAGGCGCTGACGAACGCCCACCCGATCGGTCAGATACTGCTCCAGCCCGCGGCGACGCAGGATACAGGCGGGGCAGGTGCCGCAACCGTCACCGATCAGGCCGTTGTAACAGGTGAGGGTCTGCTCGCGCACCAGTGCCAGCTGACCGAACTCGTCGGCCAGCGCCCAGGTCTCGGCCTTGTCGAGCCACATCAAGGGCGTCTCAAAGCGCAGCCCGCGATCCAGCCCGAGGGCCACCGCATGATTGAGCGCCTTGACGAACTCGTCGCGGCAATCGGGATAGCCGGAAAAATCGGTCTCGCACACCCCGGTGATCACCGCCTCGGCCCCGACCTGATAGGCATAGATGGCCGCCAGGGTCAGAAACAGTATGTTGCGCCCCGGCACGAAGGTGTTGGGCAGGCCATTGTCCTGCAGCTCGGTACTGACCGGAATATGATCCCGGGTCAGGGCCGACACCGCCAGCTCCCCCAACAGGGTGACATCCATCACCTTGTGGGCCGCCACCCCCAATTGCGTGGCGAGGGCCCGGGCCGTCGCGATTTCGGCCAGATGACGCTGACCATAATCGAAGGTGATGGCGTGCACCTCATCATATTGGGCCTGGGCCTGCACCAGACAGGTGGTGCTGTCCTGGCCGCCACTGAACACGACAACTGCTTTTCTCACTGGATAGATCCTCTTAGGGGCGCCGCGACTCTGGCGTGCGCGTCGAATAGGAGAGCCACTGCTCGTTGAGACGATGGAAGAGGCTCAGCAAGGGGGCGTATCTGACGGCGTCGCCCTCCCATTGCGATAACAGATGATAGCCCGCCTCCAGGGTCGAGAGCGCCGTGGAGAAGGGCTTCTTGCGGATGAGGTACTGCCCCTCGGCCGTGGCGAGGGAGAGCCTTGGCAGGGCGGCGAGCGCCGGATTGAGGCGCAGCATCTTGTAGGCCTTGCGCCAGGTGCCGTCGAGCAGCACGAAGCAGGGCGGCGCCTCTGCATCATCGGGCAGACTGGCGCGCAGGCTGGCGAGCGACTGTGCCTGCTCATCTGGCCAAAGCAGATAGCAGCGCCGCTGTGCCAGCCAGCGGGCCAGTACGGCGTCTTCGCGAAAGTCCTCCCCGACCCGGATCTCGACATGGGCCAGGCTGGCTGCCAGCAGGGCCGCCGTTCCCTTGGGATGACCCACTTCGCCTGGATGTTGCAAGATGAGCAGGGGCACCCGATTGATAACGGGGTGAATATATTCACATAGACAGGCTTTGAGGGCGCGGGTACAGCGTGTACAGTAGCGACTGTCTTGATCGTTGGGTTGTTTCATGTCGTCAGTCACATCCGGGCTATTCTGGCTTATCACGCTCTCACTCGCCTGCCTGATCCTCTTCTTCACAGTGCCAAATGACCTCATCTCCTTCAACCGGGTCCTGATTGACCAGGGAGAAGGGTGGCGCATCATAACAGGCAATCTGGCTCACACCAATCTGTGGCACCTGCTGCTCAATCTCTCGGGCCTGCTGGTACTCTACGCCCTGTTCTGCGATTACCTGCAGGATTGGGGCTTCCCGCTCCTGCTGGCACTGCTCGCCATCGCAGTCGGCCTCGGCATCTGGTACTACTATCCGCACACCCAGTGGTACATGGGTCTCTCCGGCGTGCTGCACGGTCTCTTCGTCTGGGGCGCCATGGCGGATATCCGCCACCGCCGCCATTCCGGCTGGCTCATGTTGCTGGGGATTGCCATCAAGTTGTGGCTGGATCACTACACGGGGGGAGACAGCCCGGCCGCCATGCTGATCGGAGCCAGGGTTCACACGGGATCGCACCTGATTGGGGCGGGAGCAGGCCTGGTGCTCGGCCTGCTCACCGTTGTCATCAGCGGTTGGCGAGTTCGTCGTTGATTTCGCCAAGGGTCAGGGCCGGATCGGTCGCCTGGGTGATCGGACGACCAATGACCAGGTAATCGGCTCCCGCCGCCACCGCTTCGCTCGGAGTCATGACCCGGCGCTGATCGCCCTGGGCGGCGCCGGTCGGGCGGATCCCCGGGGTCACCAGCAAGAAAGCCTCCCCCAGCGCCCCCTTGAGCTCGCTCGCCTCGTTGGCGGAGCAGACCACACCGTCAAGTCCGGCATCCTTGGTCAGTCGGGCCAGACGCAGCACCTGCTCGGCCGGGCTGATATCCAGGCCGATCCCGGACAGATCCCCTTGCTCCATGCTGGTCAGCACTGTCACCCCGATGAGCAGCGGCGCCTTGTCACCATAAGGCAGCAGCGCCTCCCTGGCGGCCCGCATCATCCGCTCACCGCCACTGGCATGCACGTTTACCATCCAGACCCCCAGCTCGGCACTCGCCGCCACCGCCTTGGCAACCGTATTGGGGATGTCGTGGAATTTCAGATCCAGGAAGACATCGAAGCCCTTGGCCACCAGCTGGCGCACGAACTGGGGACCAAACAGGGTGAACATCTCCTTCCCGACCTTGAGGCGGCACTGGGAGGGGGAGACCCGGTCCACGAAGGCCAGGGCATCGGCTTCACGCTGGTAATCGAGCGCGACCAAGACTTTGGGATCTAACATCTCTCTTCCTATAGGTTATTCACCGTCCAGACCACGGATCGGCTTGATGGATCCCCACTGTCGACAGGAGGGGCATTGCCAGAACAGAGAGTGCGTGGCAAAGCCGCACTGACGACACTTGTGGGTGGATTTTATCTTGATCTGTTCACCAACCAGCTGCTGCAGCAGCTCCAGGCTCTCCTTGGCCGGGCCAGGCTCGGCACTGGCGAGCTGGAAGCCCACCAGCTGGTAGAACCCCTTCATCGAGGGGTGGCGACGCAGCTGGCGCAACACCAGGGTTCTGGCCTGGCTCAGACCGTCGCGCTCCTCCACCAGCCTGGCCAGCGCCAGGGTCACACTCACCCCCGCATTCCCCTCCACCGCCTTCTCAAGCAGCGGGATCAGCTCCTGGCTGCGACCCAGCGCTTGATAGCACTGGTCCAGCAGCGGCATGGCCTCGGAGGCAAAATCGATATCCTGTTCGAATACCCGCAGCAGCTCACGGCTCGCTTGCAGATACTCCCCTTGTGCCATCGCCAGGGTTGCCAGACGCAAGGACGCACGGGCACAGCTGGGATTGACCCCCAGCGCCTTCTTGAGGCGAGTCAGGGCCTCTGCCTCGTTGCCGTCCATCAGGGCCAACTCGGCCAGCTCGCAGTGAAAGTGTGAGATGGGCTCGGCCAGCTTCTTGCCGGGGAATTTTTGCAGGCGCTGAGCCACCAGGATGGCTTGCTGCCAATCACGCAGCTGTTGATGAATGATCAGCAACTGGGTCAGCGCCGTCTCCTCGAAATCCGCATCTTCGCAGAGCTCGACCCAAATGGCCTCGGCCCGATCGAGCAGACCGGCCGCCAGAAAATCCCGCGCCAGCTCCTGCAGGGCCAGCTGGCGTTGCTCTCGGGTCAGCTCACGGCTGACCAGATTCTGATGGATCTTGATGGCACGGTCGACTTCGCCACGCTGGCGAAACAGATTGCCGAGGGAGAGGTGAGTTTCAATCGTATCGCTGTCAACTTCGAGCAGCTGGATGAAGAGATCGACGGCCTTATCAGACTCGTCGGAGAGCAAATAGTTGAGCCCCGCCACGTACTGGCGGGAAAACTGATTGCTCTGTTTCTGGGTGTCCTGGCGAACACTCCTGCGCCCCATGTACCAGCCATAACCAGCGGCGATGGGCAACAGCAGGAAAAGCAGTTCAAGCATGGAGGAACGTTATTCCTTACCGGACTCCTTGTCCGATGCTGTGGCCAATTCCAGCTGGCGGGATTGCCGGCGCACGGTGCGATTCAGTGTACGATTTTGCAGCTTGATCCGCAGATAGAGCAGGCCGAATACCAGCCAGCCGAGGAGGAAACCCGTACCGAAGAAGAGACCCAGCAGCAGGGAGAGCGAGAACTCGCCTTGGGCAATCAAATAGTTGAATTGCACCAGCTGACCATTTTGTGATCCGAGGGCCAGGGTGAAGATAAAGACCAGTACCAGAGGGATAAGAGCCAAGACACGCTTCATGGGATCTTCCTGTCAGTATCGAAGAGACCCAGTGATTATCCTTAAAATCAGCCACAGACTCTAGAGAGAAAGGGAAAAGACTTTCAGAAACAGGCTAATTGATGCAATAGGGCGAGCAAAAACAAAAAAGGCATACTCAGGTATGCCGTTTTCTGCATTATTCAGCGAGATTGACACGCTCTCGCAATTCCTTGCCTGGTTTGAAGTGCGGCACATATTTGCCCGTCAGCTCCACTTTATCGCCAGTCTTGGGATTACGGCCTACGCGGGGTGCGCGATAGTGCAGAGAAAAGCTGCCAAAACCGCGAATTTCAATCCGATCGCCGTTTTGCAGAGTCGATGCCATCTGCTCAAGGATCTCCTTGATGGCGGCCTCAACATCCTTGGCCGGCATATGCATGCGGCTCGCAGCCAATTGTTCGATGAGATCTGATTTGGTCATAAGGTTAAATCTCCTTCCCCGATCACATGCAATATTCATTTTGCCAGGATAAAAAAGGGCGGCGTGAAGCCGCCCTTTTCTTGCATCAAGGATTACTCACCCTTGGCGGCTTTGAACGCTTCAGCCATGGCATTGCTGAACACAACTTCTTCTTGCTGGTTCAGAGAATCGATAGCAACACGCTCGTCAGCTTCGTCCTTGGCACGGACAGACAGGCTTACGGTGCGGTTCTTACGATCAACGCCCATGAACTTGGCTTCAACTTCGTCACCAACAGACAGCACCAGAGTGGCGTCTTCTACGCGGTCACGGGCAGCATCGGAGGCACGCAGGTAGCCTTCAACACCGTCAGCCAGTTCGATCACGGCACCTTTGGCATCAACCTCGGTAACCTTACCCTTCACGATAGCACCTTTCTTGTTGTCAGACAGGTACTTGTTGAACGGGTCTTCTTCGATCTGCTTGACGCCCAGGGAGATGCGCTCACGCTCCGGATCCACTTGCAGAACAACGGCTTCGATCTCGTCGCCTTTCTTGAATTCACGCACGGCTTCTTCGCCCTGGTTGTTCCAGGAGATGTCAGACAGGTGAACCAGGCCGTCGATGCCGCCATCCAGACCGATGAAGATACCGAAGTCGGTGATGGACTTGATCTTGCCGGAAACACGGTCGCCTTTGGCGTGAGTTTCGGCAAACAGCTGCCACGGGTTGGATTTGCACTGCTTCAGACCCAGGGAGATACGACGACGCTCTTCGTCGATGTCCAGGACCATGACATCTACCAGGTCGCCAACGTTGACAACTTTGGACGGGTGGATGTTCTTGTTGGTCCAATCCATCTCGGAAACGTGTACCAGGCCTTCAACGCCTTCTTCGATTTCAACGAAGCAGCCGTAGTCGGTCAGGTTGGTCACGCGGCCAGACAGACGGGTGGTCTCCGGGTAACGCTTGGCGATAGCAACCCAGGGATCTTCGCCCAGCTGCTTCAGACCCAGGGATACACGGGTACGCTCGCGGTCGAACTTCAGTACCTTGACGGAGATCTCGTCGCCAACGTTGACGATTTCGGAAGGATGCTTGACACGCTTCCACGCCATGTCGGTGATGTGCAGCAGGCCGTCAACACCGCCCAGATCTACGAATGCACCGTAGTCGGTCAGGTTCTTGACGATACCCTTAACTTCTTGACCTTCTTGCAGGTTAGCCAGCAGGCTTTCACGCTCGGAGGTGTTCTCGGTCTCGATCACGGCGCGACGGGAAACAACAACGTTGTTGCGCTTCTGGTCCAGCTTGATGACCTTGAATTCGAGTTCTTTGTTTTCCAGGTGAGCGGTGTCACGGATCGGACGCACGTCAACCAGAGAACCCGGCAGGAAGGCACGGATGCCATTCAGTTCAACGGTGAAACCACCCTTGACCTTGCCGTTGATGATACCGATAACGGTAGCTTGCTCTTCGTAAGCCTTTTCAAGCTGCAGCCAGGCTTCGTGGCGCTTGGCTTTTTCGCGGGACAGCTTGGTTTCGCCGAAACCATCTTCGATAGAGTCCAGAGCTACGTCGACAGTGTCACCTACGTTGATTTCCAGCTCGCCCAGGGCGTTCTTGAATTCTTCGGCAGGAATGGCAGACTCGGATTTCAGGCCGGCGTCAACCAGAACGAAACCGTTCTCGATGGCAACGACGGTACCCTTGACGATGGAACCTTGACGGGTTTCAACGGAGTTCAGGGACTCTTCAAAGAGTTGAGCAAAAGATTCGATCATTGTTTGTGTCACAAATGAAACATCCACTAGCAATCCGGCACCAGCGGGGCTGTTTGAAATAATCTGCTCCATCCTTGGCGCAGACGACCGATGTCAGCGCGAGCCAACACCATTGAGTTGTTGCTTCGCATAGGATAGTACCGTTGCCAGCACTTCATCTATGGTCAGCGCGGTGGAGTCCACCACCAGGGCATCTTCGGCCGGTTTCAAGGGGGCAACGGCACGATTGCGATCGCGATCGTCACGCTCCTGGATCTCGGTCAAAAGACGCTCAAAGTTAACATCAAAGCCCTTATCTTGCAACTGCTTATAGCGGCGCTGTGCCCGCTCCTCGGCGCTGGCGTCAAGGAAAATTTTGATCTCGGCATCGGGGAAAACCACTGTGCCCATGTCGCGGCCATCGGCGATGAGACCCGGGGTCTGGCGAAACGCGCGCTGACGGCGCAGCAGGGCCTCGCGCACACGGGGGAAGACGGCGACCTTGCTGGCGGCATCGCTCACATCCTGGGAGCGGATGGTACGGGAGACATCTTCCCCTTCAAGCACCACCTTGACCTGTTCGCTGTCGACCTGGAACTGCACATCCAGATTGGCGGCCAGGGGCACCAGGGCCGCTTCGGAATCGAGCTCCACATCATGGTGCAACGCAGCCAGGGCCAGCACCCGGTAGATGGCGCCGGAATCGAGCAGGTGCCAACCCAGCTCTGCGGCCAGCAGCTGGCACAAGGTGCCTTTACCGGCACCACTCGGGCCATCAATTGTCATCACGGGGGCCATATGGGGCATAAAATATCTCCTGCACTTGATGTTGCGCATCATCCCGATGGGATGAGGTAATGGCCGCAGAGTATACCCAAATGTGCCAAGCCTGGCAGTCGTCACCGCACAGTTCCGTACAAAAGCCGTCGTGAGTGGTTCTTTTGCGTACAGCCCCCCGCCCACCATGGCGCCGAGCATGACGGGTTCTGATGGTCGCAGAGGCCGAGGCGCGCTAAACTGGCCCCCTTTTTTCGAGTCCTTGTCGTTAAGGAGTACCCCCATGAGTAGCATTACTCTCGTGGCCAAGTCCCAGTTGCCGACCCCCTGGGGCACCTTTACCTTGGTCGGTTTTCAGGAAGTTGGCACGGGGAAAGACCACGCAGCCCTGGTCATGGGCGATGTCAGCGGGGATGAGCCCGTCCTCGGCCGCATTCATTCCGAGTGTCTCACCGGCGATGCCCTGTTCAGCTTGCGTTGCGACTGTGGTTTCCAACTGCAGGCCGCCCTGCAGCACATCGCCGCCGCCGGGCGCGGCGTCTTGCTGTATGTCCGTCAAGAGGGGCGCGGAATAGGCCTGCTCAACAAGATCCGGGCCTATCACCTGCAGGATCAGGGCGCCGACACCGTCGAGGCCAACGTGGCGCTGGGCTTTGCCGCCGACATGCGCGATTACACCATCTGCGCCGACATGCTCAAGGCGCTCGACATCAAGAGCCTGCGCCTGATGACCAACAACCCGCGCAAGGTCAAGGCGATGGAGAGTTTCGGCATCCCGGTGGCCGAGCGGGTACCCCTGCAGGAAGGGCGCAACCCCCACAACGAGTTCTATCTCTCCACCAAGGCGAGCAAGCTCGACCATATGCTGAAGAAATGAGTCGGTTGCGCCCATGAAAAACGCCTCCCATCGGGAGGCGTTTTTCGTTGTGGATGTACGGGGTTGCGTGTCGGTACCGTCCCCCGCATGCCATGGCGGCGGAGTCCCGCTTCCTCAGCGGATCGGCAGCTCTATGTCGGCAAACATGGCGTCCACGTCGTCGCTCGAGCGCATGGCGATGGCTTTTTCCACCACATCCCTCGTCAGATGCGGGGCAAAACGGGTCATGAAGTCATACATGTAGGTTCGCAGGAACGAGCCCTTGCGAAACCCTATCTTGGTGGTGCTGTGGGCGAACAGATGACTGGCGTCCAGCGCCACCAGATCCGTGTCGGTCTGCTTGTCCAGCGCCATGGTGGCCATCACGCCGATGCCGACGCCAAGGCGCACATAGGTCTTGATCACATCCGCATCCGTGGCGGTGAAGACGATGTTGGGCTCGAAACCGGCGCGATTGAAGGCGGTATCGAGCTCGGAGCGACCGGTAAAACCGAACACATAGGTGACCAGGGGGAAGTGGGCAATGTCGGCGATGGAGAGCTTGCTGACCTGGGTCAGCGGGTGACCCCGCGGCACGATCACGCTGCGGTTCCAGTGATAGCAAGGCAGCATGATGAGATCTTCATAGAGGTGCAGCGCCTCGGTGGCAATGGCGAAATCCGCCATCCCCTTGACCACGGCCTCGCTGATCTGGGTCGGTGTGCCCTGGTGCATGTGCAGGGAGACCTTGGGAAAGCGCTTGATGAACCCCTTGATCACCTCGGGCAGGGCATAACGGGCCTGGGTGTGGGTGGTGGCAATGTGCAGGGTTCCCTGCTCCGGATGAGTATGCTGGCTCGCCACCGACTTGATGCCCTCCACCTTGCCGAGGATCTCGTTGGCTATCTTGATCACGTCGCGCCCGGCCGGGGTGATCTGGGTCAGATGCTTGCCACTGCGCTCAAATATCTGAATTCCCAGCTCATCTTCGAGCATGCGAACCTGTTTGCTGATCCCGGGTTGAGAGGTATACAGGCTCTCCGCCGTCGCCGACACGTTCAATCTGTGGTTGGCAACTTCCACGATATAACGCAATTGTTGGAGTTTCATGGTGTTAGGCTCTAAAGACGACTTCAACTAATACTAACAAACTTTTAGTTATTAGCCCTCGCTTCTTGCCGTTTCTGCCATGGGCTGCGCCAGCAGGAAATCCCGCAATGCCCGATTGGCCAAGGAGAGGGGATCGCCACGGCGCCAGGCGACGCACAGATCGAGAAAAATGGGCGGGTCGAACGGGATCCCCGCCAAGGCCTTGTCTTCTTCGACCACCATGCGCAGGAAGGTGCTGACCGCAAACCCCTGACGTACCACTGCCTTGAGCAGCGGGATGAGATTGCTCTCGAAGGCGATGGAGGGCTCGATGCCGAGCCCCTGGGCCAAGGTCTCCATGTGTTCCCTGTGATAGAAACCGCGGCGAAACACCGCCAGCTCCTGGCGAAAATACTCGGCCAGGGTGACCCGCTTCGCCCCGTAGAGGGGATGCTCCTCCCCCACCACCATCAGCATCTCTTCGCGCAGCAGCTGACCCCCTTCCAGGGCGGGGGGCAGGTCACTGGTGATCAGGATGGCCAAGTCCAGCTCTCCCGCCACCATGCGACTGAGCAGCTCCCGGGTGCCCGCCTCCTCGACCCGTATCTTCAGCCCCGGATACCTGTGCTTGAACGCCATCAGTATGGGGGGGAAGTAGTAAGAGCCCATCATGTAGGGGATCCCGATCCGCACTTCCCCCCGCTCCAATCCCTTGAGCTCGGCCATCTCCGCCTCCGCCTGGTGCATCTGCAACAACAGTCGCTCGGCATGGCGACAGAGCACCTCCCCCTCCGGAGTGAGACGCACCGACTTGTCCTGGCGATCGAACAGGCGCAGCGCCAGCCCCTGCTCCAGCTTGGCGATGGCCATGCTGACCGCGGGCTGGGCCACATGGAGCTGCTGGGCGGCCCGGGTGAAGGAGCCTGTGTCCCGCACCGCCAGCAGATAGCCGAGTTGCTTTAGGTCCATATCAATCCCAGTTATGAGTTGGATAACTTAAATATATTATATTTATGGGTATGGGCCCACTACCCTAGGGAAAACCCTGGAGCATCCCATGATCGAAGTAGGAAGTCGCCCCTGGCTACGTGCCACCCTGGCCCTGAGCCTGGGCTCATTTCTGGTCTTTTTGAATCTCTACCAGAGCCATCCCCTGCTACCCATGCTGGCGAATGAGTTCGCCATCAGTTCCCTCCACTCCGGCTGGACCCTGGCGGGCTGCACCGCGGGGCTCGCCTTCGCCTTGCTGATCTGCGCCAGGCTGGCCGATCGCTTCGGCCGCCGCCGGGTCATGTTGTGGACCCTGACCGGCGCCATACTGCTCTCTCTGGTCGCGAGCGGGGTCGAACAATTCGGTTCCCTGCTGGCCCTGCGCATCCTGCAGGGCATGCTGCTGGCGGGCCTGCCCGCCACCGCCATCGCCTACATGGGGGAGGAGTTCACGCGCCGCGCCCTCATCTCGGCAGTGGGCATCTATATCGCCGCCAACTCTCTGGGGGGGATCGCTGGCCGGGTGCTGGGTGGTCTGCTGGCCGGCTGGTTCGACAGCTGGCATGCCACCTTCCTCGGCATAGGCCTCATCAGCCTGCTGCTCCTGCCCCTGGTGGTCTGGCTGCTGCCGACCCAGCGCAACTTCACCCCCAGCCAGGCGAGCCCGGGCCAGCTCAGGCAGGCACTGGGAAGCCATCTGCGCAATCCCCTGCTGGTGGGGGCCTACCTCATCGGCGGCCTCAACTTCATGGTGTTTCTCAACCAGTTCAGCTACCTCACTTTCCTGCTCTCGGCCGAGCCCTTCTCCCTGCCGCCCCAATGGCTCGGCATGCTGTTTCTGACCTATCTGTCGGGCACCCTCGCCTCCTCCATCAGCGGGCGCTGCGCCCAGCATCTGGGGGCTGAGCGGCTGCTGCTCGTGGGGATCGCCTTGATGGCCCTGGGGGCCCTTCTGCTACTGGGGGGGAACCTGGCCGCCATCCTGGCGGGGCTGCTGGTGTCCAGCTTCGGCTTCTTCCTCGCCCATGCCTGCGCCAGTGCCTGGGTCGGCCAGCACGTGACCCACGACAGGGCACTGGCCTCGTCCCTCTATCTGGTGGCCTATTACCTAGGGGCGAGCCTGGGGGGATTCTATCTGCACCCCTTCTGGGTAGAGGGGCAGCTGGCGGGCATGGTGCTGGGGATCGAGCTGGTACTGCTGGTCACGGCTGCCCTCTCCCTCTGGCTGGCGCGCCAGAAGGCCCATCGCCAGCAGCCGCTGACCATATGAACGGGCCCCTGTCAGGGGCCCGGATTCAAGATTGGCGCGAGAAATAATCGGCCGGCACGGGCACCACAGCGTCGGTGGCCAGCTCCTCCTCGATGACGGCAGACAGGGGGAGCAGATGAAACTTCACCTGACCCGATGCCAGCATCAGGGCCACATCCGGGTTGCGAAGGCTCGCCATGTTGCCCGTCTTGAACGGGAGGGCGGGGTGCGCCGCCACCAGGGCCGCCAGATCGGCCACCACCAGCTCGATATGCTCAAGCCCCGCCTTGTGGCTGCGTCCCGGCTTGGGGGCCGCCAGCTCGATGCAGGGCACGCTGAGCGGCTCGCCCCGCCAGGCAAAGCAGAGGGGCTGGGCAAAGCGATAAGTGGCGATGGGGCGGCCCCCTATCATGCCCTCCACCAGCAGGCAGCCCGCCTCGGCCAGGATGCCTCGCAGGGTCAGATATTCATCCACGCTTGCGGCCCGGTAGCAGAGGTGATCGATCTCGGGCCGCGCCAGAGGGATGTCCAGGGCAGCGAGCTCATCGAGCAGGCCAATGGCAAAAGGGGCCATGGGCCCCAGTGTGTCGTCCAGAGGATGGGTCATATCACCACTTCTTCTTGGGTTGGAACAGGACGTCGAGTTCGTCGGTCTCCTTGTCCTTGATGTTTTGCAGCTCGGATTCGCTCTGCTGGGCCAGGTGCTCGTCCAGGGATTTGAGCCCCTGACGCATCTCCTCTTCCCGGGCCAGCAGGTAGGCATCCTTGTCACTGATGTTGCCCACCGCCGCCAGTCCCTTGGTAAACAGCTGGCGACAGGTACCGTACTGCCCCTGGATCTGGGCATCCATGGCCCGCTTGAGCAGGTTGGCGATGTTGATCTTGAGCTGCATCAACTCGAGGCGGCGATCCTCCTGGGCGAACCCCTGCGGATCTATCTTGCCCTTGTTGTGCTCGACCCGCAGCACGGCGCGCATCTTCTTGACCAGCTGCAGCATCTGGATCGCCTGGCGATCGGACTCCGGGGTCTTGAAGTGCCCCTCGTCGTGGGGGCTGTAGTTGTCCTGCACATTCTTGATCTGAGTCTGCACATCCTGGATCCGCTGCCGGATCTGGCCATTGCCCGGCATCACCTGGGCGATGGCGCGATAGGCATCCAGGATCCTGTGTTGCAGCAAGAGCACCAGGTTCTTGGAGAAGGGGACCAGGTTGACGTTGAGCAGCATCTCCTCCGTCTCATCGGCGATGGACTTGTGCTTGGCGATGGCCTGGCGCTTGTCGGCTTCCGCCTTCTGCTTATATTGCTGCACCACGTTGTAGGCGATCACCAGAAACAGGAGCGCGCCGATAGACAGCAATATCAGTGTTAAAATCATAGGCTTTATCCGTTCCTTCCCTATCCAATATCCTGATCCTACAGCAGCTTACCACCGGGGGATAGCCTGCAGGGCTCACACTCTCATCACGTCGTCACCCAGGGGACAGACCCTATCATATCGCCCGCCATCGCCATTTCTTGAATCGGGCCGACCGCCTGGGTCGGCCTCCCCTCACTTCAGATTGAATCCCTGGGATTGCAGGAAGGCATCCATGAAGGGACGCGCCTCCTTGCCGAGGGTCCCCGCTATCTGGCTGCTCCAGGTTTGCAGCTTGTTGTTGCTGCTGCGGGCCTGGTAATAGTCCTGGATCTGGCGATCGTAATCGGCCAGCAGCGCCTCGTCGAGCCGCTCGGGGTAGCGATTCTCGTGAACCACCATGGCCTGGGGCAGACGCGGCTTCTGCTCGGGTTGCTGGCTCGGGTGGCCCAGGCACAGACCAAACAGGGGGATCACGTGCCTGGGCAGGCCGAGCAGGGCCACCACCTCGGCGGGGTGGTTGCGAATGCCACCGATATAGACGCCGCCAAGGCCGAGGGACTGGGCCGCCAGCAGGGCATTCTGTGCCATCAGGGCGCCATCGATGGCCCCTATCAGCAGCTGCTCGACGAACCCGGTGTGCGCCGCCGGCACTATCTGCAGGTGGCGATGGAAGTCGGCGCAGAACACCAGAAACTCGGCGGCCTGCGCCACATAGGGCTGGGGCCCCGCCAGCTCTGCGAGTTGCTGGCGGATCAGGGGATCCGTGACCCGCATGATGCTGTTGGCCTGCAGGAAGCTGGAGCTGGCCGCCGCCTGGGCGGCCTGCAAGATGAGGTCGAGCTGCTGGGGCTCGATGGGATCGTGTGTGAACTGGCGAATGGAGCGGTGGGAAAGAATGAGATCTATGGTCTGGTTCATGCTGCCTCCTGATGAGCAGGCCACTCTACCCCAAAAACGCGGCGGGCCCCAAGACCCGGCTAAGGGGATCCGTGACGCGGGAGCGTGAACTCCCCCACCTGGCTGTAGAGGGTGAAAGGGTTCTCCTCTATCTCGGCCACCGTCATCGGCCTGCCGAACAGGAAGCCCTGAAACACGTGGCATCCCTGGGCCCGCAGCGCCACCAGCTCATGCTCCTCCTCGACCCCCTCCGCCATGATGCCGAGGCCAAGCCCCGTCGCCATGGCGACCGTGGCGCGGATCACCGGCAGATTGAGTCCCACCACGAAGGAGCGATCCAGCTTGATGGTGTCGATGGGCAGCCGGTTGAGGTAGGCCAGGGAAGAGTAGCCGGTACCGAAGTCGTCGATGGCGATCTTGATCCCCTGCTCGCTCAGGCGATCCAGGATGCCGATGCAGCCGTTCATGTCGAGCATCAGCACCGTCTCCGTCAGCTCCAGGGTCAGCAGATGAGGCTCCACCCCGTGCTCCCTGAGGGAGGCGGCGACCTGTTCTGGCAGGGAGGGGGTAAGCTGAAAGCCGGACAGGTTGACCGAGACCGGCACCTTGACCGCGAACTGGCGCTGCCACAGGGCCATCTGGGCCAGGGCCGTGTCCAGCACCCAGCCCCCTATCTCGCGGATGAGACCCATCTCCTCGGCCAGGGGGATGAACTCCCCCGGCGAGACCTGCCCAAGCACAGGATTGTGCCAGCGGATCAGCGCCTCGAACCCCAGCAGCTGCCGGCTTGCGGCATCGACCTGGGGCTGATAGCAAAGGCTGAGCTCCTGGCGACCGATGGCCTTGGCCAGAAACTGCTTGAGGGTCAGCTTGCGGTGCAGATTCTGCTGCATGCTGGGGGTGAAGCGCTGCCAGCGCAGGCGCCCCATCTGCTTGGCCTGGTACATGGCCATGTCGGCGCGGGTGATGAGGTTGTCCCCGTCATCGGCATCGTCCGGGTAGACGGCGATGCCTATGCTGCCCCCTATGGTCACCTCGGGCAGGCCGCTCAGCTGCAGCGGCTTGCTCATCTGGGAAAGCATGAGGTCGGCGACCTCCTCGGCCCGCACGCTGCCGTGGTTCAGGGGCACCAGGGCGGTAAATTCGTCGCCGCCGAGGCGGGCCAGCTCCACGTCCCGGGGGCAGACCTGCTTGAGGCGACCGGCCACCCGCTCCAGCAGGCGATCCCCGGCCTTGTGGCCATAGTTGTCATTGACCAGCTTGAAATTGTCCAGGTCCATGAACACCAGGGCGAAACGCCCCCCCATGCCACAATAGGCCTCGAGCGACTTCATCAGGCCATAGCGGTTGAGCAGGCCGGTGAGGGAGTCGTGCCAGGCGAGGTGGCGATGCTCCAGCTCCTCGAGCTTGCGATCCGTGATGTCCCGCATGGTGAGCAGGATCCGCTCCCCCTGCTGGATATGGCGGAACTGATACTGAAACCAGCGCATCCCTTTGCGGGTCAGACACTCCCCCTCGGTCACCACCTCGTCAAGCCGGGAGAGCCGCTGAAAGAAGGCGTCATCGTTGCCGGAGAAGATCTGAGCCAGGGTGACGATCCCCGTACCGAAACAGGATTCGAAGTGGTGGTTGCCACTGACCAGCAGACCGCTGTCATCAAACAGGCAGGCCAGGGTATCCCCGGTGGCGAGGGAAGATTGCTGATGCAGGCTGTCGGCATCGATCACCGCCTCCGTCATCATCATCAGACGACCGGCCAGCTGTACCCCGGACAGGCGAAGATAGACCTGCTTCTTCACCCCCTTGGGGGAGAGGCTCCACCATTCGTTGTAGCTGCGCCCCTGCTGGAAGTCGCCAAGGTAGCGCTGAAGCAGCAGACTGATGGCATCAGCCATGTCGGCCCCGAAGTCGCGCCCCTTGAGCTCGGTGAGGGAATCCGCCTCCCAGAGGGCGAGTGCGGCCTCATTGGCCCAGAAGATGCGATGATGGAGGATGTCATAGATCCAGATAGGCGTGTGCAGCACTTCGAAGTTGTCGAGGGTGCATTCGTCGAGTGTGTTCATCTGTTATGGCAATTCATCAGCATGTTCCTTGAGTGTGAGGAACGAGCGCCATCCACACCATATCTGCCTGACTGCAACACATCTTGATATGGGGCTTAGACTGAAAGAACAGGAAGAGCGGCAAGGTCATCCTCATATGCAAACACTTCACGTACAGCCCATGGTCAGAAGAAACGGACTCACTCTAGTATTGCTTGGCTCAATAATAACCATTGCCATGATTTCTATACTTTTTTTACTCGGTGAACAACCACTAATCCCCATCTACTGCGGGTTGCTGGCGGGGCTGATGACCCTCTTCATCGGTACCTTGAAACTCAGAGAGCCTCATTTTAGTCTCTCTTTGTGTCACGACTGTTTGCAATATCACCACAAGCATGGCGGCTGGGTGCTCAAATGGGTAAATATTCAGCGGATTGACCACCCGCGTATCCATATGGGGTGGGATCTGGTGGAGATCCCCTTCATTGGCTTGCGGATAAAAGATTACGACAGTTTTTTGACATTGATCACACCCCGGCTGGCGGTAGGGATACTGACGGAGCAGCGCGCCGTGCTGATGCAGGTGCTGCAAAGCGAGCAGACGGACTGCCCCACCGGCACCTGTGCCAGCCAGTTCGACGACCTGTTCGAGGAGAGCCACTATCGCTCCCGGGAAGGGGCCCAGTACGAAGGGGTGATCGCCATGCTGGCCAATCGCATGGCGAGGCTGAGAAGCCTCCTCGGCTACGATCTGCTGGTCCCCGTCGGCAGCCTGGACAGGGATCCCGCCGACTTCATCCGCCTGCTGCATCAATACCAGCGGGAGTCGAACCTAATCCAGATCAATTAAAGGCGTGATTGCCCTTGCCAAGGGGAGGCCCGCTTCTTAAGGTCACGGTTTGCCTCGAGTGCCACGCCTCCTATGAAGTACATCGAAGAGTTCTATCTATTCGTCAAGGTGGTACAGGAGGGGGGCTTCTCCCATGCCGCCAGCGCACTGGGCATGCCCACCGCCACCATCAGCCGCCGCATCTCCCATCTAGAAGAGATCCTGGGCCACCCTCTGCTGCACAGATCCACCCGCAAGATCCGCCTCACCGACGAGGGGCTGCGCTACTACGAGCGCCTCTGCACGCCCCTGGCCGACATAGAGCAGGCCACCGGCGAGATCCAGGGCAAAGAGGCCGATCTGGCGGGAGTGATCCGGCTGGCGGCCCCCGTCTCCCTCTCCAGTACCCTGCTCATCGACATGGTGACGGCCTTCTCCCTGCACCACGACGAGGTGCAATTTGACATCAGCCAGACCAACGACCACCAGCAGTTGCTCGAGGGAGACAGGGATCTGGTGTTCTTCAACGGCGAGCTGCCCCAGACCCAGCCCCACACCACCCTGCTCGGCCAGGTGAGATACGGGCTGTTCGCCTCCCCTCTCTATCTGGCGAAACGGGGATGCCCCGCCCACCCGGCCGCCCTCGACGAGCAGGATCTCATCTACTGCTGGCCCCACCAGCACTGGCAGCTCAGCAACCGGGAGGGAGAGAGCGCCAGGATCTGTCCCCAGGCCAAGCTGACCGTCAGCCAGGCCCAGGCTGCGCTGCGCGCCGCCGAGCAACACCTGGGCATCATCAATGTCCCCCGCTACCTGGTGCAGCAAGCGCTCCGGGAAGGACGGCTTCAACCGGTTCTGCCTGACTGGCAGACCCCGAGCCGTCCCTTCTATATGCAGCTGACCCAACCCAATTTTGCGCCGCTGCGTGTTAAGCTGTTCGCCGAGTTTGTCGAGAAATACTCGGAACCTTACCGGCAGGATCGCCCAGCCCCATAGCCCAGGCCGGCCGTGGTGGCGTACCGGACAGGCCGAGCCACACTTGTCTCCATGAAGCATTGAGAGGGCGGCCCCATGAATGTGTTGATCTGCGATGATTCGGGTTTTGCCCGCAAGCAACTGGCCCGGGCATTGCCCCGGGAATGGGACATTCGGCTGCATGAAGCCGGCGATGGCCAGGAGGGACTGGAGCAGATCCTGATGGGTCACGGCGATCTGGTGCTGCTCGATCTCACCATGCCCAGGATGGATGGTTATGACGTGCTCGAGACCCTGCAACGGGAAGGGATCCGCAGCAAGGTGCTGGTGGTCTCGGGGGACATACAACCCGAGGCCCACGCCAGGGTGATGGCGCTGGGAGCACTGGATTTCATCAAAAAACCCGCCTCCCCCGAGACCCTGCACGCCTTCTTGCGCCAGCATGGTTTCTGGCAGCCCAGGGAAGAGAGCATCACACAGCCACAAGCAAGCCCGGCGCCGGCTCCACAGCACGCCCCCCCTTCCGGCCCGCTGCTGACACCCCAGTCCCGGGATCTCTATCAGGAGCTGGCCAACGTTGCCATGGGCCAGGCCGCCGATCTGCTGGCCCGCCTGCTCGGCGCCTTCGTGGTGCTGCCCATCCCCAACGTCAATGTGCTCGAGGTCTCAGAGCTGCACATGGCCCTCTCCGCCGCCGCCGAGTCCGATACCCTCTCCGCCGTGTGCCAGGGGTTCATCGGAGCCGGGATCGCCGGGGAGGCCCTGCTCCTGTTCCATGACGCCAGCTTCGCCGAGCTGGCCCGGCTGATGAAACACGAGGGGGAACTCGACAGGGCCGCCGAGCTGGAGCTGCTGATGGACACGGCCAACGTGCTGATCGGCGCCTTCCTGCGCGGCTTCAGTGCCCAGCTCGACACCCACTTCAGCCAGGGGCATCCGGTGCTGCTGGGCCAGCACAGGCCCATCCACCAGCTGATCCAGACCAACCAGAGCCGCTGGCGGCGCACCCTGGCCATCGAGATCAACTACCGGCTGCAGGGCCACAAGGTGCAGTGCGATCTGCTGCTGCTGTTTACCGAAGATTCCATCGCCACCATGGATCACAAGGTTCAACATCTGCTCTAGGAGTGCACATGGAAATACGGGAATTTCACTGGCTGATGAACATAGTCCAGAACCTGGACGTGGGTCTCTTCGTGCTGGATCGCCAGTTCAGGATCCAGGTCTGGAACGGGTTCATGGAGAGCCACAGCGGTCGTCAGGCCGCCACAGTGCGCGATCGGGTGTTGTTCGAGCTGTTTGACGAGCTGGATCGGGCCTGGTTCGAGCGCAAGGCCAATCAGGTCTTCACCCTCAACAACCGCGCCTTCAGCACCTGGGAGCAGCGCCCCTATCTGCTGCGCTTTGACAACTACAGACCCATCACGGGGTCGGCCCCCTTCATGTACCAGAACCTGACCCTGGTCCCCCTGGCCGATTTCAGCGGCCAGGTCAGCCACCTCGGAGTCATGATCTACGACGCCACCGACGAGGCCATCCTGCTCGGCCAGGTCCGCGCCACTGAACAAGCCGGCGCCGGGACGCCAGACTAACGCCACCACGCCCCAAACGAAACAACCCCCGCGATGCGGGGGCTGTTCATTTGACCAGCATGCTTATGACGCATCCGGCTGGCGTTCCGGCGCCGCCCTGACGAAGGCCTGCAACTGCTCGCAGTTGGCGACGATGCGTTGGATGGTGGGATACTCCTCCAGGCTCATCTGATAGCGGCGAGCGTTGTAGACCTGGGGTACCAGCATGCAGTCCGCCAGGGTCACCTCGTTGCCGACGCTGTAGACGCCGGCCGTGGTCATCAGCAGCGGCTCCAGGGCCCGGAACGTCTCGTCAATCCAGTGACGATACCAGGCCTCCCTGCGGGGCTGATCCACCCCCAGCGCCTGCTCCAGATAGTTGAGCACCCGCAGGTTGTTGAGGGGGTGAGTATCGCAGGCAATCATGTTGACCACCTGACGCACCCGCGCCCGCGCCTGGGCGGACGAGGGCATCAGCGGATAGGCGGGATAGGCCTCGTCGAGGTACTCCATGATGGCCACCGACTGACCCAGCTGCACATCCCCGTCGATGAGAAACGGCACCAGCCCCTGGGGATTGATCCGGTGAAACCCCTTCTCATGCTGCTCGCCCAGCCTCAAGTTGACCGGGTGGAACTCATAGTCGAGCCCCTTGAGCTGCATCAGGATCCGCACCCGATAGCTGGCCGACGACCGCCAATATCCAAACAACTGCAACATAATCTGTCCCTGTTCTGGCGAGCCTGTCTCCCCGCCGCTGCCCTACTCCGCCTGGGTTACCCGCTGAGAAATGGTCCCAAACAGTGCCAATCCGTTGCGATCCTGCATCGCGATGGACACTGTATCACCAAAGCGCAGAAAGGGTGTAGTGGCTTGACCTGACTCGATAATTTCCAGCATCCGTCGCTCGGCGAGGCAGGAGGATCCCCGGCTTCTGTCGTAGTTGGAGACGGTGCCCGACCCTATGATGGTGCCGGCGGCCAGCGGCCTCGTCCTCGCGGCGTGGGCCATCAGCTCGAAAAAGTTGAAGGTCATGTCCACCCCCGCATCCGGCTCCCCGAACAGGGCGCCATTGAGGCGGGTCACCAGGGGCAGGTGCACCTTGCCATCCTGCCACGCCTCCCCCAGCTCGTCCGGGGTGATGGCCACCGGCGAGAAGGCGCTCGACGGCTTGGACTGGAAGAAGCCAAAGCCCTTGGCCAGCTCCCCGGGAATGAGGTTGCGCAGGCTCACATCGTTGACCAGCATCAACAGCTTTACGTGGCCCTCGGCCTCCCCGGAGTCGGTGCCCATGGGTACGTCGTCCGTGATGATGGCCAGCTCGGATTCAAAATCGATGCCCCACTCCTCGGAGCCCATCAAGATGGGGCCATGGGGGGCGAGGAAGCTGTCCGAGCCCCCCTGGTACATAAGGGGATCGTGCCAGAAGCTCTCCGGCATCTCGGCGCCCCGGGCCTTGCGCACCAGCTCCACGTGGTTGACGTAGGCGCTGCCATCGAGCCACTGATAGGCGCGGGGCAGCGGCGAGAGGCAGGCGCCCTCATCGAAGGGGAAGGCGTCGGGGCAGGCGCCGTCGTTGAGGGCCTGATAGACGGCGGTCAATCGGGGGGCGAGCTCGGCCCAGTCGTCCAGCGCCCCTTGCAGGGTGGGGGCTATGTCGGCCACGGCCACCGCCCGGCTCAGATCCCGGCTGACCACCACCAGGGCGCCATCGCGCCTGCCATTGTTCAAGGTTGCCAATTTCATGTCGAATTCCTTATTTGCCTGGGGTGGCGTCTGGCCGCTGCCAGCTGGACACATAACGGGGATCTTCTATCCCCTCGCAGATCTGGCCGACGCCCAGGGCATCCCGGGTGTCGAGCATCACGGCCACCTCGTCGGTGAAGGTCTTGGCATGGGCCTGCCCCACCGCAAAGGCCTTGGGATGGGGGCCGTGGGTGAAGCCGGCAGGGTGGAAGGTGACCATGCCCCGCTCGATATTGTCCCGGCTGAAGAAGTCCCCGGCGTGGTAGAAGAGCACCTCGTCAAAATCATCGTTGCTGTGGTAGAAGGGCACCCGCAAGGCTCCGGGATCGCTCTCTATGGGGCGCGGCACGAAGGTGCAGATGACGAAGCGGCTCGCCACGAAGGTGGAGTGGGCCGAGGGCGGCAGATGGTAGCGGTGGCTCATCAGGGGGCGAATGTCGCGCCAGTTGAGGCGCACCACGCACAAGTCCCCGTGCCAGCCCTGGGCATCCAGGGGGTTGAAGGGCCAGGTGATGACGGAGACCCGATCGTGGCGTTTGATCTGCAGTGACCAGGGGTTCTCGTCCTGCTGGGCCAGGAAGCGCTTGTTGATGGCGGGCACGTCCAGGGCCGCCGGATCGAAGATGGCGTGGTTGCCCACCAACCCCTTGTCCGGCAGCTGATAGCTGTCCTCGGTCGCCTCTATCATCAGGATGAACAGGGGCGCGGTGGGCTCGATGCGCCACATGGTGCCCCGGGGGATCACCACATAGTCGCCGTCCCGCAGGGTCAGATGGCCGTAGTCGCAGTAAAACTCGCCACTCCCCTCGTGGATGAAGAGCAGCTCGTCGCCGTCGGCGTTGCGCACCAGAAACGGCATCTTGTCCGCCAGGCGCCACATCCGGTAGCGGCAGTGGGGATTGCTGAGCAGATCCGGCATCACCCAGGGGGAGAGGGAGCTCACCTCCTCGCCGAGGGCGTTGAGATCGAACAGGCGTGGGCGCAGCGGCCCCTCCCAGTTGACCCAGTCGGTGGGGGCATGCTTGTGGTGCATGTGGGTGGCCGGCCCGAAGAAACCGGAGCGGCCCAGTTCGCGCTCATAGATGGCCTGCTCGGGCAGGTCGGCATGGGCCTGGCGGGAGTGGGTCCCCTCCCGGTGGGGGAAACGTATCCAGTTACGCATGGCAGCCTCCTGCCCGGGGGAAAATAGGATGGTTACGCATCGTGCAGCTCCCCGTCCTTCTCGCCGTGGAGCACGCCGCGGCGGATCTGATCCAGCTCGATGGATTCGAACAGTGCCTGGAAGTTGCCCTCGCCAAAGCCTTCATTGCCCTTGCGCTGGATGATCTCGAAGAACACCGGGCCTATGACGGTGTCGGTGAAGATCTGCAGCAGGATGCCATCTTTCGTCGGCGAGCCGTCGATGAGGATGCGCAGCTCTTTCAGTGCCGCCAGATCCTCCTGATGTCCCTCGACCCGGCTGTCGACCTGCTCGTAGTAGGTGTCCGGCGTGGGCATAAAGCCGGTGCCGCGACCACGCAGGGTACGGATGGTCTGGTAGATGTCGCTTGAAGCGAGGGCTATGTGCTGGATCCCCTCCCCCTTGTACTGGCGCAGGTACTCCTCGATCTGGGACTTGTCATCGGAGGACTCGTTGATGGGAATGCGAATCTTGCCGCAGGGAGCCGTCATGGCACGGGAATGCAGCCCGGTCAGCTTGCCTTCGATGTCGAAGTAGCGAATTTCCCGGAAGTTGCCGATCCGCTCGTAGAAGTTGGACCAGACATCCATGTTGCCGCGCTGGACGTTGTGGGTCAGGTGATCGATCTCAAGGAGCCCCGCATCCACCTCGGCCATGCGCGCCTGCCAGTCGGGGTAGAAGAGGAAGTCCACGTCATAGATGGAGCCCCGCTCGCCGTAACGGTCGACAAAGGAGAGGGTGCTCTCGCCGATGCCGTAGATGGCGGGGATGTTGAGCTCCATGGGCCCTATCTTGCCGACGAAGGGCTTGGCCCCCTTGGCGATGGCGTATTGCTGGGCACGGCCCGCATCGCTCACCCGAAATGCCATGCCGCACACGCTCGGGCCATGGTCGCTGGCAAACTGCTCCGCCTGGGAGTGGGGTTCGGCATTGACCACGAAGTTGATGTCCCCCTGGCGGTAGAGCCAGCACAGCTTGTGCTTGTGACGGGCCACCTCGGCAAAGCCCAGGGAGACAAACAGCGCCTTGAGGGCATCGATGCCGGCGGCGGTCGGCGCCGTGTATTCGACGAACTCGAAGCCGTCGGTGCCGAGGGGGTTGTGGGTCTGGGTCGTCGCCATGGTGCACTCCTTTGCATGAAATCAGGTTGAATGAAGGTGTTAACAACTTGTTTCATTAGATGCGTGGCGCGACGGGAAGAAAAGAGTCTGGGCCGAGATGGGCCTGGGCCAAAGCGGCCCGGAAGATGTAAATGAAATGTGACATCACCATGACAACTTCGGGGGACGGGCCTCCTTGCCCCCGGGGCTGTCCGTTTTTCGTTACAACCGGCAAAGGCCGGGCGACGCCGTCAGGGAGCGAGCAGGGCGATGGCCTGGACCAGCTCGGGCGGGGTGAAGGCCTCCCCGAGATCCGGCGCCGACTCGAAGGTGAAGGGATCGCCCCACAGGGTAAACGCCAAGCGCCAGGCATGCAGATAGCCGCGATCCGCCGCCGTGCCGCCGTAGCGCTCATCCCCCAGGATGGGCGCCCCTATGCTCTTCATGGCGACCCGGATCTGATGGGTCTTGCCGGTCTGGGGCTTGATGCGATAGAGCCGCAGCCCCTCGCGCACCGGGGTGGAATCAAACCAGCTGATGGCCGGGTTCTCCTGGCTACGGGCCAGCAACCAGCTGCCGCCGCGCCCCTTTTGCATGTCGCCCTTGATCCAGCCCTGCTTCTTCTTGGGCTTGCGATCCGACAGCGCCAGATATTGCTTGGCCACGACCCGTTCGGCGAATCCCATGCTCAGGGCCCGGTTCGCCTCCGGAGTGCGCGCCAGCAGCAGGAGCCCGGAGGTCATCTTGTCGAGGCGATGCACTGGGTAGAGGGCGAGCCCGGTCTCGGCGCGCACCAGGCTCACCAGACCCGGCTCCCCCCCCTCGTCGTGCATGCCAATACCGGGCCCCTTGTCGATAACAAGGAAGTGTTCGTTCTGTGACAGGATGCGATACTTTGGCAACATTTTGGCGTATTCTCACGGTCAATGGCACTCAAATGTGCCCGAATAAACACCCCATCCCGGCTAACCAATGTGAAGACTCGCACGGATGATGAGATGCTTGATTTGCTTGTTCTTGTTCTGCCTTGACGTCATCGGCCAGGCTCAGGCTGGCGAAGAGGCCCCCCCGGGCGCGGATCGCGTCGTGCTGCAACTGCGCTGGCTGCATCAGCCCCAGTTCGTGGGCTATCACATGGCCAAGGCCAAGGGCTATTACGCCGAGGCGGGGCTGGATGTGGAGATCCTCCCCGGTGGCAAGGGGTTGAGTCCGGTGGCCGAGGTGCTGAGCGGGCGCGCCGATTTTGGCGTCGGCAATACCGAGGTGCTGACCCAGTTCGCCGAAGGCCAGCCCCTGCTGGCGCTGGCGGCCATCTTCCAGCACTCCCCTTCCGTCTTCCTCGCCCGGCGCGACAGCAATATTCTCACCCTTGCCGACATGCGGGGCAAACGGATCATGATGTTCCCCGGCCACCAGGATGCCGAGCTGCTGGCCACCCTCTTCTATCAGGGGATCCGCGAAGACGAGCTGATCCCGCTGCAGACCTCGGTCAACATCCACGATCTGCTGGAGCGGCGGGTCGACATCTTCAACGCCTACCTCAGCAACGAGCCCTTCTATCTGGAGGAGCTGGGGGTGCCCGTCTCCGTCATCAGCCCGCGCAACTACGGGGTGGATTTTTACAGCGACATCCTGTTCACCACCCAGGCCAATCAGGCCAAACACCCGGATCGGGTCGAACGCTTTCGCGCCGCCAGCCTGCGGGGCTGGCAATATGCCCTGGCCCATCCCCAGGAGGCGATCAACCTGCTGCGCGAGCAGTACGGGGTCAACCGCACTCAGGCCCACATGGAGTACGAGCTCCAGGTGAGCAAGGAGATGATACAGCCGCTCTATGTGGAGATTGGCTACATGAACCCGGCCCGCTTCGAGCACATCCTCAACCAGCTGGTGGAGATAGGCCTCATCAAGCGCAATGTCTCCCTGGCCAGCTTTCTCTACCATGTCCCCTCGGCGCAATGGGTATTCTGGCGCCCCTGGTTCATGCTGAGCCTGGCCGCCACCGCCCTGATCCTGGTGCTGGCCCTCTACCTCTGGCTGTGCAACGAGCGCCTGAGCCGGGAAGTTGCCCTGCGCAAGCAGCGCGAGCAGGAGATCCTGCAGCTCGCCCAGCGCGATCCCCTCACGGGTCTGCCCAATCGCCTCAGCCTGATGAACAAGCTGCGCCAGCAGATAGCCCAGCCCTCCCCCGGCTGCCTGCTGTTTTGCGATCTCGATGACTTCAAACGCATCAATGACAGCTTCGGCCACAGCCAGGGGGATGCCATCCTCTGTCAGCTGGCTCGCCGGATCAACGACGCCATCGCCCATCAGTGCTTCTTCGCCCGCCTGGCAGGGGACGAATTCATCCTGCTGCTGCCGGGCTACAACCTCAAGCAGGCCCATGACATGGCCGAACTGCTGCGGTTGGCCATGTCGGCCCCATTCGATCTGGATGGCCATCCCATCCAGGTGGGGATCAGCATAGGCGTCAGCCACTATCAGCGCGGCTGGAGCGCGGAGCAATGGCTCATCCAGGCCGATAGAGCCATGTATTGCGACAAGGGCGGCGCCATCACCGCCCTGGCCGAGCCCTCGGGCTGAGGCCGCGCCTTCGCCCCCTCGTTCATGCACAATACATGTTTGCCTTGCAATAGTGGGAGCCGACACGGGTGGGGGCCTTGAAATCAGCGCTCGTCATCCACACATTCAGTGCATACAATGCGTTAACGAAGCACAACCGATCGCTTCACCCCGGAACTCAAGAGGACATCAAGATGGATACCCGTTCTATCTACACCGGCACCCAGGGTGCCGTGCGCGACACCAACAAGGTGCTGCGCAATACCTATATGCTGCTCTCCCTCACTCTTGGCTTCTCCGCCGTGGTTGCCGGGGTAGCGACCGTGATGAACATGCCGCCCCTGCACTGGGCCATCTTCCTGGTCGGTGTCTACGGTCTGATGTTTTTGACCGAGAAGAACCGTGACAACGGCATGGGGCTGGTGTTCACCTTCGCCCTGACCGGCCTGCTCGGCTATAGCCTGGGCCCCATCATCAACATGTACATGAACAACGGCGGCGGCGAGATAGTGATGACGGCCCTTGGCGGCACCGCGCTCACCTTCTTCGGTCTGTCGGCCTATGCCCTGACCACCAAGCGTGACCTCTCCTTCATCGGCGGCATGCTGTTCGTCGGTTTCTGGGTGCTGCTGGTGGCCATGGTCGCCAACATCTTCCTGCAGATGAGCGCCCTGAGCCTGGCCCTGTCCGCCATGTTCATGCTGTTCTCCTCCGGTGCCATCCTGCTGACCACCCAGCAGATAGTGCGCGGCGGCGAGACCAACTACATCTCCGCCACCGTGACCCTGTATGTCTCCATCTACAACATCTTCCTGAGTCTGCTGAGCCTGCTTGGCGGCAACCGCAACTGATGAAAAACCCCGCTTCGGCGGGGTTTTTTATGACTTGCCGGTGCGCGCCCTGATCCAAATCAGGGCCATTTGGTCACCGCTCCGTTACACTCACTGCCTCGACCGCCAGAGAGACCGCTTCACCCCATGCCAGTGGAATATTCCGGCCTGCTGCGCCGCCTGCTGACCGACAGCCATGTCTACTTCGCCCTCAAGGTGCTCATCGCCATGCTGGGCCTGCTCGCCATCGCCCTCGGCACCGGCGATATCCAGCTCACCGTGCTGCTCTCCCTCGGGGTGGTGGCCGGAGCCATCGCCGAAACAGACGACAGCCTGTGGGGCCGGGTCAAGAACCTGGCCATGACCCTGGTCTGTTTCCTGTTTGCCTCCTTGTGCGTGCAGTACCTCTTCCCCACCCCCTGGCTGTTCGCCCTCGGCCTGGCCAGCTCCACCTTCCTCTTCGTGATGGTGGGGGCGCTCGGACAACGTTACGCCACCATCAGCTTCGGCTCCCTGCTCGTCGCCATCTACACCATGCTGGGGGCCGCCAAGGCGCCGGACCTCTTCTACCAGCCCCTGGCGCTCGGTGCCGGTGCCCTCTGGTACGGGCTGGTGTCGCTGCTCTGGCTCTGGCTGCTGCCCTACAAGACGCTGCACGAGCAGCTCGCCCAGAGCTATTTCGCCCTCTCTCGCTATCTGGAGGAGAAATCCCGCTTCTTCCCGGCCGACGAGCACGGCGCCCAGGCCATCCGCCACAATCTGGCCCAGCTCAACATCAATCTGGTCGGTTCCCTGAATCTGGCCAAGACGGCGCTCAATGCCCGCCTCCATAGCCAGCGGGCCCAGGCTGCCCCCGAGCTGGCCGGCCTGCTTCGCCTCTATCTGCTGGCCCTGGAGATCCACGAGCGGGCCACCTCCAGCCATTACCCCTACAGCCGGCTCGAGGCCGATCTCAAGCAAGGCAGGGTCATCGCTGGTTTTCAGGAGGTATTGCAGCAACTGGCCCAGGCGTGCCAGCAACTGGGTTACGCCATCCTGGTCCATGAGCCCTATCATCACCCCAAGCGCATCCGCTGGACCCTGGAAGCCCTGGAGGATCAGCTCGAATTCACCCACCTCAAGCAGCACTACCCCCAGAGCCTGCTCACCCCCATGAAGTTTCTGCGCCGCAACCTGGCCAGCATCAACGGGCTGCTGGCGAGTGCCGAGGAGCTGCAAAACCCGGCGGCAGTACCGGCGCCGCTGCCTCCCCTGGCCCGGCCAGCCCCCAGGCCCCTGCTGGCCTTGCTGCGCCAGCATCTTAGCCTGGACTCCATGGTGTTTCGCCACGCCCTGCGCCTCTCTTTGGGACTGGTGGTGGGCTACGGCATCTTGCAGACGTTCGAGCTGGACAAGGGCTACTGGATCCTGCTGACCGTGCTGTTCGTCTGCCAGCCCAGCTACAGCGCGACCCGGCGCCGCCTGATGCAGCGGATGCTCGGCACCTTCATCGGCCTGCTGATCGGGGTACCCGTGCTCTGGCTGCTGCCCAGCCTGCACGGCCAGCTGGTGGTGATGGGGCTCGCCGCCTTCCTCTTCTTCACCCAGGTGCGCAGCAACTACAGCGCCGCCGTCTGTTTCATCACCCTCTATGTGCTGATGGCCTTCAACCTGCTGGACGGTATCGGCTTCGCCATCCTGGGGCCGCGCCTGCTCGATACCCTGCTCGGCTGCCTGCTCTCCTACGCCCTGGTGGCCTGGCTGTGGCCGGATTGGCAATACAAGCGCCTGCCCCAGCTCATCGCCAACTCCCTGTCGGCCAACGCCAGGTATCTCTCGGCGGTGCTTGCCAGCCTGCACCTGCGCCGCGATGAGTCCCTGGCCTATCGCATCGCCCGCAAGGAGGCCCATCTGGCCGACAGCGAGCTGGCCATGGCCTGGCAGAGCATGCTGGTGGAGCCGAGCAAGCGCCGCCGCTTCCTCGACCTCTGTTTCACCCTCACCTGGCGCAACCACGCCCTGCTCTCCTACATCTCGGCGCTGGGCGCCCACCGGGATCAGCTTGAGCCCATCACAGGGCTGGCGCAGATCAGTCGCCACCTGAGTCATACCCTGACCCAGGCGGCGGGACAGCTGGCCGGGGAGGCCCCCCAGGAGGAGCAGGGCCCCTGCCCCCTGCCCGCTCCGGACAGCACGGAGGAGCAGCTGATGCTGAGCCAACAGCTCACCCTCATCAGCCAGCTGGCGGACGAGCTGCTCGCCCTGGCCAACCAGAGCCGGTTGCTCACGGCGACCCAAGGCGCTACCATGCCGACCCCATCCTGAGTTGCCCCAAGGAGGCATCATGGCTGACAATCCGGTGCTGATAGTTGACGGGCGCACCATCGCGACCGATGCCAAGGGCTATCTGCTCAATGTGGACGACTGGAGCGAGGCGCTGGCGCCTGTGCTGGCCGAGCAGGAAGGCATAGTGCTGGAGGAGCCCCACTGGGAGGTGGTGCGCTTCGTGCGGGCCTTCTACCTGGAGTTCAACACCTCCCCTGCCATCCGCGCCCTGGTCAAGGCGATGGAGAAGCAGTATGGCCCCCAGAAGGGCAACAGCCGCTACCTCTACAAGCTGTTCCCGCAAGGACCCGCCAAGCAGGCCACCAAGATTGCCGGCCTGCCCAAGCCGGTGAAGTGCATCTGATGGGCTGACCGCCATGAAAAAGACCGCGCCAGGGCGCGGTCTTTTTCATGCAAAGCGAGGCGATTCAGGGGTTGTAGGCCACCACAGAACCGCTCAGCCCGGTCAACTGGCTCACCTTGCTCTGTATCCCCTGCAACTTGGCCCTGGAGACATCCGGCCCGATGAAGACCCGGTTGATCTGCCCCTGCACCGGGGTACGGGGCACTGTGTGGGCCGAATAACCCGCCGCCCTCAGCTTGCCCACCAGGGCATTGACGCTGTCCTTGTTGCGAAAGGCGCCGAGCTGGAGGATCCAGCTGCCCTGGGCCGGCTCGGGGGCCTTGGCCACCAGCTGCTTGCTCTGCAACAGATCGTCCATGGTCTTGATCTGACCGGCTTGCGGTTTGGGGGCCGGTTTGGCCACCTCCACCGGTTTGGCCGGCTCGGGTTTGACCACAGGCTTGGGCAGTTCCGGTTTTTTGGCCACCACCTCAGGCTTGGGTTGAGGCTTGGTCGTCGCTGGCTGTACTGCCGGCTGCACTGCCGGCGGCTGGGTTGCCTGGCCCTGCTGGCCCAACGTCATGGGATCGGGCACCTCTTCCACCTGCCACTGCTCGGCGGCGGCCGCCTGCTGCTGGCTCGCCGCGTGCTGCTCGGGCAGGGTGCTGGTGGCGGAGACCTGCAGGGCGGGCTTGGCGGGTTCGAGCTCGGGGCGCAGCGGTATGGTGGCGAACGACTCATCCTTCTGGGCCAGCTTCTGGCCATCGAGCATGTCCGGCAAGAAGATCACCACCAGGGCCACCAGGATCACAGTGCCCACCAATCTGTTTTGGAACTTGGAAGCCAAACCTTACTCCTACCCTTGTGTTGCTGTCCGGTGCGTCGCCCTGGGGCGCTCAGACCGGCTGTATCGCCAAAATGTCGGCGACAGTGTAAAACGAACCAAAGACAATGACCATATCGCTGGGACTCGCGTCGGCCAGGGCCTGCCGGTAAGCCTCTGACACGGCGTCATATTGCGCCGCGCCATCCTGACCCAGGGCATCGGCAAGCAGGGCCGCCGTCGCCCCGCGCGGGCCGGTCAGGCTCGCCAGATACCAGTGGTCGATGAGGCCATCGAGCTCGGCGAGCGATCCCGCCATGTCCTTGTCCTTGAGCATGCCGACCACGGCCAGACGCCGCCCCTGACAGGGGATCTGGCGCAGCTGGCTGGCCAGGTAAGCCGCCGAGTGCGGATTGTGGGCCACATCGACGATGACCAGGGGCTCGCTCTGCAGCCGCTGCATCCGCCCCGCCAGCCTGGCGTTTGCCAATCCTTCGCGGATGGCGGGCTCGGGCAGCGGCAGGCCGAGGGACTCCAACGCCGCCAGCACTGTGACCGCGTTCATCAGCGGCAGGGCCGGTTTGGGCAATCCCGGCCAGTGGTGCTGGCCGTGATAATCCCAGTCAGCATCGTGCTCATCGCCGTGGAAGTCACGGCCCACCTGGCGCAAGGAGGCTTTGATGCGCGCCGCCTCGCTCGCGATGGTGGCAGGGGGATGGGGCTCGCCGCTGATGGCGGGTTTGCCCGCCCGATAGACGCCGGCTTTTTCCACCGCCACCGCCTCCCGGGTATCCCCGAGCCAGTCGCAGTGATCCAGGGCGATGGAGGTGATCATGGCCACATCCGACTCCACCACATTGGTGGCATCGAGCCGCCCCCCCAGTCCCACTTCCAGCAGCACCACATCGGGGGCATGGCGGCGAAACAGCCAGAGGGCGGCCAGGGTGGCGAACTCGAAGAAGGTGAGGGCAATCTCGCCCCGGGCCGCTTCCACCTCGGCAAACGCCGCGCAGTGCTCGCTGTCGGCCAGCTCCTGGCCATTGACCCGTACCCGCTCGGTGAAGCGCAGCAGGTGGGGAGAGGAGTAGACCCCCACCCGGTAGCCCGCGGCCATCAGTATGCTGGCGGCCATGGCGCAGGAGGACCCCTTGCCGTTGGTGCCCGCCACAGTGAGCACCTTGCCGGGCAGCCGGGTCAAGCCCATGCGCCGCGCCACCTCACCGACCCGTGTCAGACCCATGTCGATGTTGACCGGATGGATCTGCTCCAAATAAGAAAGCCAGTCGACCAGCGACCGGCTTTGAGATTGTTGCATGTGCGAACTCATGTTCAGTCTTCGATGACCTGGGTGTTCATCAGCTTGGCCAGCAGGCTGGCCAGACGGTCCCGCATCTCGCGCCTGTCGACGATCATGTCGATGGCGCCCTTCTCCAGCAGGAATTCGGAACGCTGGAAGCCTTCCGGCAGCTTCTCGCGCACTGTCTGCTCGATGACGCGGGGGCCAGCGAAGCCGATCAGCGCCTTGGGCTCGCCCACGTTGATGTCACCCAGCATGGCCAGGCTGGCGGAGACGCCGCCCATGGTGGGGTCGGTCAGCACCGAGATGTAGGGCAGGCCCGCCTTGGTGAGCCTGTCGAGCGCCGCACTGGTCTTGGCCATCTGCATCAGGGAGAACAGGGCTTCCTGCATCCGCGCCCCACCCGAGGTGGAGAAGCAGACCAGGCCGCGGCCCTCCTTGATGCTCTCCTCGACGGCGCGCACGAAGCGGGCACCGACCACGGAGGACATGGAGCCGCCTATGAAGGAAAACTCGAACGAACAGGCGACGACCGGCACCCCCTTGAGGGTCCCCTTCATCACCACCAGCGCATCCTTCTCCCCCGTCTCTTTCTGGGCGGTGGACAGACGATCCTTGTAGCGCTTGGAATCCTTGAACTTCAATATGTCTTGCGGCTCCAGCTCGGCGCCGACTTCACTGCGACCTTCTACGTCGAGGAAACACTCGAGGCGGGCACGGGCGCTGATGCGCATGTGATGATTACACTTGGGGCACACCTCGAGGTTGCGCTCCAGCTCTGCCCGGTAGAGCACCTGTTCACAAGATCCGCACTTGGTCCACACCCCTTCCGGAATGTTGTGACGACGGGGGGTAGTGATCTTGCTCTTGGGAAGGATCTTCTCAAGCCAGCTCATGGAATTCCTTAATGCTTTTGTGCCTGACAAAACGCACCGAGCCTTGATTGTTCAATGACTTATCGGCTCGGTGGCAATAAACGACGGATCATTAAACCACAATTTTTCGGGCGCAGTTACTAAAAACTGGTCGTACCCGGTGCCGAGTCCGGCAGCCAGAGCGGGCCGAGCGGCAGCCGGGGCAGGCCCTGTTCGGCGGGATAATCGACGTCCACCAGATAGAGGCCGCCCGCCTTGGCGGTGGGCCCCGCCAGGTTGCGATCCTTGGCGGCCAGCACCTCGGCAATCCACTCCACGGGTTTTTGCCCCTGCCCCACCAGCAGCAGGGAGCCGGTGATGTTGCGCACCATGTGGTGCAAGAAGGCGTTGGCCTTGATGTCGAGCACGATATAGGGACCGGAGCGGCTGACACACAGGTGGGTCACGTTGCGCCAGGGACTCTTGGACTGGCACCCCACGGCGCGAAACGAGCTGAAGTCCCGCTCCCCGAGCAGGCTCTGCCCCGCCAGGTGCATCAGGTCGGCATCCAGGGGCTCGTGGTAGTGGCTGACGCCGCTGCCGAGGATGGCGGGACGATAGTTGTGGTTGTAGATGACATAACGGTAGCGACGGGCCGTGGCGCTGAAACGGGCATGGAACCCTTGGTCCACCTCCTTGACCCAGCGTACCCCTATGTCCGGGGGCAGGTTGGAGTTGAGCCCCAGGGTCCAGGCGGATTCGCTGCGAACGGCATGGGTATCGAAATGGATCACCTGGCCGGTGGCGTGGACACCGGCATCGGTGCGCCCGGCGCACTGTATGGCCACCTCGTGGTTGGCGATGCGGCTGAGGGCCTTCTCCAGCTCCTGCTGGACGCTGATCACTTCTCGTTGGCGCTGCCAGCCAAAATACCGGCTGCCGTCATATTCAATACCTAGGGCAATTCGCATGGGTCACACTGTCTTTGAGAGAAAACGCGGCGAATTATACGCACACAGGCACAAATGTCCCAAAAAGAAGGGCGCCCCTGGGGTCGCCCTGTTGGCATCCGGCGATCAGGCCAGCCGCTTGAGCAGCTTCTCGGCCTCGCTGCGCTGGTGATCGTTGCCCTGCTCGGCCGCCTCCACCAGCAGCTCGCGGGCACTCTCCTTGTCGTCGATCTCGAGATAGGCCCGGGCCAGATCCAGCTTGGCCCCCACCCCGCCGTCATCGGCATCCACGTCGAAGCCACCAGACTCGGGCAACACCTCGGGGAAGCCATCCAGTCCCACGTCCAGGGAGAACCCCTGATAGGGCTCCTGCTCGCTCTGGTTCGCCTCGGCCTCCGCCAGCAGGCTGTCTATCTCGACGAAGTCGTCGGCGGCTGCCTCGGCGCGGGGCTTGAGGGGTTGGCTCGGCTCGACATCGTCGAACGCATCCTCAAAGTCCGCCAGGGCCAGTTCGTTGGGATCCCTGGCCGGCGCTGGGGTATCCGCCGTCTCGGGGGCCATGCCCCACTCGGCCAGCAGCTCCTCCGCGCTGGGGGACGGCTTGTGCTCGCTCGGCGCCGGCTCGTCGTCCAGGCTGGTGTCGAAATCGCTGAAGTCGAGCTCGGGCAGGCTGTCATCCTCATCCCGCCCGGCCTCATCCCTGGCGCGGCGATCGTCTTCCCCATCGAGTTCGGCATTGAGATCGGCGAACAGGGCCGCTTGCAGCTCCTCCTCGCTCATCAGTGCCTCATCGGCGGCGGGGTTGAACTCGCCGGCCAGATCCATCTCTGGACGCTGGGGCCGCTCAAAGCGCTCGTCGGCGGCGAGATCCAGCTCGGGCACCAGATCCGGATCCCGCAGATCCCGGGCCTGCTCCCCCTCGTCGCTGAAGACCAGCTCCAGATCGTCCGGCACCTCGGTATCGGGGACGGAGGCGGGCGCAGGCTCGGGGCGGCTCAGTGGCTCCTCGTCGATGTCGGCGCCGATCAGCTGATCGAACTCGCTCGTCTCCTGGCCCATCACCACAGAGGTGGTCTCCGCCAGGTTCTTCTCCTGCTCCTCCAGCTCGCGCCGCGCCCGGGCCCGCAGCCAGAGCGTCACCAGGGCCAGCACCAGCAGCACGGGCAGCAGGATGATCATGGCCAGATTGAGCGGAGAGGCGAGCAGGTCGGTCAGCCAGTTGCGGGGGGCGGGCGGCGCCACCACGGGGGGCACGGGATTGGCCCTGAGCTCGGCCACCTCTTTTTGCAGGGCCAGCTGATCTTGCAGCTGGGCCTTGAGGGTTTCCACCTCTTCGGTGAGGGATTGCAGCCGCAGCTTGAGCCTGTGGTTCATCTCGGTCACCTGACCGAGCTGGGCATTGGCATCTTCCAGGGCCAGGGCCATCTCGGTGCCCGGCTTGGCCTGCACCGTCTCGGTGGCCACCGGCAGGGGAGCCGGGGCGCTGCTGGCGGCGCTGGCCAGTACGGGGGCCACCGCCAGGGCCGCTCCCGCAGCCTTGGCGGGGCTGTCGGTGGCCTTGGTCGGGGCTGCGCTCGGCAGCGGGGCGGCCTGCGTTGCGGGTGCCTTGGTGGCAGCCACGGCCTTGGCCGCGGCAACCGGCTGGGGAGCGGCCTTCACCACCGGCTTGCTGGCCGGTTTGGCGGGGGCCGCGGGCTGGGCGCTCTGTTTGCTGGCCAGATATTTGGGGCTCAGCCCCTTCCAGCTGGCGTTGTCGCTGTTGAAGCGTTGCCGGGCCTGGGCATCCGTGTGGCGGCGCGCCTCGGCTTCGCTGGGCAGCGTGATGCTCGACCCCACCAGTATGTGGTTGATGTTGCCATCGGCGAAACTGGTCGGGTTCTTGTCATAGATGGCCACCATGGTCTGGTAGACGCTGACCCGGCTACTGGGCCTGTGCCTGCTGGCGAGGCTCCAGAGGGTGTCGGTGGGACGGACCGGGCCGTAACGCCTCCCGCTCTGCGCCTGGGCGGCCACGGGTTGCGGCTGACGCACCGGCTGGGACTGGGGCAAGGCCCTGGGGACGGGCTGGCTCGGCGGTACGGGCTGGCTGACGGGTTCGTCAGGGCCCCTGAGTTCCACGAAGAAGGGATCCCGGCCTGCCTCCTCGGCAGTCGCAGAGGCGGTATTGAGCAGACCCAACGCAAGCAGCGTCGCCAGTGTTATGCGGGATTGTCCCATGTTCGTTCCTTCGTATGACGGCCTATCACATTGAAAAATCTGGATAGTTGCCTCAAAACAGTCGGTTCAATATAAATCAGGCTTGGGCGCCAAGCCAGTCATCCGACGCAATTAGCCCCAAAACGCCCCGAGTGTAAGGGCAAAGTTAATTAATTGATATTAAGGGGGAATGTCGGAGCCACTTCCTGCCACTCCGATCACACTCGGCCCCCCTTGTCGGGAGACCGAGTGTCAATGGGAACTTACAGGTAGTCGCGGATCAGCAGCTCTGCGATCTGCACGCTGTTGGTCGCCGCGCCCTTACGAACGTTATCGGCCACGATCCACATATTTATACCGCTGGGGTGAGAAATATCCTGGCGGATGCGCCCCACCATCACCTCGTCCTGGCCGGTGGCGTCGCCAACCGGGGTCGGGTAGCCCTCCTCCTCGTCGAACAGACGCACCCCGGGGGCGGCCCGCAGCAGATCCTTGACCTGCTCGGCATCCAGGGGCTGGTGCAGCTCGACGTGCAGCGCCTCGGCGTGACCGTAGAAGACGGGGACCCGCACGCAGGTGGGGTTCACGGCAATGCTGGCATCTCCCAGGATCTTCTGGGTCTCCCACACCATCTTCATCTCTTCGCGGGTGTAGCCGTTGTCGGTGAACTCGTCGATCTGCGGGATGAGATTGAAGGCGATCTGCTGCGGGTAGAGGCTCGGCTCCACCGGCAGGCCGTTGAGCAGTTTGGCGGTCTGGCCGGCCAGCTCGCTCACCCCTTCCTTGCCGGAGCCCGAGACCGACTGATAGGTCGCCACATTGATGCGGGCAATGCCCACCTCATCGTGCAGGGGCTTGAGGGCCACCAGCATCTGTATGGTGGAACAGTTGGGGTTGGCGATGATGTTGCGATTGCGAAAATCGGCCAGAGCATGGGGGTTCACCTCGGGGATCACCAGGGGCACATCCTCCTCGTAGCGGAAGCAGGAGGTGTTGTCGATGACGATGCAGCCGTGCTCGGCGGCAATCGGCGCCCACTTGGCGGAGACCTCGGCCCCGGCGGAGAAGAGGGCCAGCTCGACCCGGCTCCAGTCAAACTCCTCCACATCCAGGATGTCGAGGTTCTTGCCGCCAAAGCGCACCACATCACCGGCGCTGCGGCTGGAGGCCAGGGGATAGAGACTGGCCACCGGGAAGTTGCGCTCCTCCAGGACCTCGATCATGGCCTGGCCCACGGCGCCGCTTGCGCCCAATACCGCTACGTTGAACTGCTGACTCATTGCTCTCTCCTGTCAAAGGGGTAGGCGCCCCCGAAGGCACGCCCGTCGCAGGGATGATCCTGCCTGTTTCGTTAATCGTTGAGGGCCGCCCCTGGCATCAGGCCTGGGTGCGAAACCCCAGGGCCGCCAGGGCCGGATCCTCGCCAAAGGGGCCCGTCAGGCGCAGGGAGGAGAGCTCGCGCCGCTCCGGATATCCTTTGCGCTGCTCGTCGAAGCTGCCCGGGATGGCGAGGCGCGCCCGAAAGCGGGCATCGTCGCGGCGCACATCATAGATGAGGTGGACCAGCTGCTTGATCAGCGCCTGATCCGCCGCCCGCCCCGGGCTGAGCTCGGTCACGTCCGGCGCGGGCAGCAGCCGTTCCAGCTCGGCCCGGGGCTGGCGCCCCTCCTGCTGGCAGAGGGCCTGATAGAGCATCCAGGTGCCGCGCGCCTTGCCCTCCAGGCTGTAACCGGCGATGTGGGGGGTGGCCAGCTCGGTGTGGGGCACCAGGGCGGCCAGCACCTCGGGCTCCTTCTCCCACACGTCCATCACCAGTCGCAACGGAGCGGCCCCCTGCTGGCGGACGAGCAGGGCTTCATTGTCCCACACCTCGCCACGGGAGGCGTTGATGAGGATCTGCCCCGCGGGACACCGGGCGATCTCCTTCGCCCCCAGCAGGTGGAAGCTGGCATCCTGCCCCTGCTCCGTGATGGGCACGTGGAAGCTGACGATGTCGGCCGAGAGCGCGGTCTGGTAATCGACAAAGCCGCTCGCCCCTTCCTGGCGTGCCCGCGGCGGATCGCAGCGAAGCACCTTCATGCCGAGCGCCTGCGCCTTGCCCGCCACACACTCGCCGGTGTTGCCGGCGCCGATCACGGCCAGGCTCATCCGACCAAGGTCGAGCTCATGGCGCTCCGCCAGCACCAACAGGGCGGAGAGGACATAATCCCCCACCGACACCTTGTTGCAGCCGGGGGCGCTGACGAAGGGGATGCCCCGTTCGGCCAGCAGCGCCTTGTCCACATGGTCCGTCCCTATGGTGGCGGTGCCCACGAAGCGCAGTCTGGGGCAGTCGGCGAGCAGGGCCCTGTCCACCCGGGTGATGGAGCGCACCATGAGGGCGTCCACGTCTTTGAGATCCGCCGCGCAGATCTGCCGCCCCGCCAGGGGGATCACCTCGCCAAATTCGGCGAACAGCGCCTGGGCATGGGGCATGTTTTCGTCGACCACGATTCGCATGGGCATTCGCATGGCACTTCTCCTGACTCTCACTCTCGATGGACCGCGGACACGGGCCCGCCCGGCGGGTCGGCCATTCTAGCCCAAAGCGCGCCAAGAGTTCAGCCCGATCTGCGCCCCGGGGCAGATGACCCCATCCGCTGCGGGCAACTGCCTCGGCAACGGCAAGGGGCGATGCCCTGGTTGCACGGTTCCCCGCCCCAGCGGCCTGAAAAACTGTAACGGGAGATGACAAACGCCCCCGGCGCCTTGATCCTGACGAGCCGGCTGGCACAATGCTCCCTTCACGGCCAGCCCGGGCGCAGATGCCGGCTCGCCGCCATGCCGCCCGCCGTGACGCGGGCAGGCCAGTCCACCTCACGCCGGTCCCTCGCCCATGCCCCATGCCCCCCGCTTCCCTCGCGCCGCGCCGCCTTCATCCGGCCTCTGCCGCCGTGCCCTGCTCGGCCATGGCGCCCTCCTCTTCCTGCCCCTGCTGCTGCTGTGCGCCCTGCCGCCACTCTTCATGAGCGATACCCTGAGCGCCCCCTGGCTGCAACTGCCCTACTGGCTGAGCCGCAGCGTCGATCTGCCGGGCCTGGGGCTGACCCTGACGGGACTGCTGCTCGTCAGCTGGCGCAAGCTCGCTCTCTCCCCCGCCGCCCTGCTGACCCTGGCCGCGGCTCTCCTGGCGGTGCTGGGCGCCGACCTTGCCATAAAGAGCGGCCTCAAGCTCTTGACCCAGGAGCCAAGGCCCTACTTCATCTGGCTCAATGAGCAAGGGTTGATCCCCGCCATGAGCCACTTCTACGGCGCCGAGCAGGCTGTGCGCGCCGAACAGGTCTTCGCAGCCAGCCAATGGCTGGCCCTGCCCGACTGGCTGGCCCGGCACTGGCGCCACGAGGTCAACTACGCCTTCCCCTCGGGGCACACCATAGCGGCCATGAGCCTGGCCCAGTTCTTCGGCCTCCTCTGGCTGGCGCGGGCGCCGCGCCTGGCCTGGCTGCTGCCGATCTGGGCCCTGGCGGTCGCCCTCTCGCGCCTGCTGCTGGGCATGCACTGGCCCCGGGACCTGCTGGCCAGCGCCCTGCTCGGCGGCCTCACCGCCCTGCCGGCCGCCTGTTGGTGGCTGCGCCGTCATCCCCTCGTGGCCAAGACGGCGCAATAGAAACGGGCACCCTGGGGTGCCCGTTCTCATCTTGCCCGCGCCAGCGTGGCGCTCACCCCTTGGCGGGAACCTGCCAGCCTTCGGGGTATTTGTAACCGACGAAGCGCTTGGCGGCATAGGCCTTGAACTCGGGGGAGTTGTAGGCGGCCGCCACGTCCCTGGCAAAGGGCTTGTCCGCGTCGGCACTCTTGACCACCACCCAGTTGATGAAGTCATAGCTGCGCTCGAGGAAGAGCCCCTCGCTGAAGGGGATGCCACTGGACGCGGCATAGTTGCCGTTGATCACGGTGAAGTCCACGTCTTCACGGGAGCGGGGCAGCTGCGCCGCCTCCAGCAGCACCAGCTTGATGTCATGCGGGTTCTTCACCACATCGAATTCGCTCGCCTTGAGGGGGTTGATCCCCTCTTTGAGGGTGATCCAGCCCAGGTCCTGCAGCATCAGCAGGGCGCGGGCCTGGTTGCTCGGGTCGTTGGGAATGGCGACCGTGCTCCCCTCTTTCAGGGCCTTGAGATCCCCCAGCTTGCCGGCATAGAGCCCCATGGGGCCGGTCGGTACTTGGGTGATGGGGGCAAGCGACAGCCCCCTGTCCTTGGCGAAGCTCTCCAGATAGGGCTTGTGCTGGAAGCAGTTCACGTCAAGCGACCCGTCCGCCAGGGCGATGTTGGGGCTGACATAATCGGTGAACTCCACCAGTTTGACCTGGTAGCCCTTGGCTTCGAGCTGGGGCTTGATGGCGTCGGTCACCATGTCGGCAAAGTCCCCGACCGTGGTGCCGATGACGATCTCTTTCTTGGCCTCATCGAGGGCAAAGGCGGACAACGGCAGGCTGCCGGCAAGCAGGGCCAGGGCGGAGAGGGTGAAGAAGGAACGACGCTGCATAGAAACTCCCTGTCAACATGATCATCAAAACGGTGGGCGGTCGGCGGGGTCATCATCAAGGGTGACACCACGACCATCTAGCCATCCAAATGGCTAATTGCGACCACCATAGCAGAGCCCTTCGACTTCGCCAAGCAACAAAACCGGGCAAGCTTGGCCAGATGGCGGTGAAGTCCCTCCGGCCTCGAGCTGAAAATCTTTGACAACGCACGCAGTTATCGCGTTTGCCCCCTCCCCGCTTGAGGCACAACTGGCCTATTGTGGTCATTCGATACCCATCACCCCGGGGATCCGGCTGGTGGCGCCTAGGTGACCATATTGCCTCTCCCCTTCATCCAGGCAGCACAAGGAGTGGTTGTGTTCGATCATGTTGAAATCAAGGTGGTGCACTTCGACGACTGCCGACGCTTCTATGAAACCGTGCTGGCCCCCCTCTTGATAGCACTCAAATGGGTAGACAAAGACGCCGCAGGTTTCGGCCGGGTTGGTCACGACAAGGTGGGCTTCCTGATAGAGCGGGGCGAACAGGGTGCCCCCTGTCATCTCGCTTTCACAGCCAGCAGCGCTGCGCAGGTGGATGAGTTCTATCAGGCTGGTGTCAGGGCCGGTTTTGCCTGCAACGGGCAGCCGGGACTGCGCCCCCACTATGCCCCCAATTACTACGCCGCCTTCCTGCGCGATCCGGACGGCAACAACATAGAGGTGCTGGCCTACCTTGACCCCCCTGGCATGGCGAACCCGTGAAGAGGCGCCGTGCAGCTTGTCAGCAGAAGCCCGGCGTCGTTGACCTCGGGGCCAGGAAACTCGCCACAAACAAAGGAGAAAATCATGCTTGAACGCCGCAGCACTGGCCTGTTGGTCGTCGATATCCAGGGCAAGCTGGCCCGTCTGGTCGAGGGGAGCGAGTCGCTCATCGCCAACACGGCCCGACTGGTGCAGGGAGCCAAGGCGCTGGGGTTGCCGGTTGTCTGGCTGGAGCAGAACCCGGACAAGCTCGGGGCCACAGTGCCCGAGTTGCAGCCGCAGCAGGCAGGCGCCCTTGTGCTGCCGAAGTTCAGCTTCGGCGCCCTGGGGGAGCCGACGGTCGCCACCGCCCTGGCCGGAACCGGGGTCGGCCACTGGCTGGTATGCGGCATCGAGGCCCATATCTGCGTCTACCAGAGCGTGCAGGGGCTGCTGGCCAGCGGCGCCCGGGTCTCTTTGGTGGTGGATGCAACGTCATCCCGCACCGCAGCCAACCGGGATCTCGCCATCAGCCAGCTGGCGGCCAGGGGCGCATCCCTCACCTCGGTGGAGATGTGCCTCTTTGATCTGATGGGAGATTGCCGCCATCCGGCATTTCGCCAGATACTGGCACTCGTCAAATAGGCCTAGGCAGACCCCTTCCCCAGCTTCTCCTGCAGATAGCGATAGCCCCCGGCGCCGTCCGGCACGAAACTCAGCCGGTGGCTGAGGCAGGGGGGCGCATCCTCGGGGTGGTGGGAGACGAACAGCAACTGGGTGCCTTGGCCTATGAGGCGCACCACCATCTCCCGCACCAGGTGGCGGTTCAAGGGATCCAGCCCCTGCAGGGGCTCATCCAAAATGAGCAGCGGCGGATGCTTGACCAGGGCTCGGGCAATCAGCACCAGGCGCTGCTGACCAAAGGAGAGGGCGTGGAAGGGCAGCGCCCCCTGATCCTTTAGCCCCAGCAGTGCCAACCACTGGTTGGCGAGCGCGAGCTGGCGATCCCCCGGGCGGGTATAGAGGCCGATGGAGTCATAAAAGCCGGAGAGGATCACCGTCTGCACCGAACAACTGACGCGATAGTCCAGGTGCAGCGCCGGGCTGACCAGGCCGATGTGGCGCTTGATCTCCCAGATGCTCTCGCCACTGCCCCGGCGCACCCCGAACAGGCGCAGATCATTGCTGTACCCCTGCGGATGATCCCCTGTGATGAGGGCGAGCAAGGTCGACTTGCCGGCGCCGTTGGGCCCCACCAGTTGCCAGTGCTCCCCCTCGGCAATGGTCCAGTCGAGCCCGTCGATGATGACCTGGTCCCCGTAGGCGACGCGCAGGGCGCGCATCTGAACCCGGGGGCCGGGGGGCAAAGGCGTGGGCGCCTGGAGCGGAGGGGGCAGCTGCGGGCTCTGCCCCTCGGCCCGTGCCAGCTGGGCCACCTCCTGGCTGCCGAGCACGGCGTCACGCTCCCCCGCCAGCAACAGGCGGCGCTCCCCGAGCAGGCCGAGGTGACTGGCGAAGGGGGGGATCTCGTCGAAGCGGTTGACGATCACCACCAGACGTTGCCCCTGCGCCACCAATTGCGCCAACAGCGACATCAGATCCCTGCGCGAGCCTTGATCCAGGCCATCGAAGGGCTCGTCCAGCACCAGCAGCTCGGGTCGTCCCAGCAGGGCGCGGGCCAGCAGCAGCTTGCGCCCCTCCCCGCTCGAGAGATGGCGATAGGGGCGATCCCACAGAGACTCGATGCCGAAGCGCGCCAGCAACGATCGGGCTTGCGCCTCCTCTCCCCCCTCCTCCAGCATCAGGGTCGACACCCGATAGCCCGCCTCCTCCTCTTCCCCCAGCATGTCGGTGTTGCGCCGCTGCCAGTCCAGCTCCCCGAGCCGCTGTTGCGACTCAAACGAGAGGCGCTCGGTCCTCACCCGGCCAGTCACCCCCCCTGCACGGACAGCCAGCTCGCCGCACAGGGCAGAAGCCAGTGCCGTCTTGCCACTGCCGTTGCTACCGACGAAGGCCCAGCACGCCTGAGGCGCCAGGGTGAGGTCGGGGATGAAGAGAGTCTGGTCGCCGTAAAGAGCCAAGCTGGCTGATTGCCACTGCAAAAGAGTCATGGATCCGTCCTGAGTGCTGTTTTGCCCTTACCTTAACAGGGATAGCGACCAGCGGCAGCCTTGGCAGGTGGTGAGGGGCGCTTGACAGCAGGCCCTTCTATCGACAAAAAGATCATTAGCATTGAATGCGAATGACTCTCAATGAAACACGTAATCTGCCCCATTGATACCCCCATATGGGCTCGAATGAGATTTCTTTGAGCCCCCTCTCAACTCCGAAATGAGAGCCTTTTGAATCGTCTTTTCTCATGTATAGATGCCCGTCGCACCTCGGACGGTGCGCCCTTAAGATGGAGTTTATCAATGAGAAAAACATCGTTAGCATTGGCAATCACGGCCCTGCTCTCGGCCCTGCCTGTCGTCTCGGCTCAGGCGGCCGAGGGTTGTTCCCCCCTCACCGGCAGAGAAGTCGACATGGATACCGGCCGCACCAGCGCACAGCGCTGCCTGCCCGGCATCAACCCCTTGCAGGACCAGCAGTGGCACCTGCTCAACAGTGGCCAGCATGCCTTCAGTGCCCGTGGCGGCGTGGCGGGCAATGACCTCAACCTCTGGTGGGCCCACCGCACAGAGGTGCTCGGCCAGGGGATCAATGTGGCCGTCGTGGACGACGGTCTGGCCATAGCCCACCCGGATCTCGCCGACAACGTCCGCCCCGGTTCACGTAACGTGGTGACCGGCAGCGACGATCCGACGCCGACCGATCCGGACAGTGCCCACGGCACCTCTGTCTCCGGCATCATAGCCGCGGTCGACAACGCCATCGGCACCCGGGGCGTGGCCCCTCGGGCCCAGTTGCAAGGCTTCAACCTGCTCGACGACAATAGCCAGCAGTTGCAGCAAGACTGGCTCTATGCCCTCGGCAACAGCCAGGCCAGCCGCGACAACCGCGTCTTCAACCAGAGCTACGGCATGAGCCTGGTCGACCCCCAGGGGGCCGGCGGGCTCAACCAGGTGCAACTGGATCGCCTGTTCGAGCAGATGACCCTGAAGACGCAAGGGGCCGCTTACATCAAGGCCGCGGGCAACGGCTTCAGCCGCATTGCCGCCGGCAACTATGTGCTCAACCGCACCGGCGGCGAGCTCAGACTACCGTTTGAAAACAGCAATATAGATCCTTCCAACAGCAACTTCTGGAACCTGGTGGTCAGTGCCAGCAACGCAGACGGCGTGCGCTCCTCCTACTCCAGCGTCGGCAGCAACGTCTTCCTGACGGCCCCGGGCGGCGAGTATGGCACCGCCTCACCGGCCATGGTCACCACGGATCTGCCCGGCTGCGACCTGGGCTACAACCGCACCGATCGTCAGAGCGCCAACCGGCTGCACGGCAACCTGGCGCTGGATGCCGGCTGTGACTACAACGGCACCATGAACGGCACCTCTTCGGCCACCCCGAATACCGCTGGCGCCATGGCGCTGCTGATGTCAGCCTATCCGGACCTGTCGGTGCGGGATCTGCGGGATCTGCTGGCACGCAACGCCACCCGCATCGATGCCAATCAGGCAGCGGTCACGCTGAGCTACACGGCATCCAATGGTCAGCAACGCCGGGTGACAGGGCTGGAAGGCTGGGAGCGCAACGCCGCCGGGATCTGGTTCAACCCGACCTACGGCTTTGGCCTCATCGATGTGAACAAGGCCCTGGCGAGCGCCGCCACCCACAACCCCTTGCCGGCGCTGGTACAGCTGCCGTGGCAGAAGGTCACTGTGCAGGGCAATGCCCAGGGCGCCATCCCGGATCTGGGCAGCAGCCCGACCACCTCCAGCACCCGGGTCGAGCAGGCGCTCACGGTGGAAGCTGTGCAGGTGCAGGTCAGCCTGGATCACCAGCGGCTGCCCGATCTGCTGATCGAGCTCGTCTCGCCCTCCGGCACCCGCAGCGTGCTGCTCAACCCCAACAACAGCCTGGTGGGTCAATCCCTCGACCGGCAGCAACTGGGTTATGTGCGCACCAAGGGGCTGCGCGACATGCGCATGCTCTCCCACAAGTTCTACGGTGAATCGGCCCAGGGCGAGTGGCAACTCGCGGTGACCGACGTCGCCAGCGGCACTCGTCAGGTCTCGCTGCTCAATCGCAGCACCAACGCCCGCACAACCCTGACCGAGCGCAACAACAGCCAGCCGGGTCAACTGCTCAACTGGTCCCTGCGGGTGATCGGCCATGAAGCAGCTTCCCTCTAATCGCACAGGAGTCACAACATGAAACACAGCTTACTCAGCCTTGCCCTGGCAAGCCTGCTGGCCTCGGTTTCCGCTCAGGCCACGGCCGAAGAGTCGGTGGTTATCGAGGGCAAGCAGTACAGCACCATAGAGGTGAACGGCCAGACCTACCTCACGCCGGACAACGGCAGCAAGAAGCGCGTCGCCCGCAGCCTGGATGGCAAGGCGGCACAACCTGGCCTGCGCAGCGGTGACGTCTTGCTGCAAGGAGTCGCCAGCCCCGAGCTCACCGTCAGTGGCACCCTGCTGATCGAAGCCGATGAGCCTCAAGCCAGGGCACTGGCCACGCGCCACGGTCTGAGCTTCAAGCAGAGCAGTGGCGGCATCGCCCTGCTGGAGGCCAAACCCGGCACCGATCTGAACGCCATCAGCGCCCGGCTCCAGCAGGAAGGCGTGAAGGTGCAGATCGAACTGGCCGGCGCCGAGCAGCAGCCCAGGTGAAGCACGCCTCGCACTGAAGGCGTCATGTCATCGAGGGGGCCATTGGCCCCCTCGTCTTTAGCTACTACACCGCCGCAACCCCATCCTCCAATGCCCACCCGGCGATAATACTCCCATATAGAGCGAGAGAGATTAGGTCCAATTCATCTTGCATGAACGCATCATCAACACAGCACCATATTGGTAATAAAAAACGGCACCGAGAAGGTGCCGCCATGGATTATGGTAGGGAGCTGCCTGTGCTGGCTCAGCCAGCCTTGTGCTGCTCGGCCAGATAGAGCCAGGTGTCGACCACGGTATCCGGGTTGAGCGACACAGAGTCGATCCCCTGCTCCACCAGCCAGGCGGCGAAGTCCGGATGATCCGACGGGCCCTGGCCGCAGATCCCCACGTACTTGCCCGCCTTGCGGGCGGCGGCGATGGCCATGGCCAAGAGCGCCTTGACCGCCTCGTTACGCTCGTCGAACAGGTGGGCGATGAGGCCCGAATCCCGGTCAAGGCCCAGGGTCAGCTGGGTCATGTCGTTGGAGCCGATGGAGAAGCCGTCGAAGTGCTCGAGGAACTTGTCCGCCAGCAGGGCGTTGGAGGGCAGCTCGCACATCATGATGACTTTCAGCCCCCGCTCGCCACGGCGCAGGCCGTTCTCCGCCAGGATCTCGATCACCTGCTCCGCCTCACCGACCGTGCGCACGAAGGGGATCATCACCTCGACGTTGGTCAGCCCCATCACATCCCGCACCCGCTTCATCGCCTCGCATTCTAGGGCAAAGCAGGGACGGAAGCTGTCGGCGATGTAGCGCGACGCGCCACGGAAACCGATCATGGGGTTCTCCTCGTGAGGCTCGTAACCACGGCCCCCCACCAGGTTGGCGTATTCGTTGGACTTGAAGTCCGACATCCGCACTATGACCCGCTCCGGCCAGAAGGCGGCGGCCAGGGTGGCGATCCCCTCGGTCAGCTTGGCCACATAGTATTCCCGCGGGCTCTCGTAGCCGGCAATCATCTTGGTGATGGTGGCCTTGAGCTCCGGGCTCTGCTGGTCGAACTCCAGCAAGGCCTTGGGGTGCACCCCTATCATGCGGTTGATGATGAACTCGAGTCGCGCCAGGCCCACACCGGAGTTGGGCAGCTGGGCGAAGTCGAAGGCCCTGTCCGGGTTGCCCACGTTCATCATCACCTTGATGGGCAGGCGCGGCATGTTGCCCACCTCGGTCACCGCCACGTCAAAATCGAGCTTGCCGTCGTAGATGAAGCCGGTATCCCCTTCCGCGCAGGAGACGGTGATGAGCTGGCCCGGCGCTATGTGATCGGTGGCATCGCCACAGCCCACCACGGCCGGGATGCCGAGCTCGCGGGCGATGATGGCGGCGTGGCAGGTGCGGCCACCCCGGTTGGTGACGATGGCGGAGGCCCGCTTCATGATGGGCTCCCAGTCCGGATCCGTCATGTCGGTGACCAGTACGTCGCCGGGCTGCACTTCGTCCATCTGGCTGATGGAAGAGATGACCCGAGCGGGGCCCGCGCCAATCTTGTGGCCGATGGCGCGCCCCTCGATCAGCACCTTGCCCGATTGCTTGAGGGCAAAACGCTCGAGGGTGTTGGCCTCCTGGCGGCTGCGCACGGTTTCCGGGCGAGCCTGGACTATGTAGAGCCTGCCATCCTGACCGTCCTTGGCCCACTCGATATCCATGGGGCGGCCGTAGTGCTGCTCTATGATGAGGGCCTGCTTGGCCAGCTCCATCACCTCGTCGTTGCTGATGCAGAACTGGCTGCGCTCGGCATCCGAGGTGTCGACTATCTTCACCTGACGACCGTGACCGGCGTCATCCGAGTAGGTCATCTTGATGAGCTTGGAGCCGAGCGTCTTGCGCACCACGGCGGGACGCCCCGCTTTCAGGGTCGGCTTGTGAACATAGAACTCGTCCGGGTTGACCGCGCCCTGCACCACCATCTCCCCCAGCCCCTGGCTGCCGGTGATGAAGACCACGTCGTTGAAGCCGGACTCGGTATCCAGGGTGAACATGACCCCGGAGGCGGCCAGGTCGGAGCGCACCATGCGCTGGATGCCGGCAGAGAGGGCCACCCCCTTGTGGTCATAGCCCTGGTGCACCCGATAGGAGATGGCGCGATCGTTGAAGAGCGACGCGAACACGTGCTTGACCGCCGTCATGACGGCATCGATGCCGCGCACGTTGAGGAAGGTCTCCTGCTGGCCGGCGAAGGAGGCGTCCGGCATGTCTTCGGCGGTGGCGGAAGAGCGCACCGCAAACGACGCCTCGAGGCCCGCGCTCAGGGTGTCATAGGCGGTGCGAATGGCCTGCTCCAGCTCCGGCTGGAAGGGGGCATCGATCACCCACTGGCGGATCTGGTTGCCGGCGGCGCCGAGGGCCGCGATGTCATCCACATTCAGGCTGTCGAGCAAGTCATGGATCTTGTCGTTGAGCCCGCTGCGGTCCAGAAACTCATTAAAAGCAAACGCCGTGGTGGCAAAGCCACCTGGCACGGATACGCCCGCTCCCGAGAGCTGGCTGATCATTTCACCGAGGGATGCGTTTTTGCCGCCAACTCGTTCTACATCTTGCATTCCGAGTTGCTCGTACCAGAGTACGTATTGTTGCACTTGCATGTCTCCAGGTTGGTGGGCATGGGGGCCGGGGCACCCTCTGCGCCTTGTTGTGTGCTTTTTGTTGGTTTGTTCCGTCGCCGCCCGCCGAGAAAACGTTTTCTTCTCCCGGTCAAAAAAATCCCCACGCAAGATTTGGGGATAGGCCGAATGACACAGTCATTCTACAATGCCAACACAAAAAGGTAACGATTCAGGTTTGCAACCTGGTTCACAACTTGGCAACGGCAGATCGGTTGACAATGGCCGTTTGGTATCGAGCGAAACTTTCTTCGCATCAAGCAAAAAGGGAGAAGGACGTGCACACGGTTTTTTATGTTTCAGATGGCACCGCCATTACCGCCGAGGTATTTGGTCACGCCGTGCTCAGCCAGTTCCCCATGATCTTCGAGCAGATCACCATTCCCTTCGTGGAGACCCTGGAGAAGGCGCGTCTGGTGCGACAGCGCATCGACGAACAGTTCCGCCAGACCGGGGTGCGCCCCATCCTGTTCCACACCATCGTCGACCCCATGGTGCGGGAAGAGGTGCTCAAGGCCCATGCCAGCAGCCACGATTTTCTCAACACCTTCGTCAGCCCCCTGGAGCAGGAGCTGGGGATCAAGGCCACCCCCCGCCTGCATCGCACCCACGGCATGGAGAATCGCAAGCTCTATGACGATCGCATCGAGGCGGTCAACTTCGCCCTGGCCAACGATGACGGCATCACCACCAAGGAGTATGACGAGGCGGACATCATCCTCATCGGGGTCTCCCGCTGTGGCAAGACCCCCACCAGCCTCTATCTGGCGCTGCAATTTGGCATTCGCGCCGCCAACTACCCCTTCATCGAGCAGGACATGCAGGGTCTGACGCTGCCCAGCGCCCTCAAGGCCAATCGCCACAAGCTGTTCGGCCTCACCATCACCCCGGAGCGGCTGCACGAGATCCGCAACCAGCGCCGCGCCAACAGCCGCTACTCCTCCCTGGAGCAGTGCCAGCAGGAGCTGGCGGCGGTGGAACGCCTCTATCGCCAGGAGGCGATCCGCTTCCTCGACACCAGCGCCCACTCGGTGGAGGAGATCAGCGCCAAGATCCTCGAAGGCACCGGCATGCGGCGCCAGCTCTACTGACCCCCTGTTTCTGGCCCCGGCCGTGCCTGGGATATCGGCAAGGCGCCCCGGTCGCCAAGAGCGGGACGCCTTGCTCCTGGACTGAAAATGGCAAGAGGGCGCCCGTCAGGGGCGCCCCTTATGCTCCCCGGCCGTCAAGCTCGCGGTTGCTCATCAGCTTGCCGTAGAAGGAGACCAAGCCATGACCATGGCGCACCCGCTCCGCCAGCCAGGCGCCCAGGAGCAGGCCCATGGCGCCCGCCCCCGCCATCACCCAGCCCCAATACGCCTGCGCCAGCAGCCCCAGACACAGGGCCGCCCCCAGGGCCAGCAGCAACAGCAGGGGAGCCAGACACAGCATCCCCCATAGCAGGGCCTGTATGACCCAGGCCACTATCTTCATCATTCCTGACTCCACTCTGTCCAACATGATGGGAGGGGCGCACCTGGAGGATGGCAGCCCCCTCTCCTCTCAACGCACATCATGACACCCCATGGCCGCACAGGGCCTCTCCCTCACAGCCCATCCCCTGGTGCCACGAATCGCCAACTAAGCCTCCTATGAGGCCCGCCAGCATCAGGTCACGAACGAAATGAAAGGTCAAGCCAGCCCGATTCAGGCGAACAGATATTGAACAATGACTGACTAAAGTGAGAAGAACATCAAGAAAAGGCTGCAAAATGGCGAAAAAGCCAGCGAATGATAGCAAAAACAGGTGCATTTCGGGTCGATTATCACTATTCTGCTGCGGTTGGTAGTCATTACAAAAAACAGCAAATGACACAATGTAACGAAATAAGTACGGATTTTGTCACGTTTTCGGCACGACATGCCAAGCCATGGCACAGGAAGTGTCCTGGCCAACGGGGCGAGAGACGAGTGAACTCAGCGACGTAAGGAAGGAAGCATGGATCTTCAACAAGAGGGCCAGGAGCTCAAGCGCGGACTCAAGAACCGCCATATTCAGCTCATCGCCCTGGGCGGTGCCATCGGTACCGGCCTGTTTCTCGGCATCGCCCAGACCATCAAGATGGCCGGCCCCTCGGTGCTGCTCGGCTATGCCATCGGCGGTTTCATCGCCTTTCTCATCATGCGCCAGCTGGGCGAAATGGTGGTGGAAGAGCCGGTTGCCGGTTCGTTCAGCCATTTTGCCTACAAGTACTGGGGTGACTTTGCCGGTTTCGCCTCCGGCTGGAACTACTGGGTGCTCTATGTGCTGGTGAGCATGGCCGAGCTGACGGCGGTGGGCATCTATGTCCAGTACTGGTGGCCCGAGATCCCGACCTGGATGTCGGCGGCTTTCTTCTTCGTGCTGATCAACGCCATCAACCTCACCAACGTCAAGGCGTTTGGCGAGATGGAATTCTGGTTCGCCATCATCAAGGTGGTCGCCATCGTCGGCATGATAGGTTTTGGCGGCTACCTTCTGGCAAGCGGCAGCGGCGGCCCGGATGCCAGCATCAGCAACCTCTGGGATCAGGGAGGCTTCTTCCCCAATGGCATCAGCGGTCTGGTGATGGCCATGGCGGTGATCATGTTCTCCTTCGGCGGCCTGGAGCTGGTCGGCATCACGGCGGCGGAAGCGGATGATCCCCAGAAGAGCATCCCCAAGGCCACCAACCAGGTGATCTACCGCATCCTGATCTTCTACATCGGCGCCCTGGCCGTGCTGATGTCCCTCTATCCCTGGGGCAAGGTGGTGGAAGGGGGCAGCCCGTTCGTGATGATCTTCCACGCCCTGGACAGCAACCTGGTGGCGACCGTGCTCAACATGGTGGTGCTGACCGCCGCCCTCTCGGTCTACAACAGCTGTGTCTACTGCAACAGCCGCATGCTGTTCGGCCTGGCCAAGCAAGGCAATGGTCCCAAGGCCCTGCTCAAGACCAGCAAGAGCGGCGTGCCCGTGGCGGCCATCTCCGTCTCTGCCGCCGCCACCCTGCTGTGCGTGCTGATCAACTACCTGATCCCGGGCAAGGCGTTCGAGCTGCTGATGGCCCTGGTGGTCTCGGCCCTGGTGATCAACTGGGCCATGATAAGCCTGGCCCACCTCAAGTTTCGCAAGGCCAAGCAGGCCGAAGGGGTGACCCCCAGGTTCAAGGCGTTCTGGCACCCGGTGGGCAACTACCTCTGCCTCGCCTTCATGGCCGCCATCCTGGTGATCATGTACCTGACCCCGGGCATCCAGATCTCGGTGCTGCTCATCCCGGTCTGGATAGTGGTACTGGCCATCGGCTACCAGTTCAAACGCAAGCGCCTGCTCGCCGCCGCGACGCAGACTGCCTGACGGATACGCACCAGGCCCGCCAAGAGGCCGAGTCAAACCTTAAGCAAAGAGGCGCCCCCGGGGCGCCTCTTTTTTATCCGTCAATCCGGATGGGGCCAGCCCCATCCACCTATTCATCGACCGGGGTAATGGCAAAGATCACCCGGCGCTTGGAGATCAGGGAGCTGCATCCCTGGCAGAAGTAGTCGACCGCGCCGCACGCCTGCAAGCGCTCCAGCGGTGCCCCGCAATCGGGACAGCTTGCCTCGAACCTCAGCTCGGCATGACAGCCGGGGCAACGCTGCTCGCCGTGGCGAGGATCCAGCGCCGCCGCGCAGAGGGGGCAGCAGGGGGTGGAATCATTCATGACATGGGTCCTCATTGGATGGCGTCGGCCCGGGCCGGCGCGCTGGTTCACCGCTATCAGCATGGGGGTGACGGCTGGCCCGGGTCAAGGTAACAGGGGCCTGGCCCCCGAACCTTGACCCCCATCAAGATAAAACGGCTGCCCTGAGGCAGCCGTTGTCATCACTTCTTCTTCATCTTGAGCAGGCGCTTGCGTTGGCGCTCCTGACTCAGGGTGAGGTTGTTCTTCTTGCCCTCGAACGGGTTGACCGACTCCTGGAACTCGACCCGGATCGGGGTGCCCATGATCTTGAGGGACTTGCGGAAGTAGTTGATGAGATAGCGCTTGTAGGAATCCGGCAAGTCGTTGAGCTGGTTGCCGTGGATCACGATGCGCGGCGGGTTGTAGCCACCGGCGTGGGCATACTTCAGCTTGACCCGGCGACCGTTCACCATGGGCGGCTGGTGGTCTTCCTGGGCCATCTGCATGATGCGGGTCAGCATGGCGGTGCTGGTGCGACGGGTCGCGGACTGGTACGCCTCCTGGATGGATTCGAACAGGTGGCCGACACCGCTGCCGTGCAGGGCGGAGATGAAATGGACCCGGGCGAAATCGATGAAGCCCAGACGACGGTCCAGCTCGTTCTTGACGTCTTCCTTCACCTTCTGATCCAGACCGTCCCACTTGTTCACCACCAGTACCACGGAGCGGCCAGTGTTGAGCACGAAGCCGAGGATGCTGAGATCCTGATCCGTGATGGTCTCGCGGGCGTCGATCACCAGCAGGCAGACGTTGGCATCTTCAATCGCCTTGAGGGTCTTGATGACGGAGAACTTCTCCACCGTCTCGTGCACCTTGCCGCGACGACGCACGCCGGCGGTGTCTATGATGACGTACTTCTGCTCGTCACGCTCCATGGGGATGTAGATGGAGTCCCGGGTGGTGCCCGGCATGTCGTAGACGATGACCCTATCTTCCCCCAGCATGCGGTTGGTCAGGGTGGACTTGCCGACGTTGGGGCGACCAACGATGGCAAACTTGATGGGCAGGTCGGCGAACGGGGTCTCCTTGGTGTCTTCCCGGGTGTCGAGATCACCGGAGGCCACCATGCGCAGCAGGGCCTCTTCGTCGAAGTCCTCCTCTTCCTCCACCTCTTCTTCGGCTTCGGAGGCAGCCTCGACCAGCTCCTCCAGATGGGGGGCCAGGGCCAGCTCCAGCAGGCTCAGTACGCCACGACCGTGGGCGGCGGCGATCTGGTAGACCTCCCCCAGCGCCAGGGAGTAGAACTCGGACACGGCGGAGTCACCGTCGATGCCGTCGGTCTTGTTGGCGACCAGGAACACCTTCTTCTGGGACTTGCGCAGGTGTTCGGCGATGGCCTGATCCGCGGCGGTCAAACCCGCGCGCGCATCCACCATGAAGAGCACCACATCGGCCTCATCGATGGCTTGCAGGGACTGCTCGGCCATCTTCAGCTCGATCCCCTCCTCGGTGCCATCGATACCGCCGGTATCGACCACGATAAATTCCAGCTCGCCCAGCTTCGCCTGGCCGTACTTGCGGTCCCGGGTCAGGCCGGGGAAGTCTGCCACCAGGGCATCCCGGGTACGGGTCAGGCGGTTGAACAGGGTGGATTTCCCCACGTTGGGGCGGCCCACCAGGGCTACTACAGGAGTCATAAAAGCCTCATTCTCAAGACGACAAAGGCTCCGGGTCCGAAGACCAGGAGCCGGATAATCATAATGTCGGACGATCAGGGACGCTTCAGGGCGTACAACTTGCCGTCACGGCTCTGCACATACAGGGTATCACCGTCCACCAGGGGGGCGGCGTAGAGACCACTGCTGTCGAGCTGTTGCATCGCCTGTATGGTGCCGTCGCTACGATCCAGCCAATACAGGTAACCTTCCACATCGCCGACCACCACATAGTCACCGAAGATGACGGGGGCCGTGACGCTGCGATTTTCGAGCAGGGTGTTGGACCACAGCTCCAGACCGTTGCGACGGTCGATGGCAAACAGGTGGCTGCGGCTGTCGGTCAGCACGATGGCATTGCCGGTCACCGCCATGTCGCGATAGCCGGAATACTTGCGCTTCCACACCTCGTCACCCGTCATCAGCTTGCGGGCCATCAGCTGGCCATTGTAAGCGATGGCGTAGAGTTCATCGCCGGCGATGAGGGGAGCGGCATCCACGTCCACCATGCGATCCAGCTCGGTGGCGCCGCGCGGGTCGGCCACCTTGGACTGGCGCACCGGCTGGCCGTTGCTCAGCAGGGCGATGCCCACCTTGCCATCGGCGCGGCCGTACAGCACGGCGCCATTGGTGATCACCGGCGCCCCCGTGCTGCGCAGGGTCAGCGGCGGCTGCTCCTCCGCCAGGGTCCATTGCAGCTTGCCCTCGTCGGTATCGAGCGCCACCAGGCGGCCCGAGGTGGTCAGCACCACGACGCGGCCATCCTCGACGGCGGGACTCGCCACCACTTCACCGGGCACATTGGTCTGCCACAGCACCTCGCCATTCTCCTCGGAGAGGGCGTAGACCTGACCGTTCTCGGAACCGAGGAACAGCTTGCCGTAACGGGAGACCAGGCCGCCGGAGAGGCGGGCGCTGCGCTTGTCGGCGTTGACCGGCAGGTCCGCCAGATCCACGCTCCACAGCTCCTTGCCACTGCTGCGCTCGAAGGCGGTGACATCCCCGTCGCGGGCGGCGGCATAGATGACATCATCCTCGACCGCGGGACGCAGCTGGGAGTAGAAGTTGCCTATGCCATCCCCGACCGAGCTCCGCCACAGGGTATCGGCCTGGAAGCTGGACTCCACCTTGGGCAGGGGCGCCATGGGGTTGAGATCCTCATCCTTGCTGAACAGAGAGCAGCCCTGCAGCACCACGGCGATAGCGGTGGCGAGCGCGACGCGCCTGAGGCCGCGCTGCAAAGTCAGATCACGCATCAGGAGCTCCTGCAGTGGCGGCGGCCGGCAGCGCCAGGTCGTCCATCTTCAGCTTGAGTTCCGGGCTTGCCTGCAGGCCGCCGGCATCGGCCGCCGCCTGATAGGCATCCCGCGCCTCTTCCGGCTTGCCCTGTTTGAGCAGCAGGTCGCCACGCACTTCCGCCACCTGGGCCTTGAAGGCGTCGTTGCTGATCTTGCCAAGCTGGGCCAGGGCCTCGTCAAACTTGCCCTTATCCCCCAGGATCCGGGCCAGACGCAGGGCGGCGATGGGCTGCACGCTCTCGTCCCCCTCGGCCACGACCTGACCCAGCTGGGCGACCGCCAGATCCAGCTTGCCCGCCTTGACGGCGGCGGCAGCCAGTTGCAGGGCGGCCAGCTCGCTGTAGGACTCGCCCTTGTGGTCGGCGATGAAGGTCTGGGCCTGGGCAAAGGCAGCATCGTCACCCTTGGCCAGGGTCTGGGTCAGCTGGTTGTAAGCCTGGGAGGCTGCCTCCTGGCTCGACTGCTGGTGTTCGTTGTAATAGCGCCAGCCAAACAGGGCCACCAGACCGATGACGGTCCCGGCGATGACCGAGGTGCCGTTCTCTTTCCACCAGTTCTTGATGACCTCAACCTGTTGTTCTTCGGTGGTATACACTTCCACGGCTTACTCTCCTTTGTCTGCCAGCAGGGCAATGACGGCATCGACCGGGGCGGTCTGTTGTTCCCCCTGGCCACGCAGATACTTGATGGTCACCTCGCCGTTCTGCGCCTCGGACTCGCCGAGGATCAGGGCGATGGCCGCGCCGCTCTTGTCGGCACGCTTGAGCTGTTTCTTGAAGTTGCCGCCGCCGCAATGGCTCATCAGGCGCAAGGAAGGCAGCGCATCGCGCAGCCGCTCCGCCAGGGCAAAACCGGCCGCTTCCACCCCCTCGCCCACCATGGCCAGGTAGACATCCACCGCAGGACGGATGTCCCCATTGAGCTCCAGGGTCTCGAGCATCAGCACCAGTCGCTCCATGCCCATGGCGAAACCCACCGCCGGGGTGGCTTGACCGCCCAGTTGCTCCACCAGGCCATCGTAGCGGCCACCGGCCAGGACTGTGCCCTGGGCCCCCAGGCTGCTCGTCACCCACTCGAATACGGTGAGGTTGTAATAATCGAGACCGCGCACCAGCCGCTCGTTCACCTCGAACCGGATGCCGGCCGCGGTGAGCAGGCGCTTGAGCCCCTCGAAGTGAGCCAGGCTCTCCTCTCCCAGGTGATCGAACAGGCGCGGCGCCCCCACCAGGATCTCCTGCACCCGATCGTTCTTGGAGTCGAGCACCCGCAGCGGGTTGCTGTACATGCGGCGCTGGCTGTCTTCGTCCAGCTCCTCCTTGTACTGCTCCAGGTAGGCGACCAGGGCATCGCGATAGGCGGCGCGCTCCTCGCTCTGACCCAGGGTATTGAGCTGCAGGGTGACGTGATCCTGGATGCCGAACAGGCGCCACAGGCGGTGGGTCAGCATGATGAGCTCGGCGTCTATGTCCGGCCCATGGATGCCGAACAGCTCGACCCCGAACTGATGGAACTGGCGATAGCGCCCCTTCTGGGGACGCTCGTGGCGGAACATGGGGCCCATGTACCACATGCGGCGCTCCTGGTTGTAGAGCAGACCATGCTCGATACCGGCGCGCACGCAGCTGGCGGTGCCTTCGGGGCGCAGGGTCAGGCTGTCGCCATTGCGATCCTCGAAGGTATACATCTCTTTTTCGACCACGTCGGTCACTTCACCGATGGCACGCTTGAACAGATGGGTCTGCTCGACGATGGGCATGCGCACCTCGCTGTAGCCATAACTGGCGACAACCTGACGCAGGATCTGTTCCACTTTCTGCCATACCGGGCTCTGCTCCGGCAGGCAGTCATTCATACCGCGAATCGCTTGAATCTGTTTTGCCACGTTGCTACTCGAGAAAAGACGTGAAATTTGGCCGCATTATAGGGATTTTCGACCCCGAGGTAAAATCAGGGTGCCCGGATGCGGGATGTAAAATCAATAACCTAAAGCCGGGGCCACCCCAGGTGGCCCCGCTCTGGTCGAACCTTTACCGGTTCAACCCTTGTCTATCTGGATCTGGTTGGCGGGATCCAGCATGGCGGCGCGGGCACGGATGCGTCGCTCCAGGGTCGGCACCAGATCCTTGTTGTCGAGCCGGTCGACCCGCAGCCCCCCCTCGTAGAAGGCGCTCTTGTTGGCGGCGCCGGCGAGGCCGAGATCGGAGACCAGGGCCTCGCCCGGGCCGTTGACCACACAGCCTATGATGGAGACATCCATGGGGGTGATGATGTCTTCGAGTCGCTCTTCCAGGGCGTTGACCGTCCCTATCACGTCGAACTCCTGACGGGAGCAGGAGGGACAGGCGATGAAGTTGATGCCACGGGAGCGAATGCGCAGGGACTTGAGGATATCGAAGCCCACCTTCACCTCCTCCACCGGATCGGCGGCCAGGGAGATGCGCAGCGTGTCCCCTATTCCCTCGGTGAGCAGCATGCCAAGGCCGATGGCGGATTTCACCGCGCCGGCTCGGAACCCGCCCGCCTCCGTGATGCCCAGGTGCAGGGGCTGGTCTATCTGCCTGGCCAGCAGGCGATAGGCACCGACCGCCAGGAAGACATCGGACGCCTTGACGCTCACCTTGAAGTTGTCGAAGTTGAGGCGATCCAGGTAATCCACGTGACGCATGGCCGATTCGAGCAGGGCTTCCGGGGTCGGCTCGCCATACTTTTCCTGGATGTCCCGCTCCAGGGAGCCGCCGTTGACGCCGATGCGGATCGGAATGTTGTAATGACGGGCACAGTCGACCACGGCGCGCACCCGCTCTTCGTTGCCTATGTTGCCCGGGTTGATGCGCAGGCAGTCGGCGCCATACTCGGCCACTTTCAGGGCGATGCGGTAATCGAAATGGATGTCGGCAACGATGGGGATCCGGGTCTGCTGCTTGATGAGGCGAAAGGCTTCCGCCGCCTCCATGGTGGGCACAGAGACCCGGACGATGTCGGCACCGACCCGCTCGATCCGCTGGATCTGCTCGACGGTGGCGGCCACATCCGTGGTCTTGGTATTGGTCATGGTCTGGACCGTGATGGGGGCATCGCCCCCCACCGGTACCTTACCCACCATGATCTGCTTGGACTTGCGACGAATGATCGGGGATACATGAGCGGACATGGGTACAACTTACTCCTGCGGCAACGCGAACTTGGCGGTCCGGCCGTTATTGTAACGGCTCATGTCGATGGACTTGCCTTCGAACTCAATCCGGACGGCCATGGGCGCGCCTACGATGAACTTCAGCGGTGCCGTTCCGTTCAGAACCAGCTCGTCATTGGCCTTCTTCAGGCCGCTGAACAGGGTCTTGCCGGTGGCGTCCTTCACGTCGAGCCAGCAGTCGGCGGTGAAGTTGAGCTTGAGCTGGGGCACGCTGGCCGGCTCGGCGGCGGGCTCTGGCTGCGTGGCCACGACCTCGCTGACCACGGGCTCCTCGGTCGGGGCCGTGGAGATGGCGGCGCTCGCGGCAGGCTCCTCGCTCACTGGCGCGGCGGCTTGTTCCGCCTCGGCCAGGGGCGCGGGTGCAACCAGGGAGAGCTCGCCTTCGGTGGTCTCACTCACCTCGGGGGAGGCAGAGGCGCCTATCTCGCTGGCGGCGAGGGCCTCCTCCCCGGCGGATCGCTTGGCCGTGCTCTGCCACCACCAGGCGACCGACAGGCCGATCAGGGCCAGGATCACCAGCCAGGTCACCAGCTTGAGGCGGCTGTCACTGGCCTGCTGACGGGAGCGACGGGAGAAGCTCTGCATATCGATGTTGTCCGGGGGGGTCAACCCCAGCTTGGTATAGGCGGCGAGCACTGTCTCCTCGGGCACCCCCACCAGCTTGGCGTAGGTGCGCAGGTAACCCCGGATGAAGGTATGAGAGGTGTGCTTGTCGTAAGTATCTGATTCGATAGCCGCAATCAGGGTAAGACGAAGATGAAGGCGTGACGCTACCTGCTCACGGGTCCAGCCAAGCTGTTCGCGAGCGGCGCGCAGCAGCTGGCCTGGGCCCGCTGCCTGAGATTCGTCTTGAGAGTCGTGTTGCTGTTCAATAGTCATTGGCTAAGTAACGCTTGGCTTGTGGCGAAGAGGGAAAGCGCTGTACCAGCTCAGTCCCGAATTGGTGAAGTAATGCCGGTTTGTCCATCGACTGGGCGAGACGCAGTCTCAGCCAGAGGCTCTGCTCGTTCTCCTCGGCCACGGCCGCATAACGAACGAGATAGTCCTGCGCATCGGTCAGCTTGTCATCTTTCATGGAAAGCTCGGCCAAGTCCAGCAATAACCCTGGATCGCGGGGATTATACCCCAAGGCCAGATGATAGTATTCGCTCGCCTTGTCTTTTCTGTTGTTTTGCAACGCACAGAGCGCCGCATTCTCGTAGGTGTCGGCGATCTTGACGTAGTCTGGCTGGGCGATGGCCTGGTTGAAGGCCTGGTCGGCTTCATCGAAACGGCCACGATTGCAGAGGAAGGCGCCGTAGTTGTTCATGGCGTCAGCATTGGTCGGATCCATGGCCAGGGCCTTGCGATAGCTCGCCTCGGCCGCCTTGAAATCCTGCACCTGCTGGAAAAAATAGGCAAAACCTATCTGGATCTGGGGGTTGCCCGGGTCATATTGCAGCGCCTTGTCCAGATTGAACTTGGCCTGCTCGGCATTGCCCTGGCGCAGATATTGGATGCCCAGATCCAGTCTGGTCTGGGCAGCGGCCTTCAGATCGGGACCGACTTCCCGCTGTGTCGAGTTCGGGCCAACGTAGCTAGTCTCGGTCACGCAGCCGGACAGCGCACAGAGCGCTGCCACCATAATCAATTTACGTGTATCCATTTCCCTGACTATACAATGGCTTAGCGGTTACACCATTTTGACGGAAATCCCATCCTGTTGCATCCGCTTTTTCATGGTGCGTTTAGTGCGATCGATCACATCTCCGACCAACTGACCGCAGGCGGCATCGATGTCGTCCCCGCGGGTCTTGCGCACTATCACGGTCAGGCCGTACTCCATCAACACCTTGGAGAAGCGATCGATGCGACTGTTGCTCGGTTTGCCAAACGGGTTGCCCGGGAAGGGGTTGAAGGGGATCAGGTTGATCTTGCTCGGGGTATCTTTCAGCACCTGAGCCAGCTCGTGGGCATGCTGCATGTCGTCATTGATATGATCGAGCAGCACATATTCCACCGTGACCCGGCCACCGTTGGCGTTGGACTTGGCCAGATAACGACGCACACCGGCGAGGAAATCCTCGATGTTGTACTTGTCGTTGATGGGCATGATCTCGGAGCGAAGCGCATCGTTGGGCGCATGCAGGGAGATGGCCAGGGCCACGTCTATCTGGTCCCCCAGCATGTCCAGGGCCGGCACCACACCGGAGGTGGAGATGGTCACCCGGCGCTTGGAGATGCCATAGCCGAAATCGTCCATCATCAGCCGCATGGCCGGGATCACGTTGGAGAGGTTGAGCAGGGGTTCGCCCATGCCCATCATCACCACGTTGGTGATGGGGCGCTTGCCACCGACCACCTTGGCTGCGCGCCACACCTGGCCGATGATCTCGGAGACCTTCAGGTTTCTGTTGAAGCCTTGCTGGGCGGTGGAGCAGAAGGTACAGGCCAGGGCGCAGCCAACCTGGGAGGAGACGCACAGGGTGGCACGGTCCGCTTCCGGGATGTAGACGGTCTCGACTTCCTGATCCCCGACCTGCAGGGCCCACTTGATGGTGCCATCGGAGGAGCGCTGTTCGCGGCTCACTTCCGGGGCGCGGATCTCGGCGACCGCCTTGAGCCGCTCGCGCAACACCTTGTTGACGTTGTTCATCTGATCGAAATCGTCACAACCGAAGTGATAGATCCACTTCATCACCTGATCCGCCCGGAATGGCTTCTCGCCCAGTTCGACGAAGAAGGCACGCATGGCATCCCGATCAAGATCCAGCAGGTTGGTTTTTGTTTCGCTCATCAAAGGCCTCAGTCCACACACTACGAAATGATTGCTGACAGTCGTCAGGGGGCGGCATTGTACAAATAATGTGTCTGCCTTGCTACCCGCAGCATACGGAGTTATCCGGCTTTTCGCCAAATAACGAAAGGGAGCCGAGGCTCCCTTTGCTGGTGTTCACTGCCGGCGTCATCAGGCGCGCGGGCAGATCTCGTCATCGCCGAAAAAGTAGGCGATTTCACGGGCGGCAGAGGCCGGGGCATCGGAGCCGTGTACCGCGTTGCGATCTATGCTGTCGGCGAAGCAGGCGCGCAGGGTACCGGCCAGGGCATCGGCAGGATTGGTGGCGCCCATGATTTCGCGGTTGCGACGGATGGCGTCTTCGCCCTCCAGCACCTGCACCATGACCGGACCCGAGGTCATGAAGGCGACCAGGGCATCATAGAAGGGGCGTCCTTCGTGCTCGGCGTAGAAGCCGGCAGCCTGCTCGCGGCTCATGTGGATCATCTTGGCTGCGACGATGCGCAGGCCCGCGCTCTCAAAGCGGTTGTAGATGGCACCGATCAAGTTCTTGCTGACAGCATCCGGCTTGACGATAGAGAAGGTACGTTCGATAGCCATTAGATCTTCCTTAAACTACTGAGAATTAGGGTAAGAATTCATGTTCGGCGGCGATTATACGTAAACAAAAAGCGAAACAACATACAAAAAGGCAACTTTTTGTTAAACAAAGTCATCGTTAAAACAACATGCCAGCTCACCTTGCCGTAGCCTAACCCAAAAAAACGTGCGCTTGCCCACGTTTCTCTTATCAAATGCATGAAAATCAAGCTCTCCTCCCTCGCTCGAGCGGTTGCCTTGCGGCGGGAGATCGCCCGCCAATGCGGAGCTTGGCCATGAAAAAGGCGCCATCAGGCGCCTTCCTTGTTGCAATGGGATGAGCGCTTATCGCGTCTCGTCCAGCAGGGTGCGGGCCAGGGTACGCATTCCCAGGGTATTGGCCCCAGGAGCCCACAGGCTGTCGCCGTTTTCGCTGAAACAGGAGGCAAGATCCACATGCAGCCAGCCCTGCCCTTCGTTGGCGACGAAGCGGGAGAGGAAGCCGGCCGCGTTGGAGGCGCCCCCCGGGCCGCCACCCGGCACGGGACGGCTGTTGGCGGTATCGGCATAGTGGGACGGGCACTGGGTACGGTGCCAGGGCTCGAGGGGCAGCGGCCAGGCCGGCTCCTGCTCTGCCTCGGCGTAGGTCATGGCCCGACTCACCAGTCCCTTGTCCAGGCCGAACAGGGCGTTGTAACGTCCCCCCAGCGCCATCACGGCCGCCCCGGTCAGGGTGGCGGCATCCAGGATGAGGGGCGCGCCGCTGGCACAGGCCAGTTGCAGGCCATCAGCCAGTACCAGACGCCCCTCGGCGTCGGTGTTGACTATCTCCACCGTGGTGCCGTTCTTGTACGTGAGGATGTCACCCAGCTTGTAGGCGTGACCCGAGACCAGGTTCTCGGCGCAGCAGAGGATGAGCTTGACCCGCTTGTCCAGGCCCCGCAGCATGGCCAGCGCCAGGGCGCCGGTGACGATGGCGGCGCCTCCCATGTCATGCTTCATGGTCAGCATGCCCTGGGAGGTCTTCATGGAGTAGCCGCCGGAGTCGAAGGTGATGCCCTTGCCCACCAGGGCCGCGGCGACGGGGGCCTTGGGATCCTTGCCCGGATTGAAGTCCAGCTCCAGCATGACCGGCTCGCGATCGCTGCCCCGACCCACCTGATAGAGCCCCACCCAGCCCGCCTGGGCCAGGGCCTCGCCCTTGAGGATGCGGTGGCTCACCTTGTCCGGCGCCAGCTCGGTGATGAAGGCCGCCGCCTCCACCGCCAGATCCAGCGGTCCCAGCTGCTCCGGCGTGGCATTGGTCATCTCGCGCACCCAGCGCCCGCACAGCCAGCGCCCTTCCAGCTCGGCCCTGTCCTCCTCGCTGCAGGTGGCCCATTGCAGCTCCACCTCCACCTTGGGGGTCTGCAGCCCCTGGGCGAAGGCCCACTGCTGCTCCCTGTCCCAGTGACCGGCCAGGCTCACCCTGTGGATCCCCTGGCTGCAGAGGCGACGTGCCGCCTGCTGGATATCCTGCAGGGGACTCGCACTCACCAGATGGATCAGGGCGCCGTCGGCGCGATGGGAGAGCAGGGCTCCCTCCCCCCACTCTGGGGCGGCAAATTCACGGCTCAGCCAGACATTCATACAGACACCTCCTCGAGACAGATCGCAATGGAGGACCACCCGGTTAACACCAGGTAACCGTGGTCATGATCCCCCAGTTTCAGGCAGGCGTTCATGCCGTCACCTCTTCGAGCCAGCGGGCGATGGTGCGCAGGCCATGGCCCTTGGCGCCGGTGGCCCACAGCTCGTTGCCCGCCTTCTGGTAGGCACCGGCCAAGTCCATGTGCAGCCAGCCCCGCCCCTCGTCACGGACGAAGCGCGACAGGAAGGCGGCCGCCGTGGTGGCGCCGGCCGTGCCTTCGGCCGTGGCCACGTTGCTCATGTCGGCAAACGAGGAGCCGAGCTGGCCCTGATGCCAGGTCTCCAGCGGCAGGACCCAGGCCTTCTCGTTTTCCGCCTTGGCGGCGGCCAGGCCACGGGCCTGCTCGGCCTCGTCCAGGGCGAACAGGGCATTGTAGTCACGGCCCAGGGCCATCTTGGCGGCACCGGTCAGGGTGGCGGCATCCAGTATGTAGGGAGCGCCGCTCTCGCTGGCCGTCAGCAGGCCGTCCGCCAGTACCAGGCGTCCCTCGGCGTCCGTGTTCTGGATCTCGACGCTGATGCCATTGCGATAGGTGAGGATGTCGCCGAGCTTGAAGGCATGGCCCGAGACCAGGTTTTCGGCGCAGCAGAGGATGAGCTTGACCCGCTTGTCCAGGCCGCGGGCGATGGCCAGGGCCAGGCCACCGGTCACCATGGCGGCGCCCCCCATGTCGGATTTCATCGGCAACATGCCATCGGACGATTTCATGCTGTAGCCGCCGGAATCGAAGGTGATCCCCTTGCCCACCAGGGCGGCGGACACAGGGGCATCCGGGTTGCCGCTCGGGTTGTAATCGAGCTCCAGCAGCACGGGCTCGCGCTCGCTGCCACGACCCACCGACCAGATGCCGATGTGGCCCGCTTCCTTCAAAGCTTCGCCACTGGTGATGCGGGCGCTGACCTTGTCACCGGCCAGGCCGCGGATAAGCAGCAGGGCAGACTCCGCCAGACTCATGGGGTAGATCTCCTCCGGGCAGGCGTTGGTCACGTCCCGTACCCAGGCACTGGCCTTGAGCAGGCCATCGAGGGCCTTGGCGTCCTGGGGCGACTGCCCGCCAAACGTCAGTGTCCGCTCTCCCTTGGCGGCATAGAAGCCCTGGGCAAAGGCGAAACGGCGCTCCAGATCCCAGCCCTCACCGGCCAGCCGCACCCGTTTGATGCCGGAGGACTCCAGGCGGCGGGCGGCCCGCTGGATGGCGCGCAGGGGCTCCTGATCAAGATGTACCCGGGCCTCGTCACCGTTGAAACTCAGCAGGGCATTTTCGCCCCAGTGGGGGGCGGCGCCCTGGGTGGACAACACTACATTCATCATCTCAGCCATCTCTTCTTGCTTCCTTTTCTTTTTGGCAATGGGTCGGTCGGGGAATGGCGGCCATAAAAAAGGCCGTCTCCCTCTCGGGTCACGGCCTTCACCATATCACTTTTGCATCTGCACTGACTGCATGCTCGTTTGAACCGGCGCGGATCAGTGGCGCTCGGAGGCGAGGTTGAGGGTGTACTTGGGCAGCTCCACCACCAGGTCCTCGTCCGCCAGGCGCGCCTGGCAGCTCAGCCGGGATTCCGGCTCCAGGCCCCAGGCCTTGTCCAGCATGTCGTCTTCCAGCTCGTCGCTCGGCTCGAGGGAATCAAAGCCTTCCCGTACCACGCAGTGGCAGGTGGTGCAGGCGCAGGATTTCTCGCAGGCATGCTCTATCTCGATGCCGTTGCGCAGGGCGATGTCCAGTATGGTCTCACCGCTCGCCCCTTCCAGGGCCGCGCCCTCCGGGCAGAGTTCGGGATGGGGCAAAATGATCAGTTTCGGCATATCACACCTTGTTAACGTCTTGGCCGGTCAGCACCTTGCGGATGGAGGCATCCATGCGACGGGCGGCAAACTCGCCACTGGCAGCATCCGCCGCCTCGATGGCATCTTTGATTTGATTGGTCGAACCGGCCAGGCGCATCTGGCTGAGATGGGCGATGGCGGTATCGAGTTCGGCCCGCTCGGCGGCGCTCAGCAAGGTCTCGCCATCGGCGGCCAGGGCGGCATTGAGGCTCTCGATGACCCGATCCGCCTCCACCTGCTGCTCCGCCAGCATGCGGGCGGCCATGTCCTGCTCCGCATGTTCGATGGAGGAGGTCAGCATGGAGAGGATCTCCTCCTCGGCCAGGCCATAGGAAGGCTTGACCTGGATCTCGGCCTGCACCCCGGAGGACTTCTCCATGGCGCTGACCGAGAGCAGGCCATCGGCATCCACCTGGAAGGTGACCCGGATGTGGGCAGCCCCCGCCGCCATGGGCGGAATGCCGGTCAGGGTGAAGCGGGCCAGGGAGCGGCAATCCGCCACCAGCTCGCGTTCTCCTTGCACCACATGGATTGCCATGGCGGTCTGGCCATCCTTGAAGGTGGTGAACTCCTGGGCACGGGCCACCGGAATGGTGGTGTTGCGCGGGATCACCTTCTCGGCGAGGCCACCCATGGTCTCAAGACCCAGGGAGAGCGGGATCACGTCCAGCAGCAGCATCTCGGCATCGGGCTTGTTGCCCACCAGGATGTCGGCCTGGATGGCAGCGCCTATGGCCACCACCTTGTCGGGATCTATGCTGGTGAGCGGGGTGCGGCCGAAGAAGTTGCCCACCTGATCCCGCACCAGAGGCACCCGGGTCGAACCGCCGACCATCACCACCTCCAGCACCTCGTCGGCACCGAGTCCGGCATCTTTCAGGGCGCGGCGGCAGGCCAGCAGGGTGCGTTTGATCAGAGGCAGGATGAGGGCATCAAACCGGGCACGACTCACCTCCCCCTGCCAGCCGGCAAAGGTGCAGGGCACAGTATCGGCCTCGGTCAGGCCATGCTTGACCGCGGCCGCCGTGTCCAGCAACTCCCGTTGCAGGCGGGCATCGAGGGCGCCGGCCAGACCGGCCTGCTCCTTGATCCAGTCCGCCAGCAGATGATCGAAGTCATCGCCGCCCAGGGCCGAGTCGCCGCCGGTAGCCATCACCTCGAACACGCCGCGATGCAGGCGCAGGATGGAGATATCGAAGGTGCCGCCGCCCAGATCGTACACGGCGATCACCCCTTCCTGGCCCGAATCCAGACCGTAGGCGATGGCGGCGGCCGTGGGTTCGTTGAGCAGACGCAGCACGTGCAGACCGGCCAGACGGGCCGCATCCTTGGTGCCCTGGCGCTGGGCGTCGTCAAAATAAGCGGGCACAGTGATGACGACACCATCGAGATCGCCCCCCAGGGTAGCGGCACCGCGCTCGGCCAGGCTCTTGAGGATCTCGGCCGACACCTGCACCGGATTGACCAGCCCCTGACGGGTCAGGATCTGGGGCGAGCCATTGTCACTGGCCACAAACTCGTAAGGCTGCTGGCGGGTGTCTATGTCCGCCAGGGCCTTGCCCATCATGCGTTTGACCGAAATGATGGTGTTGCGGGGATCGAGGGCGGCCTCGCGCTTGGCGTCAAACCCGACCCGGATGGCGTCGGTCTGGTAGTGCACGGCGGAAGGCAGCAGCACCCGCCCCTGACTGTCGCTGAGGGTATCGGCCTGGCCGCTGCGCACAGCGGCAACCAGCGAATTGGTGGTACCCAGATCGATGCCGACGGCACGTTTATGCTGATGAGGCGCGGCGCTCTGGCCGGGCTCGGCGATTTGCAGTAATGCCATGGGAGTGAAAATTCCAGCGTTAAGGGATCAAGACTCGAACAGCGAGTCTTCGAAACGTTCCAGCTCATCGAGCAGCTTGTCGACAAACTTGAGTTTGCGCACGCAATCGGCGGCCTTGAGATCGTCGCCAGCGGCGAGACTGTCGATCAGCAATTGCATCAGATGGCGGTGATCCTGCCCTATCTCCTGGCGAAAATCCGCGATGGCCGCCTCAGGTTGGGGATCGGACTTGAGATCCGCCAGCCGCTCGCGCCACTCCAGTTGCTGCATCAGGAAGGCGGTGTCTTGCAGGGTCTGCTGTTCGCCGCGGATCTCGGTGCCCCGCAGGGAGAGCAGGTATTCGGCACGGCGCAGGGGCGCCTTGAGGGTGGCGAACGCATCGTTGATGCGGGCCGCCTGCTGCACGGACGCCAGCCGCTCCCGTTCGGGAGCGGTGGCAAAACGGTCTGGATGGAACTGGGTTTGCAGCTGGCGGTAGGTCTCCCCCAGCTGGCGGGTATCGAGCTCGAACCCTGGTACCAGTCCAAACAGCTCGAAATGGTTCATGAGGTCCCCTTACACACTGAAGCTTTCGCCGCAACCACACTCGCCCTTGGCATTCGGGTTGTTGAACTGGAAGCCCTCGTTGAGGCCCTCCTTGACGAAATCCAGCTCGGTGCCATCCAGGTGGGCCAGGCTCTTGGCGTCGACGATGATCTTGACGCCCTGTTGCTCAAAAACCCGATCGCCGTCGCTGAGCTCGTCAACGAACTCCAGCACATAGGCGAGACCCGAGCAGCCGGTGGTCTTGACGCCGAGGCGCAGGCCCAGGCCCTTGCCGCGGTTGCTCAGGAAATTGGATACCCGCTCGGCCGCGGCTGCTGTCATGGTAATGGCCATACTGCTCTCCGAACCTTAAACGAGACCTTTCTTCTGCTTGTAGTCGGCGATGGCTGCCTTGATGGCATCCTCAGCCAGGATGGAGCAGTGGATCTTGACCGGCGGCAGCGCCAGCTCTTCGGCGATATCCGTGTTCTTGATACCGGCCGCTTCGTCCAGGGTCTTGCCCTTGACCCACTCGGTCACCAGGGAGCTGGAGGCAATGGCTGAGCCACAACCATAGGTCTTGAACTTGGCATCTTCGATGATGCCGGCGTCGCTGATCTTCAGCTGCAGCTTCATGACGTCGCCGCAGGCCGGCGCACCGACCATACCGGTGGCGATGCTGGGGTCGTTCTTGTCGAAACCGCCGACGTTACGGGGGTTTTCGTAGTGATCTATTACTTTTTCGCTGTAAGCCATGATTAACTCCTGCTAATTCCGTTGTCGCCGCTGATCCTCAGTGATCAGTGGTGTGCCCATTCGACCGTGTTCAGATCGACGCCGTCCTTGTACATCTCCCACAGGGGAGACATCTCGCGCAGACGACCGATGGAGTCACGGATAAGCTTGATTGCGTAATCGATCTCTTCTTCCGTGGTGAAGCGACCCATGCTGAAACGAATGGAGCTGTGTGCCAGCTCGTCGTTCAGGCCGAGGGCGCGCAGCACATAGGAAGGCTCCAGGCTGGCAGAGGTACAGGCCGAACCGGAGGAGACCGCCAGATCCTTGAGCGCCATGATGAGGGATTCCCCTTCCACATAGGCAAAGCTGACGTTGAGGTTGCCCGGCACGCGCTGATCCAGATCCCCGTTGACGTAGACGGCTTCGATGTCTTTCACTCCGTCCCACAGACGCTGGCGCAGGGCCATCATGCGCTGGCTCTCGCTCGCCATCTCTTCCTTGGCGATGCGGAACGCCTCCCCCATGCCGACGATCTGGTGGGTCGGCAGGGTGCCGGAGCGCATGCCACGCTCGTGGCCGCCGCCGTGCATCTGGGCTTCCAGACGAACCCGGGGCTTGCGACGCACGTAGAGGGCGCCGATCCCTTTGGGGCCATAGACCTTGTGGGCGGACACGGAGAGCAGGTCCACCTTGAGGGCTTCGACATCCACCGGGATCTTGCCGGCGCTCTGGACCGCATCGACGTGCAGGAAGATCTTGCGCGAACGGCACAGGTTGCCGATGGCGGCGATGTCTTGCACCACACCGATCTCGTTGTTGACGTGCATGATGCTCACCAGCACGGTGTCATCGCGCAGGGCGCCTTCGATCTGCTCCAGGGTGAACAGGCCGTTGGGCATGGGCTCGAGGTAGGTCACCTCATAGCCTTCGCGCTCCAGCTGGCGGCAGGTGTCGAGCACCGCCTTGTGTTCGGTCTTGGAGGTGACGATGTGCTTGCCCTTGCTGGCGTAGAAGTGGGCTATGCCCTTGATGGCCAGGTTGTTGGACTCGGTCGCACCGGAAGTGAACACGATCTCGCGGGGATCGGCACCGATGAGCTCTGCCACTTGATTTCGGGCCAGATCGACCGCCTCTTCGGCCTGCCAGCCGAAACGGTGGGAACGGGAGGCAGGGTTGCCAAACAGGCCATCCATGGTGAGGCACTGCATCATCTTCTCCGCGACCCTGGGGTCGACGGGGCAGGTTGCCGAATAATCAAGGTATATAGGCAGTTTCATCTTTTTCTCCGTTACAGACCGACCACACATCGGTTGGCTGTGGAAAGCACGTTTATAGTTGGACTTTCAGGCTCACATCGCCGCGTTCCGCCCGGTCAACCAGGGACAACACGGTTTTCATCTGTTCATCCTGCTTGTCGGCAATCCGGCGGACATCCGCCTGCCCGACCAGCTCGGCCAGGGTGATATCGCCAAGGAAGCTGGAGATACGTTCACTCAGATCGCGCCACAGGGAGTGGGTCAGACACTGGGTGCCGCCATGGCAGCCCCCTTTGCCGAGGCACTTGGTGGCATCGACCGACTCGTCGACGGCCGTGATCACCTGGCCGACCGAGATGGCAGCCGGATCCAGGCCGAGGCGATAGCCGCCGCCGGGACCGCGCACGCTGCTCACCAGGCCATGCTTGCGCAGGCGGGCAAACAGCTGCTCAAGGTAGGACAGAGAGATGCCCTGGCGTTCGGAAATATCAGCCAGGGGCACGGGCCCCTGCTCGGCATGTAACGCCACGTCGAGCATGGCGGTTACTGCATAACGTCCTTTCGAGGTCAGTCTCATATCCGTTACCGTCTTGCGAACCAATTGGCAATTATGGTCACATACCCGACTAAAACAGTCAAGTTTATGGTTGACTGTTTTAGTCGGGATTAATCCTGGGGTCTCGGCTTCTGTACCGAGGTCAGAATGCCGCGCAAGATGTTGAGTTCCACCGCTTCTGGCCGGGCCCGGTTGAACAGGCGGCGCAGCTTGTTCATCACCTGTCCCGGGTGCTCCTCGCTGATGAAACCTGTCTTGAGCAGGGTCTGCTCCAGGTGCTGATAGAAGCCATCGAGCTGAGCTGCGCTCGGGTAGACAGCCTCGTCTGCGGGTTCAGGGGACGGTTCCTGCTGCGCCAGCCAGTGCATGCGCACCTCGTAGCAGAGGGTCTGCACCGCCATGGCGAGGTTGAGGGAGCTGTATTCGGGATTGGCCGGGATGGCCACATGAAAATGGCACTTCTGCAGCTCTTCATTGGTCAGGCCGGTACGCTCGCGGCCAAATACCAGGGCGACCGGGTGCCGGGCCGTCTCCTCCACCAGCCTGGTTCCAGCTTCGCGCGAGTCCAGCATCGGCCAGCTCAGGGTGCGTGAGCGGGCACTGGTGCCGATCACCAGACCACAATCGGCGATCGCCTCATCCAGGGTAGAAACGATGCGGGCATTGGCCAGGATATCGCTGGCACCGGCGGCCAGGGCGATGGCGTTGCCATCGGGCAGCGCCTGGGGGTCAACCAGTACCATCTGGCTCAGGCCCATGGTTTTCATGGCCCGGGCGGCCGAGCCCATGTTGCCGGTGTGAGAGGTGTTTACCAAGACGATACGAATCTTATCCAACATGCCCGGTCAGTCTTTCGTGAAAAATGGCGCGCAATTGTAACATAGCCAATGCCCCTTTTGGCATCGTAAATGCCGATCCATTTCGAGGAAGCAGGGAACTTATTGACCCATGCCCCGGGACTAACAAGATAGGTACCCCACACAGGTTGATGGCATGTTGCCACTCTGGTTGTATGAAAGCCTGCCCGCCGCCTCTCTGGGCGGGGGCCTCCTGTTGCTGCACCTTGGTGCTCACCCGCTCCTGCTGGGGGGCGGCGCCCTGCTGTTTGGCTGTGGTGCCCTGCTCTGGATGATGCGCTCCAGCTATCGACGCACCGATCTGGTGGTCTATCCCAGCCACTGGTGGTTTCGCCCCAAATGGTTCTATGAGGCGCAGCCCTTCCTCTGGCTGGGATTGGCCGCCGCCCTCGGCCGACTCGAGCAGGGCACCTGGCCGGCCCTGCTTGCCAGCGGGTGGGCCCTGCGCTGCCTCTGGGCCAGACACAGGCATCGCCATCATGCCGACGGCCTGGCGTCTCAGTTAAAGCGCAGCACCCTGCGCCGTCGCCACCGGCTGCTCTGATACCTGCCCCTGCTCGATGAGGTGCGCCAGATCCAGCAACGGATATCTGAGCAGTGCCGGCAGGGCGGCCAGATCCAGGCTGTCTATCAGGTTCTTGAGCGCCAGCCCGAGTTCGGTGTCCCCTTCGATCTTGAGGCGACGCTGGAAGAAGAGGGTGTCGGGATCCTCCTTGCGCGCCGAGATGAGAATGAGATCGCTGCCGCTGCCGCTGAAGCTGACATCGACTCTGGGGGCGGCGTCGCTCACCAGCAGCGCCCCCTCCCGCTGACTCATGAACCAGCACAGTCCCAGATCCGTCACCTCCACCTTCAGCCACTTGTCCGCCAGAAAATCGAGATCCCCGTCCGCGATGGCCTCTCGGAACACCCGGGCCAGCAAGGGCTCCATCAGTCGACGTTGCAGGGCAAAGGGCACCATCCCCAGGGGACGGCGCAGCAGCTGGGGGGCCTGGGCGACCAGACGACGCTGTAGTGGTTGAAACACGGTACTCTCCTCCTCGGGTTTTGCGGCATTCAAGCACAGGCCGGCAAGACGGATCCTGTTGAAAATCAAACTTGTGCGCGGTTAACCCTTGCTGGGTAAAGCCACCGAAAACTGCCTCAGGTCAAAAAGCGCGGCCGCCGCCCTGCATACAATCGGGGCTCTTTTGCGTTATCGGAGCACAACCGATGGAATTACTCTGCCCGGCGGGGAGCCTGCCGGCTCTGAAAAGCGCCGTGGATAACGGCGCCGATGCCGTCTATATCGGCTTCAAGGACGACACCAATGCCCGTCACTTTGCCGGTCTCAACTTCGATGGCGGCAAGCTGGAGAAGGCGGTCGACTATGTGCACCAGCATGGTCGCAAGCTGCACATCGCCATCAACACCTTCGCTCACCCGGGCGGTGATGCCAGGTGGCAGCAAGCGGTGGACAAGGGGGTAGCCCTGGGCGCCGATGCCCTCATCGTCGCCGATCTCGCCGTGCTCGATTACGCCAGTCGCCGCCATCCCGAGATGGAGCTCCATGTGTCGGTGCAGGCCAGTGCCACCAATGCCGCCGCCATCCGCTTCTACCAGCAGCACTTCAACGTCGGCCGTGTGGTGCTGCCGCGGGTGCTCTCCATGCATCAGGTCAGACAGCTGGCGCGGGAGACGGACGTCGGCCTCGAAGTGTTCGCCTTTGGCAGCCTCTGCATCATGGCCGAGGGGCGTTGCTACCTCTCCTCCTACCTGACCGGGGAGAGCCCCAACACGGTCGGGGCCTGCTCCCCCGCCAGGTTCGTCCGCTGGGAGGAGACCCAGCACGGGCTCGAATCTCGCCTCAACGAGGTGCTGATCGATCGCTACGGCCCGGGGGAGAACGCCGGCTACCCGACCCTGTGCAAGGGGCGCTTCGAGGTGGATGGCCAGACCTATCACGCCCTCGAGGAGCCCACCAGTCTCAACACGCTCGGCTTGTTGCCCGAGCTGTTTCAAAGCGGGATCCAGTCGGTCAAGATAGAGGGCCGCCAGCGCAGCCCCGCCTACGTGGAGCAGGTGACCCGGGTGTGGCGCGCCGCCATCGACAGCTACCTCGCCTCCCCCGAACGCTATGACGTCAAACCCGAGTGGGATGCCCAGCTCGCCCGCGTCTCCGAGGGCAGCCAGACCACCCTCGGCGCCTATCACCGCAAGTGGCAATAAAAGGAACACATATGCAATTTTCTCTCGGGCCCCTGCTGTTCTACTGGCCCAAGGCCCAGACCCGTGCCTTCTACGAGGCGGCGGCCCAAAGCGAGGCCGATATCGTCTATCTGGGGGAAACCGTCTGTGCCAAGCGGCGCGAACTCAAGGCCGATGAGTGGATGGATCTCGCCAAGGCGCTCGCGGCGAGCGGCAGGCAGGCGGTGCTCTCCACCCTGGCCCTCATCTCGGCGCCGTCGGAGCTCAAAGAGCTCAAGCGCCTCGTCGACAATGGCGAGCTGATGATAGAGGCCAACGATCTGGGGGCGGTCCAGCTCGCCCGGGAGGCGGGGGTGCCCTTCGTCTGCGGCCCCGCCATCAATGTCTACAACGCCGAGGTGCTGCGCCTGCTGCTCAAGCAAGGGATGCAGCGCTGGGTGATGCCGGTGGAGCTGTCGCGCGACTGGCTGGTGCAGCTGGCACAGGATCTGGGCAAGGAGCGTCAGCAGTTCGAGGTGGAAGTCTTCGCCTACGGCTATCTGCCCCTGGCCTACTCGGCGCGCTGCTTCACCGCCCGCTCCCTGGACAAACCCAAGGATGGCTGCGAGCTGGCCTGCATCCACAACCCTACAGGGCGTCAGGCCCTGAGCCGGGAAGGGCAGCCACTGTTCAACCTCAATGGCATCCAGACCCAGTCCGGCTACTGCTACAACCTCGGTAACGAACTGGCGGGGATGCAGGATCTGGTGGATGTGGTGCGCCTCTCTCCCCAGGGGATGGAGACCCTGGAGATGCTGAGCCGATTTCGGGCCAATCAGGAGGGGCTGGCACCCCTGCCCCTCTCGGCGGAGCGCGAGTGCAACGGCTACTGGCGCCAGATCCCGGGCATCCGGCTGGCGCAGTAACGGGCGTCCCCGCCAGAGACAAGAAAGGCCTCGCGATGAGGCCTTTTTCATGGGAGAAAGGATCCCAGATCAGATGGCGGGCTGCTTGCCGTCCTGCTCGCGCCTGACCTCCCCCCCCGGCTGCGCCGCCTTTCTCGCCATCAGCTCCAGCTCCAGCAGGGCGTACCTGTGCTCGATGAAGTCATAGACATTGTTCGCCAGCGCCAGCTTGAAGTAGCTGATCGCCTCCTTGCGGTTGCCCTTGGCCAGCTCGAACTTGCCCAGGTAGAAGTAGGCTTCGCACAGGCGCTCGGCCAGCTCGCGGTTGTCCTTCACCCCGGTCACCACGCTGGCCATCAGCTGGGTCGGCGTGAGGGTGCCGCTGTAAAGACGCACCAGATCCCAGTTCCAGGCGCTGTCACCGTGCTGGCGCAGGTGTTCGCGCAGATGGCTCATGGCACTCGCCTCGTCGAGCTTGCGCTCGGCCAGGTAGAGCCAGAGCACCCGGTAGGGATCTTCGGGCTGGGCATCGTAGAAACGCTTCATGTCCGAGACCGACAGAGAGGCCCGGTTGCCGTAATAGAGGGCGATGCCGCGGTTGAGGTAGGCATAGTCGTAATCCGGGGCCAGCTCCAGCGCCGAGTCGAACGCCTCGTAGGCCTCGTCATAGTTCTGCTGCTGTACCAGATAGACGCCGATGAAGTTGTACGCCTCGGCAAAGTCCGGCTTCTCCCGCAAGGCACGGTTGAAATCGAGCCTGGCGAGGGAGCGCAGCCCGACCCGGTCAAACACCACGGCGCGCTCGTAAAACAGCTCGGCCCGCTGCTCCGGGGTCAACTCCATCTCCCCCAGCATCTGGCCGAGACGGGCCAACGCCAGCTCACTCTGGTAAGAAACCTGCAAGGGGGTCGCCAGCACCAGCGAGGTGGGCTGTGGCACTACTTTAGGGGGCTCTACCTGACTACGACTGCTGCATCCCGACAGGGGCAGCAATACCAGGACACCGAGCAGGTATCCCATCCCTTTACTGACGCTCAATGAACACTCCGACGCAGACCCTTGACTGGCATATGGTAAAGAGGAAGTCCGCCTTTGTCATGTGGCTGACCCCTTTCCCGACAAATAAATCAGGATTCGACAGGGTATCCAGCATCGAGCCAGCCCCTAAAGCCCCCATCGACGCTGATCACATGCCGGTATCCCATCTGGCGCAGGGCATCCGCCGCCAGAATGGAGCGAAAACCGCCGCCACAATAGAGATAGAGCGGGGTATCCAGATCCGGGTAGTTGACCTCTATGTCCCGCTCTATGATCCCCTTGCCGAGGTAGCGAGCCCCCGGCAGGTGGCCACGGGCCCATTCGCTCTCCTCGCGGATGTCGATGAGGTGAAAGTGACGCCCCTCATCCTGCCATCCCTTGATCTGATGAACATCCGTCTCTTCAACCCGGCCACGGGTTGCCTCGATCAGGGCCAGAAAGCGGGGACTGTGTTGCATGTGATGCTCCTTGTCTTGGGACGAATGGGCGAGGAAATGATTGCTGCGCAGTGACGATACGGGGTCTCGCTCCCTTTGTCACCCTGCCTGACGATGCCTGGCGATGCAAAACAAGAGAGCGCCCGCAGGCGCTCTCTTCATTTCAGGATCAGGGGTGCCGATCAGGGCAGTACATCGGGCTGATCCGCCCCTTCCTTCTCGACCTGGGTCGGCATCATGTGCTCGCGCTTGATGCCGATGAACATGGCGAAGGCGCTCGCCACATAGACCGAGGAGTAGGTACCAAAGCCGATGCCGATCAGCAGGGCCGTCGCGAAGCCGTGGATCAGGGTGCCCCCCTTGAGGAACAGGGCCACCACCACCACCAGGGTCGTGCCCGAGGTGATGAGGGTCCGGCTCAGGGTCTCGGTCATGGAGGCATCCAGGATCTCGGCGGTATCGCCACGGCGCAGCTTGCGGAAGTTCTCCCGCACCCGGTCAAACACCACTATGGTGTCGTTCAGGGAGTAGCCCACCACCGTCATCACGGCCGCCAGCACCGTCAGGTCAAACTCCCACTGGAAGAAGGAGAAGAAACCCAGGGTGACGATGACGTCGTGAGCCAGCGCCAGCACGGCACCGGCCGAGAGTCGCCACTCGAAGCGGAAGCTGATGTAGGCGAGGATGCAGAGCAGGGCTACCAGGATGGCAAGCCCCCCCTGCTCGGCCAGCTCCTGACCGACCGCGGGACCGACGAACTCGACCCGCTTGATCTGGGCGCTGCCCAGGGTCTTGACCGCGGCCAGTACCTTGTCGCCCTGCTGCTGGGCCTGCAGCCCCTCTTCCGGTGCCAGGCGGATCAGCACGTCGCGGCTGGAACCGAAGTTCTGCACGGTCGCGCCCTCTATCCCCTGGCTCTCCAGCACCTCGCGAACCTTGGGCAGCTCGACGGTCTGCTCGAAGCCCACTTCGATGATGGTGCCGCCGGTGAAGTCCAGGCCCCAGTTCAGTCCCTTGGTGAACAGGCTGGCAAAGGCCAGGATCACGAACAGGATGGAGAGGGCGGAGGCCGGTTTGGCAAAGCGCATGAAGGGAATGGCTTTGTCGGTTTTCAATAACTCATGCATGGCACTTCCCTCAGATCGGCAGCTTGTCGAGACGCTTGCCGCCCCAGGCCAGGTTCACGATGGCGCGTGTTCCCGTGATGGCGGTAAACATCGAGGCCAGGATACCGATGGCCAGGGTCAGGGCGAAGCCCTTGATGGCGCCGGTCCCGACCGCGAACAGTATGATACAGGTGATCAGGGTCGTGATGTTGGAGTCGGCAATGGTGCCAAACGCCTTCTCGTAACCCAGGTTGATGGCCTGCTGCACACCGCGTCCCGCCCGCAGCTCCTCACGAATACGCTCGAAGATCAAGACGTTCGCATCCACCGCCATGCCCATGGTCAACACGATGCCGGCGATGCCGGGCAGTGTCATGGTGGCACCCGGGATCATGGACATCAGCCCGATGATCAGCACCACGTTGACCACCAGCGCCAGATTGGCCACCAGGCCGAACTTGCGATAGTAGATGGCCATGAAGATGACGATGGCGAGCATGCCATAGCCCATGGCCTGCATGCCGGAATCTATGTTCTGCTGTCCCAGGCTCGGGCCTATGGTGCGCTCCTCCACGATCTGGATGGGCGCAATCAGGGCACCGGCACGCAGCAAGAGCGCCAGGTTGTGGGCCTCGTTGGCGTTGTCGATCCCCGTGATGCGGAACTGGCTGCCAAGGCGCGACTGTATGGTCGCAACGTTGATCACCTCTTCCTGCTTGCGGAACTTGCGCTTGCCATCGGGGCCGGGTTCACCGACCGGCTTGTACTCGATGAAGACGGTGGCCATGCCCTTGCCGACATTGTCCTTGGTAAAGTTGGCCATCTTGTTGCCACCCTGGCCATCGAGCTTGATGTTGACCTGGGGACGGCTGTACTCATCGAAACCGGACTGGGCACCCACTATGTGGTCACCGGTCAGTATGATGCGCTTTTGCAGCACCACGGGGCGGCCGTTGCGATCGGTGTAGACCTTGGAGCTCGGCGGCACCCGCCCATTGGCGGCGGCCTGGAGATCGGCGGTCTCATCGACCATGTGGAACTCCAGGGTCGCGGTGGCCCCCAGGATCTCCTTGGCACGGGCGGTGTCCTGGATACCGGGCAGCTCGACCACGATGCGCTCGGCACCCTGCTGCTGCACCAGCGGCTCGGCCACACCCAGCTCGTTGACCCGGTTGCGGATGATGGTGATGTTCTGCTCGAGGGCGTACTTCTTCACCTCCTTGACCTTGGCTTCGCTCAGGGAGGCCAGTACCAGGAAGTCATCCCCTTTCTGCTCGCTGTTGAACACCAGATCGGCATTCTGGCGGCGCAGATGGGCAAGCGCCTGCTCCTGATCCGCCTCGTCACGAAACAGGATCTCGACCCGATCGCCACTGCGGCGTACGCCGGAGTAACGGATCTTCTGGGTGCGCAGCTCGGTGCGGAAATCCTGCACCATCTGCTCCTGCTGCTTGGTCAGCGCCTCGGCCATGTCCACTTCCATCAGGAAGTGCACACCACCGCGCAGGTCGAGACCCAGCTTGAGGGGATTGGCACCGATGGCCTCGAGCCAGGCCGGGGTGGAGGGGGCCAGGTTCAGCGCGGTGACATAATCGTCACCCAGCTTGGTCGCGACCAGATCGCGGGCCTTGAGCTGATCTTCGGTATTGGTGAAACGCACCAGGATCTGGCCGTGTTCGAAGGCGGCATGTTTGACCGGAATGGCGGCCTCATCCAGGATCGCTTTGACCTGGTCCAGCGTCTTGAGCTGAACCTCGGCACCGCGACTGGCGGAGACTTGTAGAGCCGGATCCTCACCGTACAGGTTGGGGGCTGCATATAGAAAACCGATGGCGATCACCAGGATCACCATCAGGTATTTCCACAGCGGATAGCGGTTTAACACGCTGTGCTCCTTGGGAGATTAAAGGGACTGGATAGAACCCTTGGGCAGAACGGCGGTGACGAAATCACGCTTGATGGTGACCTGGGTCTGCTCGTTCAGGGCCAGCACCAGGTAGTCGTTCTCGGTGGAGACCTTGACTATCTTGCCAACCAGACCGCCGGAGGTGAGCACTTCGTCACCCTTGGCCAATGAGCTCATCAGATTCTTGTGTTCCTTCACGCGCTTGGCTTGCGGACGGTAGATCATGAAGTAGAAGATGAGGCCAAACACGGCCAGCATGATGATCATTTCCATGCCGCCACCCTGGGGGGCCGCTTCACCGGCAGCATACGCTTTAGAGATAATGCTCATTTAACAACCTCTTATTGATGTAGATACAAGACACAACGCGCTGATACGTTGTTGTTATTACACGTTTTCTTCAGCTAATGGAGGCACGGCCTTCCCTTGCCGACGATAAAACTCAGTCACAAAGTCGTCTAATTTACCCTGCTCGATCGCGTCCCGCAAACCCTGCATCACCCGCTGGTAATAACGCAGGTTGTGAATGGTGTTCAAACGGGCACCCAGGATCTCGTTGCACTTGTCCAGATGGTACAGATAGCTGCGGGTGTAATTCTTGCAGGTGTAGCAGTCGCAGTCCGCATCCAGGGTGCTGGTGTCCTCGCGATACTTGGCGTTGCGGATCTTGACCACGCCGTCCGTGGTGAACAGATGGCCGTTGCGGGCGTTGCGGGTCGGCATGACACAGTCGAACATGTCGATGCCACGGCGCACCCCTTCCACCAGATCTTCGGGCTTGCCCACCCCCATCAGGTAGCGGGGCTTGTCGGCCGGGATTTTCGGGCAGACGTGATCCAGGATGCGGTGCATGTCCTCCTTGGGTTCACCCACCGCCAGACCGCCGACCGCATAGCCGTCAAAGCCGATGTCCAGCAGGCCGTCCAGCGACACGTCACGCAGCGGCTCGTAGACCGAGCCCTGAATGATGCCAAACAGGGCATTCTTGTTGCCCAGGGCATCGAACTTGTCGCGGGAACGCTTGGCCCAGCGCAGGGACATCTCCATGGACTTGCGCGCTTCTTCGTAGGTAGCCGGGTACGGAGTGCACTCGTCGAAGATCATCACGATGTCGGAGCCGAGATCGTACTGGATCTCCATGGACTTCTCGGGGTCGAGGAAGATCTTCTCGCCGTTGATGGGATGGCGAAAATGCACCCCCTCCTCGGTGATCTTGCGGATGTGACCCAGGCTGAACACCTGGAAACCGCCGGAGTCGGTCAGGATGGGACCCTGCCAGTTCATGAAGTCATGGAGATCGCCGTGGGCGCGCATCACTTCCTGGCCTGGGCGCAGCCAGAGGTGGAAGGTGTTGCCGAGCAGGATCTGGGCGCCGGTCTCGCGCACCTCTTCCGGGGTCATCCCCTTGACGGTGCCATAGGTGCCGACCGGCATGAAGGCCGGGGTCTGTACCGTGCCGCGCTCGAACACCAGCTGGCCGCGACGGGCGCGCCCATCTGTGGTTTTCAGTTCAAATTTCATTGCTACCTCTAATCAGTCAGAGAAACAGTCTGACAACAAAGGGCCCCACGGGCCCGGTAATGAAGAAGCCGACCGGCATACTGACAAGCAGACCCTGAACGGCTTCTGAAGGGCCAGGCTCAAGCCTGTGCCCGGCGACGGGTGACGAACATGGCGTCCCCGTAGCTGAAGAAACGGTACTGTTCGGCCACCGCCACCCGGTAGGCCGCCATCACGTGATCGTACCCGGCGAAGGCACTGACCAGCATGATCAGGGTCGATTCGGGCAGGTGGAAGTTGGTGATCATGGCATCGACCAGCTGGAACTCGTAACCCGGGAAGATGAAGATGTCGGTGTCGCTGAAAAACGGTGCCAGCGGCTTGCCCTGGGCCAGGGTCACCCTGGCGGCGCTCTCGAGGGATCGTACCGAGGTGGTGCCCACGGCAATCACACGGCCGCCCCGGGCACGGGTCGCGGCAATGGCGTCCACCACTTCCTGGGGCACCTCGGCGTATTCCGAGTGCATGTGGTGATCTTCAATCTTGTCCACCCGCACCGGCTGGAAGGTGCCCGCCCCCACGTGCAGGGTGACAAACGCCAGCTCCACCCCCTTGGCCCGGATCTGCTCGAGCAGGGCTTCATCGAAGTGCAGGCCGGCGGTGGGCGCCGCCACCGCGCCTGGTTTGGCGTTGTAGACGGTCTGGTAACGCTCTTTGTCCGCGTCCTCGTCGGGCCTGTCGATATAGGGGGGCAACGGCATGTGGCCGATGGCCTCCAGGATCTCCAGCACCGGGCGGGGGTCTTGGAAGTGGATCTCGAACAGGGCATCGTGGCGGGCGCGCATCTCGGCTTCCACCTTCTCCCCGTCGGGGCCGCCCTCCAGGATGAGGCGGGTACCTGGCTTGGGGGACTTGGAGGAGCGCACGTGAGCCAGCACGCTGTGCTCGTCCAGGATGCGCTCCACCAGCACCTCCAGCTTGCCGCCGCTGGCCTTCTGGCCAAACATGCGAGCCGGAATGACCCGGGTGTTGTTGAACACCAGCAGATCCCCTGGGTGGAGTCTATCCAGGAGGTCGACAAATTGGCCGTGGCGCAGGGCGCCGCTGTCGCCATCGAGTTGCAGCAGACGGCTGGCACTGCGCTCGCTCATGGGATAGCGGGCAATCAGGGCGTCAGGCAGCTCAAAGGAAAAATCGGATACTTGCATCGTGACTACTTGGCTTGGCAATAGGATCGGCGGCTAGTCTAGTTATCCCCCACAGGCATGGCAACCGAAAAGGCCAAAAACACAAGGGATACAAGGGGTAGAGGCCTGCCTGGCGCGGCCGTCCCCCTCAGCCGGCTATCCCCTTTCCCCTTGACCCCGATCATGTTGCAACCCGGGCCCCTGGGCTAGGGTGAACTCAGGCACATGACATCAGCCATTGGAGGCGCCCATGATGACCCTGAGCGAGATAATGACAGAGCAGCCCTTCACCCTGGGGCCGGACAACAGCGTCAAGCAGGCGATGGATCTGATGCAGCAGGAGCGGATCCGCCACATCCCCATCGTCGATGAACAGCAACAGCTGCTGGGGTTGGTGACCCTCACCGATATCCTGGCGACCCGGGAGTCCAAGTTGCTGCTGATAGACCCGGAGCGGGAGGCCGAGTTCACCGACAGCGTCCGCCTCGAGGAGATCATGACCCGCAAGGTGGCCAGCGTCAGCCCCCATGCCGGCATCAAGGAGGCGGCCCTCTATCTGCAACGCCACAAATACGGCTGCCTGCCGGTACAGGACAAGGGGGTGCTGATAGGCATAGTGACAGAGTCGGATCTCATCGCCGTGGCCATCAATTTGCTGGAACTGATGGAAGAGCGCGAGCCACCGACCTCGGACAGCCTGGATGAGGGCGAGTGGAACCGGACCTGAGCAAAGTAATAAAATTACAGAAATGACTATAAAAAGGTCATTTAATCACCAGCACCCCCTATTTAGCGGCCCATTATGGTAACAAAACAACAAAACAGGGTTGCAATGTGACCTTGGTCACACTATCATCCCCCCTGCAAAATTGCCGAGGGGATGCTGTGGTGTGTGCAGCCAATCAGCCTCCTCTCATCATCCGCACGTTTGCACACCCCAAGTCTTTATTTTTATTGCCATTCCTTGTTTTGATAGCCCGGCCCCTGCGCCGGGATTTTTTTATCTGCCACCCCCTGCCCCCCTGATACGCTTCCCCCTTGCAACCGACCCCTTGCCACGAGCAGTATGTCTCTGGTTCCTCACCCGTCCCAGGCGAGCAAGGGTCTTCCTGCTTGCGGGGGAAAAGAGGGATGCAATATCTAGCTTATCTTTGTAAAACATATGTTTATTCATAATTGATCGGTATATTCATCCTGGGTACAGGCAGGATGGTTAATCTAAAAAACAGATTTGTCCGATTCATAATTGCCGCTTTAATCGATTGGGACATGCCCCTATCATGGCCCAAGTCAACTAACCCGGGGTCGCAAATCGTTGCACCAGGGATTCACAGGAGCAAATAGATGTCTACCTATATCAATACCGAGATCAAGCCGTTCACCGCTACCGCCTACCACAATGGCAAATTCGTTGAGGTTTCCGAACGTGACCTGAAAGACAAGTGGTCCGTGGTCTTCTTCTACCCGGCTGACTTCACCTTCGTTTGCCCGACCGAACTGGGTGACCTGGCCGACAACTACGCCGAATTCCAGAAGCTGGGCGTCGAGATCTACGCCGTATCCACCGACACCCACTTCACTCACAAGGCGTGGCACGATACCTCCGACACCATCAACAAGATCCAGTACCCGATGATCGGCGACCCGACCGGTGCCATCACCCGCAACTTCGGCGTCATGATCGAAGAAGCTGGCCTGGCTGACCGCGGAACCTTCGTCATCGACCCGAAAGGCGTCATCCAGATCGTCGAGATCAACGCTGGCGGCATCGGCCGTGACGCCCTGGAGCTGCTGCGCAAAGTCAAGGCTGCCCAGTACGTTGCCTCCCACCCGGGTGAAGTGTGCCCGGCCAAGTGGAAAGAAGGCGACGCCACCCTGGCCCCGTCCCTGGATCTGGTAGGCAAAATCTAAGCCTCCCGCTCCCAAGACCGGCCCGTTCAAGGGCCGGTCTGCTTTCTGGTCCTCTGTTTTCTGTATCCGTTCATAGTGCCGACCCGCATTCAGCAAGAAGGAATTCGACCATGTTAGATACCAACCTCAAACAACAACTCAACGGTTACTTGCAGTACATCGTCAATCCCATCGAGATCAGCGTGTCCGGCAATGACAGCGACAAATCCGCCGAGCTCCTGGCCTTGGCCAGCGAGATAGCCGAAATGTCCCCCAAGATTGCCATGACTGATGGCAGCAATGTCCGCAAGCCTTCCATGAGCATCGCGCCCCAGGGCCAGGCCCCGCGCGTGCACTTTGCCGGCATTCCCATGGGTCATGAATTTACCTCCCTGGTGCTCGCCCTGCTGCAAAGCGGCGGCCATCCCTCCAAGGCCGATCCGGCCGTGCTGGAGCAGGTGAAGAACCTCAAGGGCGAGTTCCACTTCGAGACCTATATCTCCCTCTCCTGCCACAACTGCCCGGACGTGGTACAGGCCCTGAACCTGATGGCCACCCTGAACCCCGGCATCAGTCACACCATGATCGACGGTGCCCTGTTCCAGGACGAGGTGAACGAGCGTCAAATCATGGCGGTCCCGAACGTCTACCTGAACGGTCAGCCGTTCAGCCAGGGCCGCACCTCCCTCGAAGAGATAGTGGCCAAGCTCGACACAGGCGCGGCCGAGCGCAAGGCGCAAGAGCTCAACGAAAAAGCCCCCTACGACGTGCTGGTGGTGGGCGGTGGCCCGGCCGGCGCCGCAGCGGCCATCTATGCCGCCCGCAAAGGCATTCGTACCGCCATCGTCGCCGAGCGCTTCGGCGGCCAGGTGATGGACACCGTCGGCATCGAGAACTTCATCTCCGTGCCCTACACCGAGGGCCCCAAGCTGGCCGCCAGCCTGGAGCAGCACGTCAAGCAGTACGGCGTGGAAGTGATCACCGAGCAGCGCGCCGCGGCCATCAGCAAGGATGGTTACGTCAACGTGGATCTCGCCTCCGGTGCCACCCTCAAGAGCCGCGCCGTGATCCTGGCGACCGGTGCCCGCTGGCGCGATCTCAACGTGCCGGGTGAACTCGAATACCGCACCAAGGGCGTAGCCTACTGCCCCCACTGTGACGGCCCCTTCTTCAAGGGCAAGCGGGTGGCGGTGATAGGTGGCGGTAACTCCGGCATAGAAGCGGCCATCGATCTGGCCGGCATCGTCGAGCACGTCACAGTAGTGGAGTTCGCCGATACCCTGCGCGCCGACGAGGTGCTGCAGAAGAAGGCTCGCTCCATGGCCAACATCGACATCATCATGAGCGCCCGTACCACGGAAGTCATCGGCGACGGCAGCAAGGTGGTGGGCATGGACTACGAGGATCGCACCACAGGCGAAATCAAGCACCTGGCGGTGGCCGGTATCTTCGTCCAGATAGGCCTGGTACCGAACACCGAGTTCCTCAAAGGCAGCGAAATCGCCCTGACCCGCTTTGGCGAGATCGAGATCGACACCAAGGGTGCCACTTCCCTGCCCGGCGTCTACGCCGCAGGGGACGCCACCACTGTGCCGTTCAAGCAGATCATCATCTCCATGGGGGCTGGTGCCACCGCCGCCCTGGGGGCGTTCGATTACCTCATTCGCACCCCTGAGCCCAGCCAGGTGGCGAGCGCGGAGCCGGCCCTGGCCTGATCCCTTCCCCTCGATCGCAAACCGGTGCCCAGGCACCGGTTTTTTTATTGTCTTGCTGGCAGGGCGACCCCCACTCGTCCCCTTGTCAGGGCCAGCTCCCCTGGCTCATGACCCGCCGCCCGGTCTGCATGACGACCTCTTTATCTGGATGCTTCACGCGCCCGTCCCCCACCCCATCTATGTTGCCTGGGCCATCCGAGGCCTGTCCCTGCTACAGGATCAGCTCGCTTCGCCCTGTGCCTGGGTCAGCTCAACATCGGGTCTGGGCTCCAGCTCGGCGGTCATGGGGGTGTTCGGGGGCACAGGGATGAACTGCTGATGCTCGGCCAGGGGCACCGGCGCCCGCACCCGCTGACGCCAGATCAGAAACAGGGTCAACAGCGCCCCGCACAGGCAGAAGTAGGCGAACAGGCCCTGAGGGCCGAACAGCTGGATGGCACTCGGCGCCAGCACAGGCCCTACCATGGCCCCCAGGCTGTAAGCGAGCAGCAGTCCCTGGTTTGCTCCCAGTACCTGATCCGGCTTGAGCTCGTCGCAGGCGTGGCTGAGGCTCAGGGGGTAGATGGAGAAGGCCAGGCCGCCAAACAGGAAGATGAGACCCGTCGCCAGCCAGTCGGGCTGGGGCGCCGGCAGGATCACCATCAGCAGGGAGACCAGGGCAAGCAGCGCGCTCAGCAGGCCGATGACCAGGCGCCTGTCGAGGCGATCCGACACTCGCCCTATGGGGTATTGCAGGCACATGCCCCCCAGGATCACCACGGCCATCATGTTGGCGACCCGCTCCAGACCATAGCCGTTGTCGGTGAAATAGAGGGGCAGCAGACCATAGATGGCCCCCAGGATGAGCCCTGAGCTCAGGCTGCTCCACATCCCGGCCGGAGTGAGGCGAAACAGCTCGAAGAAGCCCACCTGCTGGGGCTGGATCATGGTGGGCATGGCCACCCGGGAGAGGGCCAGGGGGATCACGGAGAGGGAGGCAGCCATGGCGCACAGGGCGAAGGGCGCCAGCACCATGGGATCGATCACCTTGAGCAGCAGCTGGCCGGCGGCCAGGGCCCCGTAGAGCAGTATCATGTAGAGAGACATCAGCTTGCCCCTGTCCCGCGGCGTGCTGGAGACCAGCATCCAGGATTCGAGCACCACGAACAGGCCCCCGGTGGCAAAGCCCCCCAGCAGGCGCAGCCCGGCCCAGACCCAGGGATCGACGACGAGGCCGTGGAGCAGGGTCAGGGTGCAGATGAGGGAGGCATAGGCCGCATAGGCGCGGATATGGCCCACCCGTACGATGAGGCGCGCATTGACGAAGGAGCCGAGCACCAGACCGGCGAAATAGGTGCCAGAGACCAGCCCGATGGCCTGGGCATCCACCTGCTCGGCCGAGAGCCGCACCGTCAGCAGGGTGCTCATCAGACCGTGACCCAGGATGAAGATCACCAGACTCATCAGCGGGGAGACCACCCCTTGCCATCTCGTCGCCACCATATCCCGCTCCCTTTCTGCCGTGCCAAAACCATACAGGCTACGGACAAATGGCGGTGGCTTCAACCCGAAGCGGCCGCCACCGGGATCCGAGTGTCTGGCCACATCCGGGGCTTGCGCGCGACATCAATAAAAAAGGCCGCTCGATGAGCGGCCTCTTGGCAAGGGTATCAAGGCTTAGCTGTCGCGGCGCTTGCCACCGAACTTGCGATCCTTGTTGAAACCGCCTTCACGGCGATCCTTGTTGAAGGGGCGATCGCCGCCGGGACGACGGTCCTTGTTGAAGGGACGGTCATTGCGGTACGGACGCGGAGCCCCAGTGCTGCCACCGGCAGGCACTTCGGTGTAGCGGGTGATCTGCAGCGGACGCTGGCAGACCCGGGCCTTCTTGATCACTTCCAGCACGTCGGCAGTCATGCCCTTGGGCAGGTCGACGGTGGAGAAGTCATCGGCGATGTCGATGTTGCCGATGAAGCGGCTCTCGATGTTCGCCTCGTTGGCGATGGCACCGACGATCTGGCCCGGCTTGACGCCGTGATGGGCACCCACGTCGACGCGGTAGCGCTCCATCTCCACGTCCGGGTTGTCCTTGAGCGGACGCGGCTCCAGGGACGGCATGCGACGGGCCGGACGATCGCCACGGTCACCGAAGTCACGACCGCCACGGTCGTTGAAGTCACGACGCTCGAAGCCACCGCGATCGTTGCCAGCGTTGAACACCGGATCCGGGATGGAGTCATCCAGCAGCAGCGGCTGATCGCCCTGTACCAGCTTGGCCAGTGCAGCAGCCAGCTCCAGCGGATCGGCAGAATCTTCTTCGATCAGCTCGTTCACCAGGTTGTGGTAGATCTCGAGCTCTTCACCCATCATGGTTTCGCGGATGCGCTCCTTGAACTTGGCCAGACGGTGCTGGTTGATGTCCTCGGTGCTCGGCATCTTCATCGGCTCGATGGCCTGACGGGTGGCGTGCTCGATGGCGCGCAGCATGCGGCGCTCGCGCGGTGCCACGAACAGGATGGCTTCGCCCTTGCGACCGGCACGGCCGGTACGGCCGATACGGTGAACGTAGGATTCGGTGTCGTAGGGAATGTCGTAGTTCACCACGTGGGTGATGCGCTCGACGTCCAGACCGCGGGCGACCACGTCGGTGGCGATCAGGATGTCCAGCTGGCCCTGACGCAGCTTGTCAACGGTACGCTCACGCAGCTTCTGAGGAATGTCACCGTGCAGCGCTTCACAGGCGTGACCACGGGCGGCCAGTTTGCCTGCCAGCTCTTCGGCCGCGTTCTTGGTACGTACGAACACCAGAAGGGCTTCGTAGGATTCCACTTCCAGCAGACGGGTCATGGCGTCCAGCTTGTGCAGACCGGTCACCTGCCAGTAACGCTGGCGGATGGTGGTCGCTGTCGCAGTCTTGGAGGCAATTTTGATCTCTTTGGGCTGCTTCAGGTGCTTCTGGGCCACGCGGCGGATCTGCTCCGGCATGGTGGCGGAGAAGAGGGCAACCTGACGACCGGCCGGGCACTGATCCATGATCCAGTCCACGTCGTCGATGAAGCCCATGCGCAGCATTTCGTCCGCTTCGTCCAGCACCAGGGCTTTCAGACCGGAGAGATCCAGGTTCTTGCGACGGATCAGGTCCATCACGCGGCCCGGGGTACCCACGACAACCTGGGCACCGCGACGCAGGGCGCGGGTCTGGGTTTCGTAGGAGGCGCCGCCGTAGATGGGCAGCACGTGGAAATCGGGCATGTGGTGGGCATAGCGTTGGCACGCCTCGGCCACCTGCAGGGCCAGTTCGCGGGTCGGCGCCAGCACCAGGATCTGGGTGTTGCGGTTACCGGCTTCCAGACGAGACAACAGAGGCAAGGCAAAAGCAGCGGTCTTCCCTGTACCGGTTTGCGCCTGCCCCAGCAGATCGTGTCCCGCCATCAGGTGGGGAATTGCTGCGGCCTGGATGGGGGACGGGCGCTCATAGCCCACGTCCTGCAGCGCTTTCAATACGGGCGCGGCCAGTCCAAGCTCACTAAAAAGGGGCAGTTGTTCGGTATCAGACATAGATTCTTCCAGATTAAGGCAGGCGGCTAAACACCGCGGAATAGCAAAAGGCGGCGATTATAGCGCCACTTTGTTCTGCTGTCTTGAAAAATGTGATAGGTGTCTCAAGACGTTGGCAATTATAGAGGGATCTCGCGACTATGGCTTGCTTATTTTTCACTCATGGTGCGTGATGGCGAGTCGGGCAGCGCCTTAACCCTTGTCCCGCTTGTGTTTGAGCACCGCCATGGTGAGTCGGCTGGTACAGAGCAAACGGCTTCGTTCGTCTCTTATTTCTATCTGCCACACCTGGGTGGTCGCCCCCAGATGGAGCGGCGTGCAGCGCCCCGTCACCACCCCTTCCCGCTTGGCCCTCAGGTGGTTGGCATTGACTTCCAGCCCCACACAATAGCTCTCCTCCCCCACCGCCATGTTGGCCGCCAGCGATCCCAGCGTCTCCGCCAGCACCACGGAGGCGCCGCCGTGCAACATACCCAGCGGCTGATGGGTGCGGTGATCCACTGGCATGGTGGCCTCCAGCCAGTCGGGGCCAAAGGCGGTGTAGACGATATCGAGGTGGGCCATCAGGGTATTGCGGGAGCTGGCGTTGAGCCCCTCCAGGCTCATGGGCTTGCGCCAGATGGGGGCGTTTTCTTGATTCATGACGGAAAGACTCCTTCTTTGAACAATGGGTTATCAGGGGCCATGTCGCCTAAACAGCCGTGTCGGCGAGAAAGGTCGGAAAAAAGATGCCCACACCGGGCATCCAGGGCATCTTGTCTTGGAGTGAGGCTCACCAGGGGTAGGTCACCCCGGGCCACTCCATCCAGGGGACATCACGCCCCGGCAGACGCGGCTCGGACCAGCGCCACACCTTGCCAAGCCAGGCGCGCAGCTCGACCTCCAGCTCGGCATCCGTGATGGGGGCCTCGGCCTGTTTCCAGAAGAAGAGCTCCACCTCCACCTCCGGCAGCACCGAAGGGTAGAGGTAGACGCCGCCCCAGAATTCGGGCTCCCTGTCCGGACTCCAGAGGCCATAGGCAAAGGAGCGCTTGGCCAGAAACTCGGAGCGCTGCCACGCCAGATCGTCCTCGTGCTGGCTCAGACTGAAACTATTGGAGGGCCAGAGGTCATCAGGGCGAAACAGCTGATGGAGCTGTTCGCGCTCGCGCAGCATGGCGACGAACTCCACCACCGCCTGACTCGGGCTGGCAGGCAGCAGCAGAAAGTGCGGGTGCCGATAGGCCTTTGGCACCCGAAATCCCTTGGGGAAACGCAGCATCAGAGCAGTTCCAGCAGGGCCTGCAGCGGGTGCTTGAGCTTCTCCCCCTCCATCCGCTTGACCTGGCTGCGACACGAATAGCCGGTGGCCAGGCAACGATCTTTGGGCAGGCGTGCAAGGGGCTCGGCCCAGCTTAAGGAGTAGATACCCCTGGAGTTCTCCACCTGCTTGGCATCGTGGCCATAGGTGCCCGCCATGCCGCAGCAGCCCACCGACACCGGCTGCAAACGCGCACCGAAGCGGCCGAACAGGGTGCTCCAGTCGCCGTGGGTAGTGGGTTTGGCGGTCTTCTCGGTGCAATGGGCAAACAGATACCAGGACTCTGCCTCGGCCTGCTCGACGGTGTCCCCCCTGGGGGCCGGCAGCGTTTCTGCTGGTACAGAGAGCAGCCACTCCTGGGGCAGCAGCACCTGGAAATCGCCGCGGGCGGGGCCGAGCGCCTTCACGTACTCGTCCCGGTAACAGAGCACCAGGGAGGGATCGACCCCCACCATGGGGATGCCGAGCGCCGCCACCTTGTTGAGGAACTGGGCGCTGCTGGCGGCGGTGCGGGCGAAGGCGCGCAGGAAGCCCTTCACGTGCTGGGGCTTGCCGTTGGGTTTGAACGGCAGCAGGTAGGGCTGATAGCCCAGCTTGCTGGCCAGTTTCACCAGATCCCGCACCACGGGGGCGTCGTAGTAGCTGGTGAAGGGATCCTGCACGATGAGCACCACTTTTTTACGCTGCTCTGGGCTCATGGCCTCCAGGCCCGGCAGATCGAAATAGCGGGCGCGGTGGTCCCGCAGCTCCTCGGCCAGGGTCGGCACTGAGAGCAGCGGCACATCCACCATGCCGATGCTCTTCTCGGTCGCCTTCTGAGCCCACTCTTTCTCCAGGAAGAAGTTGACCAGCTTGGGGGCCTTGGCCAGCAAGGGGGTATAGCTTTCCACCGTGCCGACGAAGTAATCCTTGGGACCGCGCAGATAGCGGCTGTGATAGAGCTGCATGAAACGGGCACGGAAGGTGGGTACATCCACCTTGATGGGGCACTGGCTGGTGCACGCCTTGCACGCGAGGCACCCTTCCATCGCCTCCATCACCTCGTGGGAGAAGTCATACTCGCCCCGGGCGCGGGCCAGGGTGTTGCGGAACTTGTCGACTATCTGCTTGAAGCGCAGACCGCCGCTTTGCAGCGCCACCTCTTCGGCAAGGGGATCGAAGCCCTGCTCCGACAACTGGCGCAGCCATTCGCGCATCAGGCCGGCCCGCCCCTTGGGGGAGTGGCGGCGATCGCGACTGATCTTGACCGAGGGACACATGGGGGAGTCGGTCTCGAAGGTGAAACACAGACCGTTACCGTTGCAATCCAGCGCCCGGGTGTAGCTCTCGCGCACCGCAATCGGGATCTGGCGGTCAAACTTGCCGCGCTTGGGCCCGTCCACCGACACCAGTTCGGCGCCGCTGCCGTAAGGCATGCAGATCTTGCCCGGGTTGATGCGATTGCCCGGATCGAACGCCCCCTTGACCCGCTGCAGCTCTTCCCACAATTCGCCAAAAAAAGCGGGGCTGTATTCGGAGCGAAAGCCCTTGCCGTGCTCCCCCCACATCAGGCCACCGTATTTGGCGGTCAGCGCCACCACCTGATCCGAGATGCGACGCAGCAGCACCTCCTGCTCGGGGTCGCACAGATCGAGTGCCGGGCGCACGTGCAGCACCCCGGCATCGACGTGGCCGAACATGCCGTAGTCGAGGCCGTGGCCGTCCAGCAGGGCGCGAAACTCCATGATAAAGTCCGCGAGTGACTCAGGCGGCACGGCGGTGTCTTCGGTAAAGGCCACCGGCTTCTTGCGCCCCTCGGCGTTGCCGAGCAGCCCCACCGACTTCTTGCGCATGCCATAGATGGTCTCGATGCTCGGCAGGTGGTCGCACACCTGGTAGCCGATGATCCCCGCCTCGCCCCTCGCCAGCAGGCCGTCGATGCGCCGGCACAGCTCGGTCACCTTGGCCTTGTGCTCAGCCTCGTCGGTGTCGGCAAACTCGACGATGTTGAGCCCCTGCAGATCCTTGCCCGGCACATCCTGGATGAGATCCTTCACCGAGTGCCAGATGATGTCGGCGCGGGCAAGCCCCAGCACCCGGGAGTCCACCGTCTCCACCGACAGGGCGTGGGCCTGTACCATAAAGGGGGCATTGCGCAAGGCGGAGGGGAAGCTGTCGTACTTGACGTTGACCAGGGTGCGGTAGCGCGGGATGGGGGTGATGTTGAGGCGAGCCTCGGTGATGAAGCCCAAAGAGCCTTCCGAGCCGCACAGCACCCGGCTCACGTCCAGGGTGTCGTTCTCTGGAATATAGAGGTGCTTGAGATCGTAACCGGTCAAAAAGCGGTTGAGCTTGGGGAAGGTGGCCTCTATGTCGGCGCGCCTCTCCTTGCCGATGCGATAGAGGGTGCGGTAGATCTCCCCTTCCCGACTATCGAGGGCCAGCTTGTCCGCCAGCCGCTGGCCGGTCACCGGCTCGGTCGCCATGATGTCGCCGTTCTCCAGCACAGCCTTGAGCCCCAGCACGTGATCCGAGGTCTTGCCGTACACCAGAGATCCCTGCCCGGAGGCGTCTGTGTTGACCATGCCGCCCAGGGTGGCGCGGTTGGAGGTGGAGAGATCCGGCGAGAAGAAGTAGCCGTGAGGTTTGAGGTAGGCGTTGAGCTGATCCTTCACCACCCCGGCCTGGGCCCGCACCCAACCCTCTTCCAGATTAATTTCCATGATCTGGTTCATATGGCGGGAGAGATCGACGATAATGCCGCCGCCCAAGGATTGACCATTGGTGCCGGTACCGCCGCCGCGAGGGAAGAAACTCAAGGTCGCGTACTCGGGCCCCTGGGCCAGCTTGAGCATCACCGCTATGTCATCCGCGCTGCGCGGATAGAGAACCGCCTGAGGTACGACCTGATAGACGCTGTTATCCGTCGCCATCGCCAACCGGCTTGCATAAGACTTTTCGATATCACCACGAAATGCTGATCGCGCCAGCAACTCAAGAAACTGCAGGGTTGTAGGTGACAAACTGTCCTGGTAATCGAGTCTCGGGATCATGAATCCTTGTTCCCATCCTTTGCTTGATGCCGGCATTCCGGCGACAACGACTGTTCGGGGCTGCCTCTTTGCGGGTGTCCGAACCAGTCCGCTCACATGTGAGCGGGCAGTATATCAGCTAGAAAACCGCTTGCGCGTTCAATCTTCACCATTTGAAAGGAGGACTTTTATGGCTCATTACAGCCATGTTATCAGTACGCTGGTTCGCACCGAGAAACAGGCGCTGACCCTGTCGCTGTTTGGTTGCATCACCTTTGCCATCTTCGGCATCGGCTATGGCCTCTTCGTCGGATCCAACGCCATCATGCTCGATGGCATCTTCACCCTGTTCAGCATGGGCATGACGGGCCTGGGGCTCATCACCGCCTACCTGGTCACCCGCCCTTCCGATACCCGTTTTCAATACGGCTACGCCCACTTCGAACCCATCGCCAACGTCATCAACGGCGCCATCATACTGCTGCTCTGCCTCGGCGCCCTCTATGGCGGCATCACCTCCCTGCTCGAAGGGGGACGGGAGATAGACCTCGGCCACGCCCTCATCTATGCCGCCGTCTGCACCTTCTTTTGCGGCCTCATCTATCTCATTGGATTTGACCCCATAGGTCCAGACACTTTTCCCGCTTAGGGTTGTGATACCCGACTGCGCAGAAATTCCCGTGGTGAACGGTATCCCAAGGCGCTGTGCGGGTGGTGCTCGTTATAATGCTCAAACGCGATAGCCAAATTGCCTACCGCTGTTCGGCTATCCGGTTTTGGCATCATCTCGATATAGTCTCGCTTCATCGTCTTCACGAAGCTCTCCGCTATACCGTTACTCTGTGGGCTTCTCACTGCTGTCGTTCTGGGCTCCAACCCGATTTCTCGTGCAAACGCGCGGGTCTCATGGGCTCGATACGCCGAGCCATTATCAGTCAGCCACTCCACCGGTGATGCCGGCAACGAATCCCCAAAGCGATGTTCGACAGACCTCAGCATGACATCTTGCACAGTGTCACTATCGTAACCCCCAGTACTGGCCGCCCAGTCCAACGCTTCCCTATCGCAGCAATCCATGGCGAACGTGACACGTAGTTTTTCACCGTTATCGCAGCGAAACTCGAAGCCATCTGAGCACCACCGTCGATTGCTCTCCTTGACGGCAACACGCCCCTTATGTGCCTGCTGGGCCAATGGTGCAGCTGGTTTTCTTTCCAGCAGCAAGCCATGTTCGCGCATGACGCGATATACCCGCTTAGCGTTTACCACAGGTTGTTCTGTTGCCTCAGACTGACGCCGTAACAGCGCCCAGA
>NZ_CDBT01000011.1 GCF_000819765.1 Aeromonas bivalvium
GGGGGCGCCGGCTGACAGCGGGCGCCCCCTCAATTTCACGGGACTAATGGGTAAAGTAGCTACTCCCGCCGCCGCTGCTGCTACCGCCTTGGTTGCTGCCACCATCCCCGGTGGGGGGAGGGCCAGAGCCCTCGGGTGACGCACAGGCGACCAGCAACAGCTGGGCCGTGATCAGGCAAACTTTCCATATGCTCATTGCCATGTCCTCTACTGCTTCTGCCCTGTCCAGCGGCCTGGCTGAACAAGTCGGTCGAACTGGACGAGGCAAGGCTGAGTTTAGTCCAAGCCCCCCTCCTCGTGCATGCTTCTGTCTCACCCAATACTGTCAACAGAGCAGGTGATGGCTGCATCGCATCACCATATTCTGGCGAAAGTGGCAGTAGGGGGGCAGACCGCCGGCCAGTGGCTCGCCGAGTTCGACCCGAAGGCGTGGCCGGAATGGTGGGGCATAGAGGGAACAAAGGCCCCATCGGGGCCTTGCGAAGCTGGCGGCCTGGGGATGGCCGCAGAGGGATCGCCTCGGGATGGGAGGCTCATTGGCTCAGGGGACGTCAGCCTTCTCCCTGGATGTTGACCAGGATCCGGCCGCGTACCTGGCCTGCCAGGAAGGCATCCCCCAGGGCCACGACGTCTGGGAGGGGCACTTCCCGGGTGATGAGGCCAAGGCGGCTCAGATCGAGATCCTCGGCCAGTCGGCGCCAGGCCTGCTGGCGCAGCGGGCGCGGTGCCATCACGCTGTCGATGCCATAGAGGGCGACGCCGCGCAGGATGAAGGGCATGACGGTGGAGGGGAAGTCCATGCCCCCCGCCAGACCGCAGGCGGCCACGGCGCCGCCGTAGCGGGTGGTGGCGCAGGCATTGGCCAGGGTGTGGCTGCCGACGGTGTCGATGACCCCGGCCCAGCGCTCCTTGCCCAGGGGACGGCCCGGCTCTGCCAGCTCGGCGCGATCGATCACCTCGGCGGCGCCGAGGGAGCTGAGATAGTCGGCCTCGTTCAGGCGCCCGGTGGCGGCCACGACCCGGTAGCCCAGCTTGGCCAGGAGGGCGATCGCCACGCTGCCGACGCCGCCGTTGGCGCCGGTCACCAGTATGTCGCCGTCCCCGGGGATCAGGCCGTGTTTTTCCAGGGCCATCACGCAGAGCATGGCGGTGTAACCGGCGGTGCCGATGGCCATGGCGTCCCGGGCGCTGAAGCGCTCGGGCAGGGGGACCAGCCAGTCCCCCTTGATCCTTGCTCGCTCGGCCAGCCCGCCGCTGTGGGTCTCACCCACGCCCCAGCCGTTGAGCACCACCTTGTCGCCGGGGCGCCAGTCGGGGTGCTGACTGTCCAGCACAGTGCCGGCAAAGTCGATGCCGGGGATCAGGGGGAAGCGGCGCACCACGGGGGCGGCGCCGGTGAGGGCCAGACCGTCCTTGTAGTTGAGGGATGACCACTCCACCGCCACGGTCACATCCCCCTCCGGCAATATCTCCTCCGGGATGCTCTGGTACGCGGCGCGATAACCGGTCTCGTCTTTTTCGATCAGGATACCCTTGAACATCTTGTCTCCTCCAATAATTGGACTGGTTGATTATTAATAAGCGTAAAAAAATTACCTGGCTAACATCATGAAAAAGTTAAGAAAAGAGAGCATGGGCTCGGTACTGCCCACCAACCTTGCCCGCAGCACGGCCCCCTCCCAGCCGATCCAGAACTGATGGGCGAGGGCGGGGCAGTCGCTGCTCGGGGGCAGCTCCCCTGCCGCCACCGCCTCTTCCAGACACAGGACTAGCAGGGCTTCCCAATCGCAGAGGATCTGCTCGAGGCGAAGGCGCAGCGCCGGGGTCAGCTGTACCACCTCCTGACCCAGGTTGCCCACCAGGCAGCCGCGCTGGAACCCATAGCGGGTCATGCCCCGGCAGGCGCTCTCGACGAAGGCGCCCAGGCGCGCCAGGGGAGGCAGGTTGGTATCCCCCAGATGGCGCGTCAGCTTGCGGCAAAAGTAGTGGTGATAGGCATCCATGACCGCCAGGGTAAAGTCATGCTTGTTGGCGAAATAGTGATAGAAGGAGCCCTTGGGGATCCGGGTCGATTGCAGCACCCGCTCGATGGAAGTGGCGGCGATGCCCTGCTCGGTGAGCAGCTCCATGCCGCGGCGGATCAGCAGATCCCGGGTATCGGCATAGGATTGTCCGTGCTGGGCGGGGCGGCCACGGGGACGACGGGGAAGAGAGTCACTGGTTTGCATGGGGCTTATTAGACGCCTCATCTAGAAATGATGCAAGCCCGGGATGAAACAGAGCGCAAGAAAGAGCGAGGGCGCCAGCGGCGCCCTCGTGTCGGTCAGGGAAGCGCGCTCAACTGCGCATCTTCTTGTAGACAAACAGCACCAGCAGGGCGCCGGCCACGGCGATGATCAGGCTGGAGAGATTGAAGCCGGTCACTGTGCCCATGCCCAGCAGGGTGCTGAGATAGCCCCCCACCATGGCGCCGACCACCCCCAGCACCACCGTCATGATGAAACCGCCGCCATCCTTGCCCGGCATGATCCACTTCGCCAGTATGCCCACGATCAGACCCAGCACTATCCAGGAGAAGAAACCCATGGAGAAACCCTCATCAATGATTGGACGTCAGACTATAGGCCCGAATGCCACCCTGGCACAGGGCCGTCAGGGGGGCGTGAGCCAGAAATCGTCGGACTCATCCCCCTAGAGAGCCTAGTCCATGGGCTGGGGCGCGCTGGGCAGTGAGCGCTGCTCGAGGCGCTGACCGCCCGGGGTGCAGATCAGGATGGAGCCCTGCTCGAACCAGTCCCCCAGCACGATGCGGCGCGCCGCTCGCCCATCCAGGGTGACATCGTGGATGGCGGGCCTGTGGGTGTGGCCGTGGATCATCAGGCGGCAGCCGTGCTGGCGCAGCATCTCGTCCACCGCCTGCGGGGTCACGTCCATGATGGCCTGGGCCTTGTAGGCGTTCTGCTGCTGGCTCTGGCCGCGCAGCTTGCCGGCTATCTTGCGGCGCCGGGCCAGGGGCAGGTGCAGGAAGATCCAGCGCAGCCACCCGAGCTGGGTGATGCGGCGAAACTTCTGATAACCCAGATCCCGGGTGCAGAGCAGATCGCCATGGCTGAGCAGGGTGCGGGTGCCGTAGAGATCGATGATGCAGGGGTCGGGCAGCAGGGTCATGCCGGCGCGCCTGGCAAAGTCCTGGCCGAGCAGGAAGTCGCGGTTGCCGTGGATGAAATAGAGGGGCACGCCCCGCCTGCTGAGGGCCAGGAAGGCATCGGCCACCTCCTGGTGCAGGGGATTGGGGTCGTCGTCCCCAATCCAGAACTCGAACAGATCGCCGAGCACATAGAGGGCATCGGCCCCGGGGGCCTCTTGTTGCAGGAAGTGGAGCAGGGCGGCCGTCATGTCGGGACGGGCCTCACTGAGGTGAATGTCGCTGATAAAAAGGGTGCTCATGGGGCCCTGTCGTTGGCAGAAATGGGGTCAAGGGATGAAGCGGAACGGGGCGGCCAAGGGAGCAGAGCGAAATCCGTCCCCTCCAGGGCCAGCAACGCCTGATAGGGGTCCCCCGGCAGGGCCAGCAACTGGCAGATGGCCGCTTCCCCCTTGAGTCCTTGCAGGAGGCGAAGACGGCGCACCGCCTGGTAAAAGTCATCGCCAAGGTGCGCCAGCAGAGCGGCCATCAGAGTGAGATGGCGCCAGCCGTTGAGGGTCTCAAGGGGCGCGGGAGTGACGTACAGCTCCACCGGCCAGCACTGATGGTCCGGGCCCGTCAGGGTGCGTTCCATCAGCCAGACGCCGTCCCCCCTAGCCCGGGTTGCCCAGCCTTGTGTGCCGAGAAGAGCGGCGAGGCGGGCGGGATCCGGGTGCTGGCAGAGGATATCGAGGTCGCTGCCGGGCCGATCCAGGCCGATGGCGACCGTGCTCACCAGCGCTACGTCCAGGCACAGCCCCTGCAACTGCTGCCACAGGGGCGCCGTCGTCAGCAGGGCATGGGCCGAGCGTTGCCGCCCGTTGCCCTGGGCCAGATAGTCCAGACGGCGCCAATCATGGCCAGATGGAAAAACTGCGGCCGGGGCCGCAGTCAGTTCATCGGTCAGGGGACTCGCCTCAGTCGGCAAGGGTCACCTTGCTGATCACCACGTCTTCTACCGGTACGTCCTGGTGCATGCGGCCTGAATTGCCGGTCTTGACGCCCTTGATCTTGTTGACCACGTCCATGCCGGCGGTCACTTCACCGAACACGCAGTAGCCAAAGCCCTGGGTGGTGGCGGATTTGAAGTCGAGGAAGTCGTTGTTGCTGACGTTGATGAAGAACTGGGCGCTGGCGGAGTGCGGCTCCATGGTGCGGGCCATGGCGATGGTGCCCACCTTGTTGGAGAGGCCGTTGGCCGCTTCGTTCTGGATGGGGGCGCGGGTCTCTTTCTCTTCGAAGCCCGGGGCATAGCCGCCGCCCTGGATCATGAAGCCGTCGATGACGCGGTGGAAGATGGTGCCATCGTAGTGGCCGTCACGACAGTATTGCAGGAAGTTGGCCACGGTTTGCGGCGCTTTTTCGGCATTCAGGGTAAGGGTGATGTCGCCGTGATTGGTGTGCAGAGTGACCATGATATGTCCTTTCATTCTCTTGGGTGAAACCTGGGGCATGTGCCGGAGCGAGCCCGAGCGCGCGATGGCGGCTGTGATACGGGCAATGGCGGCAATTCTAGCGTATCGGCGCCGCCGGGCAAAGCCGCGGGGCGAGATAGACCGACTTTGCCGACGCGCCGGGCCCATTGGCGAAAAAGTGCGCCATGACCCGATGGCGTCAGGGCAGCTTGCCAATCGGTGCGATAAACGCGCCGCAGGAGGCAAACCGCGAACCTGACCCCCACCTGATGACAGGGGCCGGGCGAGGGGCTTAACCGGCTCGTTTTCTGGCGGGGATGCGGTTAGAATGTCAGGCCATTTCACTCACAGGCAGTGGTTCATCGATGCTGAAGATATACAACACACTCACTCGTCAAAAAGAAGAATTCAAACCCATCCACCCGGGCAAGGTGGGCATGTATGTGTGTGGCGTCACCATCTATGATCACTGTCACATCGGCCACGGCCGCACCTTCGTCGCCTTCGACGTGGTGGCCCGTTACCTGCGCTACAGCGGCTATGAGCTCAACTATGTGCGCAACGTCACCGACGTGGATGACAAGATCATCAAGCGCGCCGCCGAAACTCACGTGACTTGCGACGATCTGACCGAGCGCCTCATCGGCGACATGCACCAGGACTTCGACGCCCTCGGCATGGTACGCCCGGACGTCGAGCCCCGCGCCACCCAGCACATCCATGAAATCATCGAGATGGTGGAAGAGCTGATCGCCCGGGAGCACGCCTACGTGGCGGACAACGGTGACGTCATGTTCATCGTCGACTCCTACGCCGACTACGGCAGGCTCTCGGGCCAGGATCTGGAGCAGCTGCAAGCCGGCGCCCGGGTCGGGGTGGTGGATGCCAAGCGCAACCCCCTGGACTTCGTGCTGTGGAAGATGTCCAAGCCGGGCGAGCCGACCTGGGACAGCCCCTGGGGCCCGGGTCGCCCCGGCTGGCACATCGAGTGCTCCGCCATGAACGCCAAGCACCTTGGCAACCACTTCGACATCCACGGCGGCGGCTCGGATCTGCAGTTCCCCCACCACGAGAACGAAATAGCCCAGTCCTGCTGCGCCCACGGTGGCGACTACGTCAACACCTGGATGCACAGCGGCATGGTGATGGTGGATAAAGAGAAGATGTCCAAATCCCTCGGCAACTTCTTCACCATCCGAGACGTCTTGGCCCATTACGACGCCGAAACCGTGCGCTACTTCCTGATGTCCGGCCACTACCGCAGCCAGCTCAACTACTCGGAAGATAACCTCAAACAAGCCCGCGCCGCCCTGGAGCGCATGTACACCGCATTGCGCGATCTGCCGCTGGCGGCCGCCGCCGGTGGCGAGGAGCAGGTGGCTCGCTTCAAGGATGCCATGGACGACGACTTCAACACCCCGGAAGCCTACTCCGCCCTGTTCGATCTGGTGCGCGAGATCAACCGCCAGAAGGCCGAAGACATGAGCGTGGCCGCAGGCCTGGGTGCCCGCCTGCGGGAACTGGGCGCCGTGCTCGGTATCCTGCAACAGGATCCGGACGCCTTCCTCAAGGGCAATGAGGCGGACGACGAGGTGGCCGAAATCGAGCAACTGATCGCCCAGCGCAACCAGGCCCGTGCCGACAAGAACTGGGCCGCCGCGGATGCCGCGCGCAACCGTCTTACCGAGATGGGCATAGTGCTGGAAGACAGCGCCGGCAAGACCAGCTGGCGCCGTGCCTGAGGCCGGTGGCGCAGCTCGCGCCAACCGGTTGAGCCAATAAAAAACCGCAGCCCTGAGCTGCGGTTTTTTTGTGGCCTGTCTGAGGGCTGGCACCTTCCCTCTCTCCTTAATGGCATGGCTTCGCCATGCAGGACGCGAGGGCCTTGCCCTCGAAGGGATTTCGCCGCCGCTACGCGGCTTGGCGAGTGACTTTTGAAAGACCCAAAGTCACCAAAAGTCTTCTCCCCCGGCAAACCGCCCGCTTCGCGGGTTCCCTCGTCTCGTCCAACGGGTCGGACGGAGCGCCGCAGACGGCACATCCCTGTGCCGACTGCGGCTGCGCCATCATCCATGATGGCGCTCCTGACCCGTTGAACTCGACTCGGCGGTTTGCAGGGGGAACCAATACCGTGCCCGTCATGGTGTTAGCTTTCGCCCTAATTATCAATTTCGTCTAGTCATCTAAATGGCTAGCTAAATAGAATGTTGATTCTAATAGTGTGATATTAAAAATAGACATTAAATAATTACTACTTGTATTAAGTCGCCTTGTTTTGCAATGGTAAGTAACTATTTTTTTCAATCTATTTTAAGAGCGATTGCATGAACTAATTTAAATACTGGTGAAGCCAACTCACTAATTAATATGGGTGATTATGTTTTTTAAAAAGTAAATTAATAATGCTATATATAGCAACTCCTTTGTTTTCCCTAAAAAAGATGCGATCTTTTCAAGAGTTCTTGAGATAATGGATGGATCGTTTCTTTGATCAATAACTGGGATGTCATTCTGATCAGTAAACAAGGTGATCCAGTTTTTTTCAATAAATCTAGTTTTTTCATCAAAATAATGACTATGACCTCCTTTAAAAAATCTGTTTACAAATCTATCGTTGTTAATTCCATAAAACCCAACCCTGCCAGCCATGCCGGTATTAGGGACTAAGGCTTCAGATAGTAATAGAACATTATCTTGGTTTCCACACTCATTGATTATATTAATGTTGGATGAGCTTAGTATTTTTGAGAAATCATATGTCGATGGCAATACACTGCCAGCTAGAATAATCCTATCTACATTAAGTTTTTTTTGTTCACTTATTATTTTTGATATTGATTTTACTACAATGTATGTACCAAAACTGTGGCAAAAAATGTAAAGAGTCCGACCTTCTTTTTCTTCTCTAAGTAGCGTTTGCTCTAGTGTTTTTTTAAATCTAGATATTTGTATATGTCTGACAAATGGGATGCAAAATGAGATGATCGTGAAATAGCCATACTTGTACGACTCGAACTTAACAGTGTCTACTTTAGATTCAATCTCTTTCTGGAGCTTCTGCTGCCATACACCTCTAGTTCTAATCCCATGAACTGTCAGGCATGTTATTTTCTTTTCTGTTGTTAGACTGTCGATTTTTTTTGCTAACTCAAAATCTGCAGCCTCAATTATGTTTCGTTTCCAGTCCTTATTTCTTCTGGATGCCTCTATAACTATCTCACAGTGTTTATCAAATGAACTTCTAAAGGAGGATATGTCATCATAATGTGCGGTGATTCCAATTATCTTGTTAGGTTTTTTTATATTTGGTCTCCTCTTGATATCACCCAGAAGTGCTAGTCCATATTTAGCATCTGGAGCTTCGCTTCGCTTAGGTAGCACTACATCAAGAAGTAGTAAATCAAATCTTATATTACGCATTAACTCCTTAGCTGATTGGGTATTCTTGCATATATATATATTGTCTTGGTTGATAGTTGAATTCGAAATAAGTAGAGATTTAATTTCTTTACTTCTATTATCATTATCATCGACTATAAGTACTTTCACTCTAAATGCTCTCTAATAGAGGTTACTAACTCTTCACGCCATTCACTTTGGTTATTGCTATAGAGAATAAAACCCAGGCAGTTTTTTTCATATTCAATTAAAAGGTTTGTTTTCAAACTTTCAAATGAACATGAATTGACATTGTCACTGAAGTTTTTGTATTGAGTAATGAAGATTAATTTGGACTCAATCCCTCTTTTAATCATTTTTCTGGCTAGTTCTTTCCCTCCAAAAACTCTAAAAACACCACCTGACTCGGTATCTGTTTTATCAAATGTTGGAAGACTCATATCTAGGACTATCAACGAAAAAGTCTTATGTGATATACACTTCCAAGCGGAAGTAAATGAGTGGGATTCTTGCACTATACAAAAAGGAAAAGCATTATTTATTACTTCTACGATGCGGTTTCTTTTAAATGGATTATCTTCTACTACAAGTATTTCCATGGTCATAGGTAATCTCCACTGTAAAGATGTCATCAATTATACTGGGTTCTAAAGTGTAGCAGTTCGAGACCATCTTTAGACTGTGCAGTGACTTATAAAGCCCGGAGCCACCTTCATTTGTTAATAATGAACTGTCGTTCATAGTTGATAGTTTACCACTTAAGTTAGTTAACTTATTTTTAATGGCATCTCTATCTAGCTTATTGTCAATAGAGTTAGATATTCTAATGCAAAAATTATACTCGCCGAGCGAGTGTATATTTACATCAATTGGCTCGCTGCTAGATGAGTATTTAAATGCATTATTAAAACAATTAATCATAGTAAATACTATGGCATAAAGGTGCGTTCCATCAACAGTAAAATTGGAATCGTAATTTATATTGATATCGATATTACAGTTATTTATTTGCTTAAAGCATCGCTCTGCTAGTTTAACCGACTGCTGTAATTCAAATGACTCAAAATCAATAGATTTTTTAAACGAAAACCATTCACAGATAGTATGTATATCTTCTTTTACTTCTGTGTTCGCCAATCTAATTTGATTTAATAGATCTATTAGTCCTGTCCCTTGTTTATGGATATTAATTTCTTCAAGTAGTTTTGAGAATAATGCATCAATGCTTTCTGCAAAATCAGTATTTAGTTTTTGTCGTACATTATTCAAGCAAGTTTGGAGTTTTTCATGGAATAATTGAAAGATAAATTGTGTAACGCCAATTGGATCTAACGTGTTATCCATAACGATTTTCAATCTATTGATATCCTCCATGGAAAAAATGAAATAGAACAATCTTTCATTTTCATCCTCATCAAGGGATACATTCATCCACTTTTCTGCGCCTTCTATTAACGCATTAAAATCATTACTAAACCCTATTAATATATTGTCAATATTTTCTAATATGCTTGAATTAATAAACCGATAGTAATCCATCCAGTATTCGTTAGAGCTATATCGGCCATCTTCATTTAACTCTGTGAGTAAGTTTCTATTTTGAGGTTTGGAACACATTAGATTCCCGAAAAAACCATGCCTTATTTCCGAGCTAAGATTTTTGTCGAGGCCAACTTCTTTATTATTCATAAAATCAACAAGAAGGATCTTTATTAGTCTAAGCATGATCTCATTCTTATCACCCTTGAGTATTGTTTTTGACTCCATCGTTAAGTTCTTTATCGGTGGTATACTTGTTTCTTTTTCTCTATATTGAAGTAGGAGTGACTTAACATCCTCCTTTCTTTTTTCATAGATATATTTAGTGTCAACAAATATCTTTGCATTATTGAATTTAGCTGCTTGATTTTCGATTAATATATCATCAAGTAAATTTTTACACTCGGTATCAATCTGACGTTGCTCAAGATACCCATAGCTTACCAAACGGTTTAATAGATTTATTCGTTCAATCTTTAATTCATTATCATCATCAAAACAACCAAGATAATCCATAACTTCGACTTTGGATATTTCATTTAATAAAAATAGATGCTTGTTATCGAGTTCGGAGGATATCATTTCACTTGGTCGCGTGATCCCAAGAGAAATTATATATTCTTCAAAAACCTCATTTAATATTGAACTGTTATCTACCTTTGATAGTTTATTGTAATAGTAACAACAAATAACGGAGTCTATGCTATAAATACAGTCTTCATAAATTTGTTGCACGATTTTATCAAGAGGAATACAAATGTTTGAGTTGGGGTTTGATATTAACTCCTCTGCAGAAAAAGAAATAAGGTCTGTAATATTTCCCGTTGAAATATATAGTTCCGTTTTCAGTTCTATAGCATCTTTTTTTATCGGTGAGGTGAAATAATATTCATCTATTAATGATTCTGCCTCATTGGTTTTATTGTAAAGTGCATCTATAGCTTTATGTTTTAATTTCAAGTGACTTGGTTGCGCTTCTGATGAATTACTAGAGTATAGTGCAGGTGGTTTTTCTAAATTATAAGATAATGGAGTGAGTGAGCAATCAAAAAACCTAGAGTTGGTTATTATCTTGTGTTTGCATTCATCTGAAAAATAATTTGGAGCTGCTTTTAAAATGCTAATTAAAAGGTGTTCTGATAATTCTATAGATGAAAATTTTATTGCCAAGTTCACTTGCTGACTCACTAGTTGGTTTGTATTCTCCAAGGAGTATATTGAAATCAGGTTATTAATTATTTCGGTAAGTAAACTTGGTAGGTTACTGGGTCTTCTTTTAAGATGTACATATGATTTAGCATATATATTTATTTTGGTTACGATATTTTTTGTTTCTAGTAAGTTTTTTTCAAGGTCGTTAATTACAAACTCATACTCACCTTGAGTATAGTGATTTATTTGTTTGTCTACATTAACTATTAATGGTGCTAGAGGTGTGCTTTTTAATGTTGAAATGATGTTGCTATGTTTGTGACAGTAAATTTCATTGTTTAATGCTTCGAATAAATCTATAAGGTCAGACTTGGGAATATTATTGAAATCATTATGAGCTATACAATAAGTTGTTATTTTTATAATGGATAGATAAAGATCTATAACGTTTAATGTTTGCAGAAAAATTAGTGCATGAGAAAAATCTACATCATCATATAAGGGATAAGGTGCACAAAACAGAGAATAGATGGCTGCAATGTCTAAGGCATTACCTTCAATAAACTCTCTAGTTGATCTTCTAACCATTGTTTCAATGATTATATCGGCGTCAACCGCTTGAGACTTCCACCCAGTTACCCGTAAAATATCAGTGAATAGAGGTTCTGAGGTTTTATTTTTTATGTCATCAAAAAATGATTGGAGATTTGAATAATCATTTTTTGCCAAGTATATAATAATTCTAACATTTATTGACCATACGGAAAAACCGAATCTATTCTCTATGGAATCTATTATATCCTCTACAGCTTCATACTTACCCTGCATTAATAAATTATCAATATCACTTTGGTGTTTTTTTATTTGAGATATTGTTGTTATATTTTTTAATAAGATTGTTTTATAAAAGAGTATTAGTCTAGAGATAGACATATTTCTGCCATTGAACACAGGCTTATTAAAGAGTTCCTCTATTTCTGTATTATATTGATTTATTGAATTCTGTATCTCTTTATCGTCAAGAATAAAAGAAATAGCTTTGTTAAAATCCTCATCGCTAGAATTTAACATGAAGTCATTGAAATGTTGTTTTTTTGCGATCGACTTAGAGCCTATATATGATCTCGGTTCTAAAACGGAGTTCACAACATCTCTAACGGTTCTTCTTTTAAAAAGATGCACTATTAATGCTCCTGTAGATGGAGATTAGGATTGCTAATAATTTTTCTTAAAAAATTATTGCAATATATCTATTTTAATAAATTTGGATTCCTTGGTTAAACGAAATTTCATTTGGCCAATATTGAACAGTTTGGAGAGTACCGTAGCACCTCTATTCGACGTGGGTTTGATTGCGGAAACAGGCTTTGAGGATTTCGCCATGCGCTTCACCCACAAGGGGAGAGAGTATTGTTGCCGCGGTGCAATGCGCTGCGCTTATTGCACCCTATTGGCGAAGCCATGCCAACGCTGTTGGCGACCCCTCACCCTAACCCTCTCCCGCAAGGGGAGGGGGAATGGTTGCCGTGGTGCAATGCGCTGCGCTTATTGCACCCTACGTGCCTATTGCTTCCAACGTCTCGCCCGAAGGGGGAGGGGAACTCTCCCGCCGTTTGGTGCCCCATCCCCCGGGATGCTAGGATGCCAGCCTTTCCCCATCACATCAGGCGTCTCCATGGCAAACCGGTTGGTCAGCAGTCACAGCAAGCGGATAGTACACAGAGCAGGGCAGGCAGGGCGCTGGCTCGCGGCCAGGGTGGGTGCCCTGTGCGAGTTTCAGCAGCGGATCTGGGTGGTCAGCATAGTGAACGACACCTACACGGATACCTTTATCGTCAACGAAGGCAGCTTCGAGCAGCCCATGCAGTGGATGCATCGCAAGGGCTACAGCGCCGAGATGCTGGCCCGGGTCGAGGCCATGGGCCGCTCCCAGGTCATCCAGCTGGAGTTGGGAGACGCCAGCCATCGCCTGATGCGGGTCAAATAGCCGGGTCGGTCCGTTTCCCTGGCCGCTGCCGGGCGGCGACCCGCAGTCTGCCGAGCCTGCTCGGGCGCCGGGGCCGGCGCCGCTCATGATTTGCCCTTGATCCTTTCTGCCTTGAGGGCGCCGGCATAGATGCAGAACGCCGAGTTGTAGTCGTTGTAGGCGACGGCGTAATTGAAATCGCAGAAGTAGGCCGGATGCTTGGTGGCAATGGCATCCCCTGCCTTGCACTGATCCGGCATTTTCTCCACCAGCGTGTCGTTGTTGGCCCCAAGGCAGGCCTGGCCCGTGGTCTTGTCGCCGCCGCAGCCGCTCAGCAGGGCACAGAGAGCCATGCCCGCCATGGCTTTGACAAGGTTGTGCATCTTGATCCTGACCAGGTGAAATAGGTGTTGGGTATGGGGGGCATCCGCCAGGGACGCTACCGCCCCTGGCTGTCGCTACCACAGTGCGCTGCTGACTCTCTGCCAGGAGTGCCAACAGGCACCCTTGGCCATCTTACGGACCCATGACGGTCCGCGTCATCCCTTGATTGGCCGGGGGCGTGAAATAAAGTGGGTTTCGTGCGCCAGCGCACCTCGATGGCCCTGGCGCGAGCAGGAGGAAGGGGGCTGGCCCTGCCATGCCCCTGTGCCGAGCGTCGGGTTCGTCAGGGGGAGGCGTGCGGCGGCGGGCAAGGGCCGGGTAGCGGTCCTTGCCCGGGGGATCAGGGGGCGGGGAGGTACTTGCGCTGGATCTGCTGGTATTCGCTGCTGGCCAGCACCCGGGTCAGGCCGTCCTGGAACGCCTTGACGGTGCCGTCATCGACCCCCTGGCTGAAGGCGAAGCAGAACTGCTCCGAGCTCAGGGTCCAGGCCACTTGGTAGTCGGCAGGATCGAGCTGCTGTGCGGCAATCAGGCTCATGAAGGTGGTCTTGTTGGTGGAGACCAGATCGACCCGCCCCGAGCTCAGCATCTTGAGGGTCTGGGCGAGGCGGTTGGCGGTCATGATCTTCCCCTCGTCGAAGCCGTGATTGAGCAGCAGCTGCTCCCCCACGTCGGCCCGCACCGCCCCTATGGTGTATTGCTGGGCCTCTTCCAGCCGTCGCAGGCTCAGCTTGCGGCTGGCCAGACCCAGCAGCACGATTTCGGCATAACCGATGGGGCAGGCCCATTTGAACAGGGGATCCCGCGCCTCGGTGCGGGCGGTGGCAAACAGCACCACGTTGGGCTTTTGGGTCAGCAGGTAGTAGCCCCGGGCCCAGGGCAGTATGCTGACGGGCTGCGGGGGCGTCTGGGTCTGCTGCCACACCTGTTGCAGCAGCTCGACCGCGAGCCCGGTGGGCTGGCCCGCCTCATCGCTGTAGTTGAAGGGGCGATACTCCTCGCTCAGATAGTGCAATTGCGCCAGGGCCGGGTTGGCCTGGGCGGCTGGCATGATGATGGTCAACAGCAGGCTCAGGGTGACAATCCATGATCTCATCTGCCTTCTCCTCTCGTTGCGGTCAGCCTTGAGTGTTGTCAAGGCGCGGGATTTCGCCAGTGACCCAGGCCCCGTGCATCCGCTCGAGCCCTACCAGCGACCCCGGATCGGACCGAGGGGGCGCAGGTCTGCGTCCCGCAGCCCCACCAGCAGCACGTCGCCATCCTGTTGCAGGCGAAACTCGCCATAGGCGGCGGCGCTGAAGCGATCTCCCTGACCCTCCTCGAAGAAGTAGGCATCCGGCCCAATCCTCAACTGCCCCTCTTCCCGGGTGAGGATGAGCCGCCGCTCGTCCGGCGCCAGCCTGGCGTCATCCCGCTCCCCTTGCCAGTGGGCCACCCCCTGCTGGTCGAGGCGGACCACCAGGGTGTGCCGCCCCCGGGCAGGGGCGGGATGGGCCTGGGCCCAGTGCCGCGCCAGTTCATAGTTGAGCCGCATATAGTCCCCCTGCATCAGGGAGCGGGGATCGACCGGGACCAGACGCAGCAGCATGGGCTCCCCCGTCTCGATGGCCTGTTCGACACGCCAGACGCCGACATTGACCCCCAGCAGGATGGCGAGGCCGCAGAGCAGGATGGCAAGGGATCTCATGAGACGCTCCTTACGCGCAGCAAGAGGGCGCGGATCAACAGCAGCAGGGCGCCTGAGCCCAGCAGCAGCCAGGACTTGGTCATCAGCGGTAGCGCCAGATCGTAGTAATAGAGGGAGCCAAAGCCGAGCAGCAGCAGGGCGGCCAGGGCCATCATGCCCAGGCTCCCCCCATAGAAGCCGAGCAGGAGCACCAGGGCGCCGGCCCCCATGCCGGGGATCAGGGCCGCCAGCAGCACCAGGGGCAGGGCAAGGATCCCCTGGCGCCAGGGCAGGCGCAGGTGGTACAGCAGGGCCAGCAGCACGGCCGCGCACAGCAAGGGGTTGAGCCAGTGGGGCAGGCGCGGCTGACCCAGCTCCTCGAGCAGGCTCGCCTCGCCGAGCAGAGGTTGATGCAGGTGGCCGAGCAGCAGCAGGGAGAGCGCCAGACCAAAGGCCATGGCCTCGTAGCGATCATACTGGTGCGGGCTGTGTTCGGCCCAGAGCCAGCAGCCGGCGAGCAGCCCCATCACCAGAGGCACGGCCAGGGCCTGCCAGCCGAGGCAGGCGAGGGCCAGGGTCAGCAGCAGGGCCGCGGCCAGGGCGTGAAACAGCCGGATCAGCCAGTGCTCGAACAGGAAGGCGATGGCGAAGGCCAGGGCGCACAGCCCGGCCCAGGCGGCGAAGGAGTGCAGATCCATCCGATCCACCAGCCCGGCGATGAGCCAGGCGTCGGCCGCCAGGGTCAGGGCCAGCACGAACTGATCCCACAGATTGCTCCTGCGGGCGCGGCGATTGAGCACCAGGGCGACGGCGAGCAGGGCCGTGCCCATGGCCAGGGCCTGATCCGGGCTGCGGGCCAGATCCCCAAAGCTCAGAAACAGGAAGAACAGCAGGAAGAGGGCGGCGAGCCAACCGACCACTCCCAGCATGAAACGGGTGGCCCAGTGGGGCTCCTGGCTTTGGGGCATCTCCCCCTCGACCAGGGAGGCCGAGCGCAGGATTTGCCAGAGTTCAGCGGGTGAGGACATGGGGGCTTCCGGCGTGGTGGTGAGGGGTATCAGGCGTCATGGCGGGCCTCCCGGCGCTGGTGTTGCAGCCAGCGGCTGGCCGCCACCGACAGGGCGATGGCGATGATGCAGAGCAGCAGAAAACCGTTCACGTCGGGCTCCATCCACTTGCCGAGCGCCGCCAGCAGCACGGCGATGACGCTCAGACAGGTCATGGCGAGCCCTGTGATAAAGCGGTGGTGCCAGCAGCCATAGGCGGCGCCAAGCCAGAGCAGCCAGGCGGGCCAGGCCCAGGGGGAGGCGGCATCGAACAGGCTGAGCAGGACCAGCAGGGTGACCCCGAGCCCGGCCGTCAGGGCAGGCAGGTAGGCGGGCATCAGCCGGTAGCGCCCCGGCAGGCGCCACAGCACCAGCCAGAGCAGGGCGTTGAGCAGGGCGAGGCACCAGGCCAGTCCCTCCTCGTTGAAGGAGAAGAAGAGGTTGAACATGCCAAGGCGCCAGTAGAGCACCAGGGCGAGCTGGCCCAGCAGCCAGCTCAGGGTCCAGAGCAGGGGGCTCTGGCCCAGGAGGGCCCAGGGCAGCAGCAGCAGGGCCCAGAGCGCGAACAGCTGCCAGGGATCGGCCCCGGTCTGATAGGTCTGGCCCACCAGGGCGAGCAGGGCGCCGAGGTTGAGGGCGCACAAGAGCAGCAGCCCCTGGCGGGCCCCCTCGCTCAAGGGGGCGCGCCACAGCACCAGCAGCATGGCCAGCAGGGGCAGTTCGACCAGGCCGAGGCGCGGCAGGCGCCCCAGCCCCTGCCAGTTGAAGGCGACGAAGAAGATGATGCCGGCCCCGAGGCAGAGGCAGCCGAGCAGCAGCAGCAGGCGATCGAACATCTGCTGCCAGCGGTCGGGGGCGGGGGGCAGCTCGGCCAGACGCAGGGCATCGGCGAGCCGGTCGGGGGCGAGTCGGCCTTGCTTGATCCAGTCGAGCAGAGGGCGGCGGGCGTGATGGTGCATGGGCGGGCTCCGGGCAGTTTGCCGCATTATGGCATAGGGCGGTGGTGACAAGGCAATGGCAACGGGCTGCGCTACCGGGCCGGTTGGCGGCGATATGAGGTATGAATGGGGCAAGCGGCTCGCCGGGGCGCCGGGCTGCGCCAGATAAGAGCAGGCCCCCTCGCGGGGAGGGGGCCTGGGAGACAGAGCCGTGATGGGGTCAGGGGGTGATGAGCAGGGTGCTGATGCCAAGGGCGGCGAACAGGATGGCGCAGCCGATGCGGATCCCCTTGAGGGGCAGCTTGTCGGCACCGAGCTTGCCCAGCAGCACCACGGGCACGTTGGCCAGCATCATGCCGAGGGTGGTGCCGGCGATCACCTGGGTGAGGGAGTCGTACTTGGCGGCCAGCAGCACGGTCGCTATCTGGGTCTTGTCGCCTATTTCGGCGATGAAGAAGAGCACGAAGGTGGCCAAGAAGGGGCCGTATTTGTCCAGCGAACTCTCTTCGTCGTCCAGCTTGTCAGGCACCAGGATCCACACCGCCATGGCGATGAAGGCTCCCGCCACCAGATAGGTCATCAGCCTGGGATCGAGCCAGCGGCTGACCAGCTCGCCAATCCAGGCGGCGGCCGCGTGGTTGAGCAGGGTGGCGGCCAGCATGCCGGCGATGATGGGCCAGGGGGCACGAAAACGACAGATAAGCAGGAGTGCGAGCAGCTGGGTCTTGTCGCCGATCTCGGCGATGGCCACGCTCAGGGTGGAGGTTAACAGGGCTTCCATAAAGATTACCGGGGGACGGAATTGTTATAAACCAAAGACAAGCCTGCGCCATCCGTCCCCGGTATTGGCACTGGCCCGTCAAAGGTCTTGTCAAATCCGGCATTGCTCTTGCGGATCACCCTGACCATGGTGAGTTGGCACCAAGTATGTTGATCAGGGTCTGCGGGCTTTTTAGCCCGTCAGAGACTACTCCCCCTCGATGGGAGCGGGCATTCTAGGTAACTTCCCCTGGCATTTCAAGGCGCAAGGGTGGGTTGGCTAGCCGCCGACCTGCTTGACGGTGAAGCCCGCCTTCTCCAGCTCGCTGCGGATCAGGTCCCGTTTGTCACCCTGAATTTCGATCACCCCCTCCTTGAGGCCGCCGCCGGTGCCGCATTTTTTCTTGAGCAGGGTGGCGATGGACTTCTGCTGATCGGCGGGGACGCCATGGATGCTGATGACGCCGGCGCCCTTGCGCCCCTTGGTCTCGCGGCGAATGCGCACCACACCGTCGGCGGGGAAGGGGGAGGCGCTCTGGGGACTGGCCTGTTCCTTGATGAGGCCGCCATCCGTGCTGTAAACCAGGCGGCTGTTGTTGTCTGGAGTCATGGTCTTTCTTTGTGGATTAGCTGAGGGGAGTTTGATTTTACGCAAATTAATGTTGGGGGCACAGCTTATAATCCTCCCACTAAAAGCGAATTATTCTTGTTTAACCTCAGGAGCCCGTCATGGTACTCACGCAGTTGTCGCCGGGGCAGAGTGCTCGCATCACAAACATGAACCAGCTTGAGCGCAGCTTGCGACGCAAGCTGATGGTGATGGGCCTGTTGCCCCAGGCCGAGATCCTCTATCTGCGGGCCGCCCCCCTCGGGGATCCGCTCCAGATCCAGTGCCAGGGGATCTGCCTCTCCATGCAAAAGAGTCTCGCCCGGCAGATAGAAGTGGAGCCGGCATGAAGGCCTTGTCACAACACCATCGCCCGGCCCAAGGGCACACAGAGGTGAAACCGGTATGAACTACTCCCTGGTTACCGTCGGCAACCCCAACAGCGGCAAGACCTCGCTGTTCAACGCCCTCACCGGGGCCCGCCAGCAGGTGGGCAACTGGAGCGGAGTCACGGTCGACAAGAAGATGGGCGCGTTTCGGGCGGGCGATCATGAGTGCAAGCTGATGGACTTGCCCGGCATCTATAGCCTGGCCGGTGAGGATGGCAGCCTGGACGAGCAGATCGCCAGCCGCTTTGCCCTGGGCCAGCAGCCGGATCTGGTGCTCAATGTCATCGATGCCGCCAATCTGGAGCGATCCCTCTATCTGACCCTGCAACTGCGAGAGCTGGGACTGCCCATGGTGGTGGTGCTCAACAAGATGGATATCTTGCAAAAGCGGCGGGAAGTGATAGACGAAGCCCTGCTGGCCGAGGCACTGGGTTGCCCGGTTGTGGCCCTCTGTGCCCACAATCGCCAGCAGGTGGCCGCCTTCAAGCGCCAGATCCCCGCCTTGACAGGGCAGACCCAGGCGGCCTTGCTGCTCGATTATGGTCAACCCCTCGAGCAGGATCTGGCGGAGCTCGAGACCCTGCTCGCCCCCCATCACCTCAGCACCCGCGGCCGAGCCCTGCGCCTGCTGGAAGAGGATGAGGCGATGCAGGAGACCCTGCTGCCGGGTCAAGGGGCGGCCGCCGCCAACCTGGTCGCCCGTGCGCATCAGACCCAGGATGTCGACCTGCAACTGGCCGATGTTCGCTACGGCTACATCCATCACTGGGGGAGCCAGGTGCGCCAGCACAAGGGCAAGCTCACCCTGGCTCAGAGCGAGTGGCTGGACAGGGCGCTGCTCAACCGCTGGATTGGCATCCCCTTCTTCCTGCTGGTGATGTACCTGATGTTCCTGTTCGCCATCAATGTGGGCAGCGCCTTCATCGACTTCTTCGACATCATGGGGGGGGCCCTGTTCGTCGATGGGGTGCACCATGTGCTGGGCCTGATCCAGGCGCCGGACTGGCTCGGCGCCATTGTGGCGGACGGCTTCGGGGTGGGCCTGCAGACCGTGGCCACCTTCATCCCGGTGATAGGTTGCCTCTATCTGTTCCTCGCCGTGCTGGAGAGTTCGGGCTATCTGGCCCGCGCCGCCTTCGTGGTGGATGCCCTGATGCGCCGCCTCGGCCTGCCGGGCAAGGCGTTCGTGCCCATGCTGATGGGCTTTGGCTGCACAGTGCCCTCTGTGATGGCGACCCGTACCCTCAATTCCGAGCGCGAACGGCTGATGACCTCGGCCATGGCGCCTTTCATGTCGTGCGGTGCCCGCCTGCCGGTCTACGCCCTGTTTGCGGTGGCGTTTTTCCCGGCTTCCGGCCAGAACCTGGTGTTTGGCCTCTACCTCATCGGCATCCTGGTGGCGGTGCTCACCGGCCTGTTGCTGCGCAGCACCCTGCTGCCGGGCAAGAGCGATGCCATGGTGATGGAGATGCCGGACTATGAATGGCCGCGCCCTATCGATGTCGGGATCAAGACCTGGCAGAAGCTCAAGTCCTTCGTCCTTGGCGCGGGCAAGACCATAGTGCTGGTGGTGGCCGTGCTGAGCGTGCTCAATTCCCTCGGCACCGACGGCAGCTTCGGCCATCAGGATCAGGAGAGCTCCGTGCTGAGCAAGCTGAGCCAGGCGGTGACCCCTGTGCTGCATCCCATCGGGGTGCGCGACGACAACTGGCAGGCCACGGTCGGCATCGTGACCGGCATCTTCGCCAAGGAGGCGGTGGTCGGCACCCTCAACAGCCTCTACGCAGGCGGGGCGGAGGAGGAAGAGGAGGGCACCTTCTCCCTGGTGACCAGCTTCCATGAGGCCATCGACGCCGTGGCCGCCAATCTGGCCGCCATAGATCCCGCCGATCCCATGGGGATCCAGGTCGGCGAGCTGGATGACAGACAAACCGCCGCCGCCGCCCAGGAGGTGGACGTGTCAACCTACGGCAACATGCAGAGCCACTTCGACGGGGCCGCCGGCGCCTTCGCCTACCTGCTGTTCGTGCTGCTCTACATGCCCTGCGCCGCCGCCATGGGCGCCCTGGTGCGGGAAACCGGTCGCCAGTGGGCCTTGCTGACCGCCGCCTGGTGCAACTACATGGCCTTCCTGTGTGCCACCCTCTTCTACCAGCTGGCCACCTTCGCCGACCATCCCGAGCAGAGCCTGCTCTGGGTGGCGAGCTATGGCCTCTCCCTGGCGCTGCTGTGGTGGGTCGGCCGTCGCCGTGGCGACATCGCCGCTCGCAAGGTGGTGGCCCTGTGACGGTGGCGAAGGTATATCAAGAGGAGATAGCACCATGATATTGCGGGAGCTGGGGGCCTATCTGGCCGAGCGAGGCAGGGTGAGCCGGCGGGATCTGGCCCGCCACTTCCACACCTCGGAGGACGCCGTCGAGGCCATGCTGGGGGTCTGGATGCGCAAGGGCCGGGTCGCCAAGCGGGAGAGCCAGGTGTGCGGCGGCGGTTGCTGCGGCAAGAGCCAGGAGGTGATGTTCGAGTGGTGCGAACCCGGCCGGATAGGGCTGGTGCAGCGCGGCTGAACGGCAACAAACAGGGAACCCTCGGGTTCCCTTTTTTTGCCGTGATGAGCCGGGACGCCTAGAAGGGATCCCCCCCCTGGTCCCTGGTGGGTTCCAGGCTCCAGCCGCTGGCATCGCTGCTGGCGGCAATCTGACCCTTGTCGCGCCAGAGTTTTATCTTGAGGCGCAGGTTGGTCTGGGAATCGGCGTTTTTCACCGCCTCTTCATCCTCGATCACCCCTTCCACCACCAGATCGAACAGGGCTTCGTCGAAGGTGATCATGCCAAGGGCCCGGGACTTCTCCATCACCTCCTTGAGGCCGCCAAACTCGCCGCGCTTGATGAGGTCGCGAATGGTGTGGGTGCCGAGCATCACCTCCACCGCCGCCCGGCGCCCGCCGTCCGTGGTCTTCACCAGCCGCTGGGAGACGAAAGCCTTGAGGTTGTTGCCCAGGTCGTTGAGCAGCTGGGGCCTGCGCTCCTCGGGGAAGAAGTTGATGATACGATCCAGCGCCTGGTTGGCGTTGTTGGCGTGCAGGGTGGAGATGGCCAGGTGACCCGTCTCGGCGAAGGCCAGGGCATGCTCCATGGTCTCCCGGTCGCGGATTTCACCGATGAGGATGACGTCCGGCGCCTGGCGCAGGGTATTTTTCAGGGCGGCATGGAAGCTGCGGGTGTCCACCCCCACTTCCCGCTGGTTGATGATGCTCTTCTGGTGGCGATGGACGAACTCCACCGGATCCTCGATGGTGATGATGTGGCCGCCGCTGTTGCGGTTGCGATGGTCGATGAGGGCCGCGAGCGAGGTGGACTTGCCAGAGCCGGTGCCGCCGACGAACAGCACCAGACCGCGTTTTTCCATGATGGTGTCGAGCAGCACGGGGGGAAGCTTCAAGTCCTCGAAGCGGGGGATCTCTGTCTTGATATTGCGCGCCACCAGGGAGACCTCGTTGCGCTGCTTGAAGATGTTGACCCGAAAGCGGCCAATCTGGGGCAGGGAGATGGCGAGGTTCATCTCCAGCTCCTTGTCGAACTGCTGGCGCTGCTCCTCGTCCATGATGTCGGCGGCGATGGTGGCCACTTCCCCCGGCGCGAGGGGGGTGTCGGTGAGGGTGCGCAGCGCCCCCTGAAACTTGGCGCAAGGGGGGGCGCCGGTGGAAAGATAGAGGTCGGAGCCATCCTGGCTCGCCAGTATGGTCAGCATCGCTTGCAGCTCCATGATGGGCCTCGTTTTATGGTGAACAGGGAATGGAGAAGAGTGTACCCCTTATCCGCCGACCAGTTTCTCGCGAAACACAAAAAACACCGCCCCCATGATGCACAGGGCCGCCCAGAGGTAGTCCCACTTCAGCTCCTCTTTGAGGTAGAAGACGGCGAAGGGGACGAAGACGGTGAGGGTGATCACCTCCTGCACTATCTTGAGCTGTGCCACCGTCATGACGGTGTGGCCGATGCGGTTGGCGGGCACCTGCAACAGGTACTCGAACAGGGCGATACCCCAGCTCACCAGGGCGGCGATGATCCAGGGCTTGTGGTTCATCTCCTTGAGGTGGGCATACCAGGCGAAGGTCATGAAGACGTTGCTGCACACCAGCAGGCCCACGCTGACGAAAATGGGGTTCATGCTTGACTCCTTGTGGCAAGGGGAAAGGGATCCGGGTTAGTGAAAGCGCGAGTCATCCGCGACTCCTTGTGGCAAGGGGAAAGGGATTGGGGTCAGTGAAAGCGCGTGTCATCAGCGACGCCTCGTGGCAAGGGGAAAGGGATCCGGGTGAGGGGAAAAAGGGTGTCATGAGCGGCTCCTTGGTCGAAGGCTGCTGTTATATCTCAGTCAAACCGTATCCAGAACCCCTTCTTCAAGGTATTTTTAGCCGACCGAGACCAGGAGGAAAACAGGGAATGTTCAAGTGGAGCTGGCTGTCCATCGTCCTGTTGTGGAGCTGTCTGGCGAGGGGGGGAGAGGGGCAGGATATCCGCCTGACGGTGGCCACCGATGTCTGGCCGCCATTTCGCATCTTGCAGGCCGATGGCCGTTTTACCGGGCTGGATATGGATATCCTGGCCGCCTTGCAGGCGCGCACCGGCATCCGTCTTGTCGTGCAGCGCTACCCCTGGGGACGGGCGCTGCACCGGATGCAGAGCGGTCAGGTCGATCTCATGATAGGGCTCGCGCGCACCGGGGATCGCGCCGCCTATATCGACTATCTGCAACCGGCCTACTACCAGTGTCGCCCCGCCTTCTATGGCGAACCCCTGCTCGCCAGCCAGATCCGCCGCTATCAGGACCTGCTGCCCCATGAGGTGGGGTATGTGTTCAAGTCCGTCTATTTCTCCCCCTTCGATGAGGACGCCAGGCTCGACAAGCATGGGGTGGCCACCGAGGGGCAGCTGCTGGGCATGATGGCGCGGGGCTATCTGCCGCTGATGATAGGCACGGACTGCCAGGTCGATTATGCCCTGAGCCGCGCCAATCCGGCCGGTCTTATCAAGACCCACTATCGCCCGGATCAGGCGGTCACCCTCTACCTTGGCATGAGCAAGCAGTCACCGGGCCAGGCGCACAAGGCGCGACTGGAGCAGGCCCTGGCCGAGCTGGTGAGCAGCGGCGAGGTGGAGCGGCTGGCGGCGCACTACCGCCCCGCCAGCCCCTGAGCCCGGCCGCCGGGCACGGCCCCCTCTCCTGACCCGGCGCCTTGACCATATGACCCCCTCCCTTGCTATCATTGGCCCCTTCTCATCTCGACCCAAGGGTCTTTGCTCGGGACATGCCTTGTTCACCACACTGATCGCCCGCCAGCGCCGCCTGCAGCGCCGCCTGCTGCTCGGCCTGCTCTGCCTGACCCTGCTTCTGCTGCTGCTCTCCTTGAGTGTCGGCGCCTTCATGGTGCTGCCCTGGCAGCCCCTTGGCCCCCTGGAGCAGCAGATCCTGCTGGAGCTGCGCCTGCCCCGGGCCCTGCTCGCCCTGCTGGCGGGGGCGGCTCTGGCCTGCGGCGGCGCCGTGTTGCAGATCATGCTGCACAACCCGGTGGCCGAGCCCGGCCTGCTCGGCGTCTCAAGCGGAGCCGGATTGGCCGCCATGGTGGCCATGGCCCTGGCCAGGGGAGCCGACATGGCGCTGCCGGGTTGGGCCCTCTCCCTGGCCGCCTTCGCCGGTGCCCTGCTGGTGACTCTCTTGCTGCTGCTGGCCGCCCGCCGCGCCCATCTGGGCAGCGCCCGTCTGCTGCTGCTGGGGGTGGCCATCGGCATCCTCACCAATGCGGCCATGACCTGGCTGATGTATTTCGCCGACGACGGCTCGGTGCGCGAATTCATGTTCTGGATGATGGGCAGTCTGGCCTATGGCAGTCAGCAATTTGGCTGGTGGTGGCTGATCATGCCCCTGACCCTGCTCTGGCTCATCCGCCAGGGACGGGGGCTGCAACAGCTGCTGCTGGGGGAGTCCCAGGCCAGATTGATGGGGCTGGACGTGCAGCGGCTGCGGGTGCGGCTGGTGCTGGCGGTCTGCCTGCTCACCGGGCTGGCGGTGGCCCTGTGCGGTGTCATCGGCTTCGTCGGTCTGGTGGTGCCCCATCTGCTGCGCCTGTGCGGGGTGAGCGATCAGCGCTTCTTGCTGCCCGCCTCGGCCCTGGGGGGCGGCGCCCTGCTGCTGGGGGCGGATCTTTGCGCCCGCACCCTGCTGGCGGCGGGAGAGTTGCCCATCGGGGTGGTGACCGCCTCGGTGGGGGCTCCCCTGTTTATCTATCTCCTGCTCAGGCAATCCCATGACCAGCCCCATTGATGACAAGGCGCGGCTCTGCGCCCGTGATCTGAGCCTGGCCCAGCGCCTGGCACCCCTCGACCTGAGCTGGTCTGGGGGCCAGCTGGTGGCGCTGCTGGGCCCGAACGGCAGCGGCAAATCGACCCTGCTCGCCTCCCTGGCCGGCCTGCTGCCCGCCCGCGGCCAGGTGCTGCTGGAGGAAGAGGAGATCGCCACCCTGAGCCTAGAGGCGTTGGCGGCGCGCCGCGCCATGCTGCCCCAGCGTCAGCCCCATCTGTTTCATACCCCCGTCTTCGCCGTGCTGGCCCTGGGGCTGGGGGGGCGCGACCCCGGGAGTCCGGCGGCCAGGGCCGCCATGGCGACTCTCTGTCAGGCCCTGGAGCTCGATGCGCTGCTGGCCCGGGATTTCAGTCGCCTCTCCGGCGGGGAGCAGCAGCGGGTGCTGATCGCCCGTACCCTGCTCCAGGTGTGGCCCGGCCTCAATCCGGCGGGGCGTCTGCTGCTGCTGGATGAACCTTTGGCCGGGCTGGATCTGCACCATCAGCTGGCGCTGCTGCGGCTGCTCAAGTCGGTCAGCCGTCAGGGGCTGCTGGTGGTGATGGCCATCCACGACATCAATCTGGCCATCGACTGGGCGGATCGCATGCTCTGTCTGCAAGGGGGCAAGCTGGTGTGCGAGGGGGGCGTCGACAGCATCGACGAGGCGCTGCTCGAGCGGGTGTTCCAGATCAAGACGACGCGGATCGAGGCGGGCGGCCGTACCTGGTTTATGCCCAGTTTGTAGGAGCGGGGCGCAGCGTAATCGGCCGCCCAAGAAAAAGGGGCCAGTATCGAACATACTGGCCCCTTTGCTTATTGGCTGTTCAGCCCAGCTTGTGCAGGCGCGCCGTGACGGCGTCGGCCAGCATGGCCAGCAGGGTCTCTGTGTCTTCCCAGGACAGGCAGGCATCCGTGATGCTCTGGCCGAAGGTGGCGGCGCAGCCGTTCTCCACCTCCTGGCGGCCTTCCACCAGGAAGCTCTCGGCCATGATGCCGGCGATGCCGGTGCGGCCGCGGCGCAGCTGATCGCAGATGTCCTGGGCCACCAGCAGCTGACGACGGTGATCCTTCATGCTGTTGCCATGGCTGAAGTCCACCACCAGCCGCTCGGGCAGGCCCACCTGGGCGAGGGCTTCGCACGCCTCGTCGATGCTGGCGGTGTCGTAGTTGGGCCTGTGACCGCCGCGCAGGATCACGTGACCGAAGGGGTTGCCGGCGGTGCGGTAGATGGTCATCTTGCCGTCCTTGTCCGGGGAATAGAAGATGTGGCTGTGGCGGGCGGCGCGCACCGCATCGATGGCGATGCGGGTGTTGCCGTCCGTGCCGTTCTTGAAGCCGACCGGGCAGGAGAGGGCGGAGGCCATCTCGCGGTGGACCTGGGATTCGGTGGTGCGCGCGCCGATGGCGCCCCAGGTGATGAGGTCGCTGATATACTGACCGGTCACCATATCGAGGAACTCGGTGGCGGTGGGCATGCCCAGGGCATTGATGTCCGCCAGCAGCTTGCGGGCCAGCTGCAGACCCTGGTTGACGTCGAAGCTGCCGTCGAGGCGGGGATCATTGATGAGCCCCTTCCAGCCGACGATGGTGCGCGGCTTCTCGAAATAGGTGCGCATGACGATGCACAGGCTCTCCTTGTACTGCTCGCGCAGGACATTGAGGCGGGTGGCGTAGTCGAGGGCGGCGACCGGATCGTGGATGGAGCAGGGGCCAATGATGACCAGCAGGCGCTGATCGTCACCGGTCAGTATGGCTTCCACTTCGCGGCGGGCATCGAGCAGGTTCTGGGCGATCGTGTCGGTAATGGGGAAGGCGCTGGCGAGTTCGCTTGGGGTGATGAGGGACTCCAGGCGACGGGTGCGCAATTCATCGGTGTGAATGGACATAAGAAACTCAAGTCTCGAGTGGGTGGCATGGCCACAGGCGGCGAAAAAAAGCAAAGGGATAAAATAAAGCAAAATCCTGTCGATTGAAACCTTGGCTGGCTCTGCTAGGATGTGAGCCCGTTTTATCCCTACCCGAGGTAGTTTTTGTGGCAAAACCTGGCGCGACCGGCCTGACCCGCATCATCAAGGCAACCGGTTACAGCATCAAGGGTCTGAGATCCGCCTGGCTCAACGAGGCCGCCTTTCGGCAAGAGCTGATCCTGATCCTGCTGTTGATGCCGCTCGCCTTCTGGATTGGCGACTCCCTGGATCAGATCCTGCTGCTGATTGCGGTGAGCTGGCTGGTGGTGATCGTCGAGATCCTCAACTCGGCGGTGGAGGCGGTGGTGGATCGCATCGGATCCGAACACCACGAGCTGTCCGGGCGAGCCAAGGATCTGGGCTCGGCGGCCGTCTTCATCGCCCTGGCGCTTAATCTGCTGGTGTGGGGCGCCCTGGTGGGACGCAATCTGCTCGGCTGGTGGTGATAGCCCCCAGGCGACGGTGAAAACAACAAAGGCGCCCGATGGCGCCTTTGTTGCGACTGGCACTGCCTTCTTACTCTGCGATGAGCAGGATATAGGAACGGTTGCGGCGCCAGATCTTGCGTTTGGTGTCGTTGAGCTTGAGTTTGCGTCTGGGGCTCCAGCCGCTCCTTGTCGCCTTGACCAGACGTATTCTTCTACGTTTTTGCATCTTGGTCTCCTGCCCCCTTGCTCGCTCGAGCCGGGGGATCCTCATGTTGCATATGGGTACTCAAGGTGGGGCACTGCTGACACTGCCATTGACCATGGCGGGCCCGGCTGCCGGGCAATGGCGCAGTGTCGGACAGGATCCGCTGTGTCGGCATCATAGCAGGGCGGCTGGCGCTAAGACAGGGGCGAATATCAGCCTTGTTCGGCACCCGTGATCCGGCTCACGGCCTCCGCGATGGGGCTGGGGGCCGCCTGGCTCACCGGTTCGCTGTCATCCTCGTCCAGGGCCTCGAGGCGGCGCGCCTTCTGCTGCTCGTTGTCGAGCCAGAGCAGGCTCTGGTAATACTGGCGCACATTGTTGACATAGTTGCGGGCCTCGCCGCCCCGGGCGTAGCCGTAGCGCACCTTGCTGTGCCATCTGGATTGCTGCAGCAGCGGCAGCACCTCCTTGACGTCCCCCCAGCTGTCGGGATCCTTGCCAAGCAGCTTGGTGAGGCGGCGGGCATCCATCATGTGGCCATAGCCGATGTTGTAGGCGGTGAGGGCGAACCACACTTTCTCATCCTCAGGGACAGAGTCCGGCACCTTGTCCATCATCAGCTTGAGGTAGCGGGCGCCCCCCTCGATGCTCTCCTCCGGATGGGTCCTGTCCTTCACCCCCATGGCCTTGGCGGTGTTCTCCGTCAGCATCATCATGCCGCGTACCCCTGTGTAGGAGCGGGCATTGGGGTCCCAGTGGGACTCCTGATAGCTGATGGCGGCCAGCAGGCGCCAGTCGATGTCCAGGGCGTGCTGCTTGAACAGGGACTGGTACCTGGGCAGGCGCTCCTTGGCCCGGCGCAGGAAGGTGCGAGTATCGACGAAGTCGAAGTTCTGCACATGGCCGAAGTACTTCTCGTCGAGCTTGGCGATGGCGCCATCCATGAAGCGCTGGCCGAAGAAGTCGATGACGCTGGCATAGAGGCTGTCATCGGGCAGCCGGTTCATGGCCCAGGCCACCGTCTGGTTGTCGGAGAGGGTGAGCGCCTCGGCCAGCTCCGGGTAGTAGCGCTGGGTGCGGGCCAGCACTGTGTCCTGCACTATGGTGTAGTCGATCTCGCCCTTGGCCACGGCCTTGAGCAAGTCCTCCGTGTCCATCCTGGCGTCCGCGCGCCAGCTCAGGGTCGGGTGCTGCTTGCCATAGGCCTTGAGCAGGTCATCCCCGGTGGAGCCCTGGGCCACCACCAGCTGGCCGTCGATGTCCGCCAGGCTGCGGGGACGGCGGGTACCGTTGCGATAGACCAGCTTGGGGGAGACCTGATAGAAGCCGGGGCCGAAACGAAACAGGGCGCGGCGCTCCGGGGTGACGACGATGGCGGCGGCGGCGAGATCCAGCTTGCCCCGCTCCAGCAGGCCCACCAGCTCGGCGCTGGTGTTGACCGGCACTATGGTCAGCTTGACCCCGAGCCAGTCGGCGAAGGACTGGGCCAGCTCGTAATCGTAGCCCAGGGCCGTGTCGTCCCGCTGGTAATAGGAGGTGGGACCGTACAGGGTGCCGACCCGGATCTCGCCCCGTTGGCGGATCTGTTCCAGCTGGCTGGAGGGGGTGTGAAAGTCACAACTGGCGAGGGCCAGGGTCATGGTCACGGCGAGCAGCAGTCGAACAATGGGGCGCAAGTAGGTGAATACCCTTGTTGAAAATATCGACGATCGTCGGGAAACAGGCCTCTTTATACCAGAGAGTCGGAGGCGAGTCACATCGATGGCGAGGATAAAAACGTTTGTCCGGCAGGGGCGGGATCCCTATAATACGCGCGTCTCAAATCCCCCCACACATTAAAACTTGGTGAGAAAGGTCATATGGAAATCTTGCGAGGTGCGCCTGCACTGTCTGAGTTTCGTATCAACAAGTTGCTGCAAAGCTTCGCGCACAGAGGACTCGAGATAAGCAGTATCTACGCCGAATACGTGCATTTTGCCGAATTGACTGCGCCGCTCTCCGATGGCGAGCGAACGACACTGGAACGGTTGCTGCGCTACGGCCCGACCATCCAGGAACACGCCCCCAGCGGCCAGCTCTTCCTCGTTACCCCCCGTCCCGGCACCATCTCCCCCTGGTCTTCCAAAGCAAGCGACATCGCCCACAACTGCGGCCTGACCCAGGTCAAGCGGCTAGAGCGCGGCCTTGCCTACTATGTGGAAGGCGAGCTGACCGCCGACCAGCGCGCGGAAGTGGCCGCCCTGCTGCACGATCGCATGATGGAGACCGTCTTCTCGGCTCCCGAGCAGGCGAGCGCTCTGTTTGCTCACCATGAACCGCGCCCCTTCACCCAGGTGGACGTGCTCGGCGGTGGCCGCGCCGCCCTGGCCGAGGCCAACGTGGCCCTGGGTCTGGCCCTGGCCGATGACGAAATCGACTACCTGGTGGAGAACTTCACCCGCCTTGGTCGCAACCCCAACGACATCGAGCTCTACATGTTCGCCCAGGCGAACTCCGAGCACTGCCGTCACAAGATCTTCAACGCCGACTGGACCATAGACGGGCAACCCCAGTCCAAGTCCCTGTTCAAGATGATCAAGAACACCTTCGAACAGACCCCGGACCATGTCCTGTCCGCCTATAAAGACAACGCCGCCGTGATGGAGGGCAGCGAGGCTGGCCGCTTCTTCCCGAGCAGCAAGGGGGAGTACCAGTATCACCAGGAGCGGGTCGACATCCTGATGAAGGTGGAGACCCACAACCACCCGACCGCCATCTCCCCCTTCCCGGGGGCGGCCACCGGCTCCGGCGGCGAAATTCGCGACGAGGGTGCGACCGGTCGTGGCGCCAAACCCAAGGCGGGTCTGGTGGGCTTCTCCGTCTCCAACCTGCGCATCCCCGGCTTCGAACAGCCCTGGGAGCAGGATTTCGGCAAGCCGAGCCGCATCGTCAGCGCCTTTGACATCATGCAGGAAGGCCCGCTCGGCGGCGCGGCGTTCAACAACGAATTCGGCCGTCCGGCCCTGCTCGGCTATTTCCGTACCTTCGAAGAGAAGGTGCCGAGCCACAACGGCGTCGAGGTGCGCGGCTATCACAAGCCCATCATGCTGGCGGGCGGCCTTGGCAACATCCGCAGCGAACACGTGCAAAAAGGCGAGATCCCGGTCGGCGCGGCCCTGATCGTGCTGGGCGGCCCGGCCATGAACATCGGCCTGGGGGGCGGCGCGGCGTCCAGCATGGCCTCCGGCCAGTCTGCCGAAGACCTCGATTTCGCCTCGGTACAGCGGGACAACCCCGAGATGGAGCGCCGTTGCCAGGAGGTGATCGATCGCTGCTGGCAGCTGGGCGATGACAACCCCATCGCCTTCATCCACGACGTGGGTGCCGGTGGTCTCTCCAATGCCATGCCCGAATTGGTCAACGACGGCGAGCGCGGTGGTCGCTTCGACTTGCGCGCCATCGCCAGCGACGAGCCGGGCATGAGCCCGCTGGAGATCTGGTGCAACGAATCCCAGGAGCGTTACGTGCTGGCGGTGCCCCAGGAGAAGCTGGCGCTGTTCCAGGCCCTGTGCGAGCGCGAGCGCGCCCCTTATGCCGTCATCGGCACCGCCACCGAAGAGAAACACCTCACCCTCTCAGATGCCCATTTTGACAACCAGCCCATCGATCTGCCGCTCGACGTGCTGCTCGGCAAGGCGCCCAAGATGCACCGGGACGTGCAGAGCCTGCCCGCCCAGGGCAAGGCGCTGCAACTGGACGGCATCACCCTGAATGACGCGGCCGAGCGGGTGCTGCGCCTGCCGACCGTGGCGGAGAAATCCTTCCTCATCACCATCGGCGATCGCACCGTGACCGGTCTGGTCAACCGCGACCAGATGGTCGGTCCCTGGCAGATCCCGGTGGCCGATTGCGCCGTCACCGCCGCCACCTACGACAGCTATCACGGCGAAGCCATGTCCATGGGGGAGCGCACCCCGGTGGCCCTGCTCTCCCACGCCGCCTCTGCCCGCATGGCGGTGGCCGAGGCCCTGACCAACCTGGCACCGGCCCATATCGGGTCGCTCAAGCGGGTCAAGCTCTCCGCCAACTGGATGTCCGCCGCCGGTCACCCGGGGGAAGATGCCGGCCTCTACGACGCCGTGAAGGCGGTGGGGGAGGAGCTCTGCCCCGAGCTCGGCCTCACCATCCCGGTGGGCAAGGACTCCATGTCCATGAAGACCCGCTGGCAGCAAGATGGCGAGGAGCGCAGCGTCACCTCGCCGCTCTCCCTGCTCATCACCGCCTTCGCCCGGGTCGAGGATGTGCGCAATACCGTCACCCCTGTGCTTCGCACCGATCTGGGTGAGACCGACCTTATCCTCATCGACCTTGGCAACGGCAAGCAGCGCCTGGGCGCCTCCGCCCTGGCCCAGGTCTATCGCCAGCTCGGTGACAGCGCGCCGGATCTGGACAACCCGACCCAGCTCAAGGGCTTCTTCAACGCCATTCAGGCCCTGGTGGCGGACAGCAAGCTGATCGCCTACCACGACCGCTCCGATGGCGGCCTGTTCGTGACCCTGGCCGAGATGGCCTTCGCCGGCCACTGCGGCCTCGACATCCAGCTCGACCGCGTCGGTGGCGAGCTGCTGCCGGCCCTGTTCAACGAGGAGCTGGGGGCCGTCATCCAGGTGCGCCGCGAGGACAAGGAAGCCGTGATGACCCTGCTGGCGGGCCATGGCCTGGCGGCTTGCGCCCATGTGATAGGTACCGTCAACGACGGCGATGATCTGGTGATGAAGCGGGTCGGCCAGGAGGTCTATCGCGCCAGCCGCACCGCCTTGCGTACCCTCTGGGGCGAGACCAGCTGGCAGATGCAGCGCCTGCGGGACAACCCTGAGTGCGCGGATCAGGAACATGCCGCCCGTCAGGACGCCACCGACCCGGGCCTGCACGCCAGCCTGAGCTACAACCCGTCCGAGGATGTGGCCGCGCCCTATATCGCCCGAGGGGTTTCCCCCCGTCTGGCGGTGCTGCGCGAGCAGGGGGTCAACTCCCACGTCGAGATGGCGGCGGCGTTTGACCGTGCCGGCTTTACCGCGGTGGACGTGCACATGAGCGACATCCTCAGCGGCCGCATCGAGCTTGGCCAGTTCCAGACCCTGGTGGCCTGTGGCGGCTTCTCCTACGGCGACGTGCTGGGGGCAGGGGAGGGCTGGGCCAAGTCCATCCTGTTCAACGACAACGCCCGCGAGCAGTTCCAGCGCTTCTTCGAACGTGGCGATACCCTCTCCCTGGGGGTGTGCAATGGCTGTCAGATGATGTCCAACCTGCGCGACCTCATCCCGGGGGCCGATCTCTGGCCGCGCTTCGTGCGCAACCGCTCCGAGCGCTTCGAGGCGCGCTTCAGCCTGGTGCAGGTGCAGGACTCTCCGTCCGCTTTCTTCGCCGGCATGGCGGGCTCTGTGATGCCCATCGCCGTCTCCCACGGGGAAGGACGGGTGGAAGTGCAGGACGCCGCGCACCTTGCCGCGCTGCAAGCCAGCGGTCTGGTAGGGCTGCGTTTCGTGGACAACCGGGGTCAGGTGACCGAAGGCTACCCGGCCAACCCGAACGGTTCCCCGGACGGCATCACGGCCGTGACCACCAGGGACGGCCGCGCCACCATCATGATGCCGCACCCGGAGCGGGTGTTCCGCACCGTGGCCAACTCCTGGCACCCGGACAACTGGGGCGAGGACGGCGCCTGGATGCGCATGTTCAGAAACGCACGGGTTCGCCTCGGCTGATGCAGGCAACCCCATCATGCGAAAACCGGCCCATGTGGCCGGTTTTTTTTATTCGCAAAACAGGAACTATGACCCTGCCTGCCCAATGAGGCCGAGCGCGGCGTTGGCAGTGGGGAAGGCTCTCCGGCCCAGGAGGCGCGGGATCGCTGGTCAGCGTCCTCTGAAAGAGATCGGGCAAGGGGTGAGAGACAAGGGGGAGGGTGGCAGGGAGGGGCCTGCATGACGAAAAGCAAGAAACCGACCCAGAGGTCGGTTTCTTTCAATTTGGCGGTGGGGGAGGGATGATTCGCCACTGCGTGGCTCACTCCTTCGGGGCGGCCCTTGGCCGTTCATCGCAGCAAGCTGCTCTGCTCGAACCCGGACGAGGGTTCTCACCTTCCCTCCATTGGCATCTGAGCAGCGTGCTGCTTCAGATGCAAAAAAACCGACCCTGAGGTCGGTTTCTTTCAATTTGGCGGTGAGGGAGGGATTCGAACCCTCGTGCTCGTACTTCACAGCACAAATATAACCTTCAATTTCAATAACTTACGCAATGATTTGTCGCAATAAAAGCAGCGTGATTGTCTCAGGTAATTGCTATGAGACTTATCGTACTTTTATATAGAAAATTAATGAAATGTCAACCACATAGGTTGTGGCAATTGACTGCGTTGTAGCTCCTATCTGACCGATGCAAAGGCACTTGGAGAAACTGCTTAACACAAAAATCTGTCTTGTATGGGGTCAGATAAGCTCTAAATAGCTGTTCCGAATAGTAGATCACCGGAGGAAGGGAACTCAGTCCAGTTTGTGCGATCTGATTAGTCGCTAAACAAAACAAGCCACACCCAAAGGACTGAGTTTATGCCTATCCTACCACCTCTGCCACGACCACAACGGCGCCGCATTCACAAAATCATCCATGCCACCCGTGATAAAGGACATGCTCGTCGCTTGATGGCCATCTTGCTCTTACATGAAGGACGCACGATCACCGATGTTCATCACCTTACCGGCGCTGCGCGCTCGACCATCGGTCGTTGGCTTCGGTGGTATCGAGATGAAGGCATAGATGCGCTAGAAGCCTTACCGGCTGGCCGTGCCCCAGTCTTACCTATCGCCAAGATTGTCACCTTACTGGTGCTGCTCATGCAGTTTTCTCCGCAAGATTTTGGTTATCAGCGCAGCCGTTGGTGTACTGAACTATTGGCTATAAAAATCAATCGATTAACAGGGCTCAATGTGGCAGCCTCCACGCTCCGCCGATGGTTACCTCGTATGGGCATTGTCTGACGCAGGCACCGTGCCGACCTTGCGGATAAAAGACCCAGCCTATCAGGAAAAAATGGCGAATATCGACGCCGCGCTGGCCCGCTGTGATGCCGATAATCCGGTGTTTTATGAGGATGAAGTCGATATAGACCTCAATCCCAAATTAGGAGCCGACTGGATGTTCAGAGCGCAGCAAAAGCGGGTTGTCACACCGGGGCAGAATGCCAAGCATTATCTGGCAGGCGTTCTCCACGCAGGCAACGGAAGGGTACTTTACGTCAGCGGGATCAAGAAAAACTCATCGCTGTTTATTGCCATGCTGGAAAAGCTGCGCCACCACTACCGACGAGCCAAAACCATCACGTTGATCCTCGATAACTACATCATTCACAAAAGCAAACAGACCGAGCGATGGTTGAAGAAGAATCCCAAGTTCTGCCTGGTGTTCCAGCCAGTTTACAGCCCTTGGGTTAATCACATAGAACGGCTATGGCACAAGTTACATGAAACCATCACGCGCAATCATCAATGCAGAGGGATGGCAAACCTGCTGGCCCGAGTGAAACACTTCATGGATACCGTGTCTCCTTTCCCGGGGAATGGCTATGGCACAGCGAAGGTGTAGCACTATTGGGATCAGTTATTTAGAGGTTGCCGGCGAGGCGTCAGAAAATGCTGGAATCGGCCCTATCCTGACGCGGCCCAAGGTTCCGGCCTGACGCCTAGTTAGGGCGTACTTCAACTGGACGTTCGCGGCGGGCCTACGTTGGGTTTTGGTTCCATTGCTCCCCAAATCCCGAATAGGGAGCAGTGGAACAGGAAACGCACTTAAGCCAAGTCGGCTTAGCGTACGATTCTTCCCGAATTCTGCGGCTTCCCTTTCCAGCCCTTGGCGGTCATCTGTGGGGCCAGTTGCTCGAAGCAATCGGCGGTCAATGCCTGATCGGTCGTGATGGACCAACTTCATGCGTGGACGCTGTCGCCGGCAACACAAGATCTGGAGTTGTCGATCAGGGTGCGTTTAAACGCTACGGGAACGCAGAGCTACACCGAGCCGCTATCCTGATGCACCAAGGCTCCATTCTTGGAGCCTTTCTTGACCTGATACATCGCCTGATCGGCATGCTCGCTGAGCACCTCGATGGTCGTTCCATGCTGAGGGTAGAGCGCGATACCGACACTAATGGAAATTCGTGCTTCGCCACCCGCAGGCAAGGGGATTGGTCGGCGGACCTCCGAGATGAACAGGCTGGCCTTTTTGAGCGCCTCCTGTTCGTCGCTGACGTGTTGCAGCAAGGCCACGTACTCATCGCCTCCCACCCTGGCGAGCGTGTCGGAGGCACGGATGCAACACAGGAGACGGCGGGCCACGGTCTTTAGCACTACATCCCCCGCTTCGTGGCCATGGGTGTCGTTGACCGACTTGAACCCATCCAGATCCATGAACAGCACAGCCAGATGCGTGTTCTCGCGCTCTGCCAATGCAAGCGCCTGCTGTATGCGGTCACCGAGTAAGACCCGGTTGGGTAGATCGGTCAATACGTCATGATGCGCTCGATGGTGATAGGTATCCAGCTCCTGTCTGGACCGGCTGATGTCCTGATGGGTACCGTACATGATGAGAGGCTTGCCATCCCGATCCCATTTCCCCACCTTCCCGCGGTCCAGCACCCAGATCCAGTGCCCATCCTTGTGGCGCATTCTGGCCTCACACTCGTAGAACGGTAACTCCCCCGCAAAGTGCTGCTTGAGCAGCTGTTCTGACTTTTGCAGATCTTCCGGATGCGTGAGCTTTACCCAGGTGACGATGGAGATCGGCTCAAGCTCTTGGAGCTTGTATCCAACGATCCTCGCCCATTCCTCATTGAAGACGGTTTCACCGCTCTGGACATTCCACTCCCAGGTGCCGACCCGGGTGCCTTCAAGAATGGCGCTCAATCGAGACCTCTCCAGAGACAGGTCTTCTGTCATCGCGCGGGCCGCCGCTTCTGCCCGGGACCGACCCGACACCAGCAAAAACATCAGCCCAGCCAGCATGGCACTGAGCAAGACACCGGTTACCGCGATCACGATCGGTAGCCTTCTGTCCACCCGTTGCAGAAGGCTCGTGCTGCCATGAACGCGAACGGTCCAGGTTTGTCCCATCATGCGCAGCCGATGCACCGATTCAAACCCTGGACGGATATCGGTACGCCCTGAACTGCCAAAGTGAGTTCGTGTCGCTTCAACCATCTCTTCGCCGTCGAAGATGTCGATGATCAGGTCACGCTCCTGCTCTCCGAGGAGACCATGCAGGAAGTCTGTCATGCGAAACGGTGCATAGACCCAGCCGCGCAGTTGTTCCCGGCGCTCTGCTACGGTTGCCGCTGGCTGGTCAGTAGCGTAGATCGCCTGGTAGATCAGGAACCCCGACTGCTCCTGAACCCCCGTTTCCTGCTGGAGACGCACACGCCCCGAAAGCGCGATGGCACCCGTATCTACCGAGCGCTGCATGGCCTCGCGCCGCACGGGTTCTGAATACATGTCGAAGCCGAAGGCACGCAGGTTGCGTCCCGAAAACGGCTCCAGATACACGATCGAGGAATACAGGTCTCGTTGGCCTGCTGGTTGCACCGTGTAAGAGGGAAAGCCTTCGGCGCGGACCTGATCGATGTGGGTTTGCAGATCGGCAGGCCGGATGGCCCTGGCGAAGCCCACGCCTTGGATGCCAGGCAGGTACTGGTCCAGAGCCTGGCGATCGGAATACCTTCGGAAATCTTCACGTCCGACATCATCATGCACATCAAAGAACCCGGCCGTGCCCCGCAGGACCTGCTGGTAGGTGGCCATGCGGTTCTCGATGCGCTCAGCAGCCTCCCGGGCGCGGAAGTCGAAGTAGACCTGTTGTCGTTGATAGACGGACTCGACGATGAGTTGGTAAAGCACTACGGTGGAGCACAGGCCGATCAAAAAAACCACAAGAGGGATTAGCCTCGGCGACAGTCGGCTTGGTTTGCCAGAGGGGATCATTCGCTATGCCTTCTTGTTGATTTTCCAAAGCTTAAAATTAAACGCTACCATAAACAGCAACAACAGCAACTCTCCGAAACTCTTTCCTGATTTCTTCTTCTTCCTTGCGAGCTTGGATCTTGGCTTCACGCTCGGGCGTGCTCATTCCTTCGTAGCTGACTCCAGTATGCAAGAGTCGCGCAGCGCTAAAGATGTAGAGCAGTTACTCGGGCGAGTATTGCGGATGCCATATGCCAAAGCTCGCAAGCACCCCGAACTCAATCAGGCCTATGCACACATCACTGCACGCAGCTTTGGTGAAGCGCTGCACAGCATCCAGGATAATCTGGTCAATAACATGGGCTTTGATCCGATGGATGCCGCTTTGGCACTCCAGTCACAGCCAGCGGGGAACAACAGCCTTTTTAACGATGAAAGCGATGGCAGTGGTGGAACCGCCCCCAGCCAGCCGTCCATGAGTGTACCGTTGCCAGTGATGCCGCAAACCCCCGTATCGGCAGAGCTACAGGACAAGATCGAAATTCGCCCAACTCAAAGCGGATCAACTGTATTGATCCATGGGGAGATGACTCAAGAGGTTGAGGATTTCATTCTAACTGGTGTGCCCAAGAAACATCAGGCGATGGTGCAGCAGCGAATGGAGCAAGAAAAGGCCCGCCATGACGCCCAGACCAGCCCAAGTGCTCGAGGTGTTTTATTCCGTCAACTGCCGCTACTTTGCTGGCGTGATAACGGTTTTGCTTCCCTTGCTGATGCCGAGGGAAGGTGCGAATAAGTCACCAAACATAAAAATGCGCCCTTGTAAGCATTTGAATTTAATGAACTAAATTTTTCTGTTTCGTTGTAGAGGGTGCTTATTCGCACCCTCCCTAGTGCGCACTTCCTTCGGTATCAATTTCAGACCCTTTTTGAACATGCTGTAGGGGGTCTGACCCTCCATCATCCTGCCCTGATGTGGCCGCTCGGTGTTGTAGTGTTCCAGGTAGCTATCCAGGTCTGTCTGCATCTGTTCTACCGACTCATACCAGGTCGTCCTCCCCTTGATACGGAAGTGCTCATCCAGCAGTGTGCGGTGCAACCGCTCGATAAAGCCATTGCTCTGCGGCCTGCGTACCTTGGTGGTCCGGTGCTCAATCCCCTCCAGTTGCAGGAACAGCTCGTAGGGATGATGGTCAGGGCGCCCACAGAACTCGCGCCTGTTGTCCGACAGGATGGTATAGACCCGCGCCTCATGGGCTTCGAAGAACGGCAATACCGTTTCATTGAGCACATGAACCGAGGTCACCGGCAGCTTGCTGGTGTAGAGCCGTCCCCAGGCATGGCGGCTGTAGCAGTCCAGTACGGTTTGCAGATACACCTTGCCCACCCCCTTGAGTGCGCCGACGAAGAAGGTGTCGACCGCCACCAGTTCCCCGGTGTAGTGAACCTCAATTTGGCGTTCGCGAAACTCGGGGCTGAAGCGCTCGAGCAGGCGGATCTGCTCGTCATTGAGCTCAATCGTCTGTTCCCTGTGGGTTTTCTCGAGGCGCAACAAGCGGTCATGCTTGGAGAGCAAGTCGTGACGTTGCCACACGCCACGCACACCGCCCGCACTGACGTTGATGCCTTGCAGAGCCAGTTCTTGCGCGACCCGCAGCGGGCCATGGGTTGGTCTGGTGAGAGAGCAATCGAGGATGGCTTGCTCAATCTCGGGAGCGACCCGGTTGGGATGAGCGCCTTTACAGCCGGGGAGTTTGTCGAGCAAGCCCTCGGCGCCATAGGTCTGGTAGTTACGGCGAATCTCGTAGAACTGCTGGCGGCTGTAGCCGATGAGCTTGCAGGCTTTGCTGACGTTATTGAGCTCTTTGGCGAGCTCTAGCAGGCTGAGTTTACGACGTGCTACTTTCTCGTTGGTGGTCATACGGTGACTCCGGATAACACGGTAGGGGTACCGTTTTGTTATCCGGTTTGAAGCCGTATGACCACTCCCTTTTGTGGACAACTGTCAGGTGAATACCATCTCCATACATGAAGGCTCATATCGGTGTCGATGCCAAGAGTAGCCTGACGCACAGTCTGGAGACCACGGCAGCCAATGAGCATGACCTCAATCAAGTGGGAAATCTGCTCCATGGCGAGGAGGCATTTGTGTTCGCTGACGCAGCGATATCAGGGGTGCGGAAAATCGTGAAGAGCTGGCGGATGTAAGGGCACCAATGGGCGATTGCGATTGCGATGCGACCAGGCAGGCTCAAGGAGCTCAACAAGCATCCGCGAAAAAACAAGGCTGTGATTGCCTTTGAGAGGCTCAAATCCAGCATCCGCGCCAAAGTGGAGCACCCGTTTCGGATCATCAAACGTCAGTTTGGCTTTGTGAAGGCGCGGTTCAAGGGGCTGCGCAAGAACGACAACCAACTGGCGATGTTGTTTACGCTGGTAAATCTGTTTCGCGTGGACCAGATGATACGGGCATGGGGGGGATAGCTGTGCCCAAAAATCGAGATAAGCCTCGAAAATGAGGCTAAATGGCGCTTAATAGCCGAATACTTGCGACAAAAAGTTAGGTTTTTGGAGTGATGGGCATTTCAAATGCGGACAAAGAGCTCGTGGTGAAAGTGCGATCCACTTGTTCGCACCTTCCCTAGACTAACTGCTCGCGACACAAATCCCGTTATCCCGCAGCATTCCATCCGAACACCGTGCGACAGTGGAGTGAAACGCATCGCTGAGGTCGTAAACCGGATCGTGGAGCAAATTGAACTCGGTCACTAACAGGCTGGGGTTCATATGAGGATGGCTTGGGATTGCACCCAGCAGGTGGTTACGCAGATGCTGGGTCATCTGGAAAAAGTCCTTGCCCGATAACAGGGGGGTATCCAATCGAATCAGCTCAGTGAATGGCTGTGGATAGCTAGAGTCGATGATATAGCCGCTGACCTGATAGGTGTATGTTCGAGCCCTTAGTCGCCTCTGGCATCTATGCCCATCCTCTGGCTGCGTATAGCACTGCTCCCGGGGGGGCTGCGGGATAAACTCGAGATGCGGCAGATCGGGATGACCCAGCAGGATAAATTGGGTGATCAGGCAGTGTCGAACGTCGGCGCTACCAGAGCCAGCATTAAAACCAGCCTCGACGCTGTCACGTCGCAGTTGGTTGAAATGTTTAGCCAGCAAAATGGGTTGGTTATAGGATCTTTCATCGATAAATGGGAGTGCAGATCCGGGCTCGGTGATATAGCCGTTTAGGTGGTAGATGAATGGGCCGATGAAAGGCTTTTTAGGGCGCTGTTGCCCAAATCAGTTGTAAGAGCACAGCTTCCCCAGCCCCAAGTGACCGCTACACTCAGGGCTGTCTGACGGGCAGACCAAGGCTGTTCAGTTTGTTTATTGCTCCAACATACGCCATCACTTCCCCTACCTGACCGTTGTATGTTCGCAGACTGATTTTCCCCGCCAGCAACTGTTTGAACCGATACATCGCTGTTTCCGCCAGCGAGCGACGGTGATACCCCGATATCTTCTTCCAGTGCGCCAGCCCTTCCTTGCGCATTACCTGCACAGCCTCATTTCTTGGATGTCCCTTTTCCCATAGGCCAGCGTTCTTGCGAGGTGGGATACAGGCTGTCGCCCCTTTGTACGAGATAAGCTGATGGCTGGCTTTGCTGTCGTAGGCGCCATCCGCATAAACCCGGCCCAGCTTACGCCGCAGTGGATTGAGTAAGGTTGGCAGCACCTCGGCATCATGGACATTCTCCAGTGACACTTCTGCTGCCACGATATCGTGGGTTGCCGGGTCCACCGCCAGATGCAGCTTGCGCCACACTCGCCGTTTCTCGGCGCCGTGTTTTCTGACCTTCCACTCGCCTTCACCAAATACCTTCAGACCGGTCGAGTCGATGACCAGGTCGGTGATACGCCCCTTGGCCGGCTGCCGATAGGCCACCGTTACCGTGCGGGCCCGCTTGCTTACGCAGCTATAGTCCGGTGCGCACAGCGGCACATTCATCAACTCGAACAAGGAGTCGAGTAGCCCCTGAGTTGCGCGAAGCGTGAGGTTAAAAATCCCCTTGAGCATCAGGAAGGTTGAGATGGTCTGGTCGGTGTAGAGCTGGCTGCGGCACCGTCGTCCGTGATGGTCGTGGTGGAACCAGTTGTTCATGACCTCGGCATCAACCCAGAAGGTGAGCGAGCCACGCTTAATCAAAGATTTGTTGTATTGAGGCCAGTTAGTGATGGAGTGAAGCGACGCGCCCATGATGCAGACTTGAAGGGAATGGTAGTGATCAGATCACTGCGTCCTCAGTTAGTTCCATTCACGCTGCATCGATTTGGGAACAACGCCCTTCGCGTATCATTTTTGAACATTAAATGACGCCTGATGACACCAATGCCTTCCTTCATGTGGAAAGAGGTCGCCAAGCTGGCAGTGGGCTAGCGAGTGTCACTGAGCGGGAACTTCACATTCATCTTTACCCCTGCTTTTCACGCGGGAAAATTTGGAACCCGCCTTCGGACAAGGGGCGGAGGAAATTGCCATCAAGGGGTAAATTCAGTGTTTTTACTCTGATCCTGGGCTAATTTTGGTGCGTATCTCTGTACAGTTTGTGACACATCTTGTGTACAATCCTCAGCCCGATTTTTCTCTCCAGCCAGGCCATGGCTCAGGCCGTTATCCATCCCAGAATGAATCAAGTGACCGCGACCCACCCCATGCTCGACAGTTATTACAGCAACGACCTGGTGTTCTTCTCCATCCTGCTGGCGGTGCTCGCCTCCTACACGGCGCTGAACATGACGAGCCGGGTGAGCCAAAGCCAGGGATGGGGCGCCGCCCTCTGGCTCACGGGGGGTGCCTTTGCCATGGGGTTCGGTATCTGGTCCATGCACTTCATCGGCATGCTCGCCTTCAACCTGCCCATCGCGCTCGGCTACGATCTCCCCCTCACCGGTCTCTCCCTGGTCGCGGCCATCGGCTCGTCGGCCTTCGCCCTCTGGCTGGTGAGCCGCCCCCAGCTCCCCTGGGGACGGATCCTGTTCGGGGCCGTGCTGATGGGTGCCGGGATCGCCACCATGCACTACATCGGCATGGCGGCCATGCAGATAATGCCCGGCATTCACTACCAGAGGGGGCTCTTCGTCCTCTCCATCCTCATCGCCGTGCTCGCCTCGGGGGCCGCCCTCTGGATTGCGTTCAGGCTGCGCAACAGCAGCCCGCACGCCTTCTTCAGCAAGGCTTGCGCCTCCCTCGTCATGGGCAGCGCCATCATTGGCATGCACTACACCGGCATGGCGGCGGCCCAGTTTCCGAAGAGGAGTCTGTGCGGTGCCCTCTACACCGGGCTCGATACCCAGTGGCTGGCGACCGTGGTCATCATCGTGACCCTGGCGGTATTCGCCATCGCCCTGGTGCTCTCCATGCTGGATGCCCACGCAGCGCGCCTCTCGACCTCCCTCCAGCAGGCCCACAACGAGCTGCTGAAACTGGCGTTGCACGACAGCCTGACCCGGCTGCCCAACCGGTTGCTGTTCGCCGACCGCCTGGAGCAGCGCATTCAGGAGTGTCAGCACAGCCAGCGCAGCTTCTCCCTGCTGTTTCTCGATCTCGACGGCTTCAAGATCATCAACGATGCCTACGGCCACCACACCGGGGATCTGCTGCTGGTCGAAGTGGCGGAGCGGATCACTGCTCTGCTTGGCCCCAATGATACCGCCTCGCGCTTCGGGGGGGATGAGTTCGTGCTGGCCCTGGCGCCGGGGGACATCGGCCAGACCACAGCCTTCGCCGAGCGTCTGCTGGCCACGCTGGCACAGCCCTATCAGTGTGAACACCACAGCCTGCACATCACCGCCAGCATCGGCATTGCGGTCTATCCCCAGGACGGCACCAGCCTGCACGAGCTGACCCTCAACGCCGACGCCGCCATGTACTACGCCAAGGAGCGGGGGCGCAACCACTACAACTACTTTGACAGCCCCATGAACGCCAACGCCCACCAGCAGTTCCTGCTGCAACAGGAGCTGCAACACGCCCTGGAGCGGGGGGAGCTCGCCCTGCACTACCAGCCCAAATACGCTGCCCGTAGCGGCGAGGTGGTCGGTGCCGAGGCCCTGCTGCGCTGGCAACACCCGCAGCAGGGGGCCATCTCGCCGGCCTGCTTCCTGCCCCTGGCGGAGAAGAGCCGACTCATCATCCCCATCGGCAACTGGGTCATCGATGAGGCGTGCCGCCAGATGAGCCGCTGGCGTGACGCGGGACACCCGGACTGGAGCGTGGCCGTCAATCTCTCCACCATACAGCTGGCCAGCCCCGGCCTGCTGGAAGAGGTGGAATCCGCCCTCGCCCGCCATCGGCTGGAGGCCCGTCACCTGACTCTGGAAATCACCGAAACCACCGCCATGGAGAACGCCGAGGAGAGCCTGGCCATCCTCAACCGCCTGGCCGAGCTCGGGCTTGGCATCTCCATCGACGACTTCGGCACCGGCTACTCCAGCCTGCTCTACCTCGAGCGCTTTCCCGCCAACGAGCTCAAGATAGACAGGGGCTTCGTCACCACGCTGGCGCCACAGGGGGGCGATGCCACCATCATCGATGCCATCATCGCCCTGGGCCAAGCCCTAGAGATGCGCATCGTGGCCGAAGGGGTAGAAACCGAGGGACAGCGCGCCCTGCTGACCCTGCTCGGTTGCGACACCCTACAGGGGTATCTGCTCGGGCGCCCCATGACGGGCGACCAGCTGCTGGCGCACTGCTGCGCCGAGGTGGCAATCCCAGACAGCATGTCCGCCTTAACCTGCCCCCTATCTGCGCCCATCACGCATTCACCGATTGCGCCTTGCCTTGGCTCTGGGTACGCTGCGACAACATGACTCAAATGCTGCCACCCGTCCCGTCAAACGGTGCAGCCTGCACGTTCTCCCTATCGCAACAAGGCAGTTCACACCAGGAGCAACAGATGGCCAGATCGGCATCAACCCAGAAGGTGAGTGAACCACGATTAATCAAAGACTTGTTGTATTTAAGCCAGTTGGTGATGGAGTGAAGCTACGTGCCCATGATACAGACTTGAAAAGGATGGTGGTGATCAGATCACCAAGTCCTCAGTTAGTTCCATTCAAGCTGCATCGATTTGGGAAACAACGCCGCTTTTTAGTTAAAATTATCATGATTAGTCCAGTGGGGGAAATTGGCAAACGGTTGCTGTTGTGATGATATAACAATCATCCTATTTGAATACTCGGGAGCAGAACCCGATCACCAGCCCCACGAAAAATTAGTATAAATAGAGATATTGAAATTTTTAAATTTCTCCCGCCATTTCAAAATCCTATCGCATAGTTGATCCATCATGAGTCGCCATTGGGTATCTAAGAGATGTGCCCACGGTAAACCGAGAGATTGCCTCTGTCAAGCCAAAAAAATGGATCATGCCATTGATTTTAAAGGAGTTTTTTATTGAAAAAATAATTGTACAAATTTTGCTCTTGGTTTTTTTTTGCTCATTTTGGGTGTTTGTTGCACAGTTATTGACCGGCAATCCCCCCCCCCGAAAAACTGGGGTGCTTATAAGTACAATTTTCTCGTATCTTGAATGCACCCGTACCACTTGGCCGACGGGTCTCTCCTAACGAGCTCAGAGTTGACCGTTAATACACTGAGATGAGTTCTTATTGACCGGCCTGCATTGCTAAACTCTGGATCATATATTCACATAGAACGCAGTTCTATGTGGAATTTATGAAAGTAAAGACGGCTTCCGATGAGACGCATTTTTACAAATGGCGATAAGGAGGAGAGTGCACTGAAAAAGAGGCAGCGTGAAGTTCAATCCCAGCCAGTAAAATAATAAAACCGTTTTTTTGTTTTCATGAAAAAATTCCTTTTTTATTTGAAAACAAACGGGGGGGTTAGATTTTTTTAAAATTAATACTTGATGCTTTCATACCTACTTATTTTCGAGATGTCAACCGATGAGGATAAGAGTAGATTTATCCTCATCGAGCCGGGGGATTGTTAAGGGGGTGCAATATATCACATGCAATACTTATATATATGTAGTTCATTGCACCATTGCATCCAATTAATTGGCGGATGTGGATGAATCTGCTAAATGTGTGATAGCAATGCCATCTGTTAATACATATTCAGTCCGTTCAGATGTCGCCACCCTTGTCACCCAACCATTATCGACACATTTTTTTATGTAATTTTTTGCCTGCCGTTCTTTTACAGAGAAATACTGGCAAAACCTCTCGGTCAATGTGGTGGCAGAAATCGCCTCCTGGCCTTCCAGTGCCTCCAGCAGCCCATCCATCAGCCTGTCGCGCTCCTCCCCGATGGCACTGACTAATGTCAGCCCAATACGATTAAGGAGTATTTCGTCAGGTGTTTCAACAGCCCTCGCACTGAACGTCAGGTTGTAGCGAGCGCCCTGACCCTCTCGCGTCCCCAGTGAGATGACACCATCGGCCTCACCATGAATCGAAGAAGCTCCCCGCATGCTCATTACGCCAGCCTTAACCCCACCTGCATTAGGCGAAGCCTTTCTTGCGTGATGAACGATGATGTGTGCAGCTGAGCCGCTGATTTTTCGAATGGCTCGCATCACCTGACCCATTTCGCCATTGTTGTTTTCCTCTGCATTATGCATCCGAGCGAGGACATCCCAGATGATCAAATCCGGTTGAATGTCGTTGACAATATCTATTATTGCCTGTGATGCCATAGGATCTAATACATCAGTCGATTTATAATCGCCGCACCGCAAGAATGTTTTAATGTTTTTTGCATCTCCCAAGTTGGTCTGTGCCGACATGGTGTAGTACCGCTGCCAAAACAATCTGTCATTGACCTCAAAATCCATATACAATACGAGAGCTGGCCTTTTAATTTCCCAATTTAAAAATACACTACCGCTGGCTACAGCCAAGCCCAACTGCGTTGCAAGCAACGATTTACCCGTTTTGGGCGAGCCATTAATAATCCACTGTTCGCCTTTTTCAATCAGATTATCCACCACCCAATTAGGGCGTTGCTGGCTGGAAATTAATCCAGCAGCAGGACTGAAATTATAATGTTTTTCATTATTCATAAACATACCTATATTATTGTGGTGACTTAGTACTATGTTGATATGTCTCATCGTTTACATATATGCATAAGCTAATCATGCGTATATGTATAATTAACTACCCCGTGTTGTTGCAGATACAGTGTTTTTATGTCTGATATTGCGCTATCAGTATGAAGGGCATGGATAATCAGGTATAAAAATGCCACCAACAATGGTGGCATTGGTCGTCTGTCCTCGATCAGCAAATGAGCCCGAGCGCCCGAAGGCGTTGGAGCGCCCGATCCTGTGCATCGTTCGAATAATCGGCTTCCAGAGTGATCCGAGCAAGGCGCTCAACCAGCCGCCTGCCACTTTCATCGAGCCTCACAGACACATCGAGCAATGACACTGTGTATTGAGTGTTACATGCCGATGCCAACGCAGCAGCCAGCACCCTGCTAGATCCGGTGCGCGGGTGTTCTGAAATGATTGCCAAAATTTCGTTTAGAATTTTCATCTATTTCCTCTATGTTGTTAAACAATATGGTGCCTTTTCGGCTGTCATAAATTCTGCTGGTTAGATACTGGTTGTGATGTAAACGCCCTCGATTGATCAGCACCAAGCGATGTTATGGCTGCGTTTTGTGTAATAACAAATAATCATCTAAACATTTTTTATGTCTGGTATTTCGCCATCAATATGGATGACCGTCACCGATATATAGGCATCAAGGTAGTTCCTCCTCGTGCCTCGTCAGACTCCACCTTGACCCCTATATTCGGCTCCTTTGTCATGCCATATTAATCGCTTCATACCCTCCATAAAAATGGGTTCTCCACCCCACTCCGGTCGCTGCGCAACCTACGGGGGTTCCGGGTTCGCTACTCTCACCACACCCACATTCTTACGTTCGTAAGAATGTTTTACCCCGCGTTCTTACACTGTGTTGGCTCTGCGTTCTTACGGTTGCGACGAAGGCGTTCTTACGGTTGCGCCCCAGGGGGATTTGCCATGCTGTGATAGCAGCAAGGCAGTCCCCCTGTAGCCGCTCCCTTATCGGGATAAATCGTCATCGGCATCGCGATGCCGATTGATGAATGCCGCCATGCCTCTCGGCGTTGTAGGGGCAGTTGAATCTGCGCTCGGCGAAGGCTCAGCCACTGTTGTGGGTGTAGCTTCCTGGCGATAAGTTTTGTTATCCACAGAAAGCTCGGCGTGCGTTGTCCTGATATGGCTCAGGTCAGCATCCGCTGGGCAAGTGGGTAACACGTTACCATTAGCGGATTTACGATTGCCGTATTTGTCCACAGAAGACGTTGCCTGATGACCCATGATGTAGGCAATGCGCTGCCGGTCGAGCCCAGACGCTTTGAGCTCAGAGCCCATCTGATGGCGCCAGCTGTAAAAGGTCGGCAGCGATTTTCGCGCCGGCCAGAGGTTTTTGCCCGCCGCACGCAGCTTGTCCTGCAATGAGCCAATTTTTGCTTTCTTTGCCTCGGTCACCATGAGTTGCAATTTCTCTGGCGAAAGCGTGTCAAACTGTAAGACCCTATCTGCACCACGTTTGCCATCATGGCTTTTTTTGGCTCCGATAACGGTGAGCCGATTACCCTGCGCAGTTATGGTGGCTAGTTCAGCAGGTCTTATCCCCGCGCGCATAAACAACAATATGGCCGCCAACATAGCGCTGTCATTACGCGCCTTAAAATACTGAATCAGTGCAACGAGATCATCATTATCGACCTTTTTAACTCTTTTTTGTTTTGCCTTAACCGGTATATCTGGCCTACTCAGGGCCTGAATTCGCTCGGCCGCGTCGGGAAAATTCAACAATTGTTGATGATATACCAGTGCACAGCGCAGTTTTCGCCAATAGCCAGGACTGCATTCTGAAGCGCGAGCCAACAATTCATCCGCAATGTTTTTTGCTGTGATATTAAGGCCCTTTTCCTTTAGGATTTCATAATGATTTTTTGCCAGTCTTTCATATTCCTTTTCCGTTGCCTGTGTAGCCATTCGGTCATCTCCCAGAGCGCTTGAATAACGCCTTCTTTAGATAGTGGGCAGGATTTCCCCACCCACGACGTGGATCCCTTTATTAAAGGTGCGATTTAGTTTTAAATTAATGCTGAATGCGTGATGTAGACAGTGATTTACTGCGCCACAGAAATTCGCTGCATTAAAACACTCATCAATCTCTGCATGACAGCAGGAGTTGCCAGTAATGCGTCGACATCGAATTCGCTTTCTGTGTTTTTATCTTCAGTTTTTTGATTACAGCTCGGCACAGTAACTTGAGCCTGCTGACCAGCCATACAGGCATTAAATACCGTGTCAGCCCTACCCCTATAATCAGGGGCGTCCTCCATCAACCACTTGCCATAATGGCGTACCACCATTTCTGTACCGGTGTGCCCCATCTGACGGGCTATCCACTCGATGCTGATCCCCGCCGAGAGCAGTTGGCTTGCATAGGTGTGCCGAAATTGAGATGGCCCCCGATAACGCACCCCAGCAGCCTGACAGAACGGCCTGAAAAACCGCTCACGGAACTCATCAACCGAGGCATAACTGCGCCTTTTGGCGCTGTAGTAAGCCAGCAGGGTGCGTTGTTCACTCATCTGAGTGCGATTGTCCGACCTCGTGACCGTAATCTTCTTAGCCTTACGATGCTCCGCTAGCCTCATCAAGGTTTTGAGAGATCCAACAGCCTGTTCTGACAGCTCTATCGTGCGAATAGATCCCCTGGTTTTGGGCGTTTTGTACTGCCCATCAACCAACGCAAGGTCAACCAATAAGGTCTTCTTGTCGAGATTGACCGCCTCCGCACTGACCGCCATTAACTCACTGATGCGCAGACCCGTAGAGATACCGAGTTGGATGAGTGACACCTCCAGCAAATGGGTGCTTTTCAGGGCAAGAAATGCCTTAATTTCGTATTGATAAAATGGATCGGGTTCGTCCACCTCAAATTTGCATTTTTTAATGCCATCCATTGGACTGGTATGAATAACACCATCGCTGACAGCTCGGGCAAACACTTGTCTCAATATATCCAAATATTGGTTAATGGTATTTCCTTTATATTTTTTGTTGCAAAATTTCACTACGAGCAGTTCAATGTCACTCGCACGATATGACGTCAGCGGTTTATCACCAATCCATTTTATCAACTGTTCTGCTTTACGCTTCGAAATGTCATAGGTTGTCTGCGCATACTGGTATTTTTTGATTTCCAGGTGCTGACGAATGGCTGACGCCAGTGAATGCTCATCAACAATGACTGAACGCACAGTGTTGTGTTTAGTTTTTTGTTTTTGAACGGTCCTTTTATTGGTTTGTTTGTTCATAATTACCCTCATTACAGTTATAAATACTCCTTCAATTACAAAAACAGCAATAGCAAAACGTGATGCTCACGCATCGATACCGAGAGGGTAATAGTGCACCTAAAAACAGCGATATAAATTACTCTGTGACGCTATAAACAGATAAGTTTCACCTCAAAATCCTGTTAATTTGTCAAATGCCAAGTATACATTAGCGATAGCTGATGTCATTTAATCGATATAATCAAATGTTCCCGTCAGATTTTTACTCAACATTGCATCAAGCAAATACCATGTGTTATTCACTTCACCCGAATTTGGGTAATAACAACCCGTTCAGCGTATCGAAGATAGCTGTGATATTGGCGGTATTTTTTAAATCTGAAGGGGTGATAACCCTTGTTTGAACGAGATAAACGTGTCGGTGTGTTCTACGCCATATTCATTTCGTTTCGATCCTTCGTGTTTACTGTCGTTGTTATGTCCTTGTTAGCAGCTTTATCAGCATACTACAACGATTGAGGACCACTCGTCAATGAAAATAACACACAAAGAAAAAGAAATGTCAACATGTTTTTATTAGGTTTTTTAAATATTTTCCAATGTGCTTAAAATCATTATAAATCATGAAGATAGGGCCATACCCGCCCCATTAAACCGCCGAGAAATGCTCTCATATTGGTTTTTTCATGGGGGGGAGACAGCCCTGTTACCCAAAAAATATGCGTCATCTTTACGGTGATTTTCCCCCTGACAGCAGGTGGTGGGGTATCAGGTCGGTAGGAAGGGATTGGATTTTCTCATTCAGCAGCCTAATGTTCACACGTTTGCCATAGCGGCCAAACGTCAGGCCGTTTTTACTGTGTCCCGCAAGTTCGGCTACAACATGCTCAGCGACATCCGCCTGCTGTAACTCATCGATGAAGGTATGCCGCAGCCCGTAAAGCGTGGGACGGCCCTGACCTACGATGCCAGCCTCATTGAGGTGGCGTTGGAAGCGACAGGTGATGTTATGCGCCCAGTCGTCGTCTTTGCCTGATGGTTGGTCATCGAACAAAAATACCTTCCCTTGACTGCGACGACTCTCCACATAGTCCAGGAATTGATGTCCGATCAACGCACTGTGCAGTGGCACGGTACGGTACGCATTGACGGTTTTGAGCTGCTGATCCGCCTCTCCCGCATCGACCATCAAACACCAAATCCCCTCAACCTGTTTGATGTTCTGAGTTTTGAGTTGACAGGCCTCAGAGGGACGCAGCCCTGCGTACAGGCACAAGAGCGGTACCCACCAGTCCTGGATTTTCAACTTTTTACCTTTCTGGGATTGTTTGCTGCGCAGGCTGGCAAACAGCTGAGCCAGTTGAGGGCGATACCAACGCACTCGTTCCTCATCCGCCCGTTTGTTCGGCTTTTTACCTGCCGTCAGCCCATCGAATGGGTTACGACTGCAATAGTCCAGTGCCACGCACCAACGGAAGAACTGTTTCAGGGCAGCCAAATAATCGGTCTTGGTTTTGAAACTGATGTCGGCCTTACGCAGCAAGCCGTTGCGATACTCCTGTGCTAGCGCGGGCGTCACCTCATCGACTTTGACCCCTTTGGCCCAGGTGACGAAGGCGTTGATCCGAAGTTGGAGCTGGCCCACCGACTTATGCTGGATCCCCTCACTGGTTTTAGTCTCGATGAATCTCGCCAGTGCGTGGGTGAGCGTGATCCCACTGCTGGGGCAAGCTGAGCCATCAACAGAAGGTTCACGAGGTGTGGAAGGTGTTTGAGGCGGCAGGATGAACCCCGCTGCCTTGAACGCGTCTAGATCGGCGCGGATCCAGCGATAGAAACTGCGGGGAGCCGTATCGGCAGGGGTAGCCGCGATCAGTGCGCGAGTGCGAGCTGCCACAGCCAGGTTTCGATCTACAGCGAGCTGCCTATCTTTGGTGCAAAGGGAAGTACGGATAGCGAAGGGCAAGCCACGGTCACGTAATGACTTAGGCAGCGGGAGACGAGTGTAGTAGGTGCCGGAGGCATTTTTACTCAGATACATGATTGTTCCACCCAGTTGATCCAGGAAAAAAATCACGTAAGTCTAGAAATGAAAAAACCCGTTGAAATTCAACGGGTTATATTTGGCGGTGAGGGAGGGATTCGAACCCTCGATACGTTGCCGTATACACACTTTCCAGGCGTGCTCCTTCAGCCACTCGGACACCTCACCAAATTTTTACTTCTTGAAGTGGCTTTCGGAGCACGCTGCGCGCGCATCTTGCCGACTTCGTCGGTGGGCAGCCATTCGGACACCTCACCAAATTTTGGTCTGTTATTTAACGTGTTCAGCCAACACTGTGTTCACTGCGCTGTTGCGCTGGAACGGGGCGTAATTTAGGGGAAAGCCGGTGACGGGTCAACCTTTTTTCCCCTTGTTTTTCATATCTTTTTCCGTTTGCGCAGCTTTTGTGCCGACTCTGGCGCTTTTATCGCCTCATGGCGTGTCCAGCATGATCAGGCTGTCGGGCAACTCGTTCTTGTCATGGGTGGGGGGGAAGGCATCGGCCAGGATGGCGCCGGTGCGGGTCACGCACTCGATGAAGCCGGGCTCCACCTCACCCTTGCGGATCCGGGCGGTGAAGTCGTCGATGATCGCCTGCCACTGGGCGTTCTCTATGTGCCGGGCGACCCCGTCATCGACCAGGATCTCCACATAGTGCTCCGCCACCGAGACGAAGATCAGCACCCCCAGCCGGTCGTGGGTGCGGTGCAGTCCCTGCTCGACAAACTGCAGCCGTGCCATCAGGGCCGCCCGGTGGCGACGCACCTTTTTGGGTATGAGCAGCATCTTGATGGGGGTCCAGTGAAACAGCAGGGTCAGGGCGAGCCAGACCGCCCACTGGGTCAGCAGGATCTCGTACCAGCCGAGCCAGAAGCCCAGCTCGAACACCAGCAGGGGGGTGAGCATGGCGAGCAGGGCCGCCCACAGGGTGGGGATGTAGCGATAGCTGTCGCTGGCCGGGGCCAGTACCGTCACCAGTTCGGCGTCAGTGGCCTGCTCGGCCTGCTTGACCCTGGCCTGGAGAGTGTGGAAAAACTGTTTTGATATCATCTCTTTATCTCAATAGGTATCGGGATCACCAGCCACCGGAGGCGCCGCCGCCACCGAAGCTGCCACCACCGCCGCCGAAGCTGCCGCCGCCAAAACCGCCACCCGAGCGTCCGGCACCGAATCCGCCGGCGGTATAGATGGCGCCTCTGCGGCCCCGGCCGCCACCGCCCCCTCCGCCACCGCGCAGGTTGTGCAGCACTATCATGGCAATCACCATGATGATGAAGATGAGCAGGCCGTTGACCTTGTCCTTCTTGGGAGGAGCCTTGGCCTGATACTCGCCGGCCAGGGCCTGCATGATGGCCTGGCTGCCGCCCAGAATACCGGCGGCCATGTCACCCCGACGAAATTCGGGCAGGATCCGGGTCTGGATGATGTTGGCGGCGATGGCGTCGGGCAGCACCCCCTCCAGGCCGTAGCCCACCTCGATGCGCACCTTGCGATCCTCGGGGGAGATGATCAGCAGCACGCCATTGTTCTTGCCCTGCTGGCCAATGCCCCAGTGACGGCCGAGCTGGTAGCCGTACTCCTCTATGGTCTCTCCCTCCAGGCTGGTGAGGGAGACGACCACCAGCTGGACGCCGCTCCCTTGTTCGAAGGTCGCGAGCGTGCGGGTGAGACGACTGGCCTGCTCCGGGCTCAGCAGGTGCGCCTCATCGACCACGCGCCCGCTCAGGGCCGGAAACTGGGGGGCGGCCAGCAGGGAAAAGGAGCAGAGCAGCCCCAGCAGCAACAGCCAGGGCCGAATGAGTAGAGGCATCAAAATTCGACCTTGGGCGCCTCGTCGGCACCGGGTTTGGCGCTGAAGCTCGGCTTGGGCTCGAGATCCGAGTAGAGCAGCTTGGCCCAGATGACCCCTGGGAAGGTGCGCAGCTCGGTATTGAACTGGCGCACCGCCTCTATGTAGTCACGGCGAGCCACCGAAATGCGGTTCTCCGTGCCCTCTAGCTGGGCCTGCAGGGTGAGAAACTGCTGATCCGCTTTCAGATCCGGGTAGCGTTCCACCACCACCATGAGGCGGGAGAGGGCGCTGCTGAGCTGGTTCTGGGCCGCCTCGAACTGCTTGAGCTGGGCGGGATCGCTCACCTGCAGGCTGCCGACTCGGGCCCTGGCATCGGTGACCGCCTTGAGGGTCTCCTGCTCGTGGCTGGCATAGCCCTTGACGGTGGCAACCAGGTTGGGGACCAGATCGGCGCGGCGCTGATACTGGTTCTCCACCTGGCCCCAGCTCGCCTTGACCTGCTCGTCCAGGGTAGGGATCGTGTTCATGCCGCAGCCGGTCAGGGTCAGCAGCAGGGAAGCCAGCAGGCAGGTCCGGGTGAAGGGGCGCCAGATACTCGTTGCCATCTCGTTGTTCTCCAGTGAATTTTCAATATTTGCCCGCACACCATACCCCTTGTGCTCAGCCCTCACAACGGCGAGGCAGCGGGGGCAGGTTGCGATAGGTGACGGAGACCCTGGGCAACTGCGGCTTGTCCTTGAGCCAGGAGGCGAGTTCGGCGCCGCAGCCATTGCCCGGTGGTATGGGGGCCTGGGGCTGACAGTCAGGGCTGCCGGCCGGGCAGCGCAGCCGCACATGGAAGTGGCTGAAGTGGCCGACCCAGGGCCTGAGCTTGCCGACCCAGGGCTCGTCCGGGCTGCGTTTGCACACCTCCGCCTTGAGGGCAGGGTTGATGAAGATGCGGGTCACCTCCGCCGGCTGGGCGGCGAGGCGCAGCAGGGTCAGCTGCTGGGGGCCGAATCGCCCCGGCAGCACCCGATAGCTGGGCTCGTCGATGAGGGCCCACTCCTTGGGGGCATCCTGCTCCCAGCGCTGGATGGGCTGGTTGGCCATGCGAAACCAGATGTCGGCGTCGAGCCCGGTCTGGTGGCTGCGGTGTCCCGAGCGGAAGGGGCCGCCACGGCTCATGGCGAGATCGGCGATGTAGAGATCCGGCAGCCCGGCCATCCGGGTGCGGCTTGCCAACCCCTTGAGATAGTCGATGAGGTCGGGGTGACCGTAGTAGCGCAGTCGCTTGCTGCGGATCACCTGATAGCCAGGGCCGCTCAGGGGCAGGGCCATGCCATTCTTCAGGCAGCCGCCGGCGTAACCGCCGATGGCCTCGGGTTGCGCGGTGGCGCCGAGCAAGAGCAGGGTGGCGATAAGCATGATGTGCCTCGAACAGGGATAAAGGGTGTCTTTTGAGCGCCACCAGCATAGCAACAGAGCGGGGGGCGAGACCAGCACCTGGCTTGCCCTTGCGCCCGGCGCCGCCTTGTTGCCACAATGCGCCCCTCAATGGTATCTGAACAGGGGAAGAGGATGATGAAAGCGAGTGAGCTGGTCGGCAAAGAGGGAGTCTACTGGCTGCAACCGCCGGCCGGGCGCTTCTATGTCGCCATGGGCACTCTGCTGGTGCTGAGTCTGGTGGCGGTCGGGGCGTCGCTCTGGCAAGGGTATCCCCAGATGGGGCTCCTGCCCTGGGTCGGCGTCATTTTTGGCGGCATAGTGCTGCTGATGATGCTGGTGCCACGCCACTGGCAGCCCTGGCGCATGGCGGAGCTCGCCTGGGACAGTGACCATCTCTATCTCGTCAACGGCCAGCAGGACAGCGTCAGGGCGCTGCCTCGGTCCGCCCTGGTGGAGGTGGGCCGCGAGCGGCGGGTCGGCCACAACGGAGAGTGGCTCGAGTTCAGCCTGGACCTCGCCCTGGGCCAGGATGAGCTGACTCAGGTGGTCGAGCTGCTGGGGCTGGGGGAGGAACCCGTCCATGAAGTGAGCCCGGGCGTCTACCGCTTCGGCTTTAAACGGGCCTGGCACAGTCGGCGCGCCCTGGGGGCATTGCTGACGCAATTGGTACCACCACGAGCTGATTAATTTCTAGACAAGCCGGGGGCAAGCTCAGATACTGCCAGTTATTCGCATTGAACTTGTCGCCTGACTTGTCCAAGAGATCAATGGCTTGGGCTGTGAGGCGAGGAGGCCCCTGGCATGATGCCCGGGTCAATCCGGCGTGGTGGTTGTGCCCTTGCTGCGGCGCCGGTGATTGCATAGTGAAGGCACCCTGACTCGAGAGTGGATGGCATGAAGATTTACGTAGGTAATCTGTCGTACCGGATGACGGCCGACGAACTGACAACCGTATTCAGCCAGTTTGGACAGGTGGACAAGGTCGATATCATCATCGACCGCGACACAGGTCAGTCCAAGGGATTCGGTTTTATTGAAATGCCGGTCAATGGCGACGCCGAGAGGGCGATCGCCGAGCTGCACGGCACCGAGATTGGTGGCCGCACCATCACGGTCAATCAGGCCAAGCCCAAGACAGATGCACCCCGTGGTCGCCCCCAGCGTCATCGTTAAGGGGCCTCGCTAACGCAAAACGGCATGGGTTCTCCCATGCCGTTTCTGTTTGTGCCAGCGGGCCCATTGGGCCGGACTCAGGGCACGTCGTAGCCCAGGGCCGCCTTGCGGATGCGAAACCACTGCTGGCGATTGAGCTGCACCTGCTCGGAGGCGACGGCGCTGGCGATCCGCTCGCGCTTGCCCGAGCCTATGATGGGCAGCGGCTGGCTCGGCAGCATCATGACCCAGGCGTAGACCACCTGCTCCAGGGTCTGGGCCCCCACCTCTTCACGGATCCGCGCCAGCTCATGGCGAAGCCCCTCGTGGCGGGCATCATGGAACAGGCTGCCACCGCCGAGGCAAGACCAGGCCATGGGCCTGATACGCAGCTGCTGGCACTGATCCAGGGTGCCATCCAGGGTGAGATCCTGATTGAGGGGAGAGATCTCCAGCTGGTTGGTGACCAGGGGGAAGGGCAGGCGCGACTGCAACAGCTCGAATTGGCGCGCGGTGAAGTTGGAGACGCCGGCATGCCTGATCTTGCCTGCCTGGCGGAGGGCGATGAAGGCTTCGGCCACCTCGTCGGCATCCATCAGGGGATCCGGGCGGTGGATCAGCAGCAGATCCAGGTGATCGGTGCCGAGCTTTTGCAAGGAGGCCTCGGCGCTGGCGATGATGTGCCCCTTGCTGGTGTTGTAGTGATTGAGGGCGTGCTCGGGCTTGGCGGTCAGGGCGATGCCGCACTTGCTGACCAGTTCCATGCGGCTGCGCAGGGCGGGCTCCAGGCGCAGGGCTCGGCCGAAGGCCTCCTCGCACTGATAGCCGCCATAGATGTCGGCGTGGTCTATGGTGGTGACGCCAAGGTCCAGGTGGTACTTGATGAGATCCAGCAGGGCCGTCGGGCTGAGCTGCCACTCCATCAGGCGCCAGTAACCCATGATGAGGCGGGAGAACTCCGGACCCTGGGGGTGCAGAGGCAGGCGGGATACGGTCATAACTCACTCCTTGGAATAAATGCTGGGCCTATCTTGGCCCCTGCTCCCGGCTAAGGCAATATTGGCGCCCCGTGCAATTCGTACTTTGGTTCTGATGGAGGGCATATGGACGCTGGGTTTGCCACGCGGTTGCGGATATTGATGGGGGAGATGAGCGTGAGCGCCTTCGCCCGCAAGGTGGGCCTGGGCGAGGCGCTGATCCGCAAATACCTCAAGGGTGCCGAGCCCGGCTTTGCCAAGGCAAACCAGATCGCCATGGCCGCCAACTGCTCCCTGGAGTGGCTCGCCACCGGCTGCGGCTATCTCTATCGGCAGGCGGAGGTGGTGGATCGGGCCGCGTTGCAGGGGGCGAGCGAATTGCTGCGCGAACAGGCGCCCGCCACCGTGCTGCCCGATGAGGAGTCCCTGGTGAAGCTGCTCGCCTATTACCAGTTCCTGCGCAGCCACAAGCGGGCCGACGGCTTTCTCGATCTGGCCATGGCCCGTCAGTTCGGCAAGCACCTGGATGAGGCCTGAAGCGCCGCGTCCTCCCTTGCGCGGGTCTGGGAGCGAGCCCCCGCGCGCCAGGCGCATCTGATCCTTGCCAAGGGTGGGGCTGCTGGCTTACCGTCAGGCTCTTGCCATTGGAGGGACAGGATGCGCTACATCGATTTGAGAAGTGATACGGTAACCCAACCCACGGACGCCATGCGTCAGGTGATGCTCCATGCCCAGGTGGGGGATGATGTGTACGGGGAAGACCCTGCGGTCAATGCCCTCGAGGCTTATGCCGCCGGGCGCCTGGGCAAGGAGGCCGCCCTCTTTGTTCCCTCGGGCACCATGTCCAACCTGCTGGGGGTGCTGGCCCATTGCCAGCGCGGCGAGGAGGCGCTGCTCGGCCAGGGGGCCCACATCTTCCGCTACGAGGCCATGGGCAGCGCCGTGCTGGGCTCGGTGGCCCTCAATCCCGTGCCCATGCAGGCCGACGGCACCCTGGCCTTTGCCGATCTCGCGGCGGCCATCAAGCCCGATGACCCCCATTTCGCCCAGGCCCGCCTGCTCTGCCTGGAGAACACCCACGGCGGCAAGGTGCTGCCCCTCGCGTATCTGCGTCAGGCGCGCACCTTCGCCGATGAGCACGGGCTCAAGCTGCACCTGGACGGAGCCCGGGTCGCCAACGCCGCCGTGGCGAGCGGGGTCTCCCTGGCGGAGATTGCCGCCCCCTTCGACAGCGTCTCCCTCTGCCTCTCCAAGGGGCTGGGGGCGCCGGTAGGATCCGTGCTGGTGGGGGATGGCGCCACCATCGCCCGGGCCAGACGGCTGCGCAAGATGGTGGGGGGGGGCATGCGCCAGGCCGGCTTCCTCGCCGCCGCCGCGCAATTTGCTCTGGAGCACCAGTTCGAGCGACTGGCGGACGACCATCGCCGGGCCCGTCGCCTGGCCGAAGGGCTGGCCGCCCTGCCGGGGATCACGCTGAGCCTGGCGCAGGTGCAGACCAATATGCTGTTCCTGACGCTCGACGAGGGGGAGAGCGGCGATCTGCTGGCCTTCATGAAGGAGCGGGGCATCCTCTTCTCCGGTTATGGGGAGATGCGGCTGGTCACCCACTTGCAGATCACCGACGATGACGTGGCCGAGGTGATCGACGCCTTTGCCGAATACTGCCAGGGGCGCTAGCTTCCGGCCATGTAAACGGGCCCCGCCAATCGGGCGCCAGCAAACAAAAAGCGCAGCCTGGGCTGCGCTTTTGCGTTATCGGGGCGGGTAAATCCGCGGCTCAGTAGGCCTGCTGATGCACGTCCAGCACGGCGCGACCGGACGGATCGGCCATCTCCTTGAACTTGGCATCCCACTCCAGCGCCGTGGGGGTGGAGCAGGCGACCGACTTGCCGTAGGGCACGCAGCGGGCGGCGGATTCCAGCGGGAAGTGCTCCTCGAAGATGGCGCGGTAGAAGTAGGCCTCCTTGGTGAGGGGCGTATTGACGGGGAAGCGGAAGGAGGCCGCCTCGAACATCTGATCCGTCACCTCGATCTCGACCATGGCCTTGAGGCTGTCTATCCAGGAGTAACCCACGCCGTCTGAGAACTGCTCCTTCTGGCGCCAGGCCACCTCGTGGGGCAGCAGGGCCTCGAAGGCTTCCCGCAGGATGTGCTTCTCTATCTTGCCGTTGCCGCACATCTTGGCGGCAGGATTGAGGCGCATCGCCACGTCCATGAACTCCTTGTCGAGGAAGGGCACCCGGCCCTCCACTCCCCAGGCGGCCATGGATTTGTTGGCCCGCAGGCAGTCGTAGAGGTGCAGGGCGTCGAGCTTGCGCACCGTCTCCTCGTGGAAATCCTTGGCGCTCGGCGCCTTGTGGAAGTAGAGGTAGCCGCCAAACAGCTCGTCCGAGCCCTCGCCCGAGAGCACCATCTTGATCCCCATCGCCTTGATGTAGCGTGCCATCAGGTACATGGGGGTCGAGGCGCGTATGGTGGTGACGTCATAGGTCTCGAGGTGATAGATGACGTCCCGCAGGGCATCGAGGCCCTCTTGCACCGTGAAGTGGATCTGGTGATGGACTGTGCCCAGGTGATCGGCCACCTTCTGGGCGGCGGCGAGATCCGGCGATCCCTCCAGCCCCACGGCGAAGGAGTGGAGCTGGGGCCACCAGGCCTCGCTCTTGCCATCGTCTTCGATGCGACGGGCGGCATAGATCTTGGTGATGGCGGAGATGACGGACGAATCCAGGCCGCCGGAGAGCAGCACGCCGTAGGGCACGTCGCACATCAGCTGACGCTTGACCGCGGCCTCGAGGGCGGCGCGCAGCTCCTCGACCGAGGCGGGGTTGTCCTTGACGGCGTCAAACTCGCGCCAGTCCCGCTGGTAGTAGTGGGTCAGGACCCCGTCCTTGCTCCACAGGTAGTGTCCGGGCGGGAACTCTTCCACGCTCTTGCACACCGGCACCAGGGCCTTCATCTCGGAGGCGACATAGAGGTTGCCATGCTCGTCACGCCCGGTGTAGAGGGGGATGATGCCCATGTGGTCGCGGCCAATCAGATAGGCGTCCTGCTCGGCGTCATAGAGGATGAAGGCGAAGATGCCGTTGAGATCATCCAGGAAGGCGGGCCCTTTCTCCTTGTAGAGGGCGAGCAGCACCTCGCAGTCGGATTTGGTCTGGAACTGGAAGTCCACCGCCAGGGTCTTCTCCAACTCCTTGTGGTTGTAGATCTCGCCGTTGACCGCCAGCACGTGGGTGCGTTCCGGGTTGTAGAGGGGCTGGGCGCCATTGCCCGGATCGACGATGGCCAGGCGCTCGTGGACCAGAATGGCCTTGTCAGAGCTGTAGACGCCGGACCAGTCAGGCCCGCGGTGGCGCAGTCGCTTGGACATCTCGAGCGCCGATTTGCGCAGGCTTGCCGCGTCAGATTTGATGTCCAGAATGCCGAAAATTGAGCACATTGATGTAAATCCTCTTTAATTTTTATTGAGCCCCCCACGTTTGGGCTCGAAATTCCATTTACATTCCTCGCCATTCACAATGCCTAGCGCGACCCCCTTTTGCAAGCGGCAACATGGCACAAAATCGGGCCCTTGGGCCTAAGGCTGTTTGCTCAAAACCATGACGCCCGCGTCAAGCAGCTTGACGCTGGCGTCATGGGGCCAGGCGCACCCCGCCTCATCTCGTCTCGGGCTCGGCACTGGGTTCGAAGATCACATAGAGCTTGTGACAGGGGGTGAGGGTCTCCCACTGCCCGCTGAAGCCCGCCGGGATGACGAAGCGATCCCCGGGACCGAGGTGCAGCTGGTTCCCCGCGTCATCGTGGATGCAGACCTCCCCCTCCAGCAGCTGGCAATATTCGTGCTCCGTGTAGTGCACCGCCCAGCGCCCCGGCTCGCAGCGCCAGAAGCCGACATGAAACTGCTGGCTCGGGTCCGAGTAGTGGTTCCAGACGCTCTGGGTCGGGTTGCCCGCCAGGATCCGCTCCGGGGCCGGGGTGAGTGGCGAGGGGGTGACCGTCTGGCGGTCGAGCAGGGTCCAGTCTTTGAGTGTCAGCATGATGCCTCCATGGCAGGGGAGTGGGGCCAGGGGAGGATCGACTTCCCTCCTGGTAGTCGACGGCGCCCCGTTCGATTTAATTGACGACTAGCAAGATACGCTAAACGATTGTCCCCGTCTTGCCAAGGGCATCGCGCCCCTCCATCCCCCTGATCACATGGCGGGCGAAGCCGCTACCCGCCTCGTCATAGACGTTGAACACGGCGTCCACCCCCTGCTCGCGCAGGGAGTCGATGTCGTCCTCGAAGCGGACGATGGCGGCTATCTTGCCGGTGAAGCCGTGGCTGCGCAGCTTCTCGATGGCATAGAGGTTGCCGGAGTGGTGGGGCATGGCCAGCAGCACCAGATCTATCTGGTTGGAGATGAGCACCTTGTCCCAGAAGTCGGTATCGGTTGCGTCCCCCTCAATCACGTTCATGTTGCGCTCGCGCAGCCCGGGCAGCTTGCCGTGATCGTTCTCCACCCCCAGGATGACGGGGCCGTACTTGTGCTCCAGCTCGAAATAGGCGCCCTGGCCGATGCGGCCCATGCCGAGGATGATCACCTTGGCGTCGCCCAGCTCGATGGGCCTGTCTTCCGGGTGCAGCTCGCGGGCCTGCAGGCCGCGCAACCAGTTGCCGAACCTGTGGTAGATCCGTTCGCTCTGGCCATTGAGGGGAGCCGAGATCATGAAGCTGGCCGCCAGCGCCAGGGAGAGGGCCACCAGCCACTCATGGGAGAGCCAGCCCGCCTTGGCGGCGATGGCGGCGACGATGAGGCCGAACTCGGAGAAGTTGCTCAGCGCCAGGGTGGAGAGCAGCACGGTGCGCACCCTCAGGTGGGCGCCGCTGTAAACCAGATAATAGAGCGCGCTCTTGAACGGCAGCGCCAGCACCAGGGCCAGGGCTATCCACATGGCATCCTGGGTCGGCAGGCCGTTGAGCCCTATGGTCAGGAAGAAGCAGATGAGGAAGAGATCCTTGAGGGTGAACAGCGCCTTGGCCAGCCCGGCGGCGGCGGGGTGGGAGGCCAGCATCATGCCGATGATGAGGGCCCCCAGATCCGGCTTGAGCCCCACCACCTCGAACCCGGCGGCCCCCACCACCAGGGCCAGGAAGACCCCGAACAGCACCTGCAACTCCCCGTGACCGGCCCGTTCGAGCAGCCGGCACAGCAGGGGGCGCAGGAGGGGCAGACCCAGGATCCAGAGCGCCCAGATGCTCGGCAGCTTGCCGCTGGAGATGGCGAGAAAGGCGACGGCGAAGATATCCTGCATCACCAGCACCCCGATGGCGAGGCGCGCATAGAGGGCATTCATGTCGCTGCGCTCCTCGAGCACCTTGACCGCGAAGACAGTGCTGGAGAAAGAGAGGGCAAATCCCAGCAGCACGGCGAGCTGCCAGCCCAGGGACATGGCCAGCGTCATGCCGAGCCCCTTGCACACCAGGAGCACCAGGGTAAACAGCAGGGTGGAGAGCAGCATGTGCAGGCTGGCGGTGCCCCACACATCCCGGCGCAGCAGGGTGCGCACATCCAGCTTGAGCCCTATGGTGAACAGCAGCAGGGTGACCCCGAGATCCGCCAGCTCTGCCAGGGCAGGGGTATTCTCATACCCCATGCCATTGAGGAGGAAGCCGGCGGCGAGGAAGCCGAGCAGGGGGGGCAGGCCAATCAGGTTGACCAGCATGCCGCAGACGAACGCCACGGCGATCAGTACAGGTTCCATACAATTACCATCTTCCGGGCCTTGGCCCGCAACACATGAGGGATGGGCGGCCCGCAGGGGCCGCACCGCCATCGGCCGACCTAGACGATGTCGATATCGACCACGGAATTGAAGATGTGGTTGGGACTAAAGGGCATCTGCTCTATGTCGGCCACCTTGCTCACCCCTGAGAGCACCAGCACGGTTTCCAGGCCGGCCTGGAAACCCGCGAGGATGTCGGTGCGCAGGTTGTCACCTATGATGAGGGTGTTGTCGGAGTGAGCCTCCATCCGGTTGAGCGCCGCACGAATGATCCAGGCGCTCGGCTTGCCCACGTAGAACGGCTTCTTGCCGGTCATCCGCTCGATGGGGGCGCACAGGGCGCCGCAGGCCGGGTACATCATGGGGCCGTGGGTGTCCGGATTGGTGGCGATGAAGCGGGCGCCCTGGGCGACAAACTTGGCCCCCAGCTGCATCATGGACCAGTTGTAGTTGCGGGTTTCCCCCACCACCACGAAGTCGGGGTCTATGTCGGTGATGGTGAAGCCGGCCTTGTAGAGCTCGTGGGTCAGGGCTCCTTCCCCTATCACGTAGGCCTTCTTGCCATCCTGGCGCTTGAGGAAATCGGCGGTGCCCATGGCGGAGGTGTAGAAGCTCTCCTCCGGCACGGTTATCCCGGCGGCGCGAAAGCGGTTTTGCAGATCTTTCTGGGTCTGGGCCGGATAGTTGGTGAGAAACAACAGCTTGCTCCCCTGTTCCAGCAGACGATGGACGAAGTGATCGGCCCCAGGGATGAGATCGTTGTTGTGCAAAATGACGCCGTCGATATCACAGATGACGTTTTTCTTCATGGAAACTCCTTCAGGGGCAGGGATGAGGCAGAGACATTCTTGCATGTCTTCAATCGGTTATGTTTTTTGTGGCGCCATTATATGCCCCTTTGATGACAAGGTGTGACAGCAATCGAGTCAAACAGCCCCTCGCGCCTGGCGCGGCCAGGGCGTCGGCCTTGCCGAGGTGCTGAGGCAGAGAGAGCTGAGGCAGAGAGAGAAGGAGTCGATCATGGACGAGTTTATCGCTGGGTTGCCCAAGCTGGAGCTGCACCTGCATATCGAGGGTACGTTGGAGCCGGATCTGATGCTGCACCTGGCCGCGCGCAACGGCATATCGCTGCCCTGGGCCGATGATAAGAGCGTGCGCGCCGCCTACGAGTTTGACGGCCTGCAATCGTTTCTCGATCTCTACTACCTGGGGGCCAGCGTGCTGGTTACCGAGCAGGATTTCTTCGACCTCACCCGGGCCTATCTGACGCGCTGCGCGGCGGAGGGGGTGGTCCATGTGGAGATCTTCTTCGATCCGCAGACCCATACCGCCCGCGGCATTCCCTTCGCCACCGTGCTTGGTGGCATAGAACGGGCGCTGCAGACCGGGGAGAAGGAGCTTGGCATCAGCTGGCGCCTCATCATGAGCTTCTTGCGTCACCTGAGCGAGGAGGAAGCCTTCGCCACCCTGGAGCAGGCCATGCCCTTGCTCGATCGCATCCATGGCATCGGCCTCGACTCGGGGGAGAGGGGCAACCCCCCCGCCAAGTTTGCCCGGGTGTTTGCCCGCTGCCGCGAGCTGGGGTTGCCTGTGGTGGCCCACGCCGGCGAAGAGGGGCCGGCGGACTACATCTGGCAGGCCATCCGGGAGCTGCAGGTGCGCCGCATCGACCACGGGGTACGCTGCGCCGAGGATCCCGAATTGCTGCGCTATCTGGCCGATACCCGGTTGCCTCTCACCGTCTGCCCCCTCTCCAACACCCGCCTCAAGGTGTTTGACCAGATGGCCCACCACAACGTACTGAATTTGCTGGAGCAGGGGCTGTGCGTCACCATCAACTCCGACGATCCCGCCTATTTCGGCGGCTACATGAACGCCAACTTCCAGGCCCTGGCTCATGAACTGGGGGCCTCCATGAGCCAGCTCTGCCGCTTGTCACTCAATGCCGTCGAAGCGAGCTGGCTGAGTCTGGCGGACAAGGCGCGGCTGACCCGGGAAATTCGAAGCCATGCCGCCTGTCACGGCGTCGTCCTCTCCTAGCGCCGGGCGACATGATACGCCAACGCCCGCCAGAGATGGCGGGCGTTGGCGTTCTGGCCGGGTCTCAGGCCGATTGCGGCTCTTTTGACCCCTGATAGTTCGGGTAGTCGGTCAGCCCTTTCTCGCCGCCGCCAAACAGGGTGGCGGGATCGTGGGGGGCCAGCGGGTAGCCGTGGCGCAGCCGGTTCGGCAAGTCGGGGTTCGCCACGAAGGGGCGACCGAAGCCAATCAGGTCGGCCCAGCCCGCCTGCAGCGCGGCTCTGGCCCGCTCGCCGTCATATTTTCCCGCATAGATGAGGGTATTGGGGAAGGCATCGCGCAGTCCCTGCTTGAAGCTCTCTGCCATCAGGGGGGCGTCATCCCAGTCCGCTTCGGCCACGTGCAGATAGACGATGCCCAGGCTGTCGAGCATGCTGGCGGCGGCCAGATAGGTCTCCTGGGGGTTGGCATCGACGGTGCCGTTGAGGGTAGTGAGCGGCGCGAGGCGCACCCCGACCCGGTCGGCGCCAATTTCGCGACTGACCGCCTCGGTCACCTCTTTCAGGAAGCGCAGCCGGTTCTCAAGGGCGCCGCCGTAGCCGTCGGTGCGGGCATTGGACTCGGAGTCGAGGAACTGGTTGATGAGGTAGCCGTTGGCGGCGTGCAGCTCGATGCCGTCAAATCCCGCCTCCATGGCGTTGCGGGCCGCCTGGCGGAACTGCCCCACCACGGCGTCGATGTCGGCCTGGGTCATGGCGCGCGGGGTGGCCGTCTCCACAAAGCCCGGGGCATCGCTGCCATTATCGACAAACACCTTCACCCCTTTGGCCTGGATGGCGGAGGAGGAGAGGGGCTGGGCACCGCCGATGTTGTCAGGATGGGTGACCCGGCCCACATGCCAGAGCTGGGCAAACATGATGCCCCCCTGGGCGTGGACGGCGTCGGTCACCTGCTTCCAGCCAGCCACCTGCTCGGCGCTGTGGATCCCCGGCGTCCAGGCGTAGCCCTTGCCCATGGGGTCGACTTGCGTGCCCTCGCTGATGATGAGACCGGCCCCGGCCCGCTGGGCGTAGTAGGTCGCCATCATGGCGTTGGCCACGTCCCCGGGCTGGCTGGCGCGGGAGCGGGTCATGGGGGGCATGACGATGCGGTTGGCAAGGTGCAGCTGGCCAAGGCGCAGCGGGCAGAACAGGGGATCGTGGTTCATGATGGAACTCCTCATCGGGTGAATGGTGTGACTCTAGCGCCAGACATCATTGAGATAAATGGAGGGATTTGCATAAGAGTGCTGCGCTCATGACAACAATGGGCAGAAGCAGAGGCGGGCCGGGATGAAACATGCTGGTTTATCAATATGCTGATGTGGAGCAGGGAGAGGAGAATATCTCCTCGGCTGTCGTCTCTTTCATGTTTTTCCTGTCACGACAGACGAGAGGGACAATTAAACAAGATGAGTGCGGGGTTAAATAAAAAGAGGCGTTGTAAATAAAACGGGATGATTTAATCGTCATTTCGTTTTTCGCGCCATGTTCCGCCCTCTGTCATGGACGACCGAGGAGAATAAAGCAGGGAGGTATTTTCCTCCCTGTTACTGGCTGGGGTGATGGGGCGATTGGCGTCATTGCCCCGTGTAGGCGGCGCCCTGGACATGGCCCTGCTTGTCACTGAGGCAGGACCAGGGGGCATCGGCACCCGGCACCTTGATGGTGACGCCGACCCCGGCTTCGGAGTCCATGACGTCAGTGACCTGAAGCTGGGCCAGGGGCATGTTCGTCTTCTCTGAGACCGCCTTCAGACAGGCTTTCTCCGCAGGGCTGGCAGGGCTTGCCGAGGCCGCAGGCACTGCTGACGTGGCTGCCGGGTGGCAGACACCGGATCCTTGCTTGCTGGTGTAGGAGACATCGTACTGGCCCCCTGTGTTGCTGATGGAGAGGGTGACACCAGCCCCCTTGGCTTCGTAGTAGTTGTCGTTGAACTGCTTGAGCTTGGCCGCCTTGCCATTGATATAGACGGGACCTCCCTCATCGCTGTGCATCTGGATCCGGCCCGGGCACTCGTAATTCAGCTGGGGAAGGGCAGCACTGGCCGTGCCCGCCATGGTCAATGCAAATACTGTGATCAACACCTTTTTCATGGGACCTGCCTTAACTGTTTAACAAAATGGAATAAGTGCATTTGTTTGTATTGTCCGTTGAATAACAACATCACTATATTTCGGCGCTCAGTCTGCCGTCTGTCCTTGACGAAAACAAATAGCCGGCCGACTTAATTTTAGCAACGAATTTTTCGTAACGTTTTGTGCCGTTGAAAATGGTTATTGATTCAAGGGACTCGGCAAACGGTTTTCTCTGTCCATGGTTTAAAGATTAATAAAAGCAGAGAAATAACGGGCAGGGGAGGGACGGCGAGAATGGCAGCAAGAGTGACAGCAAGAGTGACAGCAAGAGTGACAGCAAGAGTGACAGCAAGAGTGACAGCAAGAGTGACAGCAAGAGTGACAGCCAGAGTGACAGCCAGAGTGACGCAGGGGGAGCTGGCAAAGGGGTTGCCGGGGCCTTGCCTGGCGCTCTTGTCACGCGGGGCGATTGGGCCCCGCGTTGCATCAGGATGGCAGGTGCCGGATCAGAGCCAGCGTTTTTCCCGGGTGAAGCAGACCGAGAGCCAGGCATCCCCCAGGGTATCGCCGAGGCGGGACCAGAGCTCCTGGCGTAGGGCATCCTGGCGCTCGACGGGCCACTCCTGGCCGGGGGCCACCAGAATGTTGAGTTCGAGATCGAAGCGGCGGCCGCTTTTCGCCAGATGGCTGTAGCACTCGATGCCATGGCGCTGACGCAGGGACTCGACCTCGCTGGCCACCAGCCGGGAGACATCTCCCTTGGGGGCAATTTTCAGCACTTCTCGCAGATTGCGACCGAGCACCTTGATGGGAATGAGGGTGGCGCACAGGGCCAGGAGAGAGACCAGCACAGGGTCTATGTAGCGGTTGTACTGGCCGTAACCCAGGGCATCTAGCCCGATGGCGACCAGAAAGCCGACGAGCAGGGTGGCGCTGAGCAGGGTATCCACCAGCCACTCCTTGGAGTCCACTCGTACCAGTTCGGAGTTGACCCGCTCGGCCACGTCAGCCTCGATGAGTAGATTGGCCCCTTGAAG
>NZ_CDBT01000012.1 GCF_000819765.1 Aeromonas bivalvium
TTGCGTCGCTACCGAGGTAGTTCAGCGGCTCAATGAATTGCTGAAATAAACTGTTCGACTTCTTATTGCTAAGAAATCGTCTTGGTCACTTCACCAGACATTGAAAATCAAAAATTAATTTTGATGCTCGATGCTGTGAGTGCCCACACAGATTGCTTGATTCAAATTGTTAAAGAGCAGGGTCTGAAACTATACCCCTCACTGGGTTGCTTTGCAAGCCAGACCAGCTGCGCACTGCGCCGTGCTGATGGGGTCGCATTATAGGGGGCTGGAGTGTGATGACAAGCATAAATTGCATGTTTTTTTGATAAATCACAATTTCGTTTAAACATTGAACAAACATTGGTGGAATTCGCCGCACAGAGGCTCAGTAGGGTCATAATTTCAACGTACCCTGACCTGAACCAGGTCAGGATGGTGGCTGTCGAGACCTGAACTGCATCCTGTTCATGTGCCATGCAGATGTGTAAAAGGGCCCCCGGGGGCCCTTTTACCTGACAGCGTGTGTTAGATGGAGAAACTGGAACCACAACCACAGGTGGTGGTGGCATTGGGGTTCGTTACCAGGAAACGCGATCCCTCCAGGCCCTCGCTGTAGTCGACGCTACCGCCGACCAGGTACTGCAGGCTCATGGGATCGATCACCATGGTGACGCCGTTCTTCTCCACCACGGTGTCGCCTTCATTGATTTTCTCATCGAAGGTAAAACCATATTGGAAGCCAGAGCAGCCACCGCCCGTGATATATACCCGCAACTTGAGTTCGGGGTTTTCCTCTTCGGTGATCAGGGTCTTCACCTTCTTTGCCGCCGCATCCGTCATCTGGATTGGCAACGGGGCTTCTGCTACTGCACTCATTACTGACCTCACAACCATGACATCCACAAACATGGAAACCGCGAAATTATCCAATACCCGACCATTTAGTTCAAGTATTCACCAAGCCAACCTCGCCGGGCTGGGTGGTGGTCGCCCCTGCCGGGGTCTGCTCGCTCGGGGCGCCCAATAGGGGTTTGAGCACCTGGCTCCATTCTACCAGCAGCTCCTGCTCGGGCTGACGGCCGTTTTTCCCTATGGTGATCCGCACCCGGTCCGGGATAAATCCTTCCGGCAACTGCCAATCCCCTTCCAGCAACTGAAAGTAACGCAGAGAGTAGCGTCCTGCTCCCGCTTTCATCTGCAGATCCCGCTCCCCCAGACTCCTGGGCTGACCATCCTGGCTGCCTTCTATGCGTATCTGGACCTGGCCGCGAAACAGCTCCCGCTGCTTGGATGGCTGGGTCAGTGCCAGGCGGTAGTGGTAGCGGTTGGCCACGTTGCTCTCTTGCACCGTCAGATTGTCGATGACCACGCCGCTCTGCTCCCCTTGCGGACGCATGATCCGCTCGAAGAAGGCCAGCTGGCGTTTCAACTCCTGGGTTTGTGTCTCCTGGGATTTGAGCAGTTGCTGCAGCTGTTCGAAGGCCGCCTGCTGGGTGGCGAGCCGGGTGTCCTTTATCCCGAGTTCCGATTCGAGCCTGGCGATGGCCTCGGTCTGGCGCGCCAGGGTCTGCTGCTGTACCTCGAGCAGGCTGCTCTGGGCCAGTTCCTGGCGATTGCCGACCAGATATCCGCCCAGCAATCCCAGGACAAGCGCCCCAAGCAGTAGCCACTTCTGTGTCATGGGCATATCACCTCGTCTGGCTCTCCCCTGTTCTGACTATATATGAGCATCGACCGCAACAATCAGCCCGCCTTGCTGGTGTCGGCGAGACGCAGCCGTTCGGCCATGCGCAGGGTGCGCTCCAGGATCTGGGAATACAGGGGTCGTCCCCCCAGCCACTGCGCCACTATGGTGGCCCCTATGGTGGTGATCATCATGGGCAGTATGAGCTGATAGTTGTCTGTCATCTCGGTGACCAGCACGATCCCGGTCACGGGGGCGCGCACGGTTGCCGCGAACAGAGCTCCCATGCCGGCGATGGCGAAGGCCCCCGGCTCTATGCCAAGGTCGGGGAAGGCGGCGTGAAAGATATAGCCAAAGACCAGTCCGAACAGGGTCCCCAACGCCAGGGTCGGTGCGAACACCCCGCCTGGCGCCCCCGAGCAGAAGCAGACCAGGGTCGCCACCAGCCGCACCGAAAAGATGACGAACAGGGTGGCCATCGCATATCCGCCGTCCATCAACTGGGGGATCAGATCTGTGCCCCCTCCCGTCACCGAAGGGACGAAGAGCGACAGCACGCCAAAGGTGCCCGCCACCAGCATGCCGATGGCCACGAAGCGGTGGCGCTTGTTCTGATGCAGGGCCAGATAGCCATCCTGACAGGCCAGCACCAGCTTGTTGAAGACAAACCCCAGCACCCCGAATGCCGCCCCCATGAAGAGAAACAGCCAGAGAGCCTTGAGGGCCGGGGCATCATAGTGAGGCAGGGCGATGACAGGGTGCTGCCCCTTCATGTTCTGCAAGGTCAGGGTTGCCATCACGGCCGAGATGGCGACCGCCTTGATGGCAAGGAAGGAGTAGCGAAACTGGGGACGCATCTCTTCCATCACGAACAATATGCCGGCCAAAGGCGCGTTGAAAGCCGCCGCCAGCCCGCCGGCGGCCCCGGCTGCCAGCAGGGCATGACCATGCTCCTTGGGCAGCCGGAAGAGATCGGCCACCATCTTGCCGACATTGCCGCCGATCTGGACCGAGGGTCCCTCACGGCCGAGCACCATGCCGGAGCTCAGGGTGCAGATGCCCCCGAAGAACTTGACCGGCAGCACCCGCCACCATCGCACCGGCCGCAGGTCCTCCATGGCGCCCTCAATCTCCGGAATGCCGGATCCTCCGGCCTCGGGAGCGAAGGTGTGGGTCAGAAAATAGCCCACCATGCCGAGCAGGGCGCTGATGGCGAACCCCATCAGCAGCAGTTGCCACCAGGGGCGATCCGCCAGCAGCAGACCGCGCTGCGCGATCACCCAGCTGACGCCAGATTCAAACAGTCCGCATACCAGGCCAGCCAGGATGCCGACGATGGCGGCGAGCAGCAGCACCCAGAGCGGCATCTTGTCCTGTTGAATGAGCCGAAGCACCAGTCGAGGATGGGAGCCGGCCGGTACCGGATCAGATGAGAAGAGACTGTCTTGCGCCATGAGAAAACCCGTTGCCTACGGTTGGATAAGACCCGGCCTGCTGCCCACCAGAGGGCTTTCTGCTATAGTCGGCCCGTTTAAATGTCACTGGGCACCTGAGTGCGCCGGGTTGCGAGAAGCATGAGCATACCCTGTCGAGGCGCGACTGCCGAGCCTGGATCCGCCTCGCCCCCTGCAGTGACGGTCAAAATCCCATTAAGGATGATCCATGTCAAAATCAGATCAGCTGTTTGAACAGGCCTGCCAGACCATTCCCGGCGGCGTCAACTCACCGGTACGCGCCTTCAACGGCGTGGGGGGCACTCCCCTCTTCATCGAGCGCGCAGACGGCGCCTATCTCTATGATGTGGATGGCAAGGCCTATGTCGATTACATAGGTTCCTGGGGCCCCATGCTGCTGGGTCACAATCACCCGACCATCAAGGCCGCCGTCATTGCCGCGGTCGAAAAGGGGCTCAGCTACGGCGCCCCCACCGAGATCGAAGTGCGGATGGCCCAGAAGGTTCGCGAGCTGGTGCCTTCCATGGAGCAGGTACGCATGGTCAACTCGGGCACGGAGGCGACCATGAGCGCCATTCGTCTGGCCCGTGGCTATACCGGTCGCGACAAGATAGTGAAGTTCGAAGGCTGCTACCACGGTCATGCCGACTCCCTGCTGGTCAAGGCCGGCTCCGGCGCCCTCACCCTGGGCCAGCCCAACAGCCCGGGCGTCCCCGCCGATTTCGCCAAACACACTCTCACCTGCGTCTATAACGATCTGGACTCGGTACGGGACGCCTTCGCGCAATATGGCGACGAGATCGCCTGCATCATCGTCGAGCCGGTGGCGGGCAACATGAACTGCATTCCGCCCCTGCCCGGCTTCCTGCAAGGACTGCGTGCCATCTGCGATCAATTTGGCGCCCTGCTGATCCTCGACGAAGTGATGACCGGATTCCGGGTCGCCCTGGGCGGCGCCCAGGCCCACTACGGGGTTGATCCCGACCTGACCACCCTCGGCAAGATCATCGGCGCCGGCATGCCGGTGGGCGCCTTCGGCGGCAAGAAGAAGGTGATGCAGCACATAGCGCCGACCGGCCCCGTCTATCAGGCCGGCACCCTCTCCGGCAACCCGGTCGCCATGGCCGCCGGGCTCGCCATGCTGGATCTGCTGCAAGCCCCCGGCCTGCACCAGCAACTGGCCGAGAAGACCGCCGCCGTCGCCGAAGGGCTCAAGGCCGCAGCGGCCAAACACGGCATCCCCCTCGCCATCACCCATGTGGGGGGCATGTTCGGCTTCTTCTTCACCGACGAGGCCGAGATCAGCCGCTTTGATCAGGTCAAGCGCTGCGACATGGCACGCTTCAAGCGCTTCTATCACCTCATGCTGGAAGAGGGTGTCTACCTGGCACCGAGCGCCTATGAGGCCGGTTTCCTCTCCCTGGCCCACGGCGAGCAGGAGATAGCCCACACCCTGGCGGCGGCGGATCGCTGCCTCGCCAGGCTGGCTCAGGCCTGAGCCGCGCCGAACCCTGTCTAAAAAGGGGCCGTTCGGCCCCTTTTAAACGCTAAACCGGGCGAACGCCCGGGCCCTTCAGCCCTGCCCCTTTGCACCAAACTGGTGCCAAACCTGCGCCTTGCCCCAAGTTGCCACAGGATCTCATCACCCGACCGCCACACAGGCGTCATCTCGGACCATCAATATGGGCCCGTAACTTGCAGTCTCGGTGCAAGACACTGTTTCTCGGCAATCCTCTGGAGGTACCCATGGCCAATATGAGCCCCATTGACCTCATTCGCCGCTATCAGGAGTACGAGCCCGAGCTGCACCTGCTGATGCTCGGCCTGCTCCAGCACCCGGACAAGGCGCTGGCACGCTACCCCTTCGTACTGACCACGGCCCGCCAGGAAGGGCCCGTCACCATACTGGCCCCCTACCCCACCGCCCAGGGCGAGCTGCACCTTCAGCTGCAGGGGGAAGGGCGCCTCATCACCCTCGACCTGCAGGGGCTGATCGCCTGGCTGATGGGGGACAAGCAACGCCGCAGGCTCACCCCCTGGTTCAAGCTGGTCTATGTGCTGCTCAGCGTGGCACTGTTTCTCATCGTCGCCAGCCTGATCTGGCATGGCCTGCACGAGCTCTACCTGCTCGCCTGTGGCGAGAGCCGCAACCGGCTCGGGGCCTTCAGCGCCATCATCTTCCTGACTCTGGCGCTGGCGGTGTTCGATCTGGGCAAGACCATACTGGAAGAGGAGGTGCTGCTTCATAAGGACATCTTTCGCCACAGCGCCATCCGCCGCACCATCACCCGCTTCATCGCCGCCATCCTGATCGCCGTCTCCATCGAGGGACTGCTGCTGTTGTTCAAGGGCTCCCTCGGCCAGACCGAGCTGCTCTGGCCCGCGGTGGGGGTGATGGCCTGCGCCGTGGGTCTGCTGGTGGGCCTTGGCCTCTATGTCTTCCTCGGCGCCCGGGCGGAGGCGGCCCTGGTGCAGGCCAGCCAGCGCCCGGCACCGCCAGACAAGTAGCGCCATGACGCCCACGAGCATAAACCAGGGGAGGAGCCCGTTATCAGGGCGGTTTCATTGCATGCAGGAATAGAAGGGAAGAACCCGAATATCAGGGCGATCTCATTGCATGCAGAAATAGAGTGGAAGAATCCGAATATCAGGGCGATCTCATCGCATGCAGAAATAGAGTGGAAGAACCCGAATATCAGGGCGATCTCATTGCATGCAGGAACAGAAGGGAAGAATCCGAATATCAGGGCGATCTCATTGCATGCAGAAATAAAGTGGAAGAATCCGAATATCAGGGCGATCTCATTGCATGCAGGAATAGAGGGGAAGAATCCGAACGGCTCTGCTATTACTTGTGGTCGGGGGCCCGTCCCTCGCCTCATCGACTCACCCCTGGTCATTTCGCGACGACCACTGTTGCCGATGAGCCCAAGCCCAAAGCGAGCCGGTTCATCCCGGCTCGCTTTTTAACATGGATCAGACCGTCACTGCCCGGACGGACAGAGCTGGGCTGCCATGAGGCCGGTCGTCTTGCCGTCCTCCATCAAACGCTTTATTGCCACGAAACTCTCGAAGGCGGACGTGGCGGCGACCTGATTGACCAGCCACCCCGGCAGCTGGCCCCCGGGATGGGTGTAGGTTTCGAGGCGAATCAGGCTCTCCCCCGCCCCGAGCGGCGTCGCCTGCCACAACCCCTGGCTTGCGCGGATCCGCACTAGTCCCGGGGTAGGAGGCAGCGCATCGGCGTCGGCCCAGACCCGCAGGCGCAGGCCGCAACCGGGCAGCCACTCGAGGCGGGAGCGGGTGATGAGCTCCCTGTCCTGTGCAGGCCAGGGCGCCGCCAAGCGGGTGTAGACCAGATCCTCCAGGGGAGTCGGTCTGGCGAGCAGTCGCACCTCCCGGCTGCCCGGCAGCCACTGCCTGTGATTGGCCGTGTCCCGCAGCACCGCCAGCAGGGCGGCAGGCCTGGCCGCCACCCGCATCTCCAGCCTGAGGGCCTGGAAGGGGCCGGGGGGATTGGCTCTGGCCCAGAGCCGGACAGGGCCCTGCTCTCGCACCAGCGTCCAGTCGGAGGCGGCCCAGGCCCCGGGACCCGGCAGCAGGCTCAGCATCAGCCACCCCAGCAGAACGGCTCCGCGCCTCAAGCTCCCTCTTGTCATCCGCTTCTCCTGATCCTGTGTCGACCCTGGGCAGGGTCACGCCCGGATCTGCCTGCCGGGGCTATCCCTTGTTTCGAATGGGGATTGAGTGAGCCGATCTGGCGGCCGCCTCCCCTGCTGGCACAGCTGCCATCCAGGGCGCCATATGTCACTCAATGCTCCTTATATACCGCTCAGGGCTGTTCCACCAGCTCGAGGGGCAGGCCATCGGGATCGGCAAAGAAGGTGAAGCGGCAACCGGTCAGTTCATCGACCCGGATCGGTTCCACCGCGATGCCATGGGACTCGAGATGGGCCAGTACGGGCGCCAGGGCGGGCACCCGGAACGCCAGATGACGCAGACCGCATGCCTCCGGCCGGTTCGGTCGCGCCGGGGGGGACGGAAAACTGAACAGCTCTATCTGGCTGCCATCTGGCAGGGCCAGATCCAGCTTCCAGGATTGACGCGCCTCGCGCAGGGTCTCGTTGATGATGGGCAGCCCCAGCACCTCGTGATAGAAGCGCCGGGAGACCTGATAGTCGCTGGCGATGATGGCCAGATGGTGGATACCGCCAAGCAGAGGTGAACGCATGCAGACTCCGACAAAAATGGGCTGCCGTCGCAGCCCATCACAGGTTAGTTGAAGAAACCGCTGAACCACTGATCCAGGGCGCTGTCCGGGCTGCCACCGCAACTGGCGGGAGCCGGCAGGCTGGCCAGCCTGGCCGGTACCTGCAGGCTGCCGGGGCAGTTAGCCGAGACCCGGGTGCCGCTGGAGCGGGCGAAGCTGGCCCAGCTCACCCCCTTGGGCATGGTGAGGGTCAGGCTGTTGACCCCCCGCTGGCCCAGATAGCCGCTGAACAGCTGGAGCGCACCGCTGGAGCCGGTCAGACCCGCCGGTGTGTTGTCATCCCGACCGACCCAGATGCTGACCAGCTCGCTGTTGTCCATGCCGGCGAACCAGGAGTCCCGCAGCTCGTTGGTGGTACCCGTCTTGCCCGCCATGGTGATGCCCGGGAAGCGGGCGGTGAGGGAGCGCGCCGTGCCCTCGCTCACCGTCTTGGTCATGGCGAACAGGGTGAGCCAGCTGGCATCCTGATCCGCGACCCGCTTGGCGCTCTGATCATGCTGATACACCAGCTTGCCATCCCCTCCCACCACGGCGCGAATGGCAGACAGCGGCTGGGTTAGGCCCTGGTTGGCGATGGGCAGATACATCTGGTTCACCTCCATGGGCGAGAGCGCCACCGCCCCCAGCACCAGAGAAGGATAGGGCTGGATCTCCTGTTCGACCCCCAGCTTGTGCAGGGTATCGACCACCTTGTCCAGTCCCACCTGCAAGCCCAGGTTGACCGTGGGCACGTTGAGGGAGTGGGCCAGCGCCTCCATCAGGGGGACGCTCTGGCGGAACTTGCGATCATAGTTCTGGGGCGTCCACAGCTGGCCATCCTTGCCGCGAATGCGGATAGGCTGATCTTTGAGCGGCGTGCCCAGGGTCAGGCCGCTGGAGAGGCCGGTGAGATAGACGGCCGGCTTGACCAGGGAGCCTATCTGGCGACGGGCATCCAGGGCACGGTTGAAGCCGGCGTAGCGGGGATCCCGTCCCCCCACCAGGGCGACCACCTCCCCCTTGCGCCAGTCGGAGACCACCATGGCCGCCTCCAGCTTCTTCTTGCCCCGCTGTTTCTCTATGGTGGCCAGCCCCGACTCCACCGCCTGCTCGGCGGCGTGCTGGGCGATGGGATCCAGGCTGGTGAAGATCTTGAGGCCGGACTGGCTGAGCAGGTCCCCGCCGAAGCGACTCTGCACCTCGCGCTTGAGCAGGTTCATGAAGGCCGGGGTGCGGCCATAGCTCATCTTGCCACGGGTGATGATGCCAAGGGGCTGTTTGCTGGCAAGCTGGTACTCGGGCTGGGTCAGGCTGCCATGATCCGCCAGCAGTTTGAGCACCAGATCCCGGCGCGCCTTGGCCCGCTCCGGATAGCGCCAGGGATCGTAATAGGAGGGCCCCTTCACCAGCCCCACCAACAGGGCGACCTGATCGATGTCCAGCTCGTTGACCGGCACGCCGAAGTAGAAGTAGGAGGCCAGCCCGAAGCCGTAGACCCCTTGCGAGAAGTTCTGCCCCAGATAGACCTCGTTGAGATAGGCCTCCAGGATCTCGTCCTTGCTGTAGCGGTAGTCAATCAGCACCGCCATGTAGGCCTCCTGCAGCTTGCGCCACAGGCTGCGCTCCCGGGTCAGGAAGAAGTTCTTGGCCAGCTGCTGAGTCAGGGTACTGCCCCCCTGCACCGTGCGTCCCGCCAGCAGGTTGGCCGCCATGGCGCGCATGATGGCCACAGGGCTCACCCCCCCGTGCTGATAGAAGTCTCTGTCTTCCGTGGTGAGCAGGGTGACGAGCAGACTGTCGGGCACCTCGGCCAGACGCACCAGCAGGCGATCCTCCCGCCCTTCGGGATTGAGTCTGTCCAGCAGCACGGGGTCCATCTGGGCGTACCCCAGCTGACGCTGGTTCTCCATGGACTGGATCTTGTCCAGCCGGGGCCCGTTGAAGGAGAGCCGCATGGCGCGCGCCTTGTCGGCGCCGTCATAGAAGTCGAACGGCCGGCGCACCAGCTCTATGGTATTGCCTTCCACCCGGTATTCGCCCGGGGTATGGGGCTGGCGCACCGGCTTGTAGCTCAGCATCTTGAGCTCGCGCAGCATCTGATCCCGCGACAGTCGCTGCCCCGGATAGAGCTCCAGCGGGCGGCTGTAGACCATGACCGGCAGCTGCCACTTCTCGCCGTCGAAGCGCTCGCGCACCTTGGTATCCAGATAGATGCCAAAGACCACCAGGAAGGCGGCAACCACCAGGGATAGCTTGAAGCCAAGCCAGAACAGCGTGCGCCAGAGGGTGCGTTTGGGCGCCGCCTTCTTGGGGGTGCGCTTGCGTCGTTGGGTTGCCATGGTTCCTCTTCTCTATGTCGTTATGTCGCCGTTGCCGACGGAGTAAACGGTCGGCCATGTCGCCGACCGTGCCTGAGCCGGCCTGGATGCCGGGCTCACCTCTTGTGCTGTTGTCGCTCGCCGGGAGCTTGTCCCGGCGGTGAAATGGACACAGCTCACTGCGGCGGCCCATCTTCTTGTTCCTCGCCCCCCGCAGGGCCGTCCTGATGCTCCCAGTGCCCTGACTAGAGCCCCATCTTCTTCTTGGTGACCCGGGTCGGCATGGCCTCAAGCGGGTTGTCAGGCCAGTAGTGGCGCGGATAGCGCCCCTTCATCTCTTTCTTCACCTGCTCGTAGGAGCCCGCCCAGAAGGCGCCGAGATCGGCGGTGATCTGCAACGGCCGCTGGGCCGGGGAGAGCAGCTCCACCACCAGGGCCACCCGGCCATCGGCCACGCAGGGGGTGCTGGCCTGACCGAACATCTCCTGGATCCGCACCGGGATCACCGGGGCCTGGCCCGGCTGATAACGGATCCGCACCCGGCTGCCGGTGGGGGCGGTGAAGTGGCTCGGCAGCGCCTCGTCCAGGCGTCTGGGCAGGGGCCAGGGCAGGGACTGGCGCAACAGCTCGGAGAGGTTCAGCCTCTTGAGCTGCTCCAGCCGGGTCATGCCGCTCAGGGCCGGCAGCAACCACTCCTCAAGGCGCGCCAGCAGGCTCTCGTCGTCCATGGCGGGCCAGCCCTCGTCCGCCAGCCAGTCGGCCGCGCAGCGCAACCGGGCCAGCAGCCCCTCGCTGCCCTCGTCCCAGGGCAGCACGTGCAACCCCTTGCGGCGGATCCCCTGCAGCAGACAGCGCCCCTTCTGCTCGTCGGAGAGGTCCTCCAGGGGCCGCTGGCCCAGCACCAGTTCGCCGATCACCTGCTGGCGCTCGGCCCGCACCCGCTCCTCCCGTTCGTCCCAGTCGAACCACTGGCGTTCGCTCACCAGCTCGGGCAGCTGGCGCACCAGCTCGTCCAGCATCACGGGCTCGGCGATGAAGATGCGGCTGCCGCGATCATTTTGCCCCATCTCGACGGCGACCAACGCCTGGGCGCCCTGACAGGGATGACCTTCTACCAGATCGCAGCTCACCCCACCACTGAGTTGATAGCGGTGGCCGCTGCGCAGCTTGCCTATCCGGTCCGGCCAGGCGAGGGCGCACAGCAGGCCGAGCCACTGCCCCTGGGGACCGGGCTGCGCGGCGCCAGCCCTGAGCCCGAGGCGCTCGAACCAGCGGGCCGCCCCCTGGCGCAGGGCGCCCTGACGGCGATGAAACAGCACGCCGAGGCGCTCGGATCCTCGCAGATCCTCTTCCAGCAGTGCCACCAGATAAGCGGCATCGGCGACAATCCCTGTCAGACCCTCGGCCTCCAGCTCCCGGGCCCGCAGCAACAGGCGAGCCAGACGAGGATGGGTTCCCAGGGCCGCCATGGCCCTGCCGCCAGGGGTCAGCTGTTGCTCGCTCCCCGGCGCCATGGCCCCCAGGGTCACCAGCAGCCGCCGGGCGCTGGCCAGGGCCGCTGCCGGGGGCTGATCCAGCAGCGGCAGGCTCTCCACCCTGGCGCCCCACTGGGCGGCATCCAGCAGCAGACCGGTCAGCTCCTGGGTCAGGATATCGGGGGGACTCTGCTCGGGAAGGCGCTCCTGCACCTCGGCGCTCCACAGCCGGTAGCAGACGCCGGGGCCGAGGCGACCGGCCCGGCCCGCCCGCTGGGTGGCAGATGCCTTGGCGATCTGGCGGGTCTCCAGCCGGGTGACACCGCTTCTCAGGTCGAAGCTGGCGCGCCGCTCCAGCCCGCTGTCGATGACCATGCCGATCCCCTCTATGGTGAGGGAGGTCTCCGCCACATTGGTGGTGAGCACCAGCTTGCGCTGACCGGCCGGCGCCGGGGCGATGGCGGCCTGCTGTGCCGCCATGTCGAGCCGACCATAGAGGGGAGCGAGGCGCACGTCGTCCGGCAGCCTCCCCTCCAGCCACTGGGCGAGCCGCTCTATCTCCCCCTGCCCCGGCAGAAACACCAGGGCGCTGCCCGGCCGGGCCGCCAGCGCCTCCAACACCACGGCGCCCACCTGGGGCTCCAGCCATTGCTGGCGATTGGCGGGACGGTAATGGTACTCGATGGGAAAGCTGCGCCCCTCGGCACGAATGACGGGGGCGTCCGGCAACAGCGCCTCGAGGGCCATGCCCTCCAGGGTGGCGGACATCACCAGCAGCCTGAGGTCCTCCCTCAGCCCCTGCTGGCTCTCGATGGCGAAGGCCAGGGCGGTGTCGGCATGCAGGCTGCGCTCGTGGAATTCATCGAAGATCACCAGGGACACGCCGGTCAGCTCGGGGTCTTGCTGCAACATCCGGGTCAGCACCCCCTCGGTCACTATCTCGAGCCGGGTGGCCGTACTGGTCCGGCTCTCCCCTCGCACCCGCAGGCCGATGCGCTCCCCCACCTTCTCCCCGAGCTGGCGCGCCAGGAAGCTGGCGATATTGCGCGCCGCGAGGCGTCTGGGCTCGAGCATGATGATGCGCCCGGGCAGCCGCTGCTGGCGCACCAGCTCCAGGGGCAGCAGGGTCGACTTGCCCGCACCGGGGGGCGCCTGCAGGATCACGCTGGTCCCCGCCTCCAGGGCGGCAAACAGTTCGGGCAACACGGCAACTATGGGTAATGGGGACAAAGCGGCGAAAACCTTCTGTAACTGGCTTAAAAACGCCGCCTATTCTGCCATAGAATGGGGCCCTGGCATCAGCGTGAACCCAAATGCATGTCCCGACTCTTTTTTGCCCTGCCCCTCGACGAGATCAGCTTGCCCCTCGTCACCTGGCGCGATCGGCTCCCCTGGCCAGGCCAGGGGGTGCCCCAGGCCAACCTGCACCTGACCCTGGCCTTCCTCGGCGAAGCCAGCGAGCAGCAGCGCGAGCAGCTGCTCGCGGCGGGGGCGCGCCAGCACTGCCCGCCCCTGACCATCGCCCTGGATCGCACCGGCTGGTTTCCCCGGGCCAAGGCGGCCTGGGTTGGCCCACGACAGTGGCCCAACGAGCTGACCGTGCTGGCGAGGGCACTGCGCCGCCACGGCGAGCGCATCGGCCTTGGCAATGGCGAACAGGGCTATACCCCCCATGTCACCCTGTCGCGCAAGGCGGGGGAGGCCCCCGCCACCCCGGCTCCCGACTTTCTCTTGCAGGCCACCCGGTTCTGCCTCTATCAATCCACCTCTACCCCGGATGGGGTCAGCTATGAGCCCCTGGCCTGCTGGCCCCTGCGACCACGAGCAAAGAACACAGATGGAATTTGATCCCCCCCTGCAATCCGGCCTGCTGCTGCGCCGGTACAAGCGCTTCCTCACCGACATACTGCTCGATGATGGCCAGGAGCTCACCATTCACTGCGCCAACACAGGTGCCATGACAGGGTGCGCCGATCCGGGCACACGGGTCTGGTACTCCACCTCGAACAACCCCAAGCGCAAGCTGCCCCACAGCTGGGAGATAGCCCAGAGCCCGGCCGGTCACCTCATCTGCGTCAACACGGCCCGGGCCAACACGCTGACCCGGGAACTGCTCGAGCGAGACGCCCTCGCCCCCCTCGCTGGCTATGACACCCTCAGGGCCGAAGTGAAGTATGGCGAGGAGAACAGCCGCATCGACTTCCTGCTGCAGGGCCAGGGCCGGGCGGATTGTTATATAGAGGTGAAGTCGGTGACCCTGCTCGACGAGCGGGAGGGGGCCGGCCTTGGCTACTTCCCCGATGCGGTGACGGCACGGGGCGCCAAGCACCTGCGCGAGCTGATGGCAATGAAGGCGGCGGGCCACAGGGCCGTGCTGCTGTTCATGGTGCTGCACACGGGTATCATTCGGGTTCGCCCGGCAACCTGGATAGATCCGCACTATAGTCAGCTTGTTGAGCAGGCTCGGTTGGCAGGGGTTGAAATTTTATGCTACCGCCCCCATCTTGGGGTGCAGCGCATGGAACCTGATGGATTTATTCCGTTTGAATCTGTTTTGTGCGACCCGAGTGTGGCTGATAAAAGTGGGATTGGATAACATATTTGGCACTGCTCGTTTGCCTAGCCGTTACCCTTCTGCTATAGATACCGCCCTCAATTTATGGATGGCACGATTGCGTGCTGAATTAGGAGACAGGGCATGCCAACAGGCGAAATCAGGAAATCTCTGGGCCCCCTGGCCATTGCGGGAGTCGCACCTTACCAGGAGAAGCCGGGTGAGGAGTACATGAATGACCAACAGAAGGCTCATTTCCGCAAGATCCTGGGTGCCTGGCGCAATCAATTGATGCAGGAAGTGGACCGCACCGTCGATCACATGAAGGATGAGGCTGCCAACTTCCCGGATCCCGTGGACCGCGCCGCACAGGAAGAGGAATTTGCCCTCGAACTGCGCACCCGCGATCGTGAGCGCAAGCTGATCAAGAAGATCGAGAAGACCTTGCTGCTGCTGGACGATGACGACTTCGGTTATTGCGAACACTGCGGCATCGAGATCGGCATCCGCCGCCTCGAGGCACGTCCTACCGCCGATCTGTGCGTGGACTGCAAGACGCTGGCCGAGATCAAAGAGAAACAGATGGCGGGTTGATCCACCGTTTGCACCATCCGGGCCCTGGCCCGGTCGGAATAGAAAAGGGGGCACACTGCTCCCTTTTTTATTGAGCTTTTACCACCCCGGCGCGAGAATGGCGCCTCCATGCTTACCTCGTCTCTGTCGTCATGCCCCTGAATCCAGCCATCTGTGCCCCCTATGTGGGACGTTTCGCCCCCTCCCCGTCCGGTCCGCTCCATTTTGGCTCCCTGGTCGCGGCGCTGGGCAGCTTCCTGCAGGCACGGTCCCGTGGGGGACGCTGGCTGGTGCGCATCGAAGATCTGGATCCGCCGCGGGAGATGGCCGGGGCGGCCAGCCTGATCCTGCAGGCCCTGGAGGCCTACGGCCTGGAGTGGGATGGCGAGGTGGTGTACCAGAGCCGGCGCCATGACCGCTACGACGAGATCATCGCGCGCCTCTATCGGGACGGGGATCTCTACTGGTGTCGCTGCACCCGGCGCGAGATAGCGGCCAGGGGCGGCCTCTACAATGGCCATTGCCGCGAGCTGGGACTGGCCCCCCAGGGCTGCGCCGCCCGCATCCGCCAGCGCCACCCCGTCTACGGCTTCCAGGATGGCCTGCTCGGCGCCATCCAGGTGGCCCCCGCCCTGGCAGAGGAGGACTTCATCATCCGTCGCCGGGACGGGCTCTATGCCTACAACCTGGCGGTGGTGGTGGATGACATGGATGCGGGCATCACAGAAATAGTGCGCGGCGCCGATCTGCTCGAGCCCACGGTGCGCCAGATCGCGCTTTACCAGGCGCTCGGGGCCGAGGTGCCCGCCTGGGTGCATCTGCCGCTGGCGGTACTGGGGGATGGCAACAAGCTGTCCAAGCAGAACCATGCCCCGGCCCTGTGCCTGGACGAGGTGAGACCCACCCTGATCCAGGCCTTGCGCTTTCTCGGCCAGCAGCCGCCCGAGACGCTGGCCGCCTGCCCGGTCCATGAGATCATCGCCTGGGCCATCGCCCACTGGCGGCTGAGTCGGGTGCCGAAAACGCCACAACCGGCACCGGGAACCTGACCCCGGACCGCGCGGTTTTTCATTTGGTCAAGGCTGAGCTATGATAGGCCGCTATTTTTCGGCCACCCATCCAGCTGAACCAGGATAGGCCGCTGTTTTCAAGTCGGCCTTCCGTCAATCTGAAGTCATGAAGAGGTGTACCATTTTTTCCCAGATCGCAAACTTTTGCCGCAAGGTGCTCGGCAAGGAAGAGGGCGAAGAGTCTATCGCGACTCAAGAGCCTGTCCAGACTGCCGCCCAGCCGAGCGTCGGACCAAGACGCACGCTGAGCCGTGACCAGCACCCCATCTCGCGCAAAGAGATCAGTGAGAATGCCCTCAAGGTCCTCTATCGCCTCAACAAGGGCGGCTATGACGCCTATCTGGTTGGCGGAGGAGTCCGGGACATTCTGCTCGGCAGGACGCCGAAGGATTTTGACATCGCCACCAACGCCACCCCGGAGCAGATCAAGGCGCTGTTCAGCAACTGCCGTCTCATCGGTCGCCGCTTCCGCCTGGCCCATATTGTATTCGGCCGCGACGTGATCGAGGTCGCCACCTTCCGTGGTCACCATCACCAGGTCAACAACAGCCGCCATATCTCGGCCCAGAGCGATGAGGGCATGCTGCTGCGGGACAACGTCTACGGCACCATCGAAGAGGATGCCGAGCGCCGCGACTTCACCGTCAATGCCCTCTACTACAGCGCCAAGGATTTCACCCTGCACGATTTCGAGGGGGGCATAGAGGATCTGGCCGAGCGCAAACTGGAGCTGATCGGCGACCCCGAGACCCGCTATCGCGAAGATCCGGTACGCATGCTGCGCGCCGTGCGCTTCGCCGCCAAGCTGGACATGCACATCAGCCCGCGCACTGCCGCCCCCATCAGGGAGCTGGCACCGCTGCTGCAAGACATTCCGGCGGCCCGCCTGTTCGAGGAGACCCTCAAGCTGTTCCTGGCCGGCGACGGCCTGGCCACCTACAAGCTGCTGCGGGAATACGGTCTGTTCCAGCAACTCTTCCCCCAGGTTGCCGCCCTGTTTACCCCCCACGGCAACTCGCCATTCGAGCAGTTCATCGAACACGCCCTGACCGATACCGACACCCGGGTACGCGAAGAGAAGCGGGTCACCCCCGCCTTCCTCTACGCCGCCCTGCTGTGGGGCTGTGTCGAGGCCCGGGCCCGGGTGCTGGAGAACGAGAGCGGCCTGCCCTGGCATGACGCCTTCATGCTGGCCATCAACGAGGTGCTCGACGCCCAGGTACGGATCATCGCTGTGCCGCGCCGCTTCACCACGGACGTGCGCGACATCTGGGCCCTGCAGAGCCGCTTGACTCGTCGTCAGGGCCGTCACCCTGAGCGCGCCATGGAACATCCCAAGTTCCGCGCCGCCTTCGACTTCCTGTTGCTGCGCAACCGGGTCGAACGGGGCCTGGGCGAGCTGGCCAGCTGGTGGGAACGCTATCTGGAGTCCAACCCGGACGTGCGCCCCCAGCTGCAACGGGAAGCGACCCGCGGCAGCGATCGCCAGAGCGCGGACAAACCCCAGGGCGAGAAGCGCAGCGGCAATGGCCGCAACCGTCGCCGCCCCCGTCGTCGCAAGCCCAGAGCGGCAGAATGATGACCGAGGTCTATGTTGCCATCGGCTCCAACCTGGCCGACCCCCTCGGCCAGGCTCGCCGCGCCGTCAGCGCACTGGCGGCCCTGCCAGAGAGCGCAGTGCAACAGGCCTCCTCCTTTTACAGCAGCCGCCCCATGGGGCCGGCCGATCAGCCGGACTACGTCAACGCCGTGGTTCGCCTGACGACCCGACTCGCCCCCCTGGCCCTGCTGGATCAACTGCAAAGCATCGAGCTGGAACAAGGACGTGTGCGCAAGGAAGAGAGATGGGGGCCGAGAAGCCTGGACCTGGATCTGCTGCTCTATGGTGACGAGTGCATCCAGAGCGAGCGGCTGACCGTCCCCCACTACGGCATGAAGGAGCGGGAGTTCGTGCTGCTGCCCCTGGCCGAGATCGCGCCCGCTCTGGTGCTGCCCTGCGGCACCCCGCTCAACGACCTGGTCGCCCGCTGCCCGCGCAATGATCTCGCCATCATAGCCCCGGCAGCCCACCCCTAGGAGCCATTCAAGTGAGCAAGATCACCACCGCCAGCCTGCTGAAGATGAAGCAGGACGGTCATAAAATCACCGCCATCACCGCCTACGATGCCACCTTCGCCAAGCTGTTCGACGACGAGGGGGCCCAGGTGCTGCTCATCGGCGACTCTCTCGGCATGGTATTGCAGGGGGGCAACGACACCCTGGGCGTCACCATGGATGACATGGTCTACCACACCCGCTGCGTGGCCCGCGGCGCCGACAAGGCGCTGGTGGTGGCCGATCTGCCCTTCATGAGTTACGCCACGGCGGAGCAGACCTATGGCAATGCCGCCCGCCTGATGGCCGCCGGCGCCCGCATGGTGAAGATGGAAGGGGGCGACTGGCTGTGCGAGAGCATCCGCCATCTGACCCGCAACGGCGTGCCTGTCTGTGGCCACCTGGGGCTGACCCCGCAATCCGTCCACGTGTTTGGCGGTTTCAAGGTGCAGGGCCGTGACGAGTTCCACGCCCAGGAGATCTACCGTCAGGCCCTCTGCCTGCAAGAAGCGGGCATCCAGCTGCTGGTGCTCGAGTGCGTACCGGTCGCCCTGGCCGAGCGCATCACCAAGGCGCTGCGCATTCCGGTGATCGGCATAGGCGCAGGCCCGGCCACCGACGGCCAGATCCTGGTGATGCACGATGCCTTCGGCATCACCTCCGGCTATGTGCCCAAGTTCACCAAGAACTTCCTGGCCGAGACGGGTGACATGCACGCCGCCGTACGGCTCTACATCCAGCAGGTGAGCGAGGGTACCTTCCCGGGCCCAGAACACTGCTTCAACTGAGCCTGACCGTGTCGAGACGGGGCCGGCGCCCCGTCTCCCATCGTCCGTCAGACCGATTTACCCCTCTCTTGTTTGACTCCTCTGAAGGTGAACCGCCGATGTTGGTCGTGAACAACCCCCTCCCCTTGCGTGAACAGATCGGCCAGTGGCGCCGCGAAGGGCGCGCCATCGCATTCGTCCCCACCATGGGCAACCTGCATCAGGGCCATCTGACCCTGGTCGATGAGGCCCGCCGCCACGGCGAGAAGGTGGTGGTCAGCATCTTCGTCAACCCCATGCAGTTCGACAAGGCCGAAGATCTCGCCAACTATCCGCGCACCCTGGAGCAGGACTGCGCCGCCCTCGAGGCCGCCGGTGTCGACCTGGTCTTTACCCCGACTCCGGAGATCATGTATCCGGAGGGGCTCGCCAGCCAGACCTTCGTCGAGGTACCCGGCATCTCTTCCCTGCTGGAAGGGGCGCTGCGCCCGGGTCACTTTCGCGGGGTCAGTACCGTCGTCACCAAGCTGTTCAACCTGGTGCAACCGGATGTGGCCTGCTTCGGCCAGAAGGACTACCAGCAGCTGGCCCTCATTCGCAAGATGGTGGCCGACATGGCCATGCCCATCGCGATCGTCGGGGTGCCGACGGTGCGGGCCGAGGACGGGCTGGCCCTCTCTTCGCGCAACGGCTATCTGACCGCCGAGGAGCGGGCCATCGCCCCCGAACTGGCGCGCACCATGCACTGGATAGCCGGGCAGATCGCCGGGGGCAACCGGGATCTGGCCGCCCTGGTCGCCACCGCCAGCGCCCGTCTCGACGGAGCCGGGTTCAGGACGGACGCCATCGACATCGTCGATGCCGACACCCTCGAAGCGGCCAGCGCCGCCAGCCAGCGCCTGGTGATCCTGATGGCGGCCTTCCTCGGCAAGGCCCGCCTCATCGACAACTGCGTCGCTCCCCTCACTCACCCCTGATCAGGAGAATACCGTGTCCAAGAAGGTCTATTGCATCGCCCAGTTCCTGCCCAAGCCCGGCCAGGAACAGGCCCTGTTCGCCGTGCTCCAGGGGCTGGAACCCAACACCTTGCGCGAAGATGGCTGCCTACAATACAGAGTCACCCGCCATATCCAGAGCCCCTTTGCCGAGGGGGAGAGCTTCCCCATCGTCTTCAACGAGATCTGGCAGGACATGGCCAGTTTCGAGGCCCACTGCCAGCGCGCCGAGATCAAGGCCTTCTTCGAGCGATATTGCCTGGCCGAGGACGGCCTGGCGGCCAAGTGGAACGTCTGCGTCTACAGCGACGAACCGGCGGACTATGACGCCCCTGCCCTTTGAGGCTCTGCACCAGACAAAGAAAAAAGGCGCCCGAAGGCGCCTTTTTCATTGGTTGTCACTCAGTGGCGCAGCCCGGTACCGCGGGAGATCAGCCACCAGGCCAGACCGTAGAGGGCGACGATGAAGCCGATGATGATGAGGTAGGCGGTGCCGAGCGGCACGTCGGAGATGCCGAGGAAGCCGTAGCGGAACGCGTTCACCATGTAGATGATGGGGTTCACCTGGGAGACGGCCTGCCAGAACGGCGGCAGCAGGGTGATGGAGTAGAAGACCCCGCCCAGGTAGGTCAACGGCGTCAGAATGAAGGTCGGTATGATGCTGATGTCATCGAACGACTTCGCGAACACGGCGTTGATCAGCCCCCCCAGGGAGAACAGGATGGAGGTGAGCAGCACCGTCAGGCAGACGCTGAACAGGTGATGCACCTGGAGCGGCACGAAGAAGAGCGACACCAGGGTGACGATGAGGCCGACACACAGACCCCGGGCCACCCCGCCGCCCACGTAGCCGGCGATGATGATGTAGTTGGGCACGGGGGCTACCAGCAGCTCCTCCACGTTGCGCTGGAACTTGGCACTGTAGAAGGAGGAGGCGACGTTGGAGTAGGAGTTGGTGATGACCGACATCATGATGAGGCCGGGCACGATGAACTCCATGTAGCTGAAGCCCCCCATCTCGCCGATGCGCGAGCCGATGAGGTTGCCGAAGATGACGAAATAGAGGCTCATGGTGATGGCTGGCGGCACCAGGGTCTGGATCCAGATCCGGGTGAAGCGGCTCACTTCCTTGGCCAGGATACTCTTGAAGGCGATGTAATAGGTCATGGGATTCATGCTTTGCGTCCCTCCTCTACCAGGTTGACGAACAGCTCTTCCAGCCGGTTTGCCTTGTTGCGCATGCTCAGCACCTTCACCCCCTGGGTGGAGAGCTGCTCGAACAGGCTGTTGAGGGACTGGCTCTTCTCCAGCTCCACCTCCAGGGTGTGCTCATCCAGCATGCGGCCGTTGAACTCGGGCAGGCTCGGCACCTGACTGCCGGGCACCAGATCCAGCAGGAAGGTCTCGCGCCCCAGCTTGCCCAGCAGGTTCTTCATGCTGGTGTGCTCGATGAGGCGCCCCTTGTCGATGATGCCGATGTTGCGACACAGCATCTCCGCCTCTTCCAGGTAATGGGTGGTGAGAATGATGGTGACCCCCTGCTCGTTGAGATCCTTGAGGAAGCTCCACATGGAGCGGCGGATCTCGATGTCCACCCCGGCGGTCGGTTCGTCCAGGATCAGCAGCTTGGGTTCGTGCATCAGGGCGCGGGCTATCATCAGGCGGCGCTTCATGCCGCCGGAGAGGGTACGGGCCGCCATGTCGCGCTTGTCCCACAGATCGAGCTGGCGCAGGTACTTCTCGGCGCGCACCTTGGCCTCGGCCCTCGGCACCCCGTAAAAACCCGCCTGGTGAGTGACTATCTGGCTCACCTTCTCGAACTGGCTGAAGTTGAACTCCTGGGGCACCAGGCCGAGCTGGGCCTTGGCCAGCTCCAGGTCGGTGTCGATGTCGTGGCCAAACACCTTGACCTTGCCGGCGCTCTTGTTGACCAGGGAGCTGATCACGCCGATGGTGGTGGACTTGCCCGCCCCGTTCGGGCCGAGCAGGGCGAAGAAGTCCCCCTGCTTGACGGTGAGATCTATGCCTTTAAGGGCTTCGACGCCCCCCTGATAGGTCTTTCTCAGTCCGCTGATTTCCAGTGCGTTCATGACATCCCCTGATGGCGAAGTGCCATCTCGAATCTATGAGACAGAAAAGGCGGCCTAGGCCGCCTGCAGGCATGAGCAATGTAGCGACATTACTCCTGCGGTACCACCTTGCCGATGAAGGGCAGGTTTCGATACTTCTGGGCGTAATCGATGCCGCAGCCTACCACGAATTCGTCGGGAATGGAGAAGCCGATCCAGTCCACCGGCACGTGTACCTCGCGGCGGGACGGTTTGTCCAGCAGGGTGCAGATGGCCAGGGATTTGGGTTCGCGCAGGGAGAGGATCTCGCGCACCTTGTTGAGGGTATAACCGGTGTCGATGATGTCCTCGACGATCACCACGTCCTTGCCCTTGATGTCGTCATCCAGGTCTTTGAGGATGCGCACATCCCGGGTGCTGTGCATGCCGGAGCCGTAACTGGATGCGGTCATGAAGTCCAGGGTGATGGGCAGCTGGCACTGGCGGCAGAGATCCGCCAGGAAGACACAGGAGCCGCGCAAGAGGCCAATCATCACCACCTCATCCGAGCCCTGATAACGGGCGGTGATCTCTTCACCCAGCTTGGCAATCCGGGCGGCCACCTCGGCCTCGGAAATCATCACCTCGACGTTGTGTTTCATCACATACTCCATTGGGGTCAGCAGAGGCCGCCCCTTCATTGATATCAAAACCGTTGATTCTACCACCCTAGCCAGGGGTCGTCAGGCATACGTGATGCTTTTATCGGCTTATTTAAATTGTTAGAGTTAGCACGCCCCCGGGCATTATCGGTGACCATACTATAAACACCATAATCAATAACTATTAGATGAAAAAATCATGGAACCACGCGCAGAAATAAGACGGAGAACCCGGCTTTCACCGGAGGCCCGTCGCACTCAACTCATGGAATGTGCCATCGAGGTATTCTCTCGTCGCGGCATCGGCCGGGCAGGCCATGCCGAGATAGCAGAACAAGCCAAGGTGTCAGTTGCAACCGTTTTCAACTACTTCAATACCCGTGAAGAACTCGTGGATGAGGTGCTCACCGAGATAGAGCAGTTCGTGCACCAGATGCTGGAACAGGCTTATGCGGGCAACCGCCCGGTCCGGGAACGCATTCACAGCCATGTTCAGCTGTTCGTCGATGCGGCCTATGACAAGCCGGATCACGCCAACATCTGGCTGGAGTGGAGCTCCTCGGTACGGGAAGAGGTGTGGCCCCGCTATGCCATGCTGCTGGACAAGGCGCTGGAGCGCATCACTCCGGCACTGCAGTCCGCCATGGACCAGGGTGAAATCCAGAGCGTGCTGAGCGCCCAGGATCTGGCCCGCTCCCTGACCGGTTTTGGCTACGTCATGATGCAGATGATCAACTCCCCCCAGCGCCCGGCGCGCGACGAGGTGGCCGAGTTTCTGTTCAAGTACGTGACGGCCCCCATCCAGGCCTGACCCCCCTCACTACGACAAACGGCGCCCTGGGCGCCGTTTTTGTTCGCACTCTCCTTCACCCGCCCTCAGGCTTGCGGGCCCGCATACCCCCAGCGGGCGGTGAGTCCATGATCGATCCCCAGATGATCCAGGATGCGGGCCACCATGAAGTCCACCAGATCCTCGATACTCTTCGGCTCATGATAAAAACCCGGCGCGGCAGGCATGATGGTCACCCCGAGACGGGCCAGGCTCAGCATGTTCTCCAGATGGATCGCCGAGAAGGGGGTCTCGCGAGGCACCAGGATCAACTGGCCCCGCTCCTTGATCACCACGTCCGCCGCCCGCTCCAGCAGGCTGTCGGAGGCGCCATGGGCGATGGCGGAGACGGTCCCCATGGAGCAGGGGCAGACCACCATCTGCTTCGGGGCCGCCGAGCCGGAGGCCACGGGGGAGAACCACTCCTCCTTGCCGCAGGCGACGATCTGCCCCTCTTTGGCGCCAAACTCGCGGCAGAGCTGCTCGGAGAGCGCCTTGGGGGAGGCGGGCCAGTCGATGCCCTGCTCCGTCTTGAGCACCACCCGGGCCGCCGAGGAGGCCAGCACGAACACCTGATAGTCCGCCTGCACCAGGCACTGGAGCAGTCGCAGCGCATAGGGAGCCCCGGAGGCGCCGGTCAGGGCAAGCGTGATGCGCTTCATGCCGGTTGCCGCTGTTGCAGACGCGCCAGCAGCTTGTCGTGAATGCCGCCAAACCCGCCGTTGCTCATGATGAGGATATGATCGCCGTCGCGGCTCTCGGCCACCAGCTCGCCGATCAGGGTC